>JAVVXB010000013.1:47213-70791 GCA_036651815.1 Clostridia bacterium
AAAACGAGGTGCGCTGATTGCAGCAGGAACGGTTGGTTCGATTTTTGGCGGAGTGGTCATTGTTTCGGGGTCCATGATTCTTGCGTACACTTGGAATTCTGCGTTGATCTATGCGGGGCTTCACGTTGCAGCGGGGCTTATTCTATCCGTATTCTGCGTTGGAATGCTCAGTGTTTGGGAAAATGTATTCGATATTGTGACAAATGCACGTCTGCATGAACTAGCCAATACCAACCATCCGCTCCTAAAAAAGATGATGACTGCGGCGCCGGGCACTTACCATCACAGCATGATGGCTGCGTCTCTTGCCGAAGGCGCAGCGGAGGCCATTGGTGCAAATTCGTTGCTAGCGCGTACGGGCGCCATGTATCATGATGTGGGAAAACTTCGCAGGCCGCAGTATTTCAAGGAAAATCAAAGCAACGGCCGCAACATTCATGATACGCTGCCGCCGGAGGAAAGCGCAGGGTATATCATTGCCCATGTTAAGGATGCGGACGCGCTGCTGAACAAATATCGTATGCCATCGGCTATTCGCAAAATTGCCAATGAACATCATGGAACGACGCTTGTCTCGTATTTTTACTATAAAGCCAAGCAGCAGCAAACCGTGGATGGAGAGCCTGTGATTGAACGTCTTTTCCGATACAATGGCAATCTGCCCAACACCAAGGAAAGCGCCATTGTCATGCTTGCGGACAGCTGCGAAGCTGCTGTTCGTTCGTTGGGGGATCCGACAAAAGATGAAGTGGCCAACATGGTGCGTAAAGTTGTGCAGAGTAAGCTGGACGATGGACAGCTCAACGAATGTCCACTGACGTTTGCGGAGATTACAAAGATCGAAAAAAGCTTTCTTGTAACCTTCAGTGGATTGATGCATGAACGGATTCGCTATCCGGGAATCGAGTCAAAATGATCGAATTGCTCTGGAACGGAATACCGGCAGATGCAGAAACCGAAGCCCTTGTGCGCAATGCCATTCAAACCGCGCTTTTGCTTGCCGGTACTTCAGGTGATGTGAGCATACTTCTTACTGATGAAGAAGAAATCCGCGCCCTTAATCAGACCTACCGCAACGTAGATTCCGTAACAGATGTGCTGACGTTTCCCGCTTGGGAAGGAGACCAGATTATTGCACCGCCGGATGGTTATCTGGGCGATATTGCCATCTGCTTTCCGCGTGCTGTGGAACAGGCGGAGGCCTATGGACATTCGCTCAAACGGGAAATTGCGTTTCTTTCCGTACATGGCGCACTGCACTTATCCGGCTATGATCATCTGCAACAGGATGAAGAACAAAATATGCTGGCAATGCAAGATGAAATTTTAGGGAAAATGGGGTTAAAACGATGAATCATACCGATCAAACGGAACTGTGCCGTATGTTGGAGATGGCATATGAGGCGATGGAACACGCATATGTGCCATATTCGCATTTTCAGGTTGGTGCATGCCTAAAGGCCACATCCGGTCAATACTATCTAGGCTGTAATATTGAAAATGCTGCCTATACGCCAACCAATTGCGCCGAGCGCACGGCAATGTTCAAGGCTGTGTATGCGGGTGAACGTGATTTCGATGCAATAGCCATTGCCTGCTCCGGCAAACTTGCTGCGTTTCCCTGTGGGGTTTGCAGGCAGGTGTTATGCGAATTCTGTGCGCCGGAAATGCTGGTTTACTGTGGAAACAAAAATCGCGAAGCGACCTTGTGTACACTCGGAGAATTATTGCCTCATTCGTTTGGACAAAAGGATTTGCTATGAATCATCCATATCGTTCAGGCTTCGTTTCGATCATCGGCTGTCCCAATGTGGGCAAGTCAACGCTGCTTAACGCGCTGATTGGACAGAAAATTGCCATTGTGACCGACCGTGCGCAAACAACGCGCAACAAAATCACAGGTGTTTTGACCCGAGACGGATATCAAATTGTTTTCATGGATACGCCAGGCGTCACACAGCCCCAAAATAAATTGGGGGACTATATGCAGAAGGTTGCATTTGACGCGATGAACGAAGTGGAAGCAATTTTGTTTATGGTTGATGCGATTGCAGGTGTACGATCGCGTGATGGAAAGCTGATGGAAAAACTATCCCACGCAAAAGCACCAGTCATCGCATTGATCAATAAAATGGATGCGGCTTCGGAGGAACGGATTGAAATTGCCAGAGCATCGCTCGAACAGGGTGGTCAGTTTGCGCATATTTTGACTGCGTCCGCATCCACAGGGGAAGGATTGGCTGCTTTGGAAGAAACGCTCTGCACCTATCTTATTGAAGGACCGCAGTATTTTCCAGAGGATATGGTTACCGATCAGCCGGAGCGCATCATTTGCGGAGAGCTCATTCGTGAAAAAGCATTGATGCTGCTGCGTGAGGAAGTGCCCCATGGCATTGGGGTTGGTATTGACAAAATGGAGCGGCGCGAAGGCCGCGACCTTATGGATATCTACGCCACGATCTATTGCGAACGGGATTCCCACAAAGGTATTATCATCGGAAAATCCGGTTCAATGCTCCGAAAAATCGGATCGGAAGCCCGTAAGGATATCGAGTGGCTTCTTGGCTGCAATGTTAATCTTCAGCTTTGGATCAAGGTTAAGGATGACTGGCGTAATCACCCTTCAGTGCTGCACGAATTGGGATACGAATAATCGCGTCATTTCTTGCAATTGTGAATGACGGTGCATGGTTATGCATGCAAAACTACCAAATACTGTGTCTTATGAAGATCCATCTTTGCGGGAAACTAATCAAAAGCGCGCAAGGAGGTATTTTCAGACATGAGCGGAATGAAGGGTATGAAACAAGCTTGGAAGGATTTTGCGGATACGGGATCGATTGGCGCTTATTTGATCTATTGCGCAGTGCGACGATTCGAGCGGGAAACGGACAACCGTTGAGTGGGGAGATAACATGCCGGTGATTCTATCGGACGGTATTGTGACTAGGTACACCAATTATCGGGAAAATGACCGCATCATCAGCATTTTTACGATTGATCACGGAAGGATAGATGCCAAGGCGCGTGGTTGTCGGAAAGCGACGAGCGCGCTGCTACCGGTGTGCCAGCCGTTCGTGTTCGGCCAGTTCGAGCTATACAGCGCAAAGGAAAAGTATACTGTCAATCAATGTGAAATTAAAGAGACATTTTTCCCGATTCGCGAAGATTACGGACGTTTTGCAACGGCTTCTGCTGCGCTGCAATTGGTACATCACGCAGTCCAAGAAAATCAACCGAACGAATCACTGTTTACATTGCTCTATCATGCACTGTCCTACCTTGCTTATGGATCGGCGGATTCACAAGATTTGTTTTGCTGCTTTTTGATTCGATATCTGAATGCCATTGGGTATCGACCGGCCGTTACGACCTGTGCACATTGCGGACGGGATCTTCGTGGAGATGCGACCATCCGTTTTTCAGCCGCATTGGGTGGCGCTGTGTGCATGGGCTGCGCAACATATGCGGATGAAATCAGCAAGACTGCACTTGAAGGACTTCGGCGGATGCTGCTGCTTGCGGACAACGAAATGGACCGTGTACGTTTGACAGAACCGATTCGGCGCGAGATTACGAACGCACTGACGGCCTATACCGCCTATGTTTTAGACTATGGCAAACGTTCGTTGGAAGTTTTGACAGATATGGAAAATGTAGGAAGGACGAGCGAAGGTGACCATAAAGCAATTGTTTTGTAAATATTCGGCAAGATGTTGCACTATTGATGCGCGAATATGGTACAATACATCAAAATGTATGTTTCGTAACGCGGAAAGGATACAACGTACTACATGCAACTGAGCACGAAAAGAAATAAAATTGGCATCCTGTATATAGTTCTTATGGTATGTCTGGCATTGCTGTGCGGCTGTGCCGATGCGGACAGTGCCACAACGCCGGAGCCGACTGTTACGCCGGAGCCGATGATCGTCAAAATTGATGTGGTAGAAAAGGAAGTTTCTGTCGCGCAAGCAGCGCCCCGGCCAACGCCGACACCAACACCTGCGCCAACTGAACGCCCATTTTCGTATTATGCGCCCACGGTGAATATGTCCTTTGAAGAGCTTGTTGGCGGCAGTGGCGATTATGGCGAAATCAAATCAAAAAATGTGAATTGGCCAAAGGGGTATCCGCCGGCGGATACGTATCGGGTCATTGTGGATGTGGAGTGGCAAGTTGTCATGATCATGGCCAAAGATGAGAATGGCGAATATACCGTTCCTGTTCGATATATGCTTTGCACGACCGGAAACCCTCGTATTAAGGATGGCAGCGAAACAAGGCGGGGCGAATTTCCGATGCTGGTACCGCGTGTGCGCTTTGGCTCGTTTCTAAGCGGCGTTGCCGCTCAGTATTGGACGTTAATTCGTGGAAGAACGTATTTTCATTCGGTATTGTACAATCGCCAGGACAAGCTTTCAACCTTTGATGAACAGTCCTATCGTGATCTTGGCACCAAAGCATCCCATGGCTGCATTCGGCTGACTGTGCCGGACGCAAGATGGATTTGGTATAATATTGCCTATGGCACTATCTGCGAGATTCGCGATGGAGACTCCAAAGATATGAAGATGCAGCAGATTAAGTCTCAACTGATACTGCCGCCAATTCCAGCTACCTACACGCTGAAAGCTGACAGTGCGCCATGGACGGATAACTGGACGATTGATTCACTGTTAGCTCCGTTCGGAAGCAGCTATTTACCGTTTAAAAATGAGAAACAGCCGCCACCGCCCGATACGGCTGATGATACACCCGATGCACCACCTCCGGCCGGTGGCACAACAGATGGCGGCACGACCGGCGGAAATACCGGTGGAACGACTGACGGAACAACTGGCGGAACAACTGGCGGAACAACCGGTGGAACAACTGGCGGAACAACCGGCGGAACAACCGGCGGAACAACCGGCGGAACAACTGGTGGTGGTACGACTGGAGATATCGACTTTGGAAACTTGCCGTCCGGAAGTTTTTGATACAATGAACCGGAGAGGATTTCAAATACAAATAAAGAAACTTTCGATGTTGCTGCTTGCGGTTGCATCGATTGTTTCTTTTTCAGAATCGGCCTTAGCGGCATCTTCGGCGCAACCACAGAATGATGCCATATTCGCTTTGCTTTCCGAAGCCGTCGGAGAACCTATTACGGATGAAGCAGGCGGAGTATTGGCTTCAGATGTCGATTATAGCGGATCTGTGACGGCCGGGGATGCGGCACTTTTGTTGCGTTTCCAACTTGGCATGATTTCTACGTTACCGTTGCCGGGTGGCTTTTATCAGCCACCAACGCTTGTTGAGACATTGGAATCAGTCAAGCGCATGTTTAATCGCGTTTTAAAACTGGATTTGACACCGTATCGGGAACGGCTCAAGGATAAAAATCTATCCATCTATGCAACGCTGGCGGAGAATGCGGATCTATTTGATGAAATGGCGGCTGCGTATTCAAATGTAGTGACCCAAGCAGCGGATGCCTGCATGCCGATTTTGAGTCGTGATTTACGGGAGATGTCCATCCCATTACATGCGAGCAATATATCGGAGGATATATTGACTTGGAAAAGCATGGCGGCATTGTATCACGCGTTTGGGGACGATGTGGATGACATGATTGCCCAATCGATGCAAATCAACTGGAAAAATTATACGCAAGGTGCCGTTGGATTAACGTTATCCTTTGGAACGATGGATGAAATTGCCGCACATGGGACGCAGGAACAATTGATGAATGCGAAATTTACGCTTGCATATCTAAATACTGTGTATGATGAGCAAGCAAATCCCATTGTGGTGGAGAGATATGTATTTCCAGAATGGTATCTTAAGACGATTGCACATCCTTTACCCGGATGTATCATAAAAAATGGTTGGTTTGATCCACGTGATCGACATACCCGATATCATACCGGCATGGATATACTAGCAAATAGGCGTACACAGATCTTATCGGCAACCGATGGGGTTGTTCAGTACATTGGATACATGGCGATTCCTGGAAATTATGTTGTTGTGAGTGATCCATATGGGTATGAATATCATTATTACCACATGTTTGAACAATCGAAATTCGTTAAGCCAGGTGATATTGTCAAACAAGGAGATGCGATCGGGCTTGTTGGCAATACGGGAAACAGCGCGGCAAATCACCTGCATTTGACGATCATCACACCGGAACATGCCTACGTAAACCCTTATGATCTATATGTGCAGGCGGGAATTGGGCCAATCAAACCGGACACAAGATAAGACTGCAGCTTTTATAAGTGCCTCCCGAAACAATCACACATTTAAGCGGCTACATTTGTTGTTGTAGTAGACGAAGAAAAAAGCGTTAGAATAAGAGTTGCAGCTTGCGCAAATTCAATACCAGAATCGACAGCGCAATCGTGTGAGCAATGCTTTCCTTAGCTCGGGTTCAATCAAGCCCATGCCGCATTTGCGCTTTGCAAGACTGAACCGCTATTCAAGCTCAATGCACTCCCGTTCGTCATATACTCCTGTGCTTTGTTTGATGCTACATCATGCGTTTGCCAGCCTAGCGCTGGATTAGACCGCCATATACTGTGCAGCTTGCAATATTGAAGATTCTCACTTTTGAGATAGATTTTGTTCGCCAGTATCCGGCTGGGGTAGTGTCCCGCCCGTTCGCGGCAGCGCTTTGCTATATCCTACAGGTTTCCAGCTTCGTTGGATGTATCGAATGAGAAGCGCTCCATTCGTGTCCAGCCATCTACCACGCTGATGTCCAGCTTTGTGCTAAATTCAATGGGTTACTCGCTTTGCCCCTGATAATTGGTCGGTTAAACGATTGACTCAGGCTGTACCACCTTGCCGGAAATCATCTCGTTGTTTTCCCTTGCACCTATTATACAGCGGACAATCGAATCGACCCCGTTCCATCTAAAATCTTTAGCCTATTTAGTTAGGATACACATATAATTTAAATTTTCAATATGCCACCTGCGGTGCGCAAACTAAGGTTCGAAACCCATTTATCGCTATTGTTTTTCAAGAATTACGCAGCCATCTTGTCGCAACAATAGGGAACAACTTTCATCCAATTCAAATTGATTCTGCAGATACAAGTCTTCACATGTCACCAAAAGTTCTCCAGAGGGCGTATTTAAAAATTGTTTTGCCCCTCCAATTATACAATTCCAGTCGTAGTAGAGCTCTCCTAACAGTAGATATTTTTGAACACCACCCGGGCCAACATCAAAATAAACGGTTTTTTCTCGGGTTGCGCAGAGATTAGATTGCTCATGACTCAATATCGTTTGCAATGGATCTTGCTGAGGCGTATGAATTTCACCCCAAGTAAGCGCAATTCCACTCTCCATAAGCAGCATGCAGGCACCAATAATCAAACATTTCCACAGGAGCATCTTACGGGAGCAACAGCGTATCATCTGCGCAAGCAGCAATGCCGTTACAAGTATGATGGGAAACTCAATTGGAATAACATACCATGGCAATTTTGTTTTCACAATGGAAAATAATAAGAGTGGGATAATTATCCAAATAAAATATGCAGAAAAATCCACACGGAAACGAGGTATGTCTGGTAGTCTTCTGTTTTGCTTGGATTCTTCCACACGGAAAAATAAATGTGTTAGGATCGCAACTATTGGTAGAAAACCAGTAACGGACGGTTGCCGAATGAGGCGCTCAATATAGTATAAAAACGAACCATCATGCCCTTCAAGCACCTGTACACTGCGGTTAAGCAAATCAACGCGAATCATTTCAGTAAAGAAGCGACTACCGTCATACTGCCAGCGGAGTACCACCCATGACAGAATGGGTAAAGCACCAGCCAGAATAAAACCGATCCACTGTTTTAAGGAAAGGCGAAAGATCATCTTGCTCCAAAGCATATAAATGCCAACCACAGCAACAACAAAAAGCGCATGCCAGCTTTTTGTTAGGAATGCAAGCGAAAATGCCCCGGAGCAAATCATAGGCATCCATGGCTGTTCATCCATACAAATCATTGCAAGAATAGAAATTACCGTAAACAAGCAAAACAAAGCGTCCGCATCGCCATGCCGTGCAAAATGAGACGTATAAAATGGCGAGTTGCAGGCAATTAGGAAAAGTGCGATAATAGATTCGAGATTTCCGTATCTTTTTTTACAAAACCAACCGATCGCAACAGCTGTTAGAAAAAAAGATGCCGCACTATAAAACCTCATTCCAAACAGATTAAATCCGAATAATTGGTAACCGCCTATAATTGCCCAAAAGCTCAACGGTGGCTTCAAATTATAGTAGTCGGCTTGATATTGAAAAGTATTTACAACCCAATTCCCGCTTTTCATCATTTCATAGGCAGATATTCCATGTCGCGCTTCGTCCCAATCTTGCGCAGGCAGCTGACCTAACTTGAAGAAACAGAAAAAACCTATGATCACGATTGCAAGACCTGCAAAAATCCAATAATTTAGTTCGGATAATTGCATTGTTTTAGGATTGAGCTGCATTTTGGTATTCATTGGGGAAATCGCATTTCTTTTCAAATATATTACCTCTAAAAAACTGAATAGTCGCCATGAACAAATCACATAAAAGCCAGATAGCCCGATCATAGATCGCTTATGGAAAAGTGATTATCACCCGAAATATATAGAATGTTTGTAGGAGCTCAGCTACTTGATCACAATACCCCGACAAAATTTTACAATATATGACCATTAAAATTAACGTTACGACAATCGTATGGTTAGCGGAGTGTCATTGTGAACAAAGGCTACCATGCACGCAACGTTTATCATGTAACTATAAATTATACCATAATAATTGTATCATTTCACTCAATCATCACAATGCATCCGGAGTGATGAGCAGTCATTAAAAGTCACACTTGAAAGGAACAGTCATGCATGATACGATTATTGATTGCCAACGTCTTGCTTTCAGCCTGAACCATGACTTTTTTTCTGGCAGAGTTTTCTCAAGCAAATGCCCAAAATTCAGTAAGAATGCAACGTCCGAAATCAGCTTCTTGCAGAGGTTGAAGCCCATGAATTATCGCTATTGCAAATTACATCTTACATGTTTTCAACGGACAAGTGAGCAACTTTTGCAGCAGATATATCTGCTGCATCTTTTCAATCCCCATTGGCAGACGTCTCTGTTTCCTATTTGGAAAATAGGGACGAATCAATACAATCCATCTTTACCGGAAAACAATCTCAACCATGACATTTACAAGCTATTCCTAGTTAGACTATTTGGTCGTGCGCTGTACGTAATATCTGAATAGGTCTACTAAGGCATGACTTCCGCTCCCTTTTATTGATTCTATTATACAATGTGATAGGGCAGGATTCAACCAGAAAGTCCCTTGGACTCGTATGAACTTGTTTTGATCAAAACATCAACCAAGCATGGATGGCAATCCAAATCCAGTTGCCTTCATTTTGGTAATATGTTAATATTAAAACAATGAATAAAATATATGATAAAACGCAGCAAGCATACTTCGACTGGTGCAACAATCCCTATTATGATGTTGCTACGCGTGAAGAATTGCATAACTTAATGGATTCAAACGATATTGAAGATCGCTTCTGCTGCGACCTTTGTTTTGGTACGGGTGGTTTGCGCGGCATCATGGGTGCTGGCACCAATCGAATCAATACCTACACCATCAGAAAGGTTGCCTATGGTATTGCTTCATATGTGTTAGACCTTTACCCGATTGGCGCTTCAGTCGTTGTCGCTTTTGACACTAGGCTGCATTCACACGAATATGCATCTGAAATTGCCGCTGTACTTTCAGCACACAATATCGCTGTACACCTGTTTGGCGAACCGGTACCAACTCCGTTGCTCTCCTTTGCAACTTGGCATCTCGGTGCAAGCGCTGGTATTATGATTACTGCCAGTCATAACCCAAAAGAGTACAACGGTATCAAAATATATGATGCTGACGGCGTGCAGCTTGTGCCTACCAAGGTCACTGAAGCGATCAAGTGGATTCAAACCGTCGACGCCTGCCCACCTGCAGCTTCACCTGTATCTATGCTGATTGTACCCGTATGTACATCAATCTTCTCTGACTTTCTGCAATCGGTGCTGACACAATCAAGAAATCGGTTACACAATGCCGCGCTCAACGTTGTGTATACGCCGCTGCATGGTGCCGGCTTGTCTCTTATCACTAAGATACTACAAATGGATGGGATTACTCATGTCACGGTTGTGCCGGAACAACGCGAACCAAACGGATATTTTCCGACGGTTCCTACTCCGAATCCAGAAGATCCGCATGCGCTGGAGCTGGCCATTCAAATGGGCATCTCTTCTGGCGCAGATATTGTATTAGGTACTGATGCAGACAGCGACCGACTTGGCATAGGCGTGCTGCATAATGGTGCGTTTCAACTCCTAACCGGCAATCAGATCGGTGCATTGTTGCTGCATTTTCTTCTGGAATTTGAACCTTCTGGACAGCTTCCCGGTGCAATGCTCATAAAAACCATTGTCACTGGGGCATTAGGCACGGAGATTGCGACGCATCATGGGATTCAAGTTATCGAAACTCCTGTGGGTTTCAAATATATTGGTGAGCAGGTTGTCAAATGCCTTGCTTGCTCCAACAACCGCTTTCTGATGGCCTATGAGGAGAGCTTTGGATTTTTGGTTGGCACTCATGCTCGTGATAAGGATGCCGTTGTTGCAGCCATGTTGATCTGTGAAGCGACAGCATACTGGAAAGCACAGAGAAAAACACTTATTGACGTACTGAATGAGTTGTATGCCCAGTATGGCTATTTTCTGGATGCTCTGCAAACTTTTACGTGCCCGGGCTCTTTAGGCGCGGAAGAAATCCAGTCCGCCATGCTTACGCTCCGCACACTTGGCATGGAGGTTTATCCGGGATGTATACAAGTAATCGACTATTTGTGTGCGTCGGATTCTTTTCCTGCGGAAAATGTGTTAAAATGGCTACTGCCAGATGGCTCTTGGTTTGCTGCGCGTCCGTCAGGCACTGAGCCGAAAATTAAATTTTACTTTTCGATTCGTGGACAGAATGAAGTCGATGCAGTACAGCGACTTGACTCGCTGAAAACTGCGCTGTTTGCGCATTTGAATCATTAGGGGGAAAAAATCATTCATGCAAATTATCCTGCTCTCCGGCGGCTCCGGAAAACGCTTGTGGCCGCTATCCAATGATGCACGTTCTAAACAATTTCTGAAGCTATTGGTTAATGATAACGGTCAATATGAATCCATGCTCCAACGCGTCTATCGACAGATTAAGCAGGTTATTCCAAACGCAAATGTTCTAATTGCTACGGGTGCATCTCAAATTGATTCCATACGTGGCCAGCTTGGAGATTGCGTGGATGTGCTTACGGAGCCTTCTCGTCGCAACACCTATCCGGCGATTGCGCTATCGGTTGCTTATCTAGCAATGCAAAAGCATCTATCGGAAGATGAACCGGTGCTGGTCATGCCGGTAGACCCTTGCACGGAGCTTTCCTATTTTGACATCTTGGTACAGATGAAACTTGCTGTGGACACTAACGTTGCCGACATGGTGCTGATGGGTATCCAGCCAACCTATCCATCCGAAAAATACGGCTATATTCTGACTGATTCGGTGGCATCAAAAACGAATGGTACGGTCATCTATTCTGTTAAAGCATTCCGCGAAAAGCCAACGACTGCGGACGCGGCCAAACTGATCCAAGACGGCGCGTTTTGGAACGGTGGTGTATTTGCGTTCAAAATTGGTTATATGATGAAGCTGCTTCGAAAGACCTGCACATTCCAGTCCTTTGAAGAATTGTATGGGTTCTATGATCATCTTAAAAAGATCAGCTTTGATTATGAGATTGTAGAAAAAGCAGACTCAGTTGCAATGATTCCCTTCTCCGGCAAATGGAAGGATCTTGGAACATGGAACACGCTGACAGAAGAAATGGGCTGCAATAGCATTGGAACGGTTGTCATGGGTGAAGGCACTGAGCAAACAACCGTAATCAACGAAACCGGACTGCCCGTTATTGTGCTGGGCGCAAAAAACATGATTGTCGCTGCCAGCCCAGACGGAATTCTGATATCCGATAAAGAAACCAGTTCGTTTCTCAAGCCTTATGCGGAGGATTTTAGTGACCGGCCTATGTATGAAGAGCGCCGCTGGGGTGAATACCGCGTGATTGACTATACTCGATACGACGATAGTATTCGCTCCCTCACAAAGCATATGTATATGAAGTCCGGCAAATCCATCAGCTATCAGCTACATCATCAGCGAGACGAGATTTGGACGATCGTCCACGGCTCCGGTGAGCTTGTGCTGGATGGTCATACACGTAATGTCAAGCGCGGTGACATTGTCTACATCACCGCCGGTCAGAATCATGGGATGCGCGCCATCACCGATCTACACTTTATCGAGGTACAAACTGGAATGCAATTGGTTGAAGAGGATATTGAACGAACAGAATGGACGTGGTAATGCTGGGGTAATTCAGATGCAGTGTAGCCTGAGCTGCTTCAATAAAACCGAGACACCTGTAAAAGAAGAATAGTAAAATGTAATAAAGCAGGAGAGATTTAATAGCGATGAAAGCGAAAAGTTTGGCTGTTGCTATCTCTGCGGGGCTAGAATGCTGTTGACATCTGAGAATTTCGGATTTGACAACGTTGGAAGAACTCATTGACGTAGTTCTGAAAGCATTTGTTTTTATCAACGACCATGCTCCTGCATTTTTCATGAACAACATGGACGCGGACCGAAAGCAATTGTTATTATGTTGACTTTGTTGACGAGGACAATGAAGTCTGTCATACCTGTGATTACACTTTCGAAAAGGCAAGGTTGCTTGTCGATCATAATTTGCATGTGCTTTCGACTTCGACGATAATTGTGCGTTCCGATGTCGCATGCTCAGGATTCTTGATGAGCAAACGGATATTCCGGCGATCCTTCGCGAAAAAGGTGAGCCGCCAGTTCGATTTGCTCCATGGGAGGACGATGACGTTTGATGTTAACTTTCGTGTGATCAAAACGTTTAGATCGAATCCTCAAGAATATTTTTTTCCGGTAAAAAGTTTCCCATCCATAGAACGGTTAAAAATCCATCGGCAACGCGAATCTCTGCTCGTTTTCCGGTAAACTCATTGCTAATGCCGATGGGAAATGTACCAGCTAGCTCGACATGCCAAAGTGGATAGAGCAACCCATTCAGCGTTACGCCGCGGGCAATGCCGTTGAGTGCAAATATCGAGATGATACCATGAGAATCTGCATCAAAACACACACTTCCATTTTTCACAACGGTTGCAGACTCTGTTTCCCCGAGCAGTATCCCTGTTGCTTCATGCTCCGCAAGATAACTGAGAGCTTGTAGGTTCGCAACGGAATGATCCAGCCTACCCCCCAGGCCGCCATACAATCGAAAAGAACGATAACCTTCCTTAAGACCGATTTTGATGGCTAGCATCATATCCGTGTCATTTTTCATAGATGAATGGCGTATCACGTTGTCGCCAATCGGCACGGTTCCTAGTGAATCAAAATCGCCGACGATCCAGTCAGGCTTTATGTTCATGCGCTGAAGTGTGGCATACCCTGCATCTGCAGCAATGACACAATCACTGAGTTGAGGTGTAATCAAACGATCTGTCTCAAACGCGCCTACAATATAGCAAATACTCATGGTTTTACAGTACATCCTTCTGCATCATCACGCTTCTGAATATTTTGAAACTTGCCGATATTTCAAAAGTGATCTATAGCACAAAAGCAATCGCGCTTCAATATGATTTCCATACAACAATCCAATAACCGACGGCTGCATGGCGTAACCATGTGCCACGGGTTCTCTAATACATTTTTTTCTTTATAAAAAACAAGGCTACAATCACACTTAATGCAATCGAAATCAATATAATCAAGGGGAAACCGTACCAAACATTGGAAAACGGCATTCCATCCATTGAAACGTTCATTCCGTAAGCGCTGAAAATCATCGTTGGAACGGACAGCACGATGGTGACAATGGCAAGAAATTTCATCACAATATTTAAATTATTGGAAATTACCGACGCAAACGCATCCATCATGCCGCTTAGAATCCCACTATAGATATTAGCCATTTCAATGGCCTGCCGGTTTTCTACAATTACATCCTCAAGCAGATCGGTATCTTCCGGATATTTTTTAACGCTTTCGACCTTAAGTAGTTTTTCGAGGACAACCTCGTTGGACCGCAAAGAGGTTGTGAAATACACAAGGCTCTTTTCCAATTCCAACAGCTCAATCAATTCCCGGTTCTGCGTAGAATCGTGCAGCTTCCGTTCCACTTCCTCACTTTTTTTATCGATGGAACGAAGATATTGCAAGTAAAGAGATGCGTTTCGATACAGGATTTGCAGCACAAAGCGGGTCTTCATATGCGTATGGAATTCATGGGAACGTTTATTTTTCATAGCGCTGAGCACTGGCGTTTCTTCGAGGCAAATCGTAATAATTGCTTCTTTGGTCAAGATGATGCCAAGAGGCTCAGTCACATACCAATCTTTGTCGTTCCGCCTTTCAATAGACGGAATATCCACAAGAACCATGGTATAGTTATCCTCGGATTCAATGCGGGATCGTTCCTCCTCGTCCAAGGCTGCACGCAAATCGTCTGGTTCAATTTCATAACGATTCGCAATCTCTAAAAGCTCTGCTTCGGTCGGTTTGATGAGTGAAATCCAGCAGTCCTTTTCGGGCACATCGATTGTACGCATCCCATCGGTGAAGGTTTTGAAAATTTTGATCATTCTTTGCTCCTTTCGACGGCCGCATGCTGCGGACGTACAAAGAACATCCGAACACTTGGCTAATGGTCGTTTGTAATTAGTATTCTACTTTGTCCTGGTTCGGAATCCAAAATTCTTATACCCCCTTTTGCACGGTTCATTTGCATTGCGATATTTTATAATTATAACAGATTCAACCAACATTGGATACTATGCAGTCAATTCAATCAATAAATTGTCAGCTTAAGTGGGAATTCGTCTAGATACTGTTGACACGAGTTACATTAAAATGGCACACCATATAACAATACATCGAATTTGAACTGCAGCAACAAAGGATGCTGTATGTTTTGCATACCGTGTAGCGATTCCACGCCGGCGTTGCGCCAACGGCGAAACCGCTGGTAGACGGAGTTCCGGTTTTCGTACTGCGGCGGCAGATCTCGCCACGTCGCACCTGTTCGCAAAACCCAGAACACCCCATTTAGAAAACGTCGATTATCTTCGGCAATTCGCCCAATTGACCACGTTGGTCTGGTAAGAGCGGCGCAAGAATGTTCCACATTGCATTGCTTATATCGTGGCTGTTTTGCTGATTTTCCATCTTGAAGAACCTTTCGCCTTAATACTTTTATTATATCACTTGATTCGTGTCAACATTATCTAACCGCCACAACCTATATTTTGACGATACTTTGACTGTGACGAAAAAAATAGTGGGCAATCAAACCAATGCTGGCAAGGCTGCCCACACGTTCGTAGTAATCAAGATTAGCTTTAGTCGCATCAATTTAGACGTACTAAGGGGTTGCTTATTATGTTCTATATTTCATTTACACTTTTTCTTTTGCATACTTCCGACATTAGAAATATAATAAACTTGATGAAGGTGTACAAATATGGAGTATATCACAACAAAATAGACCGCAAAAAAAGTGGATGATCACTCAAAGAATGGTGGGGTCCATTGCTCTGACGGATGGATTTTGGGCGCAGAGAAAAAAGCAAAGCACATGGCTGATTCCATAAGGTGCGGAAAAGCCTGTCTATGGGCGCAGAAAGGAGAGCAAGCATGAATGAAATTTTACTTCTGGAGGATGATTTAAGCTTGATTAGCGGACTATCCTTTGCACTTAAAAAGGAAGGTTTTGCATTAGACATTGCAAGAACAATCAGCGAAGCAACTGAAATATGGACAGACAAAAAATATGACTTACTCATTTTAGATGTTTCTCTGCCAGATGGTTCCGGTTTTGAAATATGCAAAAGGGTACGCCAAGTTTCTAAAGTGCCAATTATTTTTTTAACTGCCTCCGATGAGGAAATCAACGTTATCATGGGGCTCGACATAGGCGGCGATGATTACATTACAAAGCCCTTTAAGTTGGGCGTGTTGATGTCAAGAATGAACGCTTTGCTTCGCCGTGCAAAAGATTTCAACACAGCGGATACGGTGCTTGACTCAAATGGCATTGAAGTGCTGCTGTTAAAGAGACAAGTCTTTAAAAACAAAGAACCTTTGGACTTGACAGCGGCAGAATATAAACTGCTCTGTTTGTTCATGCAAACGCCCAATGCGATACTTTCACAAGAACAAATTTTAGACAAGCTATGGGATTGCGACGGCAATTATGTAGACAGCAATACGCTATCGGTATATATTCGCAGACTGCGTATGAAAATTGAAAATAACCCAAGTGAGCCACAAATGCTTTTAACGGTCAGACGTATGGGCTACAAATGGAATGTCATTGGGTGAGGTGCGAGATGAAACTATTCACCGATAAAGCAATCAAACAATTCTTCATTGCACTTTGTGTTGTGATAAGTATTTTTGTACTGTTATCACAGCTCATTATCTGGACTGCATATCGAAGGATTGCTTTTATATTGCTGATTCTATCACTACTGGCGGCAGTAGGCATATTGGTTTTGTGTTTTCACTATTTTTGCAAGCAAAATAGAATGATAGGGACGGCAGCACGGCAAATGAATCTTTACTTAGCAGGAGATACCGGCGCGCGTATTGAGTGTGATGATGAGGGCGAATTGTATAAGCTGTTCCATGTAGTAAACACATTGGCAACGGTATTAAACGCACACGTCGAAAAAGAATTGCAAGCAAAGGAGTTTTTAAAAAGCACCATTGCGGACATTTCACATCAGCTAAAAACACCGCTTGCCGCTTTAAACATCTATAATGGCTTACTGCAAGGCGAGGCGGATGCACTACCGGAAATCAAAGAATTTGTATTGTTATCAGAAAAAGAGCTTGATCGCATTGAAACGCTGGTGCAAAATTTGCTCAAAATTATAAAACTGGACGTAGGGTCGATTGTAATTAAAAAAACCTGTGAAAATCTTGCAGACATGATATGCGAGATCGAACTTTCTTTTGCATATCGGGCGAAGCAAGAGAAAAAAGAAATCGTCCTATCCGGTGCTGATGATATGACACTTTTTTGTGACCATGCTTGGATGATTGAAGCCATTAGCAATGTGGTGAAAAATGCGCTTGACCATACGAAATCAAACGGACAAATTTTCATTGAATGGAAACAGTTTGCGACATTCACCGAAATTACAATAAAAGATGATGGAAACGGAATTCACCCGGAGGATATTCACCATATTTTCAAGCGGTTTTATCGCAGTCGGTTTTCGCAAGATACCCAAGGAATTGGACTGGGCCTACCCCTTGCCAAAGCAATGATTGAGGCACACGGGGGAACCATTACAGTAGATAGTATCTTAGGACAAGGCAGCACCTTTACCATTAGCATGCTAAGTCCTACAAAATTGTAAGCTACAATTCACTTGAGAGTAAGAAACGAATGCTATTCTATGGATTACAAGGAGGTGGTACCACTTGAATTTATTAGAAATCAATGCTATTTGCAAAACCTATGGCGTGGGTGAAGCGGCCGTACACGCACTAAGCGATGTTACCTTTTCTGTTTCAAAAGGTGAATTTATTGCGGTTGTTGGCGAGTCCGGTTCCGGAAAAAGCACTCTGCTCAATATGATTGGTGCTCTTGATACGCCTACATCCGGCGAGATACTCGTCGACGGGAAAAACATTTTTACCATGAAAGACGAAAAACGCACCATTTTTCGTCGTCGAAATATCGGTTTTATCTTTCAAGCTTTCAACCTCATTCCGGAATTAAATGTCGAACAAAACATTATCTTTCCGCTGCTGTTGGATTATCAAAAGCCCGATGCGGAATATCTGGAGGAAATTTTAACGGTTCTCAATTTGAAAGAACGGCGGCATCATCTGCCACGCCAATTGTCCGGCGGTCAACAACAGCGTGTCGCGATTGGCAGAGCCTTGATTACCCGCCCCACGCTTATCTTAGCCGATGAACCTACCGGAAACCTCGACACACAAAACAGCAACGAAGTGATTGTTCTGCTTAAAAAAGCGTCTAAAAGCTACGCGCAAACCATTCTCATGATCACGCATAACCGCAGCATCGCTTCCACAGCCGACCGTGTACTGCAAGTATCGGATGGCGTGATGACCGATTTGGGGAGGTGCAATGAATGAAAAGCTATCTGAGCCTGATTCCCATTTCGGCAAAAGTCCATAAACGACAAAACCGCATGACGCTCCTGTGTATCATTTTTGCTGTTTTTTTGGTAACGGCTATTTTCAGTATGGCAGATATGGGCGTTAGAATGGAGAAAGCCAGATTACTTGGCAAGCATGGCAGCTTGGCACTGCAAGGCATGAACAGCAATGCAACCGTACAGACACTATATTTTACAGCTGCGGTATTATTTATGCTGATACTGATTGCCGGGGTGCTGATGATTTCAAGCAGCATCAACAGCAATGTTGCCCAAAGAACCAAATTTTTCGGCATGATGCGCTGCATAGGAATGAGCAAGCAACAAATCATCCGTTTTGTAAGGCTGGAGGCGCTTCACTGGTGCAAAACGGCTGTCCCCATTGGTGTCCTGCTTGGAATTGTCATCACATGGGGATTGTGCGCAGCATTACAGTTCTTTGTGGGTGGGGAGTTCGCTGAAATCCCCCTTTTTCAAATGAGCATCATTGGGATTGCCAGCGGTATCCTTGCCGGCGTATTTACGGTACTCATTGCCGCTAGTTCTCCTGCAAAACGAGCCGCAAAGGTATCGCCTATCGCCGCAGTGTTGGGCAATTCGGGAAATACCAAAAATGAAAATGGCAGAGTGAATACCCGCCTCTTGAAAATTGAAACGGCACTTGGCATGCATCATGCCATATCGGAAAAGAAAAATTTGTTATTGATGACAAGCTCATTCGCATTGAGCATTATTTTGTTTTTAAGCTTTTCAGTTTTTATAGAATTGATTGGCTATCTGATGCCGCAATCGTCAAATACCGCTGACATCAGCATTTCAAGTAACGATAGCTCCAATTCTATAGACAGTGGGCTGCTTAATGAAATAGGCAGTATGAATGGGGTAAAGCGTGTTTTTGGCCGCAGGAGTTGCCTCGGTATTCCGGCAGAAGTAAATCAGCAGTCAAATACGATTGATATGATTTCCTACGACGAATTTGATTTGGATTGTCTTGTAAAAGATAGTCAGCTTAAAAATGGCAGTGATATTTCAAAAGTGTATGGAGACAGCAACGCTGTGCTTACTATCGGTGACAAAAACAGCCCCATAAAGATGGGCGATAAGATGGAGATAGGTGCTGAAACACTTGAAATTGCAGGGCTATTAAAATTTAACCCCTTCAGCAGTGACGGCAGAACAAATGGGGAAATAACGCTCATTACGTCTGGAGAAACCTTTGCACGGCTGACCGGAATCACGGATTATTCTCTTGTTTTGATACAAACAACAAAAGATGCCACGGACAAGGACGTGGCGTCAATGCGCAATATGATAGGTGAAAACAATGTATTGAACGATAGGCGTGACCAACGCACCACCGGTACCTACACTGCTTTTTCGCTGTGTGTATATGGCTTTTTAGTAATCATCACGTTGGTGACTGTGCTCAATATTATGAACAGCATCTCCATGAGTGTTTCCGCAAGGCTCAAGCAATACGGCGCAATGCGTGCCGTCGGCATGGACGAACATCAGCTTACCAAAATGATAGCCGCCGAAGCGGGTACATATGCCTTCATAGGCTGCCTTGTCGGCTGCGCAGTTGGCCTGCTGATGAGCAAGCTGTTATACGACACGCTGATTACCGCTCATTACAGCTACGCGACTTGGTGTGTGCCGATTGCCCCGCTCATGATGATACTTCTGTTTGTGGTTGTTGCAACCGTTGTCGCAGTCTATGCGCCGTCAAAGCGGATTCGGAATATATCTGTGGTAGAAACGATAAATGATTTGTAACGAAAGAATTGTGCCAATCAACAAAGCTAAACGACTAATTTGAAACTCATAATTTCAAATTAGCTGTTTTTTCAAGTGTACAGAAAGGATAGACCCGCCCCTGATCTGCCCCCCTATAATTGGACCAGTTTGAATGTTAGTAAAGAGATGATAAAACGACTAACAAAGAAGCTGGGAAAATGGCAAGGAAACAGTACACAACAGAGCAGATCATCGTAACCTTACGGAAGGTTGAATGATTGTGTGCTAGGGCAATACCATACCGGAGGCCTGTCGGCAATGCGAAATACTGGAACAAACGTATTGCCGGCGCAATCATGGTGTCATTGAGGTTTTGTCCGACCTGATCCTGCTGCACGGAGCCACTGTTTATCTTAAAAGTGACAATGGCAGTGAGTTTACAGCAAATACGATACAAAAATGGCTCGGGGGGATATTGCATTACAATAGCCTACATTGAGCCCGGAAGCCCATGGGAAAACAGATATATTGAAAGCTTCAATTCTCGGATGAGGGATGAATTTCCAAATGGAGAGCTGTTTGCAAACATGTATGAGGTACGAGTTCTGACGGAGCGTTGGGTACGTTATTATAACCAAATGCGGCCACATGACAGTTTGGGTGGCAGGCCGCCTGCCCTGCAGCCGATGATCCCTTTAACCGCTTGAAGCAGGATATCTGCTCCGCCTTACCGAGTCAAGGGGTTCACAAGCGGCTCCGCCGCCCTTGACACCGTAATGCCGAGCGGATAAGCAGGTAACAAGTGGTTTCAGGATTGCTGTTTTACGAACATCCAGGTTGGACAGGTTGAGGGGGTGACACCACTAAACTCGCCATAATATCATCCTCCATTTGCTGTAGTCCTACTACGCACTCCACATGGTGCGAGTTGATGGGAAGTACATCAAATAGTGTGCCTTGCTCTTTGTCCGTTTATGGGAACATATCCACTACATTTTAGCAGTGTTAGGAAACATATCAACTTCACATTATGCTCAATTTGCGTGGTTACAACTACAGCGATTGAAAATGCAGATGCAAGCTACCAAGCTTTACAAGTATCAGTTTTAATAGTTTTGCGGGCTGCACAGATAAGATGTTTTCACCATATCCAAGAAAATAGCTTGCGATAAAGTTTTCCTCCCCTTGATTGTAAAAACCACGAATGAAATATTGCCCATTTTCATAATCAATTCGCATAGAGGGATAATGCTCCTTATGAAATAAGTCTGCGCCTTTGCTTGATACCAAAACTTCAAAATCCGTTGCAGTAGAGATTCTATACAGCATAGCGGGAGATTTTATAAATTCCGCAAACGCTTTTGGTTTGTATTTACAGTTCTCCTTCAAGGAAATCACTTTATCACATCGTAACACTTGCGTGCGCTCTGTTTCAAAATTATAGCCTGTAGCATACCATTGGCCGAAAGTTGCAGAAATATCAAAAAACTGCATAGCATAGCAACATGAATTTTCTTTTTTTAGATAGGTCACTTCGCAAACTTTTTCCTCTATAGCAGACTGCAAAATTTCCTTCAAAAAATCACAATGATTAGTTTGGGAAACAGAGCCAAAACGAAATACTTTTTCTGTCTTTCGGAGCATCTCAATTTTCTCAGGAGCAAGGCAGTTTTCAAATTTCTGCTTTAGCTTTTCCACACTTAAATGAAATGGTGTAACTTCATAATCCATTAATGTAAGCATAGAGAAATAGAGTGCAAACACCTCATCAAGGTTAAATATAATGGGAGATAACAGCCTGTTTTGAAGAATGCCATAGCATCCATTCCTGCCAAGCTGCGAGTAGATTGGCATTCCAATTTTTTCCAATGATTGTATGTCTCTGAGTGCTGTGCTTTTTGACAGTGCGTATCTGTCCATTATATCTTTTAGATTAAACATATTTTTATCATTCAGATATAGCATCATGTCATTTAGGCGTTCTGATTTATTCAAACAATCTCACCTTGCAGTTATATTATCATAAAAAGGTATCACAATATGACACCTTTTTTATAGTATACTATAACTATACTGAAATGAAAAGGAGAAAACCCCATAATGAAAAAAATGTTTTTGACATCATCTTTTAAGGACACAGCAAATATATTTGCAAACTTTGAACCGGATTTGAAGGGTAAAACGGTTACCTTTATTCCTACCGCAAGCGTGGTGGAGAAGGTTGTGTTTTATGTGAATTCAGGCAGAAAGACACTTGAAAAATTAGGGCTTATCGTAGACATTCTCGAAGTATCTACCGCCACCGCAGATGAAATGCAGGAAAAACTTACCAGAAACGATTTTATCTATGTCACAGGTGGAAACACCTTCTTCTTGCTGCAAGAATTAAAAAGAACAGGGGCAGATAAAATGATTGCCACGGAAGTGAATAACGGCAAGCTTTACATTGGCGAATCGGCCGGAGCAATGGTTGTATCAGCAAATATTGAATATGCAAAAGCAATGGATAGCGTGAAAAAAGCTCCGAACCTGATTGAATATGACGCCTTGGGATTGGTGGAGTTTTATCCGGTGCCGCATTATGGAAGCGCACCTTTTAAGAAAGTGGTGCAAAACATGATTGACACCCACTCACATATGCTAAAATTAATCCCCATCAGCAATCATGATGCAATTTTAGTTCAAAATGATGAAGTGAAAATTGAAAGGAGCTAATTGCAAAAATCTTTAAAACAAGCCAATCCACGAATCGTGAAAAGTTCGTGGATTGGCTAGTTATGTGGATTATTTTGATGCCCTCGAAATGGTGGAAATTTGTGCAACGCCCAGTTCAATGCTCATAATCTCCCCATCAAATTGGAATTTGTCACAAACTGATCTCACAATAACGGCATATATAATGCTCGCCACGGTATTCTTCTTCGTCTATAACATCGGTCAGATGCATCCCGCACTTTTCCATTACACGGCTGCTAACCGTATTTTCCGCAAAGAAGCCAGCGGTCACTTTGTAAAATCCCATTTCACGAAGTTCGCAAATGATCGCTCGCACAGCCTCTGTTGCGTACCCATGCCCCTGATAATCAGGATGAATAACATATCCAATTTCAATTTCTTCGTCTTTCACCCCGCAGTCGTTGACAAAACCAATGAGTTTTCCATCTAAATAGATCCCATATTCAAGGTGCTTTGTATTTTCTTCTTGGCTGAAAGAAATCAGTTTTTTTGCAATGCTTTCCATCTGCTCAAGAGATTCAAACTTCGGAATCATAAAAGTCTTCGTGATTTTGGGATTTATAAGCAGATCTACCAGCCCGTCCACATCCTCCAAAGCATATGGCTTTATGGTTAGTCTTTCTGTTTTAATTAATGCTTTTTTCTTAATTGGTAATGAACATCAACACCATTGTATCCGCATTCCGCAAGAGTTCTATTTTGCGTCCAGTTAATATCCTGATCTCCTGATTTTCCCATACCTGTGTAATGAAGAATTCCT
>JAVVXB010000014.1:0-45732 GCA_036651815.1 Clostridia bacterium
GGATCTGTTTGAAAAAAGCATTGTGGTCATGACGGTGGACGAATTTGAGGCCATTCGTCTGATTGACTTAGAAGGGTTGAGCCAAGAGGAATGTTCCGAACGGATGAATGTGGCGCGAACAACCGCGCAGTCCATATACAACAGCGCACGTGGTAAGCTAGCCGAGTGCCTTGTGAACGGTCTGCAACTAACCATCGGTGGTGGCGATTATGTTCTTTGCAACGGTATTCCCGCCGGCTGTGGGCACTATTGCAAAAAGAAATGTCATTGGGGCAATACCGATAAAGAAGCGCAGACTGCGTATGTCCCTGATAACACGCAGACTCCACCACAGAGATCATTCGCAATTGCATGCAGCAATCGTGAAAGAGACAACGATGAAAATAATAGAAACGAGGAATCAGCAGAATGAAAATTGCAGTTACCTATGAAAATGGTCAGGTCTTTCAACACTTTGGACACACGGAAAAATTCAAAATCTATGAAATTGAAAACGGAAAGGTAACCACCGCCACACTGGTAAATACCAACGGCAGCGGTCATGGCGCATTGGCGGATATCCTCCATAAGCTCCATGTGGATACCCTCATCTGTGGCGGAATCGGCGGCGGTGCAAAGCAAGCTTTGGCAGACGCGGGTATCAAACTCTATGGTGGCGTGTCCGGCAATACCGATCAAGCAGTGGAAGCGCTGCTTTCAGATAAACTTGTTTATAACTCTGAAGCAACCTGTAGCCATCATGAAGAACATCATCATGGCAGCACCTGCGGCGAACATGGTTGCGGTGAACATGGCTGTAGTGACGCGCATTCTCATCACGACGAGTAAGTCAATATATCAGAAAGAATGCTTCGATCCATAGTTGCCTCTTTCATGATCAATCCTATTGGAGGATTGAATCAAAACGAATAGATTCGCGTCATTCAAAAAGCCGTCCTGTTGAAAACATAGGGCGGCTCTCATCGCATAACTTTCCAGATCTTCCCGAATGTGCAATCATCTGATCATGATATTTTCTTAAACGAACTGTGCGATATAGTTTGCCAGATTCAGGTAGGCAATTTTGTATATCGCATCATCAGAAAAGCCGGCCAATGCCAGCGCACGCATCAATGCCGGAAAATCGCGGCTGGAACGCAGATCTCTCGGATACTGCTGCATACCGTCAAAATCCGAACCAATCGCACAGCAATCGATTCCACCAGTTTGGACGACGTGGCAGATATGCCGCACAATATCACTGATATTCGCTTTCGAATTCGGGCCAAGCTGCTGATAATAGAAGTTGATGCCTACTACGCCGCCACGTTCCGCAATGGCTCGAATATGGGTATCCTGTAATGCTCTTGGGCAAGCATACACACTGCGCGCATTGGAATGGGATGCAAAGATGGGTTGTGATGTTTGTGCCAGTATATCGTCAATTCCTTTGTCACTCAAATGAGAAACATCAATGGCAATGCCTAAACGTGTCATTTCATCGATCATCTCCCGTCCGACGGCCGTCAGCCCTTTATTATTGCGCGCCATCGCCGCGCCAGACAGTTCGTTGGCTTCGTTCCAGGTCAACGTCATTGCACGGACGCCCAGGCGATATAGCGTACGTAAAACAGCAAGGCTCCCCTCCATGGCCTCACCGCCTTCCACGGTCAAGACCGTCCCGATCTTGCCGCAGTTCGGGCTAAAATCACGTGTAAAGGAAATAAGCTCTGCGTTTTGCTCCAGCATGCGATTGTATGCATCAATCATCGCGATACACTGATGCAGCGGCGGCGTACGCAGTGTGGTATCAATCCAACACGCAAAGAACTGCAACGCAACATGGCCGGCTTGCAAATCGTTTAGGCGGATCACCTGATCCCGCTTCGGGCGTACCAGGTCATAGCCAGTCTGCACAGCGTTATATAGAAAATCACAATGTGCATCGGCAACCGGAAAAATCATAAATGCCTCCATGCAAAAGGATATGCCAACGGCATACCCTTTGTCATCTTTGAATGATTCTTACTTTGCGAAGTCGACAGTACGCGTCTCGCGAATCACACTGACTTTAATTTGGCCGGGATACTCCAGTTCGCTTTCAATACGCTTGGCAATGTCCTTTGCCATGATGATCGTATCACCATCATTGACACGATCCGGCTTGACGATAATACGAACCTCACGACCAGCCTGAATGGCATAGGATGTGTCCACACCATCGAAGGAATTCGCAATTTCTTCGAGCTTCTCCAAGCGCTTAATATACGTTTCCAGCGTCTCGCGCCGTGCGCCAGGCCGCGCAGCCGAGATCGCATCCGCCGCCTGCACCAGCACCGCTTCCACGGTTTGTGGATCAATGTCGTTGTGATGCGCCAAGATGGCGTGAACAATGGCATTGTTCTCTCGAAACTTCTTGGCGAGATCCGCGCCAATCTGGGTATGCGGGCCTTCCACCTCATGATCGATGGACTTTCCGATGTCATGCAGCAAGCCCGCGCGCTTGGCAATCGCTATATTTGCACCAAGCTCAGCGGCCATAATACCCGCTAGATGCGCAACTTCAATGGAATGCTTCAGAACGTTCTGTCCATAACTGGTACGGTACTTCATGCGGCCAAGATAGCGCACCAATTCGTGATGCAAACCGTTGACACCAACCTCCAGAACCGCTTGCTCACCGGCTTCTCGAATGGTATTGTCCACTTCTTTTTTAGCCTTTTCAACCATCTCTTCAATTCTGGCAGGATGAATTCGACCGTCCAGAATCAGTTTTTCGAGTGCAATGCGGGCAACTTCACGGCGGACTGGATCAAATCCGGACAAAATCACAGCTTCCGGCGTATCATCGATAATAAGATCCACACCGGTGGCCGTTTCCAATGCGCGAATGTTGCGGCCTTCACGGCCGATGATCCGACCTTTCATTTCATCGTTGGGCAATGGCACAACCGAAACGGTGGTCTCTGCGACATGGTCGGCCGCGCAACGCTGAATGGCAAGGGAAATGATGTTACGTGCACGTTTATCCGCTTCTTCCTTGGTCTTGGATTCGATGTCGCGAATCAGGATTGCGGCGTCATGGCGCGCATCGCGTTCCACATCCGCAAGCAGCATTTCCTTAGCGGCATCCATGGACAAACCGGATATCTTTTCGAGTTCTTGGAGCTGTTGCGCATGCAGCTGTGTAATCTGCGCTTCCGCGCTTGATAGCTGCGCTTCCTTTTCAGCAATCGCGCCTTCGCGCAATTCAACGTTATCCATCTTCTTATCGAGGATTTCTTCACGCTGAAAAAGTCTGCGCTCGTTACGTTGAACCTCGCTTCTTCGTTCACGGTTTTCACGCTCAGTTTCAGCGCGAATCTTAAATACTTCTTCTTTTGCTTCGAGAATCTTCTCTTTTTTAATGTCTTCCGCCTTATGCTGCGCTTCATCATAGAGTTTTTTTACGGCGTCTTCTGCTTTTGCAATTTTTGCTTCTGCTACATTCCTTCGATATGCATATCCAAGTATGCTACCAATCGTCAGCGTAGCAACGCCTATTATCAAAACGATCCACCAATCCATATATGTAAATCTCCGATCAAAAAAATGAAACCGCGCAATTCTGCCCGGTTACTTCATACATTCAATATTCTTTCAGCCAATCAGCCAACGTCAATCTATTTATGAACCTACCATACGAGTGCAGGATTGCTTCTACAGAAATTATATAGAGTATTACAACTGCCGTCAAGTCAAAACAAGGAAATTTGGTTGGTTTCTGGCAGTTTTTCGAAGCATCCACACTTTTGCAGGGCTGAAATCACGCCACTGTTGGCTGTAGTACGCGACTGAAAGTCTTCAATGGATAAAAACGGCGTCGTTCCGCGGTTTTCGCACAACGAAATCGCTGCATTCGCGCCAACGCTTGGCACAGCATCAAATGGTGGGCGCAGCGCGTTGCCTTCAACAAGAAATTTGGTCGCGGCAGACTTATAGATATCGACCGGTAGCAATTCGATGCCACGCAGATTCATTTCATATACTACCTCAAGAATCGTTTGCAGTTCCTTGTCACGCTTCTTCTCTGCCGTATCCTTAAACTGTGCATTTTTATCCAGTTCCTTGATTACGGCAAGCACTTTGTCAGCGCCGCCACACGCGCTGGTCACGTCAAACGCATCCGCTCGCACCGTAAAATATACTGCATAGAATTCCAGCGGAAAGTGCACCTTGTAATAGGCAATGCGAAACGACATCATCGCATACGCAACGGCATGGCCGCGCGGAAACATATATTTGATTTTATGGCAGGAATCAACGAACCATGCCGGGATGTTGCCGTCCTTCATGGCTTGTTCCATCTCGGGCGTCAGGCCCCGTCCCTTCCGCACGCGTTCCATGATGGTAAACGACAACGATGCTTCCATGCCATGTGCAATCAAATAGTTCATGATATCGTCTCGGGTACAAAGCACCTCATTTAATCGCGCAATCTTGTTGACAACCAACGGCTCGGCATTATTCAGCCAAACATCCGTGCCATGTGTCAATCCAGCAATGCGGACGAGTTCCTCCATCGTCTTTGGGCGCGTCATCTCCAAAACACCGCGCACAAAGCCCGTTCCATATTCTGGTATGCCCAACGATCCCACGTCGCATTCCATGCCAGACAGATCAATATGTAACGGTTCCACGCTGGAATAGAGTTTCATCGTATCCTTGTCATCAAGCGGAATGGTTCGCGGGTCTAGCCCCGTTAAGACCTCCAGCATGCGCAGTGCGGTGGGGTCATCGTGGCCAAGAATATCCAATTTCACCAGGCGATCATCCATCGCATGGAAATCAAAGTGTGTGGTGATGGTGTTCTTGTCCTTTTTATCCGCAGGATAGTTAATCGGCGTATAGTCGAGGATATCGTCCTCCTTTGGCACGATCACAATGCCGCCGGGGTGCTGGCCGGTGGTCACCTTCACATTCAGGCAGCCTTTTACCAATCGTTCGCGCTCGGCTTGCCGCAATACTTTTCCCGTTTTTTCCATATAGCTGAACACGCATTCATACGCTTTCTTATCGGCAATGCCAGAGATGGTGCCCGCGCGGAACGCATGTCCCTTGCCAAACATTTCTTCAACGTATTTGTGTGCAACCGGCTGGTATTCACCGGAAAAATTCAGGTCAATATCCGGCGTCTTATCCCCTTTGAATCCCAGAAAAACCTCAAATGGAATTTCAAATCCCATCTTATTGTATTTTGCGCCGCATGCAGGACAGTTCAGATCCGGCATATCAACACCGCAGGCATATTGATCCAGCAGAACGTCAAAATCGCTATGCTTACAGTTTGGGCAAACATAATGCGGCTGCAGCGCATTCACTTCGGTGATGCCCGCCATGGTTGCAACAAATGAGGAGCCGACGCTGCCACGCGAACCCACCAAATACCCGTCAGATAACGATTTTGATACAAGCCGCTGAGCCATCAGATACAGCGAAGCAAACCCATTGCCAATGATGGATTTCAGTTCTTTGTCAAGCCGCGCCTGTACAATCGGTGGCAAGGGATCGCCATAGATTTCATGTGCCTTGCTAACGGTCATATTGGTCAAGATGTTTTCCGCATCCTCGATCCTCGGCGCATGCGTGCCGTCTGGGAAAGGTTTCAACTCACCGCATAGATCGGCAATGGCATTCGGCGTTTCAATAACAACACGATACGCAGTTTCCGCGCCCAGATAGGCGAATTCCTCCAGCATCTCATCCGTCGTTTTAAAATAGAGAGGCGCTTGTTGATCCGCATCGGAAAAGCCCATCTTGGTCATCAAGATTTCACGATAGATACTGTCTCCCGGGTCTAAAAAATGGACGTCTCCAGTTGCGACGACCGGTTTGTGCAGTTTGTCTGCCAACGCAACGATCTCGCGATTGATTTGGAGAATCCTCTCCTCGCTCGCCATTCCCTCCCGCACCATAAACGCATTGTTTTGCCGCGGCTGGATCTCCAGATAATCATAGAACGATGCAAGTCTTTCGATTGTTTCCGCGCTCTTTTGCTGCAAAATTGCTTGGTACAGTTCGCCCTGTTCGCAAGCGGAGCCTAATATCAAGCCACCCCGAAAGATGGAAAGCAGGCTCAGCGGTATGATTGGCCGTGTACGGAAATGATCCAAATGCGCATAACTGACAAGCCGGTATAGATTCTTGATGCCGTCCTGTGTCTGCGCCAAAATGATGATATGGTTGGTTTTGTGTTTCTTTTTCGCTTTTTTATGCTCGCCGAAATTGAGATCCACGGCTGGCTCAGGCGGCTCTGGGACACGCACCGGTAACAGATGCACGTTGAGAGTGCGCAGTTGATCCAATAAAATCAGAAAAACATCGGCGGTGGCTTTCGCGTCGTCAACCGCCCGGTGATGTCCCCTCAAATCGACCTGCAGCGCTTCGCAAACTGTGTCCAGCTTATGATTTGGAAGGTCGTGCATGAGGTAACGAGAAAGCATGAGCGTATCGGCATAATCAAAATTGAATACATACCCGAACCGCGCACCGTGATAACGAATAAACCCGGCATCAAATTCCGCATTGTGCGCCACAAGGCAGCAGCCTTCTGCAAACGCATAGAACTGCCGCAGTACCTCGCGGATGGTTGGTGCGCCCGCAAGCATATCGGTTGTAATCCCAGTTAGTTCCGTAATATTCTTGGGAACAATCGTTCCGTCATTGACGAAGGTTTGCAGGGTATCAATCACCTGACCCGCGCGTATTTTGATTGCGCCAAGCTCAATGATCTCAGCATGTTCCGGCTTAAGACCAGTGGTTTCCAGATCGAAAACAACAAACGTTTTGTTCTCCGTACTGGTCAGCTCCGTATCATGTTGCAGATAACCTTCCACGCCAAAGATTGCCTTAACACCGGTTTTTTTGCTTGCTTTTGCCGCCTCCGGAAAAGACTGCACGACGCCATGGTCGGTAATCGCTAGTGCTTTGTGGCCGAATCGTTTAGCCGTTTTAAATGCAGCGGACACATCCGTTAAGCCATCCATCATGGACATCCTCGTATGCAGATGCAATTCAACACGTTTTTCCTTGGCAGAATCGCCGCGCAATTTCACGGACGCTGCATTGATATCGTTCACATAGATCTGGAGTTCCTTACCAAATTTTGGCATTTTACATACGCCCCGCACGCGGATATTCTCGCCGTCTTTTACCGTGTCTTCCAAAAAACCAAGGAAACGTGCGCGTTTGCTACTTTCATAAAAAGTGTAGACGCAGAAAATGGAATCCGTTTCGTCCGTCACATTGATCAAAACCCGATATGATTTTTTTCCGTTGTCATTTTTATTGCCCCACCCGTCTTTTTCTTCCCAAGAAACCACGCGGCCTTCAATGACAACTGAGCCTTCTCCCTCTGTTAATTTGCAGATGGGCGTACATTGTGCAGATCTAATGGCGGTGCCCAAGAGCACTTTATAACCGTCCTGGCCATCCATGGGCGATGTTGCTTTGACAGCTTCGGCTGAATGATATGACGTTGATGGGCCGTTCGGTTCCGGCTCTGGTATGCAGGCAATTGTTGATTCTTTCTCCGAAAAGCGCACGTGAACACGCAACTCCGGCAGCAGGTCAGACAGCGTGGCTTTTAGTCGCTGTCGGCAGGGCTCGGAAACCTCGTGCAAGCACAAAAAAGACACGCTGATCGCATTCGCCCTGCGGTTGAGTACCGCAGATTGGACAGCCAGCGTATCAATATCAATTTCAGATTGCCGCAACGCGGATAAGAGCCGTTCCTCCAAATTCCCCCTCCGTTTGTCCCGCCAATGCCAGAAAAGAACATAAAAATATTCGTTACGAATTCGCGTGTCCGCAGAGCATTTCCGTTGACATACGAATGAGCATTTCCATCACATCCTCCGTGCTGCCGGAATAGACCTTTTGTCCCTTCTGAAACAGCACACCATTGCCATTGCCAAAGGCGATGCCAATGTCTGCATCGCTCGCTTCACCCGGGCCGTTGACTGCGCAGCCCATGACAGCCACTTTCAGATATCCCTGTCTGCGTGGCAGCCGTTTGCCAACAATTTCAACCATTTTCATAAGATCCACCTGCGTGCGTCCACAAGTTGGACAACTGATGATCTCTATGTCGTCATTTTTCAAATGTAGGGCACGCAAAATCCGCAGACCCGTTTCAACCTCATACACCGGATCATCCGTCAGGGAAACCCGAATGGTATCACCGATGCCATCGAGCAGGAGCGCACCGATGCCAATGGCAGATTTAACGATGCCCTCGGCCACATCGCCTGTTTCCGTAATTCCAACGTGCAACGGATAATCAATCAGCTTTGCAATCATTTGATAGGCGGCGACTGTATCTGCCACCGTAGACGCTTTGAGGGACACAACGATCCCGTCAAAATGCTCATCTTCCAATATTCGCACATGCTTGAGCGCGCTCTCCACCATCGCCTCCGGCGTTGCCCCACCATATTTTTGTTTGAGCTGTGGCTCGATGGAACCCGCGTTAACACCGATGCGGATCGGTGTATTGTGTGCTTTCGCGCACTGCACCAGTGAGCGAACGCGGCTCTCGTTGCCAATATTCCCCGGGTTAAATCGAAGCTTGTCCGCTCCGTTTTCAATCGCTGCAATTGCAAGCCGATAATCGAAATGTACATCCGCAACCAGAGGGATATGGATCTGCGCCCGGATCTTCCCGAAGGCTTTTGCGCAATCCATATCATATACGGAGGAACGCACAATCTCGCAGCCGGCACGTTCCAGCGCCGCAATCTGAAGCACCGTTGCCTCGACGTCACGCGTATCGGTATTGGTCATGGACTGCACGGAGATGGGCGCACCACCACCAACCGCCACGCTGCCGACCGATACTTTTCTTGTTTTCCGCATCAGTATGTAACTCCCCGAATTAAGTTTGAAATATCGTTGTAGGTCAAGAAAATAATTAAACCAAACAGCAAAATCAGTCCGACAAAGTGTACCATTCCTTCTTTTTCTGCTGGAATGGGCTTTCCCCTTATGGCTTCAATGAAGATGAATACCATGCGGCCGCCATCTAGCGCAGGCAATGGCAATAGATTCATAATGCCCAGACTGATGCTGATAAGAACCGCAAAGCGTAGGATCGTTTCGAATCCATAGCGCACGGCTTCGCTGATATAGGCAATAATGCCAACCGGTCCGGCGACATCTGTAGATTGCACCTGTCCTTTGAAAAGATTGCCAAAGAAGCCAAAGGTCTCTTTCACCATGGTGCCGACATAGTGAAACGACTGGCCAATGGACTTGGTAAAACCAAACTTCATACGCATTGGCTCAATGGTGATGCCAATCAGATTTTTGCCCTGTTCCTTATTATAGATATTCGTGAGCTTACAGTCCACCGCCGTTCCGTCGCGTAGCACGGAGATGGTGGTTTCGTTGGATTCGACTGCAAGAATCATGGGCACGGTATCCGCATAAAATGATACCTTCTGCCCATCCACCGCCGTGATGATATCGCCAGTTTGCATTCCGCTGATTGCTGCAGGCGTTGTTGCGTCAGAGACTGCATAAACCGACGGTACATAGTCACCATAGGCGGACAGTGTGATGACCGAAAAAATGATCGCAAACACAAAGTTCATGAATGGGCCAGCAAAGATTGTAATCAACCGTTTCCACGCAGGTTGCGCGTTAAAGCATCGGCTATCCTGCGCCTCCTGGTCTTCACCGTAGAAGCGGCACATGCCGCCAATCGGCAATGCACGAATGGAATACTGAATTCCGTTCTTCATTTTTTTGAGTAGTACCGGCCCCATTCCAACAGAGAATTCCACAATCGTAAAGCCAAGCAACCGCCCGGCTGTATAGTGGCCCAGTTCATGAATGGTAACCAGAATGGAAAGCAGCAACAGTGCTGCGAGGATTGATAGAAAAGTGTTCAAACGTTCTCCCTCTTTCCGTTAGAAAGCGTATCCATATACGTTTCTGCCATTGCGCGTGATTCCGCGTCTGCTCGATAAATATCGGCCAACTCACACAATGCAATTTTTCGATGATGTTGCAAAGTATAATCCACGGTACGATCAATGTCCATAAAACCAATTCTCCTGTCGCAGAAAGCTTGCACAGCCGCCTCATTTGCGCCATTATAAGCAATCGGATAGGAACCGCCCGCACGAAGCGTATCGTATGCCATGGCAATTGCCGAAAAACGTACCCGATCCACCGCGTGGAACGTCAGCGTGCCAACCTCAGTAAGCGACAACGGTCGGCAGACCGATGCCGTTCGTTCTGGGTAGGTAATCGCATATTGAATCGGCAGGCGCATGTCCGGAAAACTCATGTTTGCGATGGTTGTTCCATCACGATAGGAAACCATCGAGTGTACAATCGACTGTGGGTGAATGAGTACATCAATCTGATCCGCATCCATATGAAACAGATATCCAGCTTCGATCACTTCCAGCCCTTTGTTGAACAAAGTTGCAGAGTCAATTGTTATCTTTCGCCCCATGCTCCAGGTTGGATGCCGCAGCGCCTGCTCAGGAGTAATGGACGCTAGTTCATTCCGCGTTCTTTGCCAGAATGGACCGCCGGATGCGGTCAGGATGAGTTTGTCAATCTCCTCCCGGCGTCCGTTTTGCAAGCATTGAAAGATGGCGGATTGTTCACTATCAACAGGCAAAATCTCGCCACCATACTGTTCAACCGCCGCGTCCACAAGTGTGCTGCCGCAGACGATGCTCTCTTTGTTCGCCAAAGCAACCCGTTTCCCTGCATACAGAGCGGCTAACAGCGGTGAAAGCGCCGCAAATCCACTGATTCCATTGACAACTACATCGCTTTCCGCATAGCCCGCCAATCTTTCGGCGGCGTCACTACCAAACAAGGCCTCCGTCCCTTTGGGCAGAAGCGAAGGATCGAAAGCTCGCTCACTCGCCACCACCCGCGGATGAAAGCGGCATGCCTGCTCAATGAGCAACGCCGTATTCTGCTTGACGGACAACCCAAACAGCTCCATGGAATCAGCTTGGTGGTCAATCACATCCAATGCCTGTTTGCCAATCGAGCCTGAGCTGCCAAGGACAGTAATTTTTTTCATATCCAGTCTCTCATAAAACTTAGTATATTCCCAGTTTGGTCAGAATAGTAAACACGCATAGGATCAAGGGCGAACAAAAAAGAATACTGTCGATCCGATCCATAATGCCCCCATGCGCTGGAAACAAGCTAGAAAAGTCCTTAATCCCCGACCAACGCTTAATAGTTGATGCAAACAAATCTCCAAATTGGGAGAAAACGCCGCACCCAAGACCCAGCAGCAGCAAGACCACCACATGTACGCTTCCACCCCACATTTGTTGCAAAGCAATCATGATGCCGCCAAACGCCACTCCGCCAATCAGTGCGCAAACAGAGCCTTCAATCGTTTTTTTCGGACTGATGGACGGACATAGTTTATGCTTGCCAAAGAGTGTGCCGCCAAAGTATGCCAGCGTATCGGCAAATTCCGGTGCGCCATAGGCAAGACAGCTCGCCGTCAGCGCAACGGTTCGATCAAAGCTGTAATACACCAGCAGCAAACACATCAGCAGCATCAGCGGATACACATGAACAAACAGCGCCGGAATCACATCCACCGTTGTTCTTTTCTTGGAAAACAGCGAGCTGATCATGGTCGCCATAATGGATGCCACATACAGAACAACCATCGAAAACAAGCCGAAAGCATGATATACAAAACCAAAGCTTGCCGCGAACACATAAGCCGGGATCAGCATCGGCTGATAGCCTTTGTTTTTAAAAGCCAGCCCGACCTCGTACACCGCGATCAATGAAAACAAAGAGATCACAGTCAGCAACACATAGCCGCCAAAGTAGAGTATGGCAACCAGCAACAAAACAAGCACAATGCCTACGGCAATACGGGTTTTCATGTTTTTGTTCCCTCCAAACCGCCGAAGCGACGTGACCGGGCGGCAAAGGTTCTAAGCGCATCCAGGTAGCGTGCATCCGAAAAATCCGGCCAGAAATCATCGACAAATAAAAATTCAGCATATGCTGCCTGATAGAGTAAAAAATTACTGAGACGCTGTTCCCCGCCCGTGCGAATCAGCAGATCCAGTTGGGGGAGATGGCTTGTATACAAAAATGACTCGAACTGCTGCTGTGTAATCTCATGGACATCGGAATCCAGCGCGGCGCGCATCGAAGCATTGGCCGCATGAACAATTTCAGCACAACTGCCATAATTGAGAGCAATATTGAGTTTGAGCCCCGTATTTTCACGGGTACGTTCCAATGCTTTTTCAATTGCTTCATAAACCTTATCTGGAAAGAAACTGATGTCTCCAATCGCACGGATACATACGCCATTTGCGTGCAATTCATCAATCTCCTTGTTGAAGTACTCAATGAGCAAGCTCATCAGTACGCCAACTTCCTCCTTTGGTCGTTTCCAGTTTTCTGTGGAAAATGCATACAACGTTAATGCCTGCATACCAATATCAGACGAAAGTCGGATAATTCCGTGCAGACGATCCACCCCAGCGCGATGGCCTACCGAACGCGGATAGCCGCGTTTCTTTGCCCACCGCCCGTTGCCGTCCATAATGATGGCGACATGCGCAGGAATGGTCTCCTCTTTAAGTCCGAGCGTCTCCAGCTCTTGCTGTGTATATTTCGCCATAATCCCCCTAGATAAACAACGAGATGCAAAGCGATTTGAATGCCTCACATCTCAACGTATTTGCGTTTCCGTTGTTGTTAAAAACAACGCTGTGGTCAGGCGAATGGCATCCGCTCCGAATAGGCTTTGCCGCACAACGCGTTCGTCTTGTCCGGTTGTTCCCTTACGCGAACGCACTTGTTCGGTCACCACGCTGTACCCCTCGCTGATTAACCGCGCACAAGCGCTGTCCAGCGACAAACCTATGACATCGCTCAAACCGTAAGAATCTCCTTTTCCTTTGCGGCAAGGATACCATCAATCTCCTTGATGAGATCATCCGTCAGCTTCTGCGCTTTTTCTTCTAGTTTCTTCTGGTCATCCTCAGTAATCAAGTTGTCTTTCTTTTCTTTCTTGATTTGTTCGTTGACATCACGGCGAATTGCACGGATCGCAATTTTGCTTTCCTCGCCCTTTTTATGGACAACCTTGACCAATTCTTTTCTGCGTTCCTCCGTCAATTCCGGAAACATCAAACGGATCACCTTCCCATCGTTGGAAGGATTGATCCCAATGTCCGATTTTTGAATCGCCTTTTCTACGGCTGGTATCGCTTTGTTATCCCAGACAGAAATAATCAGCAAGCGCGCTTCCGGTGTGCTGATGTTGCCAAGTTGCTGGATAGGCGTCGGCGTACCATAATAATCGACCATCAGACGATCCAGCACCTGCGGATTCGCGCGACCCGCGCGCAGACTGCCCAACTCTTCTTGGAGCACAGCGATGGTCTTGTTCATTCGTTCTCTCGTTTGATCAATCATTTCAGCAGGCATGTGACGTCCCTCCTTGTTTCTTCCTTATTCTACTATATCTAGTAGGACGGATACAAGTGTCTTTCCTATATTTCCAACAAGTAACTCTTTCCCCTTACCCGGCGATGATGTATTTCTAAAAGCAAAATTTTCGAGTCAAATGTATTTTGTAATCGTCAACCCGACCAGTGTCTTTGCATCAGCAGTGCAATCTCAGACAATAATTGAATGGAATTGGAGCATCAAGCGGTCTTTCAACATCCCAAAAAATCCAATATCGTCTGAGGTGGGAAATAAGCATGAAGTCGCCGCATGGAATTATCGCAAACAAACAATCAGGTGTTTAGAGACGCCAAATATCTGTTCAGCATGGTTCTCTTTTACCGGAACGTATTTTTAGGATGCCTTCTCTGATCACTACTATTTTTTGTTGTTACCCATCCATATCTGCCATGCACCGGTGAACCTGTAATTGTAGTGCCAAATTATTCACAAGCCCGGTATACTCCTGCTCGTAATTTGTAAAGCGAGAGAAATTACCGGATCGCCTGCATATTATTGTTTGTGTCAAAGCAGACAGAATCAATCACGCGTTTAAGCAGTTTGTCATAAACCACGATGTTTATGCCGTAGCCGTTTTTCGAATATTCCACACCATCTATTTTAATACTTATTGGGTTGGCCGTATCATACCCTTGGCTGATTGCATCCACTACAATTCCGTCTATATTTTCCGAGTACGACAAAGCAGCAGCGGCATGTTCTTCATATTGCACCTTCATACTGTTTAATATTCCAAAATAGCTATACCCGCAACTATCTCTTAAATCGCATTGAAAACCAAGATCGTGTAAACCCTTTGCCATTGTTTCATTAATACTAGTCAAAGCGCCTGTCTGAACAGAAATAATGGCTAAATAGTCAGGATTGTTTAAGCATTGCAAATAGCGAGCGAGATTCTCTTCTTTCTTTATCAGTACTTCATCACCCCAAAAAAGATCATAATCGAAATTTTCCGCCAACATTTTCATCTTTTGAAGTTCCGCTTTATAGTTATCTTTAGTTAACTGATGCTTTCCATTTTGAAAGCACTGCGTCATATAGTGATTGATTTGCGCGTTATAATGACTATAATCATTGTATAGATAAAGATTCCCTACAATTTCTTCAATGTTTTGAAAATAAAACAGTTTTACATTTTTATATGGAAGCAATGCCTCTATCGCAGCATCTAATTCGTTTATGGTTACATCAAGCTCATTGCATTGCAATCTTGCATACCAAATTAAAATACTATACGGCGGAAAAAAAAGATAGAAATCCACTTCAGGATTGCTCTGAATAAGTGGTAAAATATTATTCTCAACATTCGCTTTGGCAAGAGGGACATTTTTTTTCGGGTCATAATAAATCGATAATTTAGCGGGCGGCGGCCCAAACTTATCCAAGATAGTCTTTTCGCCAAATGGGTAGCCTAAATCATCGTAGGATGCTTCATCAAAAGTTGTTGTTTTTCCCTCATTGTATGTCTTTACAAACACATCTTTTATTTGGCCAAATAGCACATCTTTGTTAAAGAGGTATTTAACATCATCAAGTATATTTTCATTATATAAATATTCGGGTAGCGGATGCCGTGTGTGTGAAAAATCCTCCCATTCAAGTGCGTAGGTGTCCAATCCGCAAAAAACTTTTTTGATGTTTTTATTGTGCCTGAACGCAACATTCAACAGGACATTATAGTATTTTGTTGTGGCCCCGCTATAGGATACTTTCACAGCATTCAAATCCATGATCTTTTCAAACCACGATGTTTTGAAATTATGCGCCATGGACGATCCTAAAACAATTGAGTCATATCCAAAATTTCTAACAATGCCAGGATTCTGATAGAAACTATTGTTAATTGGATAAGCCAGGCTGCTTAGCGGTTTATGATAATGAAAAAACGGATCTACAATAGCAACCAACGTACCAATGAATAACAGCACTATCAGTAATGTAATCATAACGGTAATAAACCATTTTTGATTATTTCTCATCTTAACACCCCATTAAAAATTAAAGTATAAAAATGTGCTTACGCTTGAGAACGATATAATGCTCCACGCCATTAAGGTGACACAAAGTATTGCCATAATGACTGTGGGTCTAAAACTTTTGATTCGTTCCGTAGTATTTTTCATTGTTAAAATGGCAACAAATGCAAACGCATAAAATAGCACCATGAATAAATAGGGATACCCGTTTAGCCAATCTACATGTAATATATCAAGAATGCTTTTGAATTCAAAAAGATTAAAGCAGTTAACAAGTTCTTGGTTGATTGCGCCAAAATCTAACTCTGCTAGGTTTTTGATAATTCCATTTGCTTCGCCAATCGATGAAGCGCGAAAATAGATCCAGGTTACATTCACAAATCCAAAGGTGAACAGCCAATTGAAAGCAGGATGAAGCTTTTTAATAGGCTTCGAAAAAATCCGCGTCAAAATGCAGGCAACGCCATGTAAAACGCCCCAAAGAACAAATGTCCAATTGGCGCCATGCCACAATCCGCTGACCAAAAAAACGAGGAATATGTTCAGGTAGGTACGGATAATCCCTTTTTGACTACCACCCAACGGAATATAAACATACCGTGTGAAAAACCGGGTTAATGTAATATGCCATCGTTTCCAAAAGTCAGTAATAGTTAGCGCTTTATACGGTGAATTGAAATTCATCGGAATATCGATATTAAACATCAGCCCAATACCAATGGCCATGTCGCAATAACCGCTGAAATCAAAATAGATCTGGATGGTATATGCCAGCATCACCAAAATCGTATTGGTTGTATCCAATATCATTGTATTGGAAAATCCCCAATTAACTGCGTTACCGAAAATATCAGCGATCAATACCTTTTTGGCTAACCCAAATGCAAACGCCATCATTCCCCTGGCTAAGTTATCATAGTTTAAACTTTTTTTGGATAGATCGGCAAACTGCGGAACGATTTCATCGTGTGTAACAATTGGACCGGCGATCAGCTGGGGAAAAAAGGTAACAAATAAAGCGTAGTCAACAAACCCGTATTGGGGAACAGTCCCACTGTAGCTATCGATCACGTAGGAAAGCTGCTGAAATGTGAAAAAGCTAATTCCAAGTGGAAGCACAAGGTTCTCAAAAGTAAAGCTTTGTCCAAATAGTTTATTGATATTCTCAATAAAAAAGCCATAATATTTAAAATAAAACAGAACGCCAATATTCAATAATATCGCGAGAATTAAAAAAGCAAGCCGCACGTGTTTTTGTTTCATCCTCGTAAATAAATACGTGATGGCATAATTTATACAGATACTTCCGAGAATAATGGGCAAGTATTTAATGTTAAAATAGGCATAGAACCAAAGCGACATGCCTAGAAGCCACACTTTGCTCAGATAATACCATTTGAATTTGTTTAGGCAATAATAACCGAAAACGCAAACCGGTAAAAAAAGCAAAACGAAAATATAGGAATTAAAAAGCATTTTAGCCACTCCATTTTCTTATGGACAAAGAACCAGCAACACGTTTGTTTTCCATAAACAAGTGTGCGGCTGTGCCCTTTAAATATTGTGTGAAGTCACCAAATAGCAAGGATCCGTCTATCTGGTATCATCTTGATCCTGTATCAATCCTGCGATCTTTTGTTCATTTATGCTATATTTTAACACTTCTTTGTATCCAATTCAACTGAATCAAATTCGCTCAGCGAACTACAATCATTGCCCATTCATACGGCGCGCAAAAAGTTTCTCCCAATGAACGGTTGCGATCAAATCCTTTTCCCCCACAAACGTTTGATTGTAGATTTCTTTCATTTTTCAGTGATTGTTTTAATAATCTCTGCATTTTCGGCGTTGATACCACGTTGTTTATTCCTAAGCACTTCTGCGTTTCGGCATACATATCCTGCAACCAGAAAAAACCATACATTCACAAAATGTGCCATCGGATACAAGAACAAATAGGACTCCATAAGTGCCGTTATCAATATGCCGACAAGCAGAGCTGGCAGTATACAGTCCGCGCTTTTCTCCGCAGATGCGGAGAAAAATAAACGGAAACTCGCAATCATAAGAACAGTCAAAAATGCAAGAACCAGCAAAGCGCCTATGACACCCGTGGCAACGAACACCTGCAGAAACGCATTGTGAAGGTTTCTTCCCTGCAAGGTACCGCTTATACTCATGATCTCCTCAACAAATGCAGGCGATGTACCAACAAGCAATATACTCTTATCCTTTTTGATCTCATTGATTGCAGCATTCCAAATGGTTGTACGACCATTGAACGAACCAATATTTTCTACGATGGGCCGATTCACAGCTGGAGGTGGGCTAACTGATTCTGTATTTTGTACTGTCTCGCTCTCACTATTTTCCATCGGCACGTGTGCAACTGCATAGTGGGAGGTAATCGTATTAAAGCCGCGAACGATCAAGCTATTTGCCTCATAACTGATCACAGCTATCGCAGCGGCTACCAAAATCCCAATCAGAACCCGCGCAACCGTCTTTCTCTTCAATAGCACGCTGCGAACAAGCGTAAACGCAATCAACCCCAACATGATGGCAATCGCTGCTTCAGCCGTTCGCGCGTCTGCAACAGCAACCGTGCAAAATATGATAAGGCCGCACACCCCATACAGAATCCGACTCCATATATGCTTCGACTGAATGACCAGATAGACGGCCAGAAAGATACAAACCACACCGATCATCCCGACGATATTCGGGTGGCAAAGCACTTCGAGCCGCATTACATCCGGTAATATCCCAATTCCACACTCACAGTGTGACGAAATCACAATATAGCGATTCAGCGCCGCTGCGACGAGCGCGACGGCATCCAGCGCAGCGATGGTTAGCACGGTTGCTGCAGAAGCTACTTTAAGAAACGTTTTCGAAAGCCGCTGATTGGCAAGATAGCCCGCCGGAAAACACAAAAACGTAAGCACCGCCAGTGCGGCAATATCCGGCTGGTTATTCAGCACGCTTTCACTGCGTTTTTCATTAAAGACCGCACAAAAGAACGTCCAGATCATAAATGCTAGGAGCAGTTTAAACGCCGTACTGCGCGATGTATCGCTTGAAAAAAGCACAATCCCCGCACCGATATATGCGACCGGCGTTAAGATCGCAATTGTGAGTAGGTACGCATAATAAGGCTCGAAAAAATGTGCCACAGCCGTTACAAAAGCAACTGCCGCAAATATTAGTAGCGTGTATTGATACGAAAAGCCATTGGCTCTTTTAATAGAATTCATTTGGATATCTCCCTTGAATCATTCAATCCTTGTTTAAAGAACGAACTCTGGCATCTTGCCTGTAAATCATATATTCTAAACGGCCATCAATGCTCAGTTGCTGTGGATGATCGCATAGTTGCACTGAAGATCGCTTCCTATTAGAACAGCGCCCTCATTTGGTTTCTTTTGCATGAAGCTTCTCCTTGTTAATCATCCCGCCAAATACCGTAAGAAAGCAAATGCGGATATCCAACCAAACCGTCCAGTTTTCAATATACCAGATATCACAGCGAATGCGTTCTTCAATCGAAGTGTCTCCTCGGTAGCCACAAACCTGTGCCCAGCCAGTGATCCCCGGGCGCACACGATGTTTTACCATATAGAGCGGTATCGTCTCCCGGAACTGCTCCACGAAGTGTGGGATTTCGGGGCGGGGTCCTACAAGACTCATGTCCCCTTTTAACACGTTGAAAAATTGAGGAAGCTCATCTAAGCTTGTCTTGCGAATAAAACTACCGAAACGCGTCTTGCGCGGATCATTACTTTTCGTCCATGCTGTGTCCTGAACGGCATTCACACACATTGAACGAAATTTATACATGATAAACGTCTTTTTGTTCAGTCCAACCCGTTCCTGCCGGAAAATAATTGGACCAGATCCGGATAGCTTTGTGCCAATAGCAGCGATGAGCATCAGTGGACTGCTTAACACGATAAGGATGAATGCGCCCAGTATATCGCCAAATCGCTTGATGCCATTATTCAGCAGATTGTCTAATGGCGTAGTGCGCACATTAATCAATTTGCTTTCTCCCACTACTTCAATTTTAGCACTGGCAGGAATGTAGTTGTTATAGAACGGAATAATGGAAACTTTGGTTCCCTGCTTTTCTGCTGCCATAATGATATCTGGCAATGACGAAACATCCGTTGGTTCCAGCGCCGCAACGACTTCATCTACACCGGCACCGGTGATTAGTTCCGTCAATCTAGAAAGTCCCCCAAGGCAGCAAGTGCCGGATAATCTATTTTCCTGACCAATATAGCCTACAATATTGTATCCGAACTGAGGATTGTTCTGGATGGATTGGCGGTATTGTTCGGCTAGTGTACCATCACCGATGAGTATGATGTGCTTTTGGTTATACCCAAGTTTTCTAAAATGGTGCAATGTATAGCGCATCAGTAGTCGCTTGGCCAGAATGAATGCACACGAAAGTGCATAAAACAGCATCAGTACACCACGCGAAAATTCCTGAAGTCGTAGCACATATAAGATGGCGGCAACGATCACAACGCTCAGTCCATTTGCTTCCAAAACACATACCACCTCGCGTCCGATTGGCCGGGCACGCAATGAATCGTATAAGCCGATTATTTGATAGGTCAGCACCGCTACCGCCGCATAAACCAATGCAACCATCCATGCCGTGCGCATGGTACGAGCTAAATTGTACGCATTTTCTTGAAGAACAAACAACCAAATTAAGGTTGCCAGATAATACGCGCCGACAATCAAGCAAACGTCCAATATTCGATTTAAAAAATTAAGATATTTCTGGATTGATCGAATCATATACCCTATATCCCGCCCCTGATGATTTTCAGCAGCTTGTATTTCTGCGTCACATCATTGCTTGTGACATAGTCTGAATTTATTTGCATATTGTACAGCAATCGACAATAACCGTCAAGCGTGAAAAGCATTTTCACCGGTAATCTAGGGAGCCTCTGCAAATGAAAGGATATCTCACGACACGGTGCTGAAATGTGAGGGTTTCTTGCATCTAGCGTACTGCTTTAGTACAATAATTATCACAATCGATATCATTATCGTATCACTATCTCGTTGAATTAAGAGCATTGTTACGTCATTCATAGAGAACAGATCCTCGCTGAATCAGTCGTCTTAGTCTATGTTTCGAAAGGAGGATTTTACGGCTTCGTGTAATTTTTGTCTGTTCCAGCGCAGAATTCGCAGATTCTCCAGCAACAAATTTTGGATTAAGCGCACAAATATGGTGGAAACGATATTGACAATGCTTTCGGATAATTTTAAAACACAACCATTCAGACAGGAGAAGACGCTCATCTTGTGTTAAAAAGCATGGGTAAATTGCATTTCTTCTTTTGCTACTGCCAGTTCTCTTCTATGCCTACTGTTTTAACGGATCTGTTCCCACAATCCGCCGTGCAGTACTATGATGCAATCAATCTCGTAGATCGGTTACCCTTGATTGCGGATGGAATTCTGTCCATCGCCTATATCGTACGGATCGTAAGATACAAGGCTGGACATGCCATTTATTTGCTAGCGGTTTTTTGCTGATTCTTTGGATCGTCCTGCCGGCCAAGCCGGCCTATCAGCATAGGTGGTTTCAGTACCGGTGTCTCTGCGTTACCATGTTCAGCGTGATTTTGCATATGATGAATACGGTGCAGATCGGTAACAAGTCGTCTGTCCCAGCAGATGCGGTATAATAACCCCCGGTCAGTATATTCCTTTCGTATACATTGCAATTTCATTTTGATTCTGTTTTTGACCAGGATTTTCCAATGCGCCATGGCAATACGCAAAAACGGTAACCTTGATTGAGCCAATATAATCTATACGCAAGCAAAAAAAAGTGTTATTATAGGTATGAAAGAAAAACTTTGTCCGTGCCGCAAGCAACTGGCGCGATCATCTCAAAGGTTTTTTCGTTTGTCGGCGTGCCGTGGAGAAGTGGCATGAAATTTGCCCGCAAGTGCGTTGCCGTAACAGCCGGATCGCCCCTGCCGCCGAATCGCTTCCCTGTGGAAGCATCCGCGCCTCCTGCGGCCACCGGGGGATACGGCAGATATCTTGTCGTTTGATTTCATACGGCTGCGGTGGTATCACCCGCAGTTTTTTTATGTAGCATTTCGGTGGAACAGCCGCCGGATGCCTGAGAGGTGTTTGATTTTTATGAATCTCAAGATGGTCGGAGTTGACCACTCCACAGCGGCATTGGACGTGCGAGCACAGTTTGCGCTCGTCAGCGAAACGCGCGCAGACTCTTACGCAACGATCAAAGCCGTTCCCGGCGTATTGGGCGCTGTGCTTGTATCCACGTGCAACCGTACAGAGCTGTATCTTTCCCTTGCTGATGATGCGGAAATTGACGCGTTCGCCCTGCTGTGTAAAATCGCGGGCGTTTGCGTGGCATCCGTTGGCCCGTTGGGCGTCGAGCGCAGTGGTGAGGATGTGTTTCGGCATCTGTGCCGGGTTTCTTGCGGCGCTATGTCCCGGATATTCGGCGAGGATCAAATCATTACACAGGTCAAAAGCGCAATTCGCCACGCGCGAGCACTCGGTGCTTCCGATGGACATCTGGAGGTTCTTTTCCGTATTGCTGTCACCGCTGCCAAGAAGATTAAATCCACCATGTGCTTTCACTGCGCGGATGAATCGGTTGAAGGCCGCATTCATAGACTCGTTATTTCCTATACACAGCAACCCCTGCGAAGCGTATTGGTCATCGGCAACGGTGAAATGGGTAGGCTTGCGGCCACTTCTCTGTTGGCCGCCGGACTGGACGTCACCATGACCCTGCGAAGCTTCCGCCACGGCGAAGCAAAGATTCCGGAGGGTGTGCAGGTTCTCGCCTATGAGCAACGCTATGCGCATTTTTCGGAATTTGATCTGCTTGTGAGCGCAACGCGCAGCCCAAACTATACGATAGAAGTTGATGAATTGCGGCACCTGAGCCACTATCCGAAGCTTATGTTGGATCTGGCCGTCCCGCGAGATATTGAACCTGCCGTGCGGGATCTGGGCATCACGCTATATGACATCGACCAACTGGGCAGTGCGGCCATTTTAGAGGATCACGCCCAGCAGCTGCGCGAAATAGATGCGCTCATCGATAAGCACTATATCGATTTTCTTGTATGGCATACACATCACGAGTGTTTCCCGAAAAGCGCGGAAGAAATGCCCGATGGCAATGAGGAATCCCTTGTACGCAAGACGCATTTCCCGCTATATGTGGATCTGAGCGGAAAAACCATTTTGGTCGTCGGCGGCGGTACCATTGCCCAAAGGAGGATTTTGACGTTATGCGGGTTCGTGTGCAAGATTCGCGTCGTAGCACCGGAACCAAACGCCAAGGTGCGCACCTTAGCTGAAAACGGATATATCACGCTTGAGGAACGTTGCTTTGCAGACGCCGATTTGGAGGACATCTTTCTCGTCGTCGCTGCAACCAACGAGCGCGCTGTCAATGCGCACATTTGTCAGCTTTGCCGCATGCGCAGCATTCCAGTCAGCATTGCGGACTGTCATAACGAGTGTACCTTCTATTTCCCTGCAATTATTCAGACGCCGGACGCAGTCATTGGCGTTGCTGGCAACAGTTGCAACCACAAGGCGGTTAAGAAAACCGCAAAACGTATCCGGGAGGGGTTAGCTTATGAAGATTAGAGTTGGCAGCCGGGAGAGCAGACTTGCCGTGATCCAGTCAGAACTGGCTATGGCAGCCATCCGTGCCTTTGATCCGTCAATTGAGACAGAACTTGTCACCATGAAAACCACCGGCGACCGCATTCTGGACCAAACACTGGATCAAATCGGCGGCAAGGGTCTTTTTGTGAAGGAGCTGGATCGGGCACTGCTCGATGACGTTGCGGACATCACCGTACACAGCCTCAAGGACATGCCCATGGAAACCGATCCGCGCCTGCCCATTGTCGCCTTTTCCAAACGGGAAGATCCGCGCGATGCTTTGGTGCTACCTGCAGGCGAAACCGAATTGAATCTGCAAAAGCCCTTTGGTGCAGCCAGCAAGCGGCGCGCGTTGCAGCTGCAGCAGCTCTTTCCCGGCTGCCGGGTGGAACTGGTGCGTGGCAATGTGCAAACGCGTCTTAGCAAGCTTGACAGCGGCCAGTATGGCGCACTGGTACTAGCCAGTGCTGGCTTGCGTCGTCTCGGTATGATGGATCGCATCTCCCGCCTGTTTTCCGTTTCTGAGATCCTGCCATCGGCCGGTCAGGGAACGTTGTCCGTACAAGCACGAACGGATTTTGACGCTTCCGTGCTGCAAGAGTTTCACGATGCGGATAACAAACTCGTTTCACTGGGTGAACGCGCATTTGTGCGTGCGCTCAACGGCGGCTGTTCCTCCCCCGTTGCTGCTTATGCGGAAATATCGAATGGAGGCATCACTATTACGGGCCTGTATGTGAATGCTGCGCAACAGCTATATTATGATCAGATCACAGGTGACAAGCACGAAGCCGAACGGCTTGGCGCACTCCTTGCAAAACGGTTGAAGGAGGAACGCGCATGAGCAATCCCGGCATGGTTTACCTGGTTGGCGCAGGCCCGGGTGACGCGGGACTGCTCAGCATAAAAGCACGCCAGCTATTGGCGGAGGCCAATGTCGTCGTGTACGATCGATTGGTCGGCGATGATGTCATGGCACTGATTCCGTCCAAGACGGAGCGCATCAATGTCGGCAAAAATGTCGGTAACCACGCTGTGCCACAGTGCCGCATCAACGAAATTCTACTTGAGCAGGCTCGGATGGGTAAGATGGTCGTGCGGCTCAAGGGAGGCGACTGTTTTCTGTTTGGCCGCGGTGGCGAAGAGCTGGAGCTGCTTGTGAAAAATGCGGTTCCCTTCTGCGTCGTACCGGGCGTCCCCTCTCCAATTGCCGCGAGCGCCTATGCGGGAATCCCCATTACACACCGGGACTACTGCTCTTCCGTCCACTTCATCACCGGTCACAAAAAGGCCGATGGTGCACTGAATCTTGATTATGAAGCGCTCGTACGACTCAACGGAACAATGATATTTATGATGTCCGTGGCCAATGCGGGAGAAATTGCGGATGGGTTGATGCAGTCCGGCATGGATGCGTCCATGCCCTGCGCCATCGTGGAAAACGGCACATTGCCCGTGCAGCGCAAGTTTATCGGCACCGTTGGCACGCTGGGCCTGATGATTGTAGAGCATGCAGTGGTTTCTCCCGCACTCATCATCGTCGGCAAAGTTTGTCTGCTATCCGATCGTTATGACTGGTTTTCTGCGCTGCCGCTCAAAGGCCGGCGCATCTTGGTCACTCGCCCCAAGCCTGAATCCGACCGACTCGGTATGAAGCTGCGTGCCCTCGGTGCGGATGTAACCGCCGCGTCCGCCATCCAAACACAGCCGATTTCGTTTACAATGCCATCGCTGCAAAACTATACCTGGCTCGTGCTGACCAGCGCCGCAGGTGTCAGCAGCTTCCTGGATCATCTGCTTGCAATCGGAAGGGACGCGCGCAGTCTATCCGGCATTAAAATTGCCTGCGTTGGTACGGCAACTGCGGAAGCGCTGCGACAACGTGGTCTTGTTGCGGACTTTATTCCGGATACATACAGTGGAAAAGCATTGGCGGAAGCGTTGCTTAGCCGTGGGCTGGTCACCGCAAACGACCGTCTGCTGCTCGCGCGCGCAAACATTGCAATCGCGGAACTGACCGATGCATTGGCAAACGGAAATATTGCCTATACTGAGTTACCTGTATATGAAACAATTCTCGCAGAGAAAGATAGTCTGCACGCAGCAGCGTATGAGCTGGTTACGTTTACCAGTGCTTCCTGCGTGGAGGGTTTTATCCATATGACGGCTCCGAACACGGATTTTTCCGTCATACGCGCCGTTTGCATTGGGGAACAAACCGCAACCGCTGCCAAAGCGCACGGTATGCAGGTTATCCAATCAAAATCAGCAACCATCGACGCCATGGTCGATCGAATTCTCAAATGGGTTCAGGAGGAACAGTTATGATTATCCGTCCGCGCAGACTGCGCAATAGTCTGCAACTTCGTCAGATGGTGCGCGAAACGCGCCTATCTGAAAAATCTCTCATCTATCCATTATTTGCCAAGGCCGGCACGAACGGGAAGGATGAGATTTCATCGTTAGATCAGCAGTATCACTATTCGCCTGACCGTATTGGCGAGGGCGTTGCAGAAGCGCTTGATCACGGCATAAACAGCTTCATTCTCTTTGGTTTACCCGCTCATAAAGATGTCTGCGGCAGTGACTCCTATGCTGAAAATGGCATCGTCCAGCAGGCACTTCGTGCCATCCGCAACGATTTTGGCGACCGTGTCACGCTCATCACCGATATCTGCATGTGCGAATATACCTCCCACGGGCACTGCGGCATTCTCGAAAACGACTATGTCAGCAATGATAAGACACTCGAATATCTAGCCAAAATTGCCGTTTCTCACGCGGAGGCAGGTGCGGATATGGTCGCTCCTTCGGACATGATGGACGGCCGCGTTGCCGCTATTCGCGCGGCACTCGATGAAAACGGTTATTTGAATACGCCTGTTTTATCCTACGCCGTCAAATACGCATCCAGCTTTTATGGTCCGTTCCGTGCCGCCGCCGGTTCTGCGCCCAGTTTTGGTGATCGCAAAACCTACCAAATGGACTATCATAACATCCGTGAAGGACTCAAGGAAGCACTGTTGGATGTTGCGGAAGGTGCCGATATCCTGATGGTGAAGCCGGCGCTTGCTTATCTGGATGTCATCCGTGCTGTGAAGGAACAGACTCATCTGCCGCTGTGTGCTTACAGCGTCAGCGGCGAATACGCCATGATCAAGGCCGCCGCCAAAGCGGGGCTAATCGATGAATACGGCGTTATGTGTGAGAGCGCAGTGTCGATTTTCCGCGCAGGTGCGGACATTTTGATTACGTACTTTGCAAAAGAATTGGCTGACGCCATCCGATCGGGGGATATTGGTTAATGCAAATCAAAAAATCGGAAGCCCTGTTTGAAAGAGCCGAAAAGGTACTGCCAGGCGGTGTAAATAGCCCTGTTCGTGCGTTTGGCGCAGTCGGTGGCACACCCCGTTTTATTCGTGCAGCAAAGGGTACGCGTCTATATGACGAGGACGGCAATGAATACCTTGATTATCTCGGTTCCTGGGGTCCAATGATCCTCGGTCACAATCATCCGGAGATCATGGCGAAGATCGAATCGGTTCTCCACGATGGTCTAAGCTTTGGCGCGGCTACCGCGCTGGAAGTGGAAATGGCAGAACTGATGACCTCGGTTGTCCGGCCGCTTGAAATGGTACGTATGGTCAGCAGCGGCACGGAGGCCGTTATGAGCGCCATCCGGCTTGCCCGCGGTTATACCAAACGCAATAAAATCATCAAATTTGAAGGTTGTTATCATGGGCACTGCGACGCCATGCTCATCAAGGCCGGCTCCGGCGCTATGACCACCGGCAATCCGGACAGTGCGGGCGTTACGCCCGGTGCAGCGCAGGATACGCTGCTGGCGTGCTATAACGACCTGAGTTCCGTCACGGAATGTTTCGATTGCCACAAGGGTGAAGTTGCCGCTGTCATCGTGGAAGCGGTTGCTGCCAACATGGGCGTTGTGGCCCCAGTGGACGGTTTTTTGCAGGGTCTTCGCAAGCTCTGCACGGAGAACGGCACACTGCTGATTTTCGACGAGGTGATTACAGGCTTCCGTCTTGCCCTTGGCGGCGCGATGGAATATTATGGCATTGATGCGGATTTGGCAACCTACGGCAAAATCATCGGCGGAGGTATGCCGGTAGGCGCTTACGGTGGGCGGCGGGAAATCATGCGATGCGTTTCTCCCATTGGCAGTGTGTATCAGGCAGGCACGCTCTCCGGAAACCCCGTGGCCATGGCGGCAGGTCTTGCCACCGTACAAAAGCTCCGGGACAATCCTGCCATCTATTCAACCATCAATGCGCTGGCCGGGCGTCTGGCCGATGGCCTTACCGCCAACACAAGCTGTACCGTCAACCATGTGGGTTCGCTGGTATGTGCGTTCTTTACCGATCGGCCGGTCACGGATAGCCGCTCTGCCAAAGCCAGCGATGTACAAGCCTACGCTCGATATTTTCATCACATGCTTGACAGTGGCATCTATGTCGCGCCCGCACAATTTGAGGCCATGTTCCTCTCTGCCGCACATACCCAAAACGATATCGATCGCACCATTGCTGCGGCGCGCTCATTTGTAGGCTGATCGAAGCCGACCGCCCTGCCAGACAAGACGATGTCCTTAATTTTGGAGCGTTTCCCGCAAAGCCTCGATGCTGCGGGGGCGCTCTTTGATTTGCAGCAATTCTGCCACCTCGTACAGCAGTGGTTTTTCAAGACCCGCACGGAACAGTAGCGCACCATCGTCAAAAACCTCTTCCGGTGAACCGTCGCGGGCAAGTTTTCCATCCGAAAACACAAGAACACGCTCCGAAAACCGAAGCGCCAAATCCATGTCATGCGTGGAAATAACCACCGTAATACCCGCAGCGGACAATTCGTCAAGCGTTTGCTCCAATAGGCGACTGTTCTGCGGATCCAACGAGGCCGTTGGCTCGTCGAACAGTATGATATCCGGACGCATGGCAAGAATATCCGCAATGCTGACGCGCTTCTTCTCGCCACCGCTTAAATTCTGCGGCGCACGATCGACATAATCCTGCAACTGCATGCGGAAAATGGCATCGTTCACACGTTCCTGCACTTCATTCCGCTGCAAGCCTAGGTTCATGGGACCAAAGGAAATCTCTCCTGGCACCGTGGACGCAATCAGTTGATTGTCTGCATCCTGAAACACAATGCCGACGTGCTTGCGTAGCTGCATCAAATCCTGTTTGTTGCGATGATTCACTTGCCTACCGAAAAACATCACCTCGCCTTTCTGCGGCCGGAGTACCCCATTACAAATAAGGAAAAACGTCGATTTGCCCGCGCCATTGTTGCCGATGACCGCAATGCGTTCTCCGCGGCATATCCGGACAGATAAATCTGTAAGCGCATCATGCGCTCCATCGTATGTATAGTATATTCTTTTCAGTTCCAGCAGGGTTTCCTTCAAAATAGATCCCATCCTTTGCTTTTTACAAAGATTAGCGTGCAGACAACCGCCACCGCCAATGCGATAAATAAAACGATGTGCGTCTTTTTGATTGGTGTTTTCTCTATTAAAAACGCAATCCGGCCATCATAACAGCGGGATTCCATTGCATCAAAGCATACGCTACTGCGGCGAAAGGACGACGCAAGCAGATTGCCAGTGATATGCGTAAACGAATACCACGAGGCTTTAAAATTTGCATTTCCAAGACGTGAAGCCGCTGATATGGACATACTTCGTTGCTGTTCCAACAATACAAAAATATAGCGGTAAATCAAATACATGAGTTCGATTAACAATGCCGGAACATATGCTTTTTCCAGTGTTCCAATGATCTCCTGCATGGGGGTGGTCAGGCTGAGAAAATATAGACAAGCGATTGCGCCATAAGCTTCCAAAAAAAGCGTTCCCGCCTCCTGCGCAGACACTGGAGTGATAAAAAAATATATGCCAAGCAGGTGCAGTGAAGGATATGCAGTAGGTACGAAGGTTGCCTGTATGAGAATAACGATGCAACCGATCACGAGAAAGGCCGCCGGAATCCGCATCAGCCGAAAATAACTGACGAGCGGTACGCCGCCGATCCACACGGTCAGAGCGAACATCATGAGCACAATCAGAATGGCAACCGTTGGTGAATTGCCAGCAATGCACAGTACCAGCAACATAATTGTAAACAATATTTTTATGCCAGGAGCCACATTGCGCAGCGTGGACTGCTGCGCAATGTGATCGATGCCCAACATGCCGTTGTTATGGGCATGAATTTGTATCTGCGGATGCTTCAAACCGCTTTCTCCACGGGACGTTCACACGTCCTTTTCCCCTTTAAATTTCTTGCGTGCCACCAGATAGCCAAAGCCGTAGCCAATCACGATCGAGCCCAGAGCAGTTTGCAAGCAGAACAGCAGGCACTCCGTTTCGCCGCCGGGTAACGTCAAAAGGCTCTCCACCCAGGGAACATATTCAGGATTGACCTCAGAAATCGCTTTCTCAGCCTGTCCATCCGCGCCGCCGAACTCCGATCCCTTGTTGGTCATCAGCGCACCGACCGCGAGTACTACGCAGAGAACGGCTAAAATCACGATTGTCCAAATTGTTTTCTTGTTCATTTTGCCAGTCCTCCTTCAAAATATCCAAGCTCAGTAAGCTCTGGCTTAGCAAAATTCTCCAGCATCAGAATGACGATGGCGGAAACGATCCCTTCGATCACCGCCAGTGGAATTTGCGTAACCGCAAAGATTCCCATGAATTTTATAATGGACGCACCCACGCCACCCACCTGTGCCGGATGCGCAAAGCCCAACTGAACGCTGGTCACACAATATGTGAACAGATCACCCACCGCGCAAGCAACGCCCACACAGACAGCCTTGTTGATTTTTTCACCTTTCCTCATCAGGCGATAAATGCCATAGCTGACAAACGGTCCGGCAATTGCCATGGAAAATGTGTTGGCACCCAACGTTGTGAGCCCGCCATGTGCCAGCAGAATTGCTTGAAACAGCAAAACAATGATCCCGATGACCGCCATCGGTGCCGGTCCAAACAGCACTGCGCCGAGGCCTGTGCCGGTAGGATGGCTCGAAGATCCCGTCACACTGGGAATCTTCAGCGCTGAAAGCACAAATGCATATGCACCCATCATAGCAAACAGCAGCAATGTCTTTCGGTAATTGGCCACAATCCTTTTGATGGAAATAAACCCCCAAACAAGAAACGGTAGGCAGAGCGCCCCCCAGCCAATGCACCAACCGATTGGTAAGTAGCCCTCCATGATGTGCATTGCGCCCGCACCTTGTGTTACACCAAGGAACGCAGCAATTGCCACACTGAGGAGAAGGATTCGTTTTTCGAATTTTTTCATTGGATATTCTCTCCCACATTCATTTGTTGTCGTACCGTCAGAATTGTGCCCACAAAAAAATCTCCCGGTAGATTCGGAAGATTCTGGTTTCAGGCTGCTTTTTTTACAGGAACAGAGTTCTGCGCACGCCCTACACCGGTTAAGATTCCGCCAACCTGTGCAGTTTACTCTCATTCGAACCTCGAACAGAGCTATAAACCTCTCGACCGGTCTTCTGGCTCCGGCGTCAACATGAACGTGCTGCCTTCCCGTGTGTAACCACAGTGACTTTTTTTGCACGCGCACTCTTCCGATACAGCGGCGGTCCCGCGCAGGCATTGCACCTGCTTCCCTTATTACTGCAATTGCTGCAGTATCAAGAGGCCTTTTCTTTTTTTATTATACTCAGCGCCGGTCCACTTGTCAACGCAGCCTAAGCAGATAGATTACTTTCCTTGTTATTCCCCGGCGATGTTGCCAGATCTGTCCCCGTTGCCATAGGCGCCAGTGCAGGAAAATAAAGCAGCGGCAGCGCCGCCCTAATGGCAAGCAACAGCAATGCACCCCAATGAATGGTACAACAGCAAAAATACGCAACGTTTGGCTGTGAATCTGTAATTTTTCTTTCGCTCTTACCCTGCCGTTTTGGGCAACGAGCCACGATTTTTCGCCGCCGTATCCTACTCATACAACGCAAAGGAGCCATTTGCTTCTTCGCAGATGGCTCCCGCTATTGCATAGTCTATGGCTCTTCACCCAACGATTGACTGTGAACCTGTAATTTTTGTTTCGCTCTTACCCAAACGATTAGCAATAAGCCGACAAAGACTAGTTTTCAGTTGCTTTTGCAATATCCGTTCGATTGGGCAGGCGTCACATCCAGCGCACCTTACCCTTAAAGCGGGAAATAAACTTGTCGTTCCAAGCATCGCCACCGGGACAGTTGCCGCTCTTCCAGAGAGGTACTTCCACACCGCGCTCACCAAGAATGCTTGCCGCTTCCATCATCAGACAATTGAGCGTGTAAGCGTTGCACAGCGTCGAAACTGCGCCCATCTTCTGCTCAATGCCGGGAATCGTGATAACCGCATCGCCAACGGGCACCTTTGTATCAATGTAATAATCGCAGGCCTGATACAGGTTCTTCTTAGAAAGATGACGCGCCGGATGATCCGCCGGAATGTTGTTGGCATGTTCCACCGATGTAACCGCAATCGTTGTGCAGCCGATCTCTTTTGCGGTCAGTGCAGCGTCCAGACAAGCGGAATTGATGCCATATGCATTGGCAATGATCAGCAGATCGCCTTTTTTAAGCAGGTTGTCCTGGATAACAATACGTCCGTAACCAGGCGTACGTTCGATCGCCATGGAGCGCAATGCGCCGCTTGACAGCATGGTTCCTTCGTCCAGAATGGCGCTAACATGCATCAGCCCGCCGGCACGAAAGAATACTTCCATCGCGTTCATATTGGAATGGCCGCCTGGCCCCCAGATATAGATGAGCTTATCCTTCTCGACTTGATCGGCAATTAACTTGGCGACCGTTTCAATCCGTTCCCGTTCTTCCGTCTTGATTCTAGTCATGTAGCTGACGGCGTTGTCAAAAAATTCTTGCATAATGTCTTGTTTTTGCATTTTATTAAATTCCTTTCTTTTGTTGCCTTGCTTATTTCGAAACCACCAGCATCCCACGATAGTAGACTTGCTTCGTTGTGATGCTCTTATCAAACAGCACAATATCGGCATCCATGCCCGGCAGTAAACGTCCCTTTTGATTTTCTATATGCATGATTTTCGCTGGGTTTTCACTGATCATCCGGATGCAATCCGTCAGCGGCAATCCGCACTTACAATGCATGGTTTGCACAAGCATATCGCCCTGCGCGATACTTCCGTGAAACGCGCTGCGATCCGTAAACTTGACGACGCCATCTTCAAGAAGGCCCTCAAGCTTACGTCCGGGTGTCCCAACATCAACGATCGGCCCTTCCAATCCCGCCGGACGAATACAATCCGATACAATGTGCATCCGATCGGCACCGATGTGCCGGTAAATATAGTTCATCAGTGCCGGTGGAATATGGCACCCATCCGCAATGACCTCAATCCAAAGGTCATCCAGATCGTATGCCGCCTCAATCGCACCCATCACACGAAACCCATTTTTCCGCACGATGGTATTCATGTCAGAATAGAAGTGCGTCAGATGCGTATACCCATGCTGCATCGCCAAAACAACATCATCATAGGTTGCATCGCTGTGTGCGATTGATGCGACGATTCCATGATCCTTGCAGTAGTCACCAAACAGCATACCGCCTTCCAATTCAGGTGCGGCAGACCAGCGTGCAATGTCTCCATCAGCATATGCGATCAATGCGCTGTATTCATCAGAGTCGGGATTCTTAATGTACTTTTCAAACATCCCGCCATTTCGCGCAGATGAAATATACTGTCCCTCAATGTGGATTCCCGGCAGAAATTGACGCGTCTGCATGGTTTGGCGCGTCTGCCGAAATGCATCGATCGTATTGCGAATGGCGTGATCCGAATCCGTAGCAGTCGTTGGCAGCAACGTCGTTACCCCGTGCGCAAGTTGCATTTCGCAGATTCCAAGATAAGCCTCCTGGGTGCAATCCATAAAATCGTATCCGTTGCCTCCATGACAGTGCAATTCGATAAAGCCAGACGAAGCGTAATATCCGTGACCATCAATCGTTTGTGCATCTTCGATGGTTACGCCGCTCGGCAGGATGGCTTCGATCATATGATCCGCTATGAGAATGCCTCCGCTTTTATGCTCACCGCCGTCCACGATGCACACGTTCGTAATCAACGTCCGTTTCAACTTATACAACCACCTTTCCCTGGTACAGTACCTGTTGAACCATAACATTTTCATCAAAAAGAACGATATCCGCATCATACCCGACCCGCAAAAATCCCTTGTGATCATCAATATGCAGAATTTTGGCAGGATTCTCTGTTATCATCCGCACTGCAGCGCACAGCGGTGCCCCCGCCTTATCGCGCGCCGCACGAACCAGATCCGATCCCATCGCAATGCTGCCGTAGAATGCGCTGCGATCTGGAAACTTGGCAACACCATCTTCAATGATTCCGCGTACACCGTTTTCAAGGCTTCCCACGATTGCTTCCTTGGCATCAGTTCCCGCAGGACGGATGGAATCCGAACACAGTTGCAAGCGTTCCGGCCCAATCAGTCGATAGATCATTGAAAATAGATCCGGCGGCAAATGGCATCCGTCCGCGATTAGCTCCACCCATAGATTCTCCAGCGCGTATGCACTTTCCAGTACGCCGAGTACGCGAAAACCGCTTTCACGTGTGATGGTGGACATGTCGGAATATAGATGCGTTACATGTCGAAACCCATGCTGCACGGCGCGGCGTACATCGCGAATTGTTCCATCCGTATGTGCAATGGACGGCAGAATTCCGTTCTTGACACAATCGTCACCGAACATTTCCGCACCTTCCAGTTCTGGCGCCGCAGACCAGCGTGCAATATTCCCGCACGCATATTCAATCAATGCCATGTAATCTGAACGAATCGGCTTTGAGATATAGCGCATGTCCATGCCGCCCGCACGATTCTCCGGAAAATATGGTCCTTCGAAATGCATGCCAAGCAAGCATTGCCGATTACTTCTGGATTTTTTCGCCAAGCGGAATGCATCAAGCGTTCGATGATATTCCTCACAGCTTGCCGCAACGGTGGTCGGCAGTATCGTGGTCACGCCATGCGTCAGATGTGCATCGCATGCGCACTGATACGCCTGTTGAGTGCCGTCCATAAAGTCATATCCACCTGCGCCGTGCGTATGCATTTCGATAAAACCTGCCGAGGCATACAGTCCCTTGCCATCAATTACGGTATCCGCCGCTACTTCGTTGTGCAGTGGTAAATGTGAAAGAATTTTTCCATTCTCCAGCAAAAGACTGCCTTGGGTAATCTCAGAATCAATCATTCGAATATTTTTTATGAGGGTACGATTCATATCGGGCTCCTGTCTAGCACAATGCGCTGCGTATTCTTTATTTGTCAACCGATCGATTCAGTCAACTTTTCGGCCAAGATAATAGACGCTCTTTACGTTGACGTCCTCATCAAATAGCACCACGTCCGCATCCTTTCCAGGAAGCAAACGTCCTTTGCGGTCATCAACGCGCAGAAGTCTCGCTGGATTCTCGCACATCATGGAAATGGTATCCGTCAACGGAACGCCCGCACGTTTCCACATGGTGCGTACCAACCGATCGGCGGTAGCGATACTCCCTGCGAACGCACTTCGATCGGGCAGTTTAGCAACGCCGTCTTCAACGATGCACTCCCGTCCATCCTCCAAACTACCGATAATCGTCGTTTGAACGTTGAGCCCCGCCGGACGAAGTGAGTCCGTCACCAGACTGATCTTGTCAACACCCTTACACTTTACGATCATGTTGAGCAGCTCCGGCGGCAGATGGCAACCGTCCGCAATGAGTTCAACGGTCAACCCGTCCAGACAGTAGGCGCTCTCCGTTACGCCGAGGATTCGGAAGCCGCTCTTTCTGGTGATGGTCGACGTGCAGGAGTACAGATGTGTTACATGGGTATAGCCGTGCTTGAGCGCCTCAACACAATCGTCATAGGTCGCATCGGTATGCGCTATGGTCGGCAGTATCCCGTGCGCAGTCAAATAATCGCCCATTTCCATTGCACCTGGCAGTTCAGGTGCGATCGACCAACGATATATGGCACCATTGGCATATTCGGTAACCTGACTGTACTCGTTATAATCAGGGTTCTTAATGTAACGAGGATCCTGTCCTCCCTTTTGATTCATTGCAAAATAAGGGCCTTCCAAATGCATGCCAAGCAAGCACTGTTCATCTTTGAGCAGTTCCTGCGCCTTGCGGAAAGAATCAACGCTTTTACGTAGCTCTTCAAATGAGGATGCCAGCGTTGTTGGTAACAGGGTCGTCGTGCCGTGGCTCAGGTGCATTCTGCATGCGCCAACATAAGACTCCACCGTGCCATCCATATAGTCAAACCCGCCCGCACCGTGCGTGTGGGAATCGATAAACCCTGCAGAAGCGTATGCGCCGCCGCCTTCGATGACTTCCGCTCCTACAACGGACGCATCCAGCGGCAATATTGCAGCAATCTTCCCGTTTTCGATTAGGATACCACCGGGCATGATGCTTCCACCATCTACGACACGAACATTTTGAATCAACTTCTTCATTTATATTTACTCCTTTGGTTCATTGGTTGCATTCCGTCAATAGAGCGCTGCTTTCCTTATCCAAATACAGAATTGCGCCGGGCGCTTTTCTCAGAATCGTACAGGGACAATATTCGCCAATCTCTCCGGTCAGCATGATGCGGACAGCATTCGCTTTTGTTTTAGCGGGAACCACACAAAAATGATACTTTGCGCGCATCAACATAGGAACGGTGAGCGTCATTGCATGTGTTGGAACATCCTGCAGCTTTTTAAAACAGCCGTCATGTACCTGCTGATTACGGCAGATCTCATCTAATTTCACGATCTTCACATCCTTGGAATCGTTGAAGTCCGCAACGGACGGATCATCAAAAGCGATATGCCCGTTTTCACCAACACCCATACAAACGATATCGATGGGCGCCTCGCCAAGCAACTTCGCATATGATTCACATGCGGCTTCAGAATCGGGGTTCTGTCCATCCAAATAATAGACCGCATGAAAATCGCGCAATGAAAAAATACTTCTATGCAGAAAATTGCCAAATCCCTGCGGCGCATTCGCGGACAACCCGATGTATTCATCCATATGAAACCCATCGATGCGAGAAAAATCAATACTTTGATCTGCGACAATTGCTGCAAGTACATCATTTTGCGACGGTGCAGCCGCAAAGATAATGCGAATACGTTCCTTCGTCTTCAAAAGAGATTTAACCGCAGCCGCAAAATCGGTAGCTGCCGCGCTTCCCATGGCTTTACTAGATTCAAATGGTTTGACGAGAAGCTCGTCCTTCACAAATTCTTTCATGTTCTTCAATCCTACCTTTTTTTGTTCTTTCGGTCTATTCCTTTAGCCGCTCTATCGGAGCGCTCATTTTATCTAAGACAAATATGCATAATTCTTATCAATGGTACGGTTAATGCCGTTGGTTTACTCTTTTCGCTGCAAAGAGTCGATTGTCATCTCCACCATACTTTCCATAATACCCGTTGCATGCGGACTCATCTTGGAAACGCTATGTTCAAGATTCTCTGCATGAAAGCCGCTGCCGAACAGAAATAAATCTGGATGCACCATGTATTTGCTTTTGATGGAATCCTGCGCCAAGTTATAAATTTATTATATGGGAATCGAGAGAATCGTACCATGTATAGCGCACCCTTGTTTATGTACAATTCTATTCTCTCGCGTTGTCCCGATAATCCGCAATTAGCCGTCTCAACTTGACTCTTTTCTTGAAAAAGTAGTAATATGTTTAAATGAAAGATATGATTATCGAGACGCTGTCCTGCATTCGTAAGCATTTGACTGCTGAAAATATCGGCTCGTATTTCGTGAATTTTTATTCGCCAACCGATTCCCCCCAAAGCGCGCTTGATCTGAAGGACGGGACGATCTTTACCCCCCGTGAATCCCATAAGTATTATGAGATGGCAATTCAACTTTATCTGGATAGCCTGTTGCAAATCGGCGACCGCTACTATACGCTTAACAAGAATCAATTTTGCATCATCAATCATGACGAATCGCATCGCATGAGCTGGGATGCGACCACCAAGCAGGCTGCAGGTATGCTTTGGATCGGCATCACCGGTGAAATCGTTCGTACGGGCTATACTGTTTATTTCGATACGTCGCGCAGCAAGGTCTGGGGGTCTGATCTGCATGTGCCCGGAAGTTTTATCATCGGCGAAATATTTAATGAACGCGAAAGCGCACAGCCCGGCTCCGTGGAAGCTGTTGTGAGCTATATTTCTGCTTTTCTTTCGCTGCTACTGCAAAAGCTTAACTTTGACGGAGAATCTGCCGGGCATAGTTGGACAAACAAGATTGTGTGTGAGTTGAAGGATCATATAAAGGAACATTTGGACTCCTCCCTTTCCCTGCAAGATCTGAGCAACCTCGTTTCCTTGAGTCCAAACTATCTGTGCAAGCTATTCAAGCAAGTGACGGGCGAGACCATTACGAATTATATTCAGGACATAAAGATCAATAAATCAGTCGAATACTTAGCTAATCCATCTCTATCGCTGAGCGAGATTGCAGAGATGCTTGGTTTTTATGACCAGTTTCACTTCAGCAAGGTGTTTAAGTCCTTTACCCACATGTCACCTTCCGAATATCGAAACACCCTGTAGAATAACGCTTCCGGCACAACGCAAGAATGATTTTGTTATCTGACAAAGCGGGTGGCATCGCCTGTTTTTTTGTCTATGTATTCTGTTGTTTGTCGGAAAAACGTAACGCGCGGTTTTTTAATAGAATAATATTCTACATGAGCAACAGTGTGTTTTACATGGATAGATTGGAATATATCTATTATAATCAAAGCAGAACAATTTGATCGATATACCATTGGTGGTATGGTAGCGTACGGGGATTAGAACGTTATGCTCAGTCGAAGCATTTGATTCGTTTTGTTAGTTGCCGACAACCGTTCTGTTCGGCAAAAATTATTGTCATTTATGTTCGTAATAGTTATTTGCATAATCTAATGCCTTTTCCGCGTCTGCGAATCCTCATCCGTATGCTTGCAGTCTTCACAACACCGTTATCACTTTTTTGCTTTTCGGCCGGATCGGCCCAATAAACAACACAGGAGGAATTACTAATGAACAAACGTCTAATTGCAGCAATCAGTATCGTTATGACCCTGCTGCTGGTGTGTGTCGCGTGCGCACAGCCTGTTTCTACGGAAGCACCCGCTGTGGATGCAACCGCAACCGAAGCTCCCTCAGCGGAACCAGCCGTCACAGAAGAACCCGCGGCGTATGTGCCGACAGGAAAAGTTGTCATCTACTGTGCAGGTAGCCAGGATGAAATGGATGTCCTGACCGAACAGTGGAATGCACTATATCCTGATTGTGAAATCGAGTTTATCTCTGCGGGTTCCGGCGAGTTGACTGCGCGTATCGAGGCAGAATCTGCCAACCCTCAGGGCGATGTCCTGATCGGTGGTTCGTACTCGATCTATGCGGGGCTCGTAGATCTCTTGCAGCCCTACGTATCCCCTGTTTTCGCTGAATGTCTCCCTTCCTTCTGCGGCGAGAGCGAATATTACACGCCAATGCAGATCAACGTCAACACCATCATCGTCAACAACGCGCTGGTCTCTAGCCTCGGCGTGACCGTTGATGGTTGGGAATCTCTGCTTGCCCCTGAACTCAAGGGCAATATTAGCTATGTGGATCCGTCCGCGTCCTCTTCCGCTCGTGAGCAGGTCATCAACATGCTTACCGCCATGGCTGCCGTCAAGGGCGACGCCATAGATGATCATTGGGATTTCATCACGGAATTCTACAAGAATCTCGACAAAAAAATGTATGACAGCTCCAGCAAGGTTCCTCAGGGCGTTGCCAACGGCGAATATGCAGTTGGTATCACTAACGAAGAACTCGTTCTACAGCTGATGCTGGACGGTGTGGACGTTTCCGCCGTTTACGCCAAGGAAGGCATTACGCTACGTAACTCCTTCATGGGCATCATCAAGGATTGCGCCAACCTCGATAACGCCAAGGCGTTCATCGATTTCGTTCTTTCCCACGACGTGCAGCAGGCGCTTGCCGACAAGTGTCTCATGCGCTCCGTCCGTCCAGATGTGGCCTTCACGGGTCTTGAAAATCTCGCACCAACCAGCGATAAACTGCCCGCGCTCGGTTACCCAGTGGATTGGGTTGCTGCCAACAGCGACCTGAAAACGAAACTGCAGGACATCATCGCAGGACTGAACTAACAATTTAACAATCCAACAATTTAAAAACACATCTGTCCACCGTCCTCACTTTATGAGGACGGTGGACAATAATAAGGGGTAAACTATGGCAGTAGCAATTCACATCAAAAATGTTAAGAAGCAATATGACGATAATATTGTGATCCATGATTTGTCTATCGACATTAAACCCGGCGAATTATTTACACTTCTTGGACCCAGCGGCTGCGGTAAAACCACTCTTTTGCGCATGATTGCAGGATTTAACTCCATTGAAGCCGGAACGATCTCGTTTGATGATAAAGTCATCAATCACGTACCAATTTATAAGCGTAATTTTGGTATGGTGTTTCAAAGCTATGCCATCTTTCCGAATATGACTGTTTACCGTAACGTTGAATACGGTTTGAAGAATAAACATCTTCCGAAATCAGAAATCAAGCGACGCGTAGAGAAAATTCTTGAAATTGTACAGCTTACCGAATACCGTGACCGCTATCCGGATAAGCTTTCCGGGGGTCAGCAGCAACGTGTTGCACTTGCGCGTGCCGTTGTCGTCGAACCGCAGGTGTTGCTGATGGACGAACCTCTTTCCAACCTGGATGCCAAGCTACGCCTTGAAATGCGAACTGTCATCAGCGATCTACAGAATGCGCTCGGCATCACAACAGTATATGTTACGCATGACCAAGAAGAAGCCCTTGCCATTTCCAATCGCATCGCCGTCATCAATCTCGGCAACATCTATCAGGTCGACCAACCGGAACGCATCTATTCGCGCCCATACAATGCATTCGTTGCTAATTTTATCGGCTCATCCGGCATGATCCCCGGTATCATTGAATCCGTCTCCGGCACCAAAACGATTATTTCGCTTTCAACCGGCATTAACATCGTGATGAGCAACGTCATCCCCCTGCAAATCGGCCATGAAGTGCTTGTCGGCGTACGGCCCGAAGAATTCATGATTGTCGAGCCAGGTGAAGGTATGAAGGGTGTTGTCCATCTGAAGCAGTTTCTCGGCAAAACCATCAAATATGTCGTCACCTTCGAAAATGGTCAGTCTTGCGAAGTCTCTTCCGACACCAACTCCGCCCCGCGTATCTATGCCGCCGGTGAGGATATTTGGATGAGTGTAAACACGAAGCGTATCAACGTATTCGATAAGCAGACGGAAACCACGTTGATCGAAGGAGTCAAAAGCAATGTTTAAAAAAGGCTGCAAATTTGATTTCTGGAGTTTTATCACGGTTTTATCCCTGATTTTCTTTGGGATGTTCTTGATATACCCCGTTACTCGATTGGTTGGAAATGCCTTTCAAACCGTTGATAATCCCGGCACATTTTCGCTTGACAACTTTATAAAATTCGTATCCTCCGCCTATTACCGCCAAGCAATTTGGAATTCTGTCAAGGTTACGCTGCTTGCAACCATATTTGCAGTCATCATCGGCGTATCCCTTGCCTACATCACAACGAATTACAAGATCACCGGCAGCAAGGCGGTTAACATTCTCATCATCATGTCGATGTTCTCGCCACCTTTTATCGGCGCATATTCTTGGATTCTACTTCTTGGTCGTGCGGGCAGCGTCACACAGTTCTTCGCAAAACTTGGCATCAATATTCCTACGATCTATGGATTCTCCGGCATTTTGCTGGTCTTCACGTTACATCTGTTTATTTACATCTATATGTACGCAAAGGGCGCCTTGAAAAAGGTCGATAAATCACTCGGTGAAGCGGCGGAAAGTCTCGGCGACCACGGCTTGAAAAAAATCCTGAAGATCAGTTTGCCGCTGATTACGCCTACAATCCTTGCCGGCGCAGCAATCATCTTTCTAAAAGCGTTTGCGGACTACGGAACCCCGCGGCTCATCGGCGAAGGCTATACAACCATGCCGGTGCTCGTTTACAACGAGTGGCTGAGCGAAGAAGGTTCGGATGCATATTTTGCATCGACCATCGCGCTCATTATGATCATCGTAGCGGTTGCTATCTTCTTGCTGCAAATGTATTTCAGCCGCAAGAATTACAACATGAACATGCTCAATCCGCCTGAACAGAAAAAGATGCGCGGCTTTGGCAACGTTGTCGCGCACAGCTACGTTTACTTTGTTACCTTCCTTGCCGTGCTACCCATGCTGTATTGTCTAATGCTCTCGTTCCGAGATGTCAAGCACGGCATCATCAACAATACTTGGACGCTATCGAACTATTCGTTCGCTTGGACAAAGTTGGGCGGTGCAATCGGGAATACGTTTAAGTTTGCAATCATTGCCATCATCTTCATTGTGATATTCGGCACGATGTTTGCTTATATCACCGTGCGCCGCAAGAATATATTTTCCCGTATCCTCGACACCTGCGCACAGCTTCCGTATGTTATTTCCGGGATCATCTTCGGACTGATGATTCTGATCTGCTACAACAACGGTATCGGTTTTCCGGCAAAATTCTCTGCCGATATGAACGCTAGGATTGCAGTGGAACGTTCTGTCGAAATTTTTGGACGCGTAATTACGCTTACGAAAGGCTCCGTCAACTTCTTGGCCATCGGTGGAACCGGGGCAATTATTGTCATCGCCTACATCGTACGCAGACTGCCGTATACGCTGCGCTCCAGTGCTTCAATTCTTCGGCAGATCAATCCAAACATCGAGGAAGCGTCCCTTTCCCTCGGATACAGCTCCGCGCCAACGTTCTTTCGTGTGACGCTACCGGCGATGATACCAGGCGTCGTGTCCGGTGCGATTCTCAGTTGGATTACACTCATTCAGGAATTATCCTCAACGATGATGTTGTATACCAACAAGACCGCAACGATGTCTATTGCAATCTTTTCGCAAGTCAGCCGCGGAGCCTATGGGGTCGCTTCGGCTTTGTCCACAATCCTATCGATTACGGTTGTCACTTCCATGCTGATATTCTTTCGTTTAACCGGCAATTCGGATATCGACATGTAATCTTCGCTCAATTATCCCGCGCCTTTGCGGGGGATAAAATTCAAAATTGGTGAATGATACCTGAGGAGTACTATGAAAAAATTTGACAAAACACAGATTAAGGCCATTACGTTCGACTTTGACGGTACATCCTTGCAGCGCGACCAGACATGGTTGAGCTTCCGCAACATGCACGCACTCAAAGAGTGTCAAAAAAGAGGCATTCTCTGCATTCCTTGCACTGGTCGCAACGCCGACATGTTTCCCCCGCAAATCGATCGCGATTTTTCCTTCCGCTATTGGGTAACCGCAGCAGGTTGCCGCGTGATTGATCGGCTGACAAGCGAAGTTATTTATAAAGAGACTTTCACCCCAGAACAAACTGCTGCGCTTTGCCGGCTTTATGAAGGACAGCATATTTACAGTGAAATTGCTGCAGAGGGACGGTTGTACTTCGAAAAGGAAGTGCTGGATGAACTGTACCGTTACCCCGTACCGCCGCATCATGTTTGGTATCTTGAATCCGGTAAGCAGACCTGTGTATTTGGTAAGCTGTCCGATTTCTTTCTTCAACAGAATATAGGTGTTGAAAAATTTAATCTCTACGGCGTACCACCAGAAAAACAGAAATTCATATCGGAAGAACTCCGTTCAAAACCGTATGTCGAGTTTCTCGATGGAACTTCCGAAGATGTCCAATTCTACAGCACCAACACGGATCGTGTGAAAGCAGTCGAAACGCTGCTTCACCGCCTCGGCTTAACGTTTGATAACGTTATGAGCATCGGGGATTCCATGGGAATGGACAGCTCCATGATCACACGTGCGGCATTGGGCGTAACCGTTGCCAACGCCGACCAAGCCTTAAAGGATATTGCCGATGTCGTAACCGATGCTTCGGATAGAGATGGGCTAGCCAAGGCAATTGAACAGTACATTCTCTGAGGCAGCATGAATATGAACGTCAATACATGCGCACGCGCTTTTGAAGCCAAACATTCGTTCCTTGTTTGCATCGATTCGGACGGTTGCGCCTTTGATACAATGGAAATCAAGCATAAGGAGTGCTTTTGTCCTGCCACTATCGATGTTTGGGGACTACAAGCCATTTCCCGCTATGCCCGTGAAGCTTGCGAATATGTCAATCTATATTCCAAGAGCCGCGGTTGCAGCCGTTTCCACGCAATCCTTCAGGAGTTGGATCTTCTGAGTGAACGCCCCGAAGTAAAGGCGAGGAACTTTCAAATGCCCGATTATACACCCCTGCGTCATTGGGTCGAAACTGCGCCGATTCTGAATAATGCTGCGCTTGAGCAACTGACCGATGATCCCGTTTTAGCACGTACGCTGAAATGGTCGCTCGATATGAATCAGCGCGTTGCAAAAATGGTGCACGACATTCCCCCCTTCCCCTACGTTCGTGAATGTCTCGAGAAGCTGAGTCAGGTTGCTGATATCGTGATTGTTTCCGCCACACCACGCGAAGCCTTGCTTCATGAATGGCACGAGCATCGTCTCGACACATATGTTGCGTATCTCGGTGCACAGGAGAATGGCAGTAAGAAAGAAATCATCGCGTCCTCCGTCAAAGATGCCTACGATCTGAAGCACGTGCTGATGCTTGGCGACGCCCCAGGCGACCAACAGGCGGCGGCAGCCAACGGCATCCTCTTTTACCCCATTCGCCCAAACGATGAGGTCCGCTCATGGGACGAATTCTATCACACCGGCATTGATCAGTTTCTGAACGGCAACTATGCAGGTGCAGAAATGGAACGTCAAACTGCACGTTTCCAGAAGTGTCTGCCGGATACTCCGCCATGGAAATGTTCCTGAAAACAAACGCAGAGGCATGTTACCCATACCTGCCTCTTTTTCAAGGAGGAAACATATGATACTGAAAAAACTGGACATCCATGCGCATGTCATGCTCGAGCATGAGTATCCCTGCATGGGTCACGGAACCGAACCGGGTCTAACCTGCGAGGAACTTCGTACCATGTACGATGCCATCGGGGTTGAAAAAGGGGTTGTCCTGCCGATTGCGTCACCAGAACACATGTCCAACCTATTCACGATCCGCGATGCACGGCTTTGCTGCCAGAATTACCCGGAAACCATCGGTTGGTGGTTTTTAAATGTTGACCCGCGCTGGCTCAACAATAACGCCGACTCCGATCTATCCATCGTCATGAAATACTATCAATCACTCGGTGCAAAAGGTATCGGTGAATTCACCGCAAACCTGCCGATTGACGATCCTATGATGCAAAACGTCTTCTATCATGCAGAAAAGTGTAGCCTTCCGATTCTATTTCATGTTGGCAAACAGGGCGATGATTACGGAATCGTGGACGACCTTGGATTGCCGAAAATTGAAGCAACGCTGAAACGTTTCCCCAAACTAATGCTGATCGGCCATAGCCATAAGTGGTGGTCTGAAATCAGTGGCGACTGCACATGGGAAAACCGCAGCGGCAACCCGAAGGGTCCCGTTACTCCCGGCGGACACGTGGTCGAATTGATGCGAAACTATCCAAATATGTATGGCGATCTTTCAGCAGGCTCTGGTGAAAACGCTATTATGCGCGATCCCACGTTTGGCTATCACTTCCTCGAAGAATTCCAGGATAAGCTGTTCTTCGGCGTTGACTATTGTGGCTTAAGTAATTACCGCGTGCTCTCTGCGTTCCTTGATGAGGGTTTGGAAAATGGGAAAATCACTCAGAAAGCCTATAATAAGATTTGCCGTGAGAATCTTCTCGCGTTGATGTCCCGCTGACCGAATCACTTGCATTGGCCACTACAACAAAGCAGCTGCATATAAACCACCCCTTGTCAAGAAGACCGGTAAAACAACAAAAAAACGAATCAAGATCGCTGTTGCCGAAAGGTGGCAGCGATTCTTGCTTTAAGCGGCAATCATTGCTTTGTATTGCTGAATCCGTTTGTTTTCCGGGATTAGGATATTGCGCCGGCGGATTGGCGTTCAGAGCAGCTATACGCACTTCCATAGGCGTGCGGTTTCCAAAACGTTTCTGATGCCGCTCACCGTTGTAGAAGTGAACATCCTTTTCAATGACAGTGCGGAGTGTGGCCTCATCCTCAAACTTGTTGGGACAAAACATCTCGGCCTTTACGAGGCCCCGGAAGCCCTCAGTCGAATCATTGTCAATACAGTATCCGATACGGGACATAGACCGGGCCATGCCCTGCGCTTGGAGTTTCATCTAAAAAGCTTTGGCGGTATATTGAAAATCACGGTCGCTGTGAAAGATTGGCTTTGCACTGGGATTCACCTGTATCGCCTTGTTAAACGTTTCGAATACAAGGCGATT
>JAVVXB010000014.1:45832-68877 GCA_036651815.1 Clostridia bacterium
TTGCACTGGGATTCACCTGTATCGCCTTGTTAAACGTTTCGAATACAAGGCGATTCTGGTTACGTGGGAAATAATGGTGCGGTCGTATCAGTCTAAAATGGCGCTCAGATACAGCTTGTGAACCATCGACCCTTCATACCATTTGAATTCTGTCACGTCCGTTACTCATTTTTCGGTCGGCATAGTTGAGTTGGACTCTCGTTTCAAAAGGTTTTCAGCTGTGGTTTCCGGCGTGGATTTCATATGCTTCTTCGCCTTTTTGCGAATAACAAAATGGATATACAACGCTTTCATAATTCGGTGAATCCGGTTTTGCTGTAATGTATGCCGTTGAAGTGATTGATCCATGCAGTCCTTCTACGATAACCAAGAATGTGGTTGAATCTTTCATCATATTCCCGAATCAACTCTGCTAGGTGAATATTTCCCTGTTCCATTTGGGGTACAGCGCGATGAACCCAGTTATAGTAGGCTGCCTTGGCGATGCCGACACACCCGGCGGATGCTCCAATGCTTTTTAATGCTAAAGTGTTGTATTGCTAAATAATACGATTCAACGCGTAGCTTTCCCAGCGTCTTCTCCCTTCGAATTCCTTCCCTTTTTTAACAGTTCAGCCAACATTTTGCTTTCTTCCAACTGTCGCTTTAAGCGCTCATTCTCCCTGCAAAGCCGCTCCAGCTCGTCCACCTCATCGTCACTTTTTGGTGGCCCCGGAGGTCTTGCGCCCTTCTTCTCCAAGCTTATCGTACTTTTTTTACCCATGAATCGACTCGGCTGTAAGACACTTCGTAGCATGCCGCCGCTTCCTTGTAGTTGCCGTCATGGGCAATACAATATTCCGTGTAACCAATGCGCTCCTGCGTGCTTTCTCCATTTGCACAAACGACGCCCTGCAGGTATAATAGCATTATATGTAAGGAGAATGAACTGTGGATACAAGACCCATTGGTTTCTTGGATTCCGGGCTTGGCGGGATCAGCGTACTGCGATCCGCCGTCCGGCAACTTCCCCACGAGGACTATCTTTATTACGGAGATAACGGCAACGCTCCCTATGGTGATAAAGCAGAAGCGGAGATTACGCGCCTCACGCTGATCTGCGCGCGTGCGCTTGTGCAGCGCAATGTCAAAGCCATCGTGCTTGCGTGCAATACCGCCACCGCCACCTGTATCGAAACCATGCGTGACGAATTGGATTTGCCTGTCGTCAGCGTGGAACCAGCCATAAAACCCGCATGTAGCGTGCCCGGCAACGGCCGTATTCTCATGATGGCAACCTTGGCCACCACGCACTTGAAGCGTTATCTGGATCTTCAATCCCGCATGCCCGATCCATCTCGCGTCATCAACGTCCCTTGTCCTGGTCTTGTGGATCGCATCGAACAAGGTATATTTCGTGCAGATGCCTTTGACGACCTGCTGAATCGTTATCTGTACGCATACAGCGGCATACAAATCGATGGGATCGTCTTGGGCTGTACGCACTATATCTTCGTCAAGCAAGCCATTGCGCGCTACGCAAAGCTTCACTTTAAAGGGCCTTGTAGAATCTATGACGGTAACGATGCGACCGCCTTGCAGCTTGACCACATCCTGCAATCACAACATTTACAGAATGACCGCGGTTCCGGCAAGGTTGTGTTTCTAACCAGCGGAGAGGCAGCGCATTATCAACCGATCTTTAATCTGCTATTTCAGCAACCTTAATCGATATCAATGTGCTTGATGAACCGACAACCAATTTTGATCAATCAGCCTCAGCGGTCAAAGAAAGCCGAATCTCGCTTACGCTTGATCCCGCTTTCATTGACCGTCTGTGTGAGATTCGTTGCGTGCTGTCTTTCTGTGTGAAACCTGTGATATATATAATCGATCGTGGCAGCATCCACCCAGTCTACTTCTTGCATAGTGCGCGCCATTTTTGACGAGTTGCACCAAGATATTATAAAATCGATCGAACGATTAAATCGCACAGAGGAGAACACAAACTCATGAATATCGTTTTATTGGATGCGCTTTGCCGTACTGCAGCCGCACTTGCAGAGATGTTTGGCAGAAGCTGTGAAACGGTGGTACATGATTTTTCCAATGCAGACTGCCGCATTGTCGCGATATTTAACGGGCATGTATCCGGCCGCAACGCAGACTCAACTGATACAATTTACGGGATTACGATTTCCTCGCTCGATTGCAAAGAAATGATTCCTGATTGCGACTATGTCAATACCATGGTTGTTACGAAGGACGGTCGGCGCATTAAGACCACGTCGATCAATTACATCGGAGAGGGCTATCATTATGTACTGGGCGTCAATTTCGATACGTCAGCATTGGAAGCCGCAGATGGCGTGCTGCGCGATTTGCTGTCAGCCGATGGTGATTTTGATAATACAACGCTTGCGGATAAAAAACTTTCCGCTGCATTTGACCAATGTCTCGCGATCGTTGGCAAGCCCATCGGAAAACTGACCAAGCGCGACCGGATGCAAATTGTTTCGATACTCAACAATAACGGACTTTTTTCGGTGCAAAAAGCCGTTCCGTATGTATCCGAACGGTTCGGCATGTCCCGATTTACAGTCTATAATTATCTCAATGAACTCAAGCAGAAATAAAGACTGCTCCTCCGACCCGCAGAGGGCCGTATGGCTCTGTTGCTCAACCGGATCGGTACAAATCAGTTTTCCAAAATTGATGTTATCATCTCTCGGCTTGCGAGAGCCGGCGGCTGTGGGCTTTCCACTTCCCCGATCGAAAGCGCAGTAGTGTCAGCAGGCCGCGTAGACATAAATCGATGCCCATTGCATACCATGCCCCAGAAAGGCCCAAGCCAAGTTTGCTGACAAACAGAACGGAAAGCGGCAAGCGGACGCAGAGCATACAGAGCATGCCAATGAGAAGAGGTGCCACGGTATCACCCGCGCCGCGCAACACACCGGACGTAACGATGGATATCGCAAACATTGGCTCTGCAAACGCAATGATCCGCAAAACGGCCGAACCTTGTGCACATACGGCTGGATCAGGCGAGAACAGTCCGATCAGTGGAACTGAAAACAGGTACATCAACGCACTGACAACGATCATAACGGCAACACACATGCAAATGTTGATGCGCGCAAAACGTTGCGCAGCATGTTCATCGTGCGCACCGAGCGCTTGTCCAACCATGATGATTGCCGCTGCGCTGAAGCCGTATGCGGGATTGTAGCAGATTCCCTCGGCCGTGGTAGCCAGATGATGTGCCGAAAGTGAAATCGTGCCCAACGAAGAAATGACAGCTACATAGAGAATTTGACCAATGTTGATGATTCCCCGTTCCCCCGCAATGGGAACACCAATCCGTAGAATGCTTTTGACACATTGCTTTTTAAGACGGTAACTGCATCTTACTGAAAATCGCAGTGCATCCTTACGAGAAAATAGCAGGCCCAGCATGACAACACCCGTTAACCCTGTTGCAAACGCGGTGGAAATTGCTGCACCGCGCACGCCAAGTCCTGCACCCCACATGAAAATACCGCCGAAAACTGGCAAAACACGGCTTGGATAGATCAGCAGAAAATTACCGACTACATTGAGAAGGTTTGCCAAAATGGAAACGACCATTGGCGTACGTGTGTCACCGCTACCACGCACCACACCATAGAGTGTAAGCCCCACAAAATTCGGAATGATGGCATAGCTGATGATGCGCATGTACGCAGTCGCGTCCGACACAACATCTGCTTCCGCATTCATCCAATGGGGATAGTGCGGCGCAATAAACTGTGCGACGACCGTGAAAAATAAGCCGAGCAGAATGCACAGTACCAACGACTGACGCGCATAGTCCCCAGCAGTTTTATATTCCTCCGCACCCCAACTATGCGCAATCAAGACAGTAACTCCACCGGATACAGCCATCGACATTGCATTAATAAACCAGATTGGAGATGCGTTAAGCGCGGCAGCCGCCGTTGCGGAAGGGCCCAAATAGCCAACCATCGCCGTATCTACAATATTGACAAGCGTGATCATTATATTTTCGAAAATGGCCGGTATGGCAAGCACAACAACCTTGCGAATCGCTTGCCGCCGGGTCAATGGATACAATGTCGCTGTTTCCACAATCGCTCTTTCTTCGGCATAAACCAAAATTATCGTGGTTAGGGAAGTCACCCACAAGTTGATCAAGTGATTGCGCTGCTAACAAATGCTTTCAGTCAGGCCGTGTCTCCGTGATCCGTCCAGCCTGATGTGCCCTCAGTCAGCATTGCGGTTATCCCGTTAATCGAGCAATCTTGCTCGAATATTATACATATGCCACCGAACATCTGCAATCTTGCCTTGACATCGTAATACTATAGCATAATCATCGTTCGGTTTCTATCCCGATATTAATCGAAACACACATGCGCATGATCTGCAGTAGAACTATGCCTAAGGACAATTATTTTCATTTTATAAGCTATTCTGCTGATCAGCACGGCTTTTTTCACATTCGCCCATAAAGATGAAATAATGCAATGTCCCGTACAGCTTTTCTGGTTCGATCGGTTTTGCAAGATGTGCGTTCATACCCGCGTCTTTGCTTCGTTCAATATCATCCTCAAAGGCATTTGCCGTCATCGCGATAATCGGAATAGACGTTGCATTCACTTTGCTCAAATGGCGAATTTTATTTGCCGCTGTCAAGCCGTCCATGATCGGCATACGAATATCCATCAGGATCGCATCATAATAACCGGCATCCGCTTCGCTGAACAATTTCACTGCGCGCGCTCCGTTTTCTGCGGTTTCCACAAGGAAACCTTTGTTGGTGAGCAGCATGGTTGCCACCTCCGTGTTGAGCGGATGATCCTCGCAGAGCAGCACCCGTTTACCTGTGAAATCATAGACAATAGGCTTTGCTTCCTCTCTTGACGCTACCCTTTTTCCTAGCGCCTGTGTAAGAGCGCTAGTCACACTGGATTTGCGTATGGGCTTGTACATCAGCAAATTAACGCCCGCCTGTTTGACTTCGGTTTCAATGGGCGCGCAATCCAAAGACGTCATAATGATGATTGTTCCATCCGGTCCAATGATCTTTCGGATGCGCTCAGCTGTTTCCATGCCGTCCATTTCTGGCATTTTCCAATCGATGAACATGATATCAAAGCGATCTTGATTGAACCATTTATCCTGAATCCGTTCAACAGCTTCTCGTCCGCTGGTCACATATTCCGCATTGATTTCCATCTCTTTCAGTGTCTGCATTGCATTTTTGCAGGTGTTGATATCATCATCTACCACAAGTGCACTCAAGTTCGCAAAATCGTTCTGCTGCTGTTTTTTTGTTTCCCCGACACTACCAAGGTTCACATCCACGGTGAATTTTGTGCCCTGATCTTTGATGGAATCTACTTTTATTCTTCCATCCATCATGTCCACAATATTTTTACTGATGGCAAGGCCCAATCCGGTGCCACCATATATGCTGGTTGATCCGCCGTTCTCCTGCACAAACGGCTCAAATAAGTGCGGCATAAACTCTTCTGACATGCCGCATCCAGTATCTTCAATCACAAATCGAATCATCGCGCCGCTTGCGGTTTTCTTCTGTTGTGAAACGTTTAATGTCACTTTTCCGCCCGCGGGGGTAAATTTGATGGCGTTGAATATCATATTGATCAGTACCTGCTGGAGCTTCATTGTATCGCCCTGATAACAGCTGCCCACATTTGAATCCACCATGCAGTCGAAATCCACGCCCTTTGCCTGCGCCTGCACATTGCAGATGGTATTCACATCACTGATGAAATGCTTAAAGCGAATTTCTTCGCTTTTGAGCAGCATTTTACCACTTTCAATGCGGCTCATATCCAAAATATCGTTAATAAGCGACAGCAGAAAACGGGAAGAGCTTTCAATTTTTGAAATGCAGTCGGCTACTTGCTCGTTGTTCCCGATGGATTGCGCCGCAATGGCGGCCATTCCAATGATGGCGTTCATCGGTGTTCTGATCTCATGACTCATGCGTGAAAGAAAATTGCTTTTTGCAGTGCTTGCCTGCTTGGCAGCGGTCAATGCTGATGCTAGAATTTCGTTCTTGCAGTGTTCCTCTTCCAGCAATTCTGTCACATCCGCTCTCGTCAAACAGATATGTCGGGATGCCTTATCCACAAAGAACGCGCGCATCTCCTTGCTTCGGATGCTACCGTCGCTGCTCGTTGCTTTATACTCGAAGGAATAGTTTTCATCCTGCTCCAAGCAGGCGATCATATGCTTTAAATCAAGATGCTTCCTCACATGTTCCCGATAGGTATCAAGCACTGTGTTTTCTACCATGTCTTTGGCAATTGCATCATAGGAAGTACCAAGTGGTAGAACCACGCTGTCAGCCATGTTGACACTATATATCGTATAGGTGTTGTTATCCACATCCAAATCCGCAACATAGTCATAGTTCTGTGAAACAATTTGCTGAATCAGCATGGATGTTTCTTTTAGCATGCACTCTGTTCGCTTTTCTTTATCAATATCACAAAAATGCATAAAGCACAGAATGTCCTTGGTCTCCGGGTTTCGATACGTCTTTACTGTAATTCTGACCCAAATGGCCTTTCCATCATCTGTTTTGTTTTGATAGTCCAGCGAATAGGCAGTATCTCCATTTGCAAAGTCCTTCAGCATTCGCTTGCGGTTTAGCATGAGCCGAATTTCACTGCGCTGTTCTTCCGTCAGCGCATGATGTGCAATCTGTTCCACGATCTCCGAATAAGTGAACCGATCGCTGACCGACAACAAATTGCCATTGAGCATCACTGACTCCAACACATTCTGCGTAGCGTTGGCACGAATTTTTGCCAGCAGGGTTTCGCTGCCGACGGCATTCTGATACTGCAATTCCTTTTGAAAGCGCTGCTCCATGAGCCTCTGCTCTGTCACATCCACGCCCGTACCAATGGCGTGGTGCGGATTTCCGTCTTTGTCAAATATATTGGTGTAATCCAGTTTTTCCCACCAATATTCTCCAGTTTCCATATTCTTCAATCGAATCAGATCGCTCGCGTTTTTTGCACCATCATGGATTTTCTGATACACTGCGCGAAATTTATCTCTATCGTCCGGATGAATTAAACCCTCTTCAATCAGACTCTCCGGTAGATTTTCAATTTCACGATCCAACTCCGGATGGATCGATGCATGCCATTTATGATAGCTTCTCCGATCTTTGAGATCATATGTCCAGACAATTACACCCGTCTGTATCGCTGCGATCACAAACTGTTCCTCTATCCTTTTGTATTCTTCTGTGGAAGAAGCGGTTGCAATCGCCTTAACCGGCTTTCCACTCTCATCAAAGATATTGGTATAATGCACCTTTGTCCAGACATATTGCTCTTCCTCATTGGTCCTTAGCTTGAATTCTCTGATAATTTCGCAGGCTCCATCCTTCAGTTCCTGATGCATCCGCCGATAATCTTCCATGTGGTCTGGATGCACGAATCCCCGGGCAAGAAAGCAATCCGGAAAGTTTTTCATTACGTCGGGTATATTGAACATGCCTTGGGAGAAATTGCTAATATACGCAACATCCGAATGCATGTCAAATTCCCAGTATTGCACGTGGGCATGGTTGATTGCCATTGTCAGTATCTGCCGGCTCTCCTCAATTTCTGTCTGCAATTCTTTTTGCTTTGTGATATCCACAAACACACAAAGAAAAAATTGCTCCCCGTTTTCATCGGTCATCAATTCCGCTTTGGCGGAAATCCACTTGACGCTGCCGTCCTTGCAGATAAAGCGATTTTCGTTTTCCACTGTGGTTTCTCCGCTGCGAAGCTGATCGGATATAATCTGCGTCATCACCGCAGCATCTCGCGGAAAAAGCACATCCACTAATCGATTGTGAAACAACGTGCTAAATTCTTCCCGGCTGTATCCCAGAAACTTAAACAATCCGTCATTTGCGGAGAGTACGGTCCATTCCTTGTCAAACCGGCAGCGAAACACTGCTCCCGGGATGTTATTATACAGCGCGGTTATTTCCACGGTGCTGTCCAATAGTTTTTTATGCGCCTGTTCCATCACCAGTTTGCTGTTTTTTTCATCCGTAATATCGCTGATGTATTCAATAAACGCTTCTTTACCCCGCCAGTCGATAATCTTGCCTTTCACGGTATAGTATCGATGCAATCCTGAAATACATAACTCATCCTCGTACATATGAGACTTGCACATATTTTTAACTTTGCAAAAACCGCAGGGCGCATCTTTACCCATCATATGTGCATAGCAGGTTTTCCCGTTGTAATCATCCGCATCCTTACCCACCATACGAAATGCCATTTTGTTTGCATAGTACATTTCGTAGGTGGTCGTATCGCATACAAACACGGCTGTGTCAGACTCATCCAGAATTTCCTGATACAGCTCTGTTTCCTTCGAGATATTGTAAAACACCGCATGCAGCAGTGGGTAACCATCCAGTTCGCCAATCTTTTTCCCCTGTAGATGTACCCAAACCAAAGACCCATTTACATGCACTTTTCGAAAGGTAATATCCACTTCTATATCCTGTGATATGGCAGCCCGAACCTCCCGTATGACACGTTCGGCATCCCCAGGATAAATCATTTCCGAAGCATCTTTGTGTATCAATTCTTGATATTCCGCCACGGAATGGCCAGATAGTGCCGGTATCCCATCCGAAAAATAAATGGTCTCAAATTGATCGGACACCTTGTAGATCGCAACTCCGCCAGGAATGGAATTGACCAGGTTTTCCATCTGCACCTTTGCCTGATTCAATTGTTTATTGAGCGGTTCCGATGCACAGGAGACGGAAAAAAGCGTTCCATCCTCCTGAAGTTGATAACCAATGGAGGCATGCACCGCACAGATGACGAAGCCTTCTCCCTCATCACGGCAGGCAAAATTGACGCATATCTCCATGACGGCAAAACTTCCGCTTGCGTCACCAACGGTCACATGCCCAACGATATAAACGCCGCATGCGCCCAATGGAATTTCCGTCATGGCATGCATCTGATAGCGAAAGGGTGTGGGAACGGCGAGTATATCCGCTTCCAAAATATTTCGTAGCGTTTTTTTACCGATCACATATTCGCTTCTACCAGTGCCAATCCAGGAAACATCCTCCGTTAAGCAAGATAGCGTGCCCTCAACACTACGTTTCTCCAAATATTGAACTAGAAAATTGGCGACAACTTCCTTGCCATTTTTTGCTTTGCTCATAGTTTGTTTGCTCCTTCTCCACATTCGAAAAGGAAATCATTGCTTCCATTTTCAGCAAGATAGCGTGATGCAGATTCATTGGGTTACGGTCATCATGATTGATTGTGCGTTTCGTATTAAGTCGAATCTTGCTTACTGAGGTTTGTCCATTGTGCTCTTCTGCCGGTTTTGTGCACCAGCTAGTAAGTTCTCCACTCTCCGCAAAGCAGCATCCGCACTATAGGGCTTGGAAATCATATCGGCAGCACCCGTCGACAGCCCCTGAATTTCGCTGTTACCGCTCACTTGAGCGGTAACAACCACCGGAATTTTCCTTAATTTCTCATTTCCCTGCATATATGCAATCACCTGGTCTCCATCCATGGTCGGCATCGCCAGGTTCAACAGTATAACAGCCACATTTTCGAAATGATCTTGCAGATACCGGACAGCATCGGCGCCATTGTCGGCCTCAACGATATAAAACATTTTCCGAAAGATCATGGCCAGCACATTCCGGTTGATTTCTAGCGCATCCACAATCAGCATCACCTTTTGATCGGTCAATATTGCCAATTGATCACACGTAGCCTCATAATTGGATGACCCGATTCCCTTGCACACCGTCTCAACCTTCTGATCATTGAGATACTGTATGAAATCATCTTGGGGCATCGGCCTTGAAAAATAATACCCTTGTACGATATTGCAGTCCATGCCTTTTAGAATTTCTAATTGTTCCTCTGTTTCCACGCCCTCCGCCACAACCTGAAGGTTCAACCATTTCGCCAAGCTGACAATAAAGTTGAGAACGTTCTTTCCGCCCATTCTCACGCCATTCTGAATGAACTTGATATCGAGCTTCAAAACATCGATGGGCAGTTCGCTCAGCATATTCAAGGAAGAATAGCCCGTGCCGAAATCGTCCATTTCGATCACAAAGCCTCTGGATTTCAACTCGGATACCACCTCGATGAGTTGTTTTGCGTTTTCCGTGTAGGCCGTTTCCGTAATTTCTAAGTGTAAATTTTCCGGTTTCAGTCCGTATTTCTCTAAAATATCCATGAGCAACTGAGGCAGATTTTTGTGATAGATGTCCTTGCGGGAAACATTGACTGACACTGGAACAACAGGTCTCCCTTCGTCCATCCACATCCGAATCAATCTGCAGGTTTCATTCCAGACATACTGGTCGAGGTCAAATATAAACCCGTTCTTCTCAAACAGGGGAATGAACACGCCTGGCAGCAACATCCCTTTTTCCGGATGAATCCAACGGATCAGCGCCTCCGCACCAGCAACTCTCCCGGTATTGACCATATGTTTCGGTTGCAAATAAATCTGAAATTCGTGATTGAGCAGCGCATCATTCATGTGTCCGATGATAAACTGTTCACTGAGCAGGACCTGTCGCATCTGTTCATTATAGAATGCATGATCAACGTCGTATTTTCCCTTGATAGACGCAATCGCAAGTTGCGCCCAATCACACATTCTATACATGGCAATGCTCCGGTCTTCCACGGGATAAATTCCGTATTTTGCGGAAAGATGAATTTGAATCGGAAACTGATTCAATTCGCTGTTTGCCTGTGAGAAAAACATATCCGAGTAAGCTCGCGGACGAAGCGCCAACGCTGCAAAAACATCCGCACCAATTCGACCGCAAATGCCGAAATCACCTGTTCGTTTCTTGATTGTGGCGCCCAAATACTGGAGCAACGCATCTCCCGTCTCCACACCAAACACATCATTCACTAACTTGAAATTTTCAATGTCACAGCAAATCAAATCGAATTCTAAATTCGGATTCTGATCCAGCATCGTCTTGGCTTTTCGATAAAAAAACTCTTTCCCGTATAATCCGGTGAGCGAATCCCGCTCCATGATGTTCGCGATAGCCGCCGTTTCCCGCAAACTGATGATGTTCGCTACACGATGTTTGATGATCTGCTGCTTATACGGTTTTGCAAGGAAATCCGCAGCTCCACAGGAAAGCGCCATCACTTCGTCGTTCTCACCATCCTTTTGCGTGGTGACAATGACTGGAATATTGCAGATATTGGGATCGCGCTTATAGTTTTCCAGAAAATCGTGGCCGTCCATAACGGGCATCACAATATCCAGCAATATCAGCGAAACATTGTCCCGCTCCCGCTCCAATATATCCAATGCCTCGCGCCCGTTCTCTGCCTGCAAAGTTTCATATTCATCATTCAGAATTCTACAGAGAATTTTGCGATTAACGGCGCTATCATCAACAATCAGGATTCTACGTTTTGCATGAATTATATAACGATCCAACGGTTTCGTTGGATGCTTCGGAAAAACGCTGTCATTCATGGTTTGTACTCCTTTTGACTCTCTGAAAGCTTAATCGCCTTTTCTCTTTATGCCTGCTACTGTGAAATCAATGAAAATACAATTCCGTTCTCTGACAACGAAAACTGCACGTATGCTGAACTGTTTCGGTATGCAAAACTGCGCATAGGTGCAGCACTCAGCAATGCTAACCATCATTGGGTTTCCCGCCTGTACAAATCTATCGCACGATTCTGCGTCAAGCGTATTATGCAACCCCGCATCCTCTTTAAAAAATGTGCCGTCGATTTGGACGGCTGGTTTCATGTTTCCTGTTCAGCATATCAGCCTTGCTTCTAAGGCACACATTAAAAATATCTTGTTCCTTCAAATCAGATATACGCATCTATGTCATATAATGTCAATGTAATTTTAGCATTGATACCGTCACAAAGCAAGACAGACTTGCAGATATGATCGAATTTTCCCTTATTCTATATAGGTAAAGCGTTTAGATATCTTTCCATCCCGCTCCACGGGTTCATTCCACATGGCAACTGGACGAACCCAGACGCCATATGCGCCATAAAGCGCACGGTAGACCACCATATCCTCCTGCGTTTCGCTGTGCTTGGCTAAGTAAAGCAACTCATATTCTCCACCTTTGAAATGTCGATAGCGCCCTAGTCGAAAATCATCCGTCATGCCGAATTCTCCTCTCATAATTGATGCGGCAATTGTCCATCCACCATAAATGGTCTATACTGAATAAATACTGCCACCACTGTGGCGACTGTGAGGAATAAATGATGAACCAAACGATCCAAATTGCCGTAGGCCTGTTGATTCCACTGCTAGGTACTGTACTGGGCGCAGGCATGGTTTTTCTGATTCGTGGTACGATTCGCCCATCCGTGCAACGGTTTCTGCTCGGCTTTGCGTCCGGCGTAATGATTGCCGCCTCGGTCTGGTCGCTGCTGATTCCTGCCATCGGCATGGCGGAGGCCCAAGGAATGGTATCGTGGCTACCCCCGGCAATCGGTTTTCTGTTCGGCATCGGTTTTTTACTGCTGCTGGATACCATCATTCCGCATCTCCATATTGATACCAATAAGCCAGAGGGACGTGCTAGCCATCTTGGTAAGTCCACCATGCTGGTGCTAGCAGTCACGCTGCATAACCTGCCGGAAGGCATGGCAGTCGGTGTGGTGTTTGCGGGATTTGCCGCCGGAAATGCCGGCATGACCTTGGCTGGTGCATTCGCGCTGTCCATCGGTATCGCGCTGCAAAACTTTCCCGAAGGTGCGGTTATCTCCATGCCGCTCCTCACAAATGGCGTGTCCAAGCGCAGGGCATTTGCATATGGAGCATTGTCAGGTGTAGTGGAGCCCATTGGCGCGGTGCTGACCATTCTGCTCACCCGGCTCATTGTTCCTGCGCTGCCCTATATTCTTGCGTTTGCCGCAGGTGCTATGATTTACGTGGTGGTAGAGGAATTGATTCCTGAAGCGCAGTGGGGCGACCATTCTAACGTCGGTACCATCGGCGTGGCACTCGGATTTGTACTGATGATGGTGCTGGATGTGGCGTTGGGTTAAGCATACGGTCTTATTCCCTATTCATACCGGAATGCAAGTGTTGCCCGTTTTGAGGAAACAGCCGGGTCAAGTGTTTCAGTGCTTGGTTTTGGCAGCTTGAAAAATACGGATGCCACGAAAGAATATATTCTTTAACGCCGCATCCATTCCGGCTCTTCCGAATCGTTCAGTGGAGCAGTTCGCCCAGTTTACGCAGTTTCCCTGTGCGTTTTGCTGGTGTGCGCCAATGTTCGGCGCACGCCAAATGCGATGCTTCTATTGAAAATAATGTTTTTATTAGAAGCAGGCCAAGCGTTTCAATGCTTGGCCTGACTGTATCGATCGTTCCTCAATGCCTGTTCAATCATGAGATCCTCCACATTTGGCTTGAGGACAAATATCTGTATCGATCGTTCCTCAACGCTCGCTCAATCAGCCGCACTTGCTGAATCCGCAGCTCCGACAGATCACACAGCCGCTACCATGCTCAACGGGGCCGCCGCATTCCGGGCAACGCTTGATCTCCCCCGAGTTGGCTGGAATGTTTTCCGTCTGTACAATTTTTGGCGTTTGCGGCACTGTTTGACCCGCCTGTTCTCTTTTCGCTCGGCTGACAACCGTTTCGCTGGGAGCTGGCGTATCAAACTCTCCATGGGTATCTTCCTGCTCAATGAATTCGGATACCTTTCTGAGTACGCGGGCAATTGCATCCGGGCAGGAGGTGCAGTTCACGTCCTTTTGCCGGATGGTAGACGGGCAGCGAATTCCCTTGAGCTGGTCATAGACTTCGTCGATGGAAATTCCGCTTCGGAGTGCAATGGAGGTGAGTCGGGCTGTCGCTTCGCTCTGGCTTGGACAACCGCCGGCTTTGCCAGTGCTGGTGAACACCTCGCAGATCCCGTTTTCATCATAATTGGTGGTAATATACAGTGTTCCACAACCAATTTTCATCTTCTCCGTAAACCCACGGGTCACCGTTGGACGTGGGCGCGGCTCAATGTGACCATAGCTGGTCGGCAAAGTCACTGCTTCCTCTGAATTATCCGAAGGCGTTCTAATCTTGCCGATATTGAGCACCTGTCCGCTGCGACTACCGTCGCGATAGATTGTCACGCCTTTGCATCCCTCCCGATAGGAAAGCAAATACACCTCTCGGACATCCTCACGGGTGGCCGTGTTCGGGAAGTTGACGGTTTTGCTAACCGCATTATCCGTATGGCGTTGGAAAGCCGCCTGCATCTTTGTGTGGTAAACAGGACTGATATCGTGGGCGCAGACGAATACGCGACGGACATCCTCTGGGATTTCCATGCAGTGGGCAATCGTGCCCTCCTCAGCAATGCGAGCCACTAGTTCATCGGAATAGATGCCCAGTTCATGCAGTTTTTCCATCAGAAACGGATTGATTTCCACCATCTCCGTACCGTCCATGACGTTGCGAATGTACACGAAAGCAAACACCGGCTCCACGCCGCTGGAACAGCCAGCAATGATGGATAGCGTTCCGGTGGGCGCGATGGTGGTGACAGTTGCGTTACGCATGGGTCGACCATTCTGCATGGTGCTGACGGAAAACAGCGGGAATACACCGCGCTCCTTGGCCAACTGCGCGCTGGCAGCATGACCGGTTGCCTGAATAAACGACATCACCCGTTCGCCAAACGCGACACCCTCATCGGAATCATAAGGAATGCCCAGCGCCAGCAGCGCATCCGCAAAGCCCATGAGCCCCAACCCGATCTTGCGGGTCTTGCGGGTCGTTTCACCGATCTTTTCCAGAGGATACGAATTGATATCGATGACGTTATCCAGAAAGTGAACCGCCTCCGCCACCGAGTTCGCCAGCAGGTCAAAATCCAGTTCGTATTGCCCATGCTGATCTTTTTTAAGCATCTTGACAAGATTGATGGATCCGAGATTGCAGCTTTCATACGGCAACAGCGGCTGCTCGCCGCAAGGATTCGTGCTTTCAAATGCGCCCTCTGTTGGCACAACGTTATCACGATTTAGCCGGTCAAGAAAAATGATACCGGGCTCGCCATTTTGCCATGCGGCTTCCACGATGGTATCGAACACATCTGGTGCATGCAGGCAACCCGTTGTCTGTCCGGTTTTCGGATCAATGAGATCATAATCCTCGCCCGCCTCCACAGCCTGCATAAACGCCTCAGTCAACCCAACTGAAATATTGAAATTATTGATGTCTGCGCTATTCTCTTTGCAGCGGATGAACTCCATAATATCCGGATGGTCAATGCGCAAAATGCCCATATTAGCCCCACGTCGCGTGCCGCCCTGCTTAACGGCCTCCGTGGCAACATTAAATACCCGCATAAAACTGACGGGACCACTAGCCACACCGCCAGTAGACTTGACAGTCGCGCCTTTTTGCCGCAGCCGTGAAAATGAAAATCCTGTCCCGCCGCCAGACTTATGTATCAGCGCTGCATTTTTAACAGCCTCGAATATCTCTTCCATGCTGTCATCCACCGGCAATACAAAGCAGGCCGACAGCTGTCCCAATGGGCGGCCAGCATTCATGAGGGTGGGCGAGTTAGGTAAAAACCGTAAGCTCGTCATCAGCTCGAAAAAACGATCCGCGATGGCGTTTGTATCGTTCTTTTGATCGTAGCTTTGATCCGCAGCCGCAACCGCTGTGGAAACCCGGCGAAACATACCGGCAACGTCCTCCACGACGGCGCCATTTTCATCTCTGCCGAGATAGCGGCGCTCCAGCACCGTAATTGCATTATTTGAGATATCCGCAATGGCCATGTTCTGTACTCCCTTTCCTTGGTATTGCCAGTATACAGCTATATCTTGTGTCAGGCAAGCGTCCAAACAACGATATCTTGTTTATTTACAGATTGGTAATGCTTTTTTAAATTTTCTGTGCAAAATGTGGGGATGCCTTTACATAACGATCATATCATGACAATGTTGCAATAATTTTTCTATTTTGTCATTTTTATGGTTTTTTTTATTTACGTATGCTATAATTGAAAAAATTGTTGGGAGGTAAATAATTATGGACACAACTATTGATACGCTTGAATATGCACAATCCGTATCGCCCATTTGGATTCTGATTTCTCTGGCGATATCCGCGCTGGCGTTAGTCGCACTGTGGAAAATTTTTGTCAAAGCCGGCGAACACGGCTGGGCTGCACTGATTCCGGTCTACAACATGTATGTCTACTTTAAGATCACCTTTGGCTGTGGCTGGAAATTTTTATTTTTGCTCATCCCCTTTGCCAACATCGTCTTTGGTATTATGGCAACTTGCAAACTTGCAAAAGCATTTGGCAAGGGCGGCGGCTTCGCCGTTGGTCTCATTTTCTTGAGCATCATCTTCACTTGCATCCTTGCCTTTGGCAGCGCGAAATATTTGGGCGTGCCCGCTAAGCAAGCCGCTTAAATCAACTCGTATTCAAAAAAGGTTCACGCCTATTTTCATGCTGAACCTTTTACGTTATTAAAGAACCCTGTCTCTGTTTGACTCAGACGGGGTTCTTTGATGCTTTGAGGTTCGCTCAGCTGGTCTTAAACCGCTGGAAAATAAGTTTGCTCAACGGGAATCACCGTGTTTTGACCGTGCTGGAAACTGCACGGTCATCCAAACGCACGTAAGCGTCCGCTCAAATTGGACGTCCCTTACGGCGTACATGTGCTGCAACCGGAACGCATGGGCCATGGAGTGCGTCCCCTTAACCCATCCCACGAACTATCTTTATAGGATTTTTCCCGACAGACAAAGACCCGCTCAATGAGCGGGCAGCGTAGGGATAACTCAAAACAAGTAATTTTTGACCGACGCTCTTCAAGCGGAGCCACAACAGTAAAGACCACACCGGAGGATAAAACCTTTCGTGTGGTCTTTCTGATTACAAACTATATAAGGTTAATGATCTCAGGGACGCATTTAGTCTTTGCTTCTGTGATTTCATAATCGCCAAATGAACGTGGTTCCTCAACTTTTTGCCTAATCATCAGTGAGCGTTGAATCATTGCCGAAGTTTCCTTGGGTGTCTTTTCATTGTGCTTCCACCAGTATACACTGCAAACCTCGCAGGTTCCGTCAGGGCGCGCTGAAGAGGCATCGTTCTCAAACAGTGTGCATAGCGCCTGCTTGATCTTTTCTGCATCCTCATCAGTAAATCCGGTCTTTTCGGCAAGCTGGCAATTGATGCTGCCGCGAATCACATAAAGCCCAAAATTGACATAGTGCTTCATGCCCATCGTGTCGGACGCCTTACCTGATTTCCGACGCTCTGCATTGACGCTCTTGGTAATCCGCATATCAACGATTTCAACAGGAGAAACGCTCACTCCTTGCTGAACGGAAACTGGACCGCGCACACCGACGGAAAGTTGGCTTCCGCTCTCGTTTTCCGCATCTTTGTCTTTTTTCTTGTCATTCTTTTTAAAAGCAAACACCTGTCCAAATGCTCTGACATCAGTCCATTTTTTACATGCGATTTGTGCAAACAACTCAGTATCTGCATCCTTACCCTTTTTAAGTTCGGCCGCTAATTGAGGGTCGCACGCTGCACGATCCTGCAGATTATGATAGTTCTCTTTGAGCGAGGAGTCAAATTGAATATCATTCTCACGTCCGTCTGTCTGAACAAAAATGTTTTCACCCATATCTTGAAGCCTGTTGCGAATTTTTCTCTTGATTGCCACATCAGAGAAAATCCCATAACCATCATAGTCCTCACGGGGACGGTTACCATTCAAAGGATCTCCGTTGATGTTTGCTCGCCTTACCGAAACCAACGCAGCAAAGTCGATTTTGTTCTGTAACGTAGCCATTTAGTTTTCCTCCCCATCAGTATTGGCCGTTTCATCTTCGTCAGTTATGACATTGCCATTGCCATTCTTATGGCCTTTTAAGGCTTCGCGCTGACAGTCGTATCCAAGGAGAAAACGACCATCCAGCGCATTTTTTTCTGCATAGTCCCCATCGAGGAACAAACCGTCAATCTCACCGTAAAGGTTTTTGTAAAATTCACGGCTGCCGGGCTTCAGTTGATTCAAGTATACCTGCGTGCTTATTCGGATGAGTTCCCATGTGCGCATCGGCGTACGTGAGAACTGCTGCATATACCTCTCGGCATTCGTTGTTCGTGTTTCGCCCTTGTCATAGGTGTTGCGCTCTACCTTTTCTGCGACCGCTATCAACCGGCCGAAAAGATAGCTTCTGTTTGTGCAGGTTTCGTCAAGTTCCATGTCGTATTTCACTCCCTTATCCCAGTAAAACTTTTTGACCAGTGAGCAAGCAATATGAAGAACATGCTGACAATTGAAATGCTTTTCATATGCCATGGGGTTAGATGCTTTTTGTACTGACATTTTGACTATGTCGTGTGGGATGGCCGCTCCGTCAATGATGCAAGGGCGGAGTCGGTCAAATACTGAAATGAGCATCGGATTCTTGCCATCACTATTCGCTCGTAGCATTAACACTTTATTCTGCTCCGTGCCGTATATTGCTCTTGCGATTTCATTTATGGATGGCATACCATCATACAGGCTGATTTTATGTTCCTTATTGTAGTATTCGTGCCTCCAGCAGCAGCTCTCCTGCCATGCCAGTATGTTTGAAAGGTAGGTCGAGGATGCCAGTTCCTTGTAATATGTCATGGCAAGACGCCCCGACGAGGCACTGTCGAGCGCGAGTACAACCATTTGGGATGTATCTCTTAAATTTTTGGAGTATCCCTCCATGGTCATGTTAAAGTCTCTTGCGGAGGTATAGTTGGTATCAACACTTTCAGTCTCAGGTTCATCAAATAGAATGTCGCTTTCATTTTGAACATCTTCGTCTGTTGACAAGTTACATATCTCATTCGCCCCGCGGTAATACTGCGGTATATCCGTCAGGTCGCTTTCCCACGTCACAACACAAACGCCATCACGCGTATATCCTTGACGGCGAATGATCCACTTGAGGGCATTGTGTATTTTCTGCGCCATCTCATAACCGATAGTCAAAGCTTCATTGGATCCGCTGTCCTTGTCCTTTGTCAGGAAGCGTCCGCGATATGTGAAATTTGCGCTGTCATTCGATGAGATTAGTTTCGCACCGTCTCCATCATATCGGATCTTCTTGGGCAGCAGTGTAGTGATTCGCGTTCTATCACCGGTAAAATAACACAGGTCTTTATTTGCAGGAACCGAGGCGTAGTAATCAATAAAGCTTTTTTGTACGGATTTATCGAGCCATATTCTACTGTCTGTACATGTGGCAGCACCCTGCGACAATATGTTCGCACCTATGCCTTGATCAAATCTCACACAAAAGCGCACAGCTGCTTTCTCCAAGACTTCACCGCAGACATTCTGATCTGCCGACACCCGCCCATCCTTGACATTCAAAAGGCCGCGTTTATTCATTAAATCATTTAGCAGGGTTTTCTTTGAAATATATTGGTACACTGCGCATACTTTCAGGTTGGAATACGCAGAGTCGCACCACGCTTCCAATTGGCTTTGATATTTTGAGAAGCATTCAGAAATATGTGACTTTTTCTTCTTCAGCTCGCTTTCGGGTAAATCATAATCGACATACTCCAGATAGTCCCCCGCAAGATATTTCAAGCTGTCAAAAAGCGGATGAGGGGCAACCGACGTGCTGGAGCGTGACATAGATTTTTCCGTTGTAGGCGCAAGAGTGTCGAGATTTTCGCCCTTAGGCAGTGCCCTTGCATCAATGAAGCACCCCTCAGCATCTAATTGTATCTCTATTCTTGCTTTGACAGTTGAATATCCAATCGGCATCAGCACCAGCTGTTTCCCATTCCAGCCTTCAACCTCACCAGCGCGCCATGCATTATTGTCATACAATTCACTCAGGGCATTTACCCAACTCATTCGCTCACCTCCTCGCCGGTAAATTCCTTTAGGCCGGTGAAATTGTCGAGTTCTTCCTCAAACTTCTTGATGGGCATTTTATGCAAAACACGCCTGTCCTTATCTGGTATATCTTCCGGCACAGGAAATTCAATAACGCCTTTCCGCATGACCACGTGGTGGAATCGAACGCTCAGGTGCCCTTTCTCATTTTCGCGCACGGCTTCATCGGCGTAAGTAAAGCCGTGAAACATATACCCGAAGGAGAGTTCGCCAATACTGTCATAAGCACCTTCGCCCTCGCCGAATACGCACGAGGTCACGTCGCCGTGACATTCTCGTGTCCCGAGAAATATGTCGCGCCGTCCGCCGCGCTCGATCATACGCTTTGCGATGTTATGATGCTTGTTTTCGTTATAATCGTAAAAAAGCTCCGGCCTGTTGTCATTACGTACGAAATACGCCCGTACCTGATAACGTACATTTTTCAGATAAGTATAAATTGACAGATCGTTTTTGACGTTTTTCTTCGGCGGATCATACCATAGAGTCCGAATTCCCTCGGAAGCCGTTTGGACAGGGTTCATCACGCGTACGGCGTCAATAATCCAAATGATAGTCGGTTTCCAATAGACAGATGCCAGAACGCCCTTCAGCGCCTCATATGTCGGCACATAATAGCTTGCCTTTTCACCTCCCACACGGGTGATCGGATCGGAAAACAGCGCCCTGTCACCGCTCACTTCAAATTCGACTGTGTTTCGTTTCTTTTCCATGCTTTCACCTCCCCAAAACATCAATATTTACAGTTCAACATACACTCCATAGGTATCGTCATACTGCTTATTGCTCAATATCCAAACTCCGACACTGTCCTCGAATCGTATCCCTGTCCCGATCTTCTCAATGGTATAGTTGCTCAACTGCACGGTGTATTGCTGCAAAAAGCAAATTTCCCTCTTTTGTTCAGAGATCAAGCGGCTTGACAGCAGTTTACTGATATGCTTTTGCACATCATCGTTGTATTCCACCACCACATCCTGTTTGCCGATGTCTTCTATTACTGAGAAGGCATCGCCCGCTTCCTTGAATGCCTGCTTAAGAAGGCAGTTCTTCGAATCGGCACAGCGCTTACTGCCGGAAGGGTTGCCCGTCAGCAGGTCAATAATCGTATGCTCAGGATCATCTTTAAGCGGAAAAGCCATCTCCTTCTTTTGTAATGGCAAATAGAACTGTGCATAAAACTCATCCATAGCTGCCTGAGATAGCGCCCCTCCGGGATAACGATCCGGGTATGTGCGGATCTTATAAAAAACATCGCGGGTGATCTGTTGGGCTTCCGACAAGTATTCGAGCGCCTCGATTTTCTCGTCCTTTACATAGATCACCGATACCGTTGCGCATTCCGTTTCCCTGTTTCTGTTGCAGCGACCGGCGGCCTGAACGATACTGTCCAGCCCTGAAAGCGAGCGAATTACCTGTTCAAATGAAACGTCAACTCCGGCTTCGATCAGCGTTGTGCTGATACATATGATCTTTTTGGGATAATTGTCGTCATTCAGATGTGCGCATAACTCACTTATAACTTTGCTGCGATGCGCAGGACACATATTGGTTGACAGATGGACGACATCATACTCGTCAGCGCAGTTAATGCTTTTACGGATAAGTTCCGCAATTTCGCGTGCTGCCGCTTTCGTATTCACAATGGCAAGCGTTGAATGAGATGTTTGCGCTTGAATCAAGATGAATTCTGCCGCTTCTCCCATGGACAGTCCGTTTCCGGCCAAATGATCGACAATCTCCACACGCTTGAACGCCTGCCGATACTTTTCCTCATTTGGGATTATGCTCTGCGGCGGCATGATCCTGTATGTATCCAGTTTGTCCAATAGCGGTTGCGTTGCCGAGCATAGAATCACCGCACAATCGCAGAAATGCGCAAGGAAATTCATCGCTGCATTGAACAGCTTTAGGGTTTTGACTGGAAGCGCTTGTATTTCATCAACGATGACGACCGAGCTGGCGAGGGCTTGCATTCGTCGTACACAGGAGGTTTTTGAAGCAAACAGTGTATTCAGAAACTGCACCGCAGAGGTGGCGATGATTGGCGATTGCGACCAGTTTTCTGTCAGCAGTTGATACCTTTTCTCCTTTTCACTATCATCCTGTTCAAACACGATGTTTGAATTATGCCGAAGCACTGCGCCGTCGTTTCCAGTGTACTTGGCTATTTCATCTGCGTTTTGTTCCAGAATAGAGTTGAAAGGTGCAATGTAAAAGATATGCCGTTTCCCATATTTTTCAGCAGTATGCAGCGCATATCGCAGAGCGGACAGCGTCTTTCCTGCTCCACATGGAAGAACAAGCCTTAAAACACCGCTTGCCCCGAAATCATATGTTGAACAGGCAGCAGAGATCTCCGCGCGGTATTCATCCAAACGTGACGAGGTTTTATATCTTTGCAGCATCGCAATGAATGAATCGCAATGAATCCGATAACCTTTCCACATTCGAATCAATTCTGTTTTTGTAGGCATCTCTGGCAGTGCGGCGTTATCCTCAAAACAGGCTGTATCGGTACGGTCAGCGTCGATGAGAATCGACAATAAAAGCCTCTCATACATCGCCAAATAAAAATGCGCCGACCCGAATCCTTTTTCATAGGGTCGATACTTGTTAATCGCCATGTGTAGTGCTTTGGTATCCTCACAAGCCAGCTTATATTCGTCGTTAATAGACGCCTCGCCATATTGTTCATAGACAATGCTTTTCACGTTTTCATATGAGTCATCGATTCTCTCAGCCGCCTTTGAAAACGAACAAACCCCATCCACTGAAATACAGTCTCGCAGCCCATGATGACTTATTATCGCCGTTCGTACCATCTCAGAAGTCAGTCTTGCAACAGCATCCTTGGGCTGAGTCAATTGATCTACCAAAATTGCACCGTGCGTAGAGTGAATCACAGATCCACGGACAACATTTTCTCCCGCAGCGGCAGCTTTAATATATTCGCGGTATTCCGGCGTGTTTTTTCCGTCGTCGTGGTGGTGTACTGAACTCCATTTTTTTCTCTACACACAATGCTTTATATGGAAGTGGCCTGAA
>JAVVXB010000015.1:0-55183 GCA_036651815.1 Clostridia bacterium
AGATTCGTCTGCATCGTTTGGGTCTAGGCATCTGAACATCTTCCTTATCAATTAATTAACGGCATATGCCATCTACGAACAAATAATAACATGGTTACTGGCATATGTCAATAATGAATTTTCAGGTTTTGGAACAATGTACAAAATACCGTCCCTTTGGACAACAACATGGCATCCAAGGGGAACAGACAAAACGGACAGTGTGCTACCAGAATATTGTATGCCAAGAGTCGGAAAGTTATATTGGAATAGAAAGATTTGATGGGAACTGTTTTCTGTGCAAGGATATGACAATGAAACCGAACCAACAAAAAGCGATCGGATTCGAGCCCTATTAGCAACCGAACAATCAAAAACGGATACGGACAAAAACGGTGTGAACCGCCAGCTTGCCCGTATCCAAGCCCTCAGATCGTTTCCATACCGACAGCCATCCAGGCGGCCATGGCGATGGAGTAGAATTTTTCATCGGCATCCGATCCACGGGAAGTCATGACCGCGGGCGCTTTTGCGCCAACAATAATCCCAGCCATCGGCGCACCAACCGTCACAGTGAAGCATTTTCCAAGAATGTTACCTGCCTGCATGTTCGGCATAATGAGACAGTCAAAGTCACCGACATAGGGGCTGTCGTAGCCTTTATGCCGAGCAATTTCGGGACTCATGGCCACATCGTAGGAAATGGGACCTTCCACGATGCAGTGTTTGATTTCATCTGCCAAATTCATGCGTTTGAGTTCCGCAGCTTCAACGGTTTCCAGCATCTTGGGGTTTAGCTTTTCAATGGCGCAAACGACGGCATGCTTGGGCAAGTCGTATCCCATGGCACGAAGCGCAGTGGTCGCATTTTCGATAATGTGCTGTTTATCCGCAAGAGAAGGATACATCACCATGCCACCGTCTGTGGACATAAGCAGCTTATGATAATGCGGCAGTTCAAAAAATACGGCGTGGCTCATGATATTTCCTGTGCGAAGGTCGTTTTCTTTTTTGACAATCGGGCCGAGAAAGTCGCGGGTTTCCATGAGACCTTTCATCAACACGTGCGCAGTGCCATCTTTGATAAGCTCCGCCGCACGTTGCCCCTCTGTTCCTTCCACGGCATCTACGATTTCGCAGGAAGTCGGATTTACATCCCGTTCTCGTAGCAGCGTGGCGATCGCAGATCCATCGCCAATATAGATCGGAGTTGCGATCCCCTCGCGTTCAGCATGCAGCACCGCATCGATGACGGAACCATCCGCCGCCGCCGCTACGGCAACAATGCGCCTTTGCGGACAAGCCTTAACCACCTGTACCAGTTCGGCAAAATTATGAAGCATCATTCATTGTCCCCCGATGATATTATAGTTACGGGATACCAATACCCCAACATACGGTGGTAGTATATCATTCTGGCGGAAAGAGAGAAAGCCCAGTTTTAGCAAAATGATGACGGCATCGCACGTTGATTCCATATCGTAAACAACAATAAACCCAACGAACAGAAGCCCGCACCCAAGACCATGGCATAGGTTAAGTTGATCTCGGCAAGTTTCCCAAACACAACATTGGTGGCGATGGCAACGCCGTCAATCATCGCGGCATTGATGCTGAGTGCGGTTGCACGATTTGACGAAGCGATTTGCTTGTTTTGCAGCATCAGCTGCAATGGCTGAAACAGGCTGAAGCTAATGCGGAGCATGATGATTGCAAGCATAGAAAACAGCGCGCCACGAGATAGCGCAAGCATCACACAGGCAACGATGCAGAACGCAAACAAAAGGCTGCCCAATAGCGTTGACCCGAGCTGCTTTGTCAACCATCCGGACAAACCGCCCAGAAGTCCAAGAATGGTAACAAGGATATAAATGCACCCAATTGTTGCACTTGAAAGGCCGCATTTCACATACTGAAGTTGGTTGAGAAATACCGTGACGGTTTGGTGCGTTTCATTCAGCAGCGCAATGGAGATGAGAAATAGCAGCAGAGGTTTGTTCTTTATCAACGCCCGAAATAGGGAACGGAACTCCATGATGGGGGAACGTTGACGGTTAAACTGCGTTGACCTGACCTCCTTGAGAAATAGGGTGAGCAGTGCCGCTACACCATAGCTGAATACCGTCAGCAAACTTGCGAGTCGATAGCGATCCTTGATGAAAAACGCGTATGTACCAGCAGCAACCAGCAAGCCTATCGTATTTAGGTTGTTATAGGTAGCAAATATGTTTTGCGATCGTTCATTGCTGCAGGATAGATACAATATGCTGGTATCTACGCCGGACATACCCGCGATGATGATGCTGAGCATCAACCGCTCTAAGAGAAAGGTTGGGAAACTAGCTGCTTTCCAAAATACAATTTTAGAAATAAAATACAAGCTGCAGCAAAAAATCATTGTTTTCTTGTATCCGATTTTATCTGCAACGATTCCCCATGGAAGTTCAAGCACAACGCAAAGCGCTAGCGAGATGCTTTCGATGATCGTAATTTGAAAGATGGAAATGCCGGCAGCCTGCCGATAGAGCGTGGCGATCGGCCCATAGAAGATCATGCCCTGTAAAAGGGAGATGGCATACATGAGGTTGATATTTCGTTTGATTTGCATCGGCGCAACATCCTTTCTTGATTTGAGTACAACAAAACAGCGCCATTGATTAAAGCGCACAAAAATTACGATGGTTGTTGTTATCAAATCAGACGCTGCATTACGATATCTCCATTGTCGAGGATTGAATATTTAATTGATAATTAAACAAAATACAACATACCATGAAAACCAGTTGTTTGCAACAAAGCCACTTCACCTATAAACTGATCTAGCTGCGGCAATTCGATCCTGACGGCGCTTGGATATAAACTTTTGCACAGGATCATTGCATGTGATAAAATAAAATAAAAAGGTGGGAATGCAGACATGCCGATTTTTGCACAGGGTGTGACAAAGGATAAATTGACCATCTTATATTATGTAGATGTATCCAACCTCGATATTACGCGGGAACAGCTGTACCGCGCAATGATCGAAAATGAATGCATGATATTTTTTGACTTTCAGTCTGCGATGCATGAGCTGGAAGAGGATGGATTTATTGCTGCAATTCCGCGTGCATTCGGGCAGGGATATCGTGTAACGGTTCGTGGAACGGAGAGCCTGCGTATGTTTGGGGAGAGTCTGCCAAATTCTCTGCGTGAAAAGTTATCAAGCTATGCCACGGAAAATCGTGATCAGATGCGAATTGAAACGCAATTGGTCTCATCAATGGAGGAGCAGGAGAGTGGCGGGTATCGCGTGGAGCTGCGCGCACAGGAAGAGAACAATGTGGTGCTCAAAATTTCCATGTTGGTTGCTTCTCGAACTATGGCGCAGCGGATGCGAGGCAATTGGGAGAAAGCATCCGAGCGTATATACGCCAATCTCCTGGAAAATCTGCTGAAGAATTGATGCTGAAAGTAAAACAGCTGACACTTATAGCAAACGAAACAGGAGAAAACGGCAGACCGCTCGATGAATAGGAACGAAAGAAGCACCGATTAATGAAAGGAAGATTCTCCCAAATTGTGGGTGGAGAATCACCCCAAAAGTCAATGACAGCGAAGGCTGCTGCCTAACTTCAGGGGTGAATACTTGTAGCTATTAACTTGCCTACCAGAAATCAATTACCGTTTGCAGCGGCTCTTTCCGCACTTGCAACCACACTTCCCGCCCATCATATTCTGCACAATATCAAGACATTCGCCGAAACGCTGGAAATGCACAACTTCGCGCTCCCGCAGAAAATACAGTGGTTCAATGAGCTGGCAGTTATCCGTCATATTCATGAGGTGCTCATACGTAGCGCGTGCCTTTTGTTCTGCCGCCATGTCTTCAACAAGATCGGCAATGGGATCGCCGGTTACAGCCAAAGCGTTGCTACTAAATGGAACGCCATTTGGATCGGCGGGGAAGACGCCATGATCGTGCATCACATAATAGCCTGCAAGGCCCGCTTCATTTAATTCCGCGCAGGTACAGCCGGCCATACATTGACGAATCATCACGCCAAGCATTTCCCAATGCCCAAGTTCTTCAGTGCCAATATCTGTAAGCGTCGCCTTAACACGATCCTCCGGCATGGAGTAACGCTGGGACAGATATCGTAGTGCTGCGCCCAATTCGGAATCCGGACCGCCATACTGCGCCATGAGTAGCTTCGCCATTCGCGGATCTGGCTTTGTGATGTGTACAGGGTACATCAAACATTTTTCATAAATCCACATAGTTTTACCTCCCGGTCATGTCCCACGGCCATGGTTGAAAAACCCAGCTGCCGACAGCATTCGGCGATTGGCCAAAGTTCATCAAAGGACCGTATTGCGACTCGTAGCAGTCAATCAGCATATTAAGCTTTTCAGAATAACATTCATAATCCATTTTGGCTGCTTCGTCATCGGGATGGGTGTCGAGATAGATGTTTAAATCAATGCAGGCAAAACGCCCTTCACGTATTTTTTGCATCATTGCCTGTTGCGTTGTATCCATCATATCTTTAGCACCCCCTTGTGTACGGGCTGACGAGTTCAGGAAACAGGGTTCCCTTCATTAGCGCTTCGCTGGGGCAGAAACCCGCGCGGTAGGTTTGCACCGGAAAATGGATCATGGCTAATGTCATGTCCATTGGTGCTTCAAAACCAACGCATTCCGAGTCGCAGGCATCACCGGCATTTACAATGCGCATGCCTTGTAGCATGTCGTCCCTGTCCGCCTGATTTCCCTGCTGACAGCAGGTGCAACCGGCGGCACATGTGGTTTGTGTCATAGTCCTCTCCTCCCGATTGATTCGATGTATTGCATAGTATGACCGGGGGTAGAAATCCGTGCCTGACTGTATGCAGAATGAAGCCCGATATCACAGGAAATCTACGGTCTTGCTGGGGGATAAATCAAATAATTATTCAACGATGCGATTGCACTGGCTTGAGCCGCATAAATTATTAGGCAGACGATGTAGCGTGGCTCGCGTAGTCCCGTTTGCTGTGTGTAGAAGTGTATTATGCAGTTGGAGCAAGCGATAAAATATCATCAGGATTTCAATATAATGAAAGGCCTTTCAATCTTCAAAAAGGAGAACCTGCGGTGGCACAGAAAAAAACGGTCCTGAATTTGACACTAATGTAGCTGGTATGGATGAAGACGTTGAATTTGATGCGTCATATATGTTGGAAAAGGCGATATGTGCAGTTCGCAAAAAAAACAGGGGCGGCCAGTAAAATAAACGCGGAAAAGAGTCAGCGTAATCAATACTACACCAAATAACGATCGTGGCAGAAAGCGATCGTTCTGGTGGGGGGCAACATGATCGGATCATTCTTGCATCAGTGCTCTGCGTGCAGCAGCTTGGCTAGCGTAGGCGTTTGGGCAAACCATTGGTTAATGGCAGTTGGCAGTGCCTTTTTCATGGAGTGCTCAAGTATACGGTAGCCTTCTTTGAGCAACGCGCGTGTGTTGTCATCCATGTTGGAGAGTGCCTTGAGGACGGCAATGGTGTTTTTGCCGTTCCAAAGATCACGTAGTGTGGTTCCTTCGGATGCGCTGAGCACGGAAAATATGCCATCAATCATCTTTTCACGCAGATCAGGCGTCATGCTGGTCACCCAATCTTTCAGTGTGATGTCAACGAACTGACTGCTGTTGGTCAACCCATCTGCTTCGGCAAATCCGCCGCGGACGACTTCCCAGGAGTAGACGTCGTGCTGCATCAGGCCCAGATTGGTGCTGTGGATCACGCAAAAATCCTCCGCGTGCTCAAGCAACATGCCAACAACGGATGACTGTGGCAAATAAGTTCGAATGCGGCCGATCACCCGCTGGAAGCCTTCCGTGTGAATGGTGGCGGCATTGAAGCCGGGACCGTCATGATTGCGGATTGCAAAGATACGTTCCTGAAGGTCATGTTTGCAAAAAGCGGCTGCGTAGACGGCAAGATTACCGCCCTTGCTGTGACCGCCGATTCGAATTTTACCCGGGAATTGTTGAGCAGCGCGGGTTAGGTAATCCACGGCATCTATTTGGGCGGGAACGACATCCGCAAAGCTCATATTAAAATCTTCCTTCCAACCAATGATCGTGCCATCGGTACCGCGAAATGCGATATATAGTTCATCATTGGGCAGAAGCACTGTGGTTGCTGAAAACTGTTCTTGCGATTCAGCATTGAAATGATTGACATAACCAACAAGACCCAGCGTAGCAAAGCGTGGGCTGCTGATGAGCGCGTTGAGAAAATCATCATCGTCTTTGATGCGAAAGTCTCGCGTGCTATCCTTGTCATGTACCAGCGCAAGGCAGGTTTCCGCCGCTTGCGCGAGAGGAATCGGATTCGTGGAAAAGGATTCCGAAACGATACCGTCAAATGGAATATATGCGAGCCGACTAAAGATGAGCGCATCCACTTCACACAAGGACGTCTGTGTCAACGGCAGATCTCCACGCCAGTTGAGGTAATCGAGAATATTGGGCATAGAATTCTCCAAAGTATATTATTTGAAGGGTGAAGATTCAATCTTACGAAAAAATGCAGTTGAATGCAAAAAGTACAAGTGAGCATCAGCGCAATCAGAAGAAGGCAGTCACGAGAATCCCAACTGTTTTACAGCGGACGATGCTTGCGGGGCTGTCCTGACCTAGATTTTATATTCTGCTTTAACATATTTTTTCTGCCATTTTTCTTCCTTGCAATGTGCAAAGTTGACGGCCGAAGAGTCCCGGAAGAGATCTTCGGAAATTTCACGGATTACCCCGGACAGCTCCAGATGCTCCAACAGGTAGGATGGGATGCTGTTATAACCGAGATAGGTGCCGAGGATGTTGCCGGTGATGGATCCGGTGGAATCGGAGTCTCCGCTATGGTTGATGGCGGCAATCAACGCTTGTTCGAAGTCATTGCGATATTTCAACGCACAGTAGAGCGAAATGGCGAGTGCTTCTTCGGCAACCCATCCTTCGCCAAGCTTGGCAATCTGGGCAACATCCAGTCCTTCTTGCTTAGATAGATCCACAGCCTTTCGCAACAGATCCTGCAAAAATGCGGTTTTCTCGTAATTACCAAATTCGACACCCAAAGCTTGGATCGTATCAGCAGCGATATCATACAGCGCATCATCACCGGCAAAGCTGCCATAGACACATTGATTGATGAGGTGTACAAGCGCAGCAGCGGGCAGAAATCCCAAGGGATGGCCATGGGTCAGCGCAGCGGATTTTGCACCAAGCATGTCGATGTTAGCTGGATCATAATGTGCTGGATCAAAATACAGGCCGATGGGCGAAACACGCATAATGCCACCGCAGCCCTTGCTGGAGTTGATTGGATGATCGAGCGTACCCATCAGTCCTGTGGCCAGCGAACGGAGACATGTTCCACCCGGCGCGCGCACACAATGCATTGCGCCAACATTGTAGATCCAACTGGAAACGCTGGCGGTTGCGTTTGTAATCAGCCGCTGCGTGCGCTTCCAATCCATATAGGCGTTGTGGAGGTAACGTTCCATGCTGCGCCGGACCCCTTGCAAATGTTCATTGGTCATGCCGACCAAGATGCCATTTGCGGTAAAGAGCGTCATCTGTGTATCATCACTGATGAGCGCTTTACCGCCCACAAGCTGAAGCTGCGTAATGCCGTCCGATCCGTAAAGCTCGCGAATCTGTTCAATATTCATAAATTCCACGGCATAACCAAATGCATCGCCGACCGCACCACCGAACAGGCAACCTTTGAACTTGTTGAGATCTTTTGATTTCATGGCGAGTCCTCCTTATTCAATTACATCACATGCGCTAGAGAAAAGAGATATGTATCCTCTTGCAATTATAGCATATATTCTTGGAAATGAGTGCAAAAAATCATCTCCGCCGATGCTTTTGCTTCATGATAATTAATAAAGCAACAATGCTTGCAATGGTGATCACAATCAAAACAACAAACAGGATGAGCAATAGATGGGCGGTTGAAGACTGTTCGTGGGTAGTTTTTGCGGCGGCAGGAATATCGGCCGGTATTTCCTGGATAGGCTTGGGTGTGGAGGATATCGCAACAATGTGATCCACGGTAATTGGGGCGGAAAACAGAATACGATCCCTATAGGAACCTATGGCGAGGCCATAGATGTCACCGGAAACTCCGAGAGTAGCCGATTCGTCCCGTTGAGCGGTTACAATAATTGAGGCAGGATCGATTTTTATGGACTCTACAATTGTGAGCGGTAAGCGAATGCTCGCGGTATTGGTGAAATCTGCGGTTACCACAGCGTTGGTGGCTGCATTAATGGAAACGGTATCGGAATAGGTAAGGCCAAGATCAGAGGGCGTGACCAGCATATATTGTTCATTGAGCGCACGCTCCATTAGCTGCTTTGCATCTATAAACACACGGGTCATACGGGCGTTTTTGCTGCCACCCTCCGTTGCGCCAAGCAGTACGGCGACAACTGCTGCGCCGTCCACCGTTGCAGACGATACCAGACATTTTCCCCCACGTTCGGTGGAACCTGTTTTAACGCCGTTGGCATAAGCGCAGAAAACTTCGCTGTCAATAGGGTCGGAAATCAATCGGTTGCTGTTGGTCATCTCCATGGGCTTTGTGCGCACGGTGTTTGCGGGGATGGTATAGTGCACGGCAGATACGATTTGGCGAAAGGTCTCATTTTTGAGAGCGTAGCACGTGAGCAACGCCATATCGCGCGGCGTACTGCGTTGGTCGCGCTTGAATGCACCACTAGCATTGACAAAGCATGTGGCATCACTCATGCCAATGGCTTTGGCTTTTTCGTTCATCAGTGCGGCAAAGCCCTCGACACCTTTTTCACCGCCAAAGCGCAGTGCAAGGGTCAATGCAGCATCATTGCCGCTTTCGAGCATTAGCCCGTAAAGAAGTTCACGGATGGAGAGATCTTCGCCCTTAATTACATTCATGAGAGAATTCGTTTCCTTGAGAGCGGCCGCATTGCCTTGGATGATAACGCGTTCGTCCAGATCAGAGCAAAGCTCAAGAATGAGTATGCAGGTCATAATCTTCATGGTACTGCCAGGAATGCAGGATTCGTCTGCATTGCGTTCAAACAGTACAATGGAAGGATCATATGCATCCACAACGATATAGTTGGGCGCAAGTACATCGCCAATGCTGCCGGTATCTTTCTCGGCAGCAAGTGCCGTACAACAGGGAATGCTAAGCAACAGGACGAGGAATAGACAAGCAAATTTCTTCATATCATTATCCAACATTATTGTAATTACAGTTACTTTATCACAATTTAGATAGACTGTAAATCAACCATGCAAAATAGTGCAGGAAAAACAAAAGCAGGAAAAGGCGTTCAACGGGCATAGATCAAGCCGGTGCCTGTTTCGTGTGGGGGATAGAATCGTGCCGGGCCGTCCTTTTATCCGTGAGAAGCGGCTCCTTTAATCGCTTACAGTGGCGCGCAAGCTTGTTTATGAACATGCCCTAGAAGGCACTGTTGCTGCACTTGATATTATGTATGCAGTAGCTTACAATATAAATAAACATGCACATTAGCTTTACTGGTAAGGAAGGGGGTGTTCTGTGTGAAAAATAAGAAAATGATGATAAGAATCATAGGTATCGTTGGCGTTTTTCTTGTTGCTGCGACAACGGTGTGGGATTTCTCATTGCAATTGCGGCATGCGTTAACAAGGGAAACATACAGGACACTCTCAAGGGTTTCCGAAGATTACAACAAGGCTTTTTTAGACCGCATTTCTTATCATATCAAAACGATGAAAGTGCTTGCGGGTGGTTTGCAAGAAATGCAGAATCAGCCGAAGCAAGATGTGATGCGCGTTTTGCAGAATGCGGTGTCTGATGGCGGCTTCGCAAAAATGGGCGTATGCAATGCAAAAGGGATCAGCTACTCTAACGAGGGCGTATTGAGTGACGTTTCGCAGCGTGAATACTTTCTAAAGGCGATGCAAGGCGAAACCAACATCAGCGAGCCATTGACATCTGTGTTTGATGGCGAAGAATCCATTGTCATTGCGGTGCCGATCCATAATCAACAAGAGACGACTGGTGTTCTCTTTGGTATATATCCTTTGACAACGGCTGGGGATCAACTGCTGGATTTCACTTACTACAGCGAAGGCTACGGCTTTATCATAGCACCCGATGGAACGATTATCCTTTCCAGCAATCATACCGATAAGCTTGCCAACGAAGGAAATCTGTTTTCTTTTTTTGAAAAAACAAGCATTCTGAATTATTCTGTTTCAGAACTTAAAACTGCCATAAAGAACGGAGAAAGCGCAAGCTTCACTTATACCTATGACGATGAAAAACGTTTTGTCACTTTTATACCTTCAACGATAAACGACTGGTATACATTCAGTATGTCCTCGGATGCAATGATGCAGCGAGAAAAAAAAGTCACTAACCAGATCGTATTAAAACTGATCCTACGGGTCATTGTGTTGGGCGCTTTGCTTGTGACGTGGATTACGATACATAACCGACGTTATAATAAAGAAATTTTAGCAGCAAACCAAAAGTATCAGTCGTTGCTGTCGCATATTAACGGTGGGATGATTGTGGCAGTACATGCTACAATTGCCTGCGATACAATTGCAACCTATGTCAGCTCAGGTTTTACGGATATGACAGGTTACACCCTAGAAGATATTCAAAACAGATACCAAGGCCGTTATCTGGACATTATCCTAGAGGAGGATCGCAAAGCGGTTTTTGATATTTATTTAAATCAGCTTACAATAGGCAATACCTACCACATGCCCTATCGAATTCATAAAAAGGATGGTTCAATCATTTGGGTCATGGATAACGGATATCTTGTTAATGATTCGGATGGGCTGCGCAATCATAGTATTCTGACGGATATCACCGTGATTAAGCAGCAAGAAGAAGAGCTGCGTATGAGCGAAAAAAGATTTTCAGTCGCCATCAACGCATCCAGCGGCACGCTGTTTGAGGTGGACATAAAAAAACAATTGTACACGCATTTCGAGAATGCAGAACGAATTTTTGGTGTAAATGCCGAAAAACTCTTGGCAGATACCCGCGCGTTCTCCACCCTGACATTCGATGAATTTGTAGATGGTGTAACCAACTATTTTTTTCATCCCGATGATCGTGCTTTGGCGAATATAAAAATGGGCGAATTATTAGAAAAAAGAACCGCAAGCTATGAGGCCAGACTGCGCAGAATTGATAACAGTTACATTTGGTGCAGAATTGACCTGAGTCTAACCATAGATGAGCTTGGCGAACCGTTACGTTTGGTTGGGTTTATGTCGGATATTGATGATATTAAAAAACAGGCAGAGATTCTGGAGAATAAAGTACAGACCGATCCCATGACCGGTTTATATAACAAAGTTGCCATGGCTACCCTTTCCAACAAAGTATTGTTCGACCAACCCACCGGGTTGCATGCTTTGATTGTTTTGGATGTTGATAACTTTAAGGGCATTAACGATACGCTTGGTCATGCGTTCGGGGACTTGGTTTTGATAGAAGTAGGCACAAAACTGAAAACAATGTTTCGGAACAATGATATTGTGGGACGCATGGGCGGGGATGAGTTTGCGATCCTGATGAAAAATGCGTTGGACACCAGCCGGGTACTGAAAAAAGCGACGGAATTAGCGGCTGCGTTTCGTCAAACTTATGCCGGAGAAAAAGAGAATTACAAAATATCCTGTAGCATGGGCATCATCATGATTAAAGGAAATGATGAATCCTTTGAAACGCTCTACCGAAAAGCGGATGCGGCACTTTATCAGGCAAAGAATAGTGGCAAGGATCAGTTTGTTCTTTATCAGGAAAAGGATGCGGACAGTTATCCAATTGAAAGCACAAGAACCAATGATGAGGAACTGCAAAATCTAAAAGCTTCACATAACATTGAAGCGCAGATTTTTGAATTGCTGTATACGGCAAAAGATTTCAATATCAGCATCAACATGGCGCTTGCCGCGATTGGACAGCAGTATCATGTCAGCAGAGTTGCGATCTTTGAAAACAACGCGGACGATCTCACAACAAGCAATATCTATGAATGGTGTAACGACGGCGTTGCTGCTAAAATGGATGAACTGCAAAATTTAAAGCTTCACTTGGGATCAGAGTCGATCATGGACTGCTTCGATCGAGATGGCCTGCTATATTGCAACGATATCAGCGAATTGCCGCCCTACTTAAAGCAAATTTTAACGTCCAAAGGGGTTTTGTCCACACTGAAAGTAACCATTGTGAACGATAAAAAAATCTGCGGCTATATCGGGTTTGACGAGTGCGGAGAGCACAGGGTCTGGACGTCGGAGGAAATCGAAAAACTGTCATTTCTATCGAAGGTTCTCAGCGTGTTTTTGTTTAAGAAAAAAGCGGAAAGCACGCTGCTGAAAAACCTGCATACACGGCTTAAAATTCTGGACGTTCTCCCAGATTACATCTGCGTGGTCAATCCGGAAACTCACATGCTGGAATATACCAACAAGGAGATGCAAGAGCTACTGCCGGAAGCGAAACCGGGTCGGTTTTGTTTTACGACTCTGCGTGGCGGACAGAATGCACCCTGCGAAACCTGCTTGGTGGAACGAATCAAGCGGGGAGAAACAAACAACCTGGAAATTGTCAGTGAAGATAAAAAAATACGTTTAAAGGTAAAAGCTCTTTCAATCAACTGGACGAATGATCAAAAGATGGTGCTGCTTTACGGTACGGAGAATGCGACCCATTTATGACGCTATCCGTCAAGCAGACGGTCGAAAAGCGCGAATGCTCGTACACGAGGCGGCGTGTTCTAAGCCAAAGGATAACCGTCGCATTTGAGACGAACGGCGTGCTAGAGTAAACGGATAGACGACTTGTGGGGGAGACGCAGGAAGTCAATGGCCACTATGATCGCAATCCTACCACAACTTAGTTTATTCGTAAAAACGGGTATATCCGTACCCATACACAAAGTATTTTTTCACAACTATTAAACAAGTTAAAAGCCAGTCATGATACCGGCTTTTACAATTTTCAAAGGAAATCAGTTTATGGATAAGTTCACTTCAAATTGAAAGAAGAACATTTTGAAAGCTCCAATAGAAACCGAACGGCGTTTTCCAAATGCATGCCGCGGGAAGCTTTGACCAAGACGGTATCACCATCAGCGAGAATAGAAGGCAAAGCGGCCAGTAGCGCATCCTGTGTTTCGAAAAAACGGGCTTGTTGTGGATTTACAGCAGATGCGCCTTCGAAGATGAACTGTCCATATGTACCCACGGACAATACCAAATCAATGCCGCCCCGAGCCGCATAGCTGCCCACTTCCGCGTGATAAAGGGGGGATTGCTCGCCAAGCTCTAACATGTCACCAAGGATGCAGACGCGACGGCCGCCGAGCATTTTTATAACATCTATGGAGGCCATGACGGAATTTGGGTTTGCATTGTAGCTGTCGTCAATGATGGTTAGGTGTTCGGTATGGTGGATGCACATGCGGCCGGGGGCGGCACGATAGCCCTCCACACCCGCGGAGAGCTGCTCCAGCGTCATGCCGAGTACTTTGCCGGTGATCATTGCGGCCAACGCGTTGCTGACGGAGTGCAGCCCTGGCGCGGGTACGTGCACGCGGATTTGCTCACCTTTAAAGTGGGCGGTGAATTGAGAACCGTCCAACCCAAGGTCTACGATGTCGGTGGCGCGCATATCGCAGCTTTCGGATCGTCCGTAACGCAAAGCATTGGGAATGGTAACCAACAGATCATCGTCACCGTTGACAAGGATGGTTCCGCCCGGTCTCATGCCATGCAACATTTCTGTTTTACCCTTGAAGATTCCTTCACGAGAACCGAAAAATTCAATATGCGCCACACCAATATTGGTGAATAGACAGATTGTGGGCTGAACAATCTTTGTCAGCGCGGCAATTTCGCCAAAGTGATTGGTACCCATTTCAATGATGGCAACCTCATGGGCGCGGTCAAGGCGGAAGATCGTCAGTGGTACGCCGGTCTGATTGTTGAAACTGCCATCGGTTTTCAGCACCGTAAACCCAGTGGACAACGCTGCGGCAAGCATTTCCTTCGTTGAGGTTTTACCAACGCTGCCGGTAATGCCGATAATGGGGATATCGAATTGATTCCGGTAGTATGCGGCGATGTCCTGGAGTGCGATGAGTGTATCTGCGACCAGAATGTAGGGGCCATCATCATCCAGCGGGTGGGCTGAAAGCACACAGGAAACACCCTTTGCGCGGGCGTTGCGGATGAAATCGTGTCCGTCGAAGTGCTCTCCGACGATTGGGACATAAAGTGCGCCCGGTTGTGCCGTGCGGGTATCGATGGTCACATCGGTAATCGGCGTGTTAGGCGAAACATCGTTCCCCAACAGTTTTCCGGAAACCGCGCTTGCGATCTCGAACAATGTCATTGGTAGCATTAATCTTTATACTTCTCCATGGATAATTCTATGATTTTATTGCATAGTACAGGATAGTTCACGCCAATGGCTGCAGCCTCCTGCGGTAGTAGGCTGGTAGGGGTCATGCCGGGCAGGGTGTTGGCCTCGAGACAGTAGGGATGTCCCTCATCGGTCAGCAGAAAATCGATGCGTGCATAGACCGAGAGCCTTAGTGCCTGAAATGCTATGATCGCTAGCTTCTGAATGCGGGTGGTGGTTTCCGCGTCGAACCGCGCGGGGGTAATCTCCTCCGTCCAACCGGGTTGATATTTGTGTTGATAGTCGTAAAAACCGTATTTTGGGACGATTTCGATCAGCGGAAGCGCCTTGTCACCTAATACACCTGCGGACAATTCCCGCCCAACGATGTATTCCTCGATTAAAACTTCGCTTTCATAGCGAAAGGCATCATCCAGGGCCGCGGTCAGGGCGTTCCGGCCGCGAACGATGGTGATCCCAATGCTGGAACCGCCGCAGCAAGGTTTCACAACGCAGGGCAGCGGCAGGGCGGCAGGATCAAAGGAATCGCCTTTTTTGAGCAGTATGCCAAAGGGCGTTTGAATACCCGCATCGTCAAGCAGCTTTTTACTGATGTATTTATCCATGGCTAGCGCACAGCCGATGGACGGACTGCCGGTATAACGTATGCCGGACAGATCAAAAAACGCCTGCAAAGAACCATTTTCGCCGCAGTCGCCATGCAGGGCAAGATAAGTGATGTCCGCCGCGCGACACAGCTCCAGTACACCATTGCCGATGCGGTCTGAAAAGCCGCTTTTGCGCGCAGCACGAATGACGTCGAGATCCGGTGCGGTTTCCGGTACGGGGCGCGGCGGCAAGGTGCGACTCTGCTCAAACGCCAGCGATATGGGCGCAGGAAGGGTGTCGACCCCAAAGAACAGGTCAACCAATATCGCGTGATGTCCCATGCTGCACAGCGCATTTGCGGCCATGGTGCCAGAACTCAACGATACGTCCCGCTCAGGGGAAAGGCCGCCTGCCAAAACAACAATATTCATGAGAAAAACCTATATGACCTTTCTTGTTCCTATGATTAATCTTAAAACTTATATCATGAATCGGCAACCATTACAAATCTTTTTTTGCAAAATGCCATATAATTTTCCATGTCTCCATAGTATACTGGTAACATGAATATAATTGTCAAACGATTTGTTGCGCTGTGTATATCCTGCTGTATGCTGTTGCTACCGATGTCCGGTTGCACAGCCATACGTCTATTTCAATTTGCCAACGAAATCATGATCACACCGGAGCCGCAGCCGACGATCACGCCGGTACCGCTACCGATAGACAATCGTGATAACATTCGTTTTTCGGAGATGACCTATACCCGCCCGGATATTGGCGCAATCACCGAAAAAATTGATACGATAATGGCGGATATTCAAGCAGAGAAGCCCGTTGCCGGGCTGATGAAGGCATACGAAGAACTCCAGGCGATGTATAATGACGCGGAATCACAGATGTCGCTCGCCTATTTACTGTACGCGTTTGATGTTACCAACGACACCTATCAGCAGGAATATACGATGCTTCAGTCAGAGCTGACCACGTTGGACCTGTCCATGACGGATGTGTCCATTGCGTTGTTTGAATCCTCCGATGAAGCCGAGCAGACTGCGCGCACGGAATTTGGCGAAGATTATGTGGATACGGTGTATGCGGATGAAACCCTCAACGATGAGAAAATTCAGGATTTATTGGATGCTGAGAATGAGTTGATTACCGAATACGACCGGATGACGGCATCGTTTACGCTAATGGAGGGCGGACGAAAATGGACGCTTGATGAGATATTGGGGAGCGATACACTGGATTATAATTCGTTTACACGCTTGTACACTACCTATTGCAAGGCGTTCAACGTACAGGCGGGCAATATCTATCTCGAGTTGCTTGGCGTGCGCAAACAGATTGCAGAGAAGCTTGGCTATGGCAGCTATGCAGCCTACGGCTATGATCTGTTTGGCCGGGATTATTCGATTACAGACGTAAAAGCGCTGCATGCGGCGATCAAAAAATATATTGTACCCGTCTATGTGAATGCAGAGGATGTGGATACCTACGAACTCTACAGTAAAAAATACGATCAGGAGACGTTTCTGGACAGTCTGACCGTTGCCGCAACGAAGTTTTCGCCGGCGCTGGCAGAGTCGCTGGGCTTTATGCTGCGAAACGATCTATATGATTTTTCCGTGAGCGCCAAAAAGATGGTGGGTAGTTTTACCACTTACCTGCCCAATTACAATGCGCCGTTCATGTTTTCCCAGTGGACTGGCAGCAGTAGCGGAGTGACCACCGTGATTCATGAGCTTGGACATTTTACAAATTATTATCACAACGCGGTCGCGGGATGGAGCGCAGCCGATTGCCTTGACTTGGCTGAGGTGGATTCTCAAGCGTTGGAACTGCTCATGATGCCGTACTATGAACTCTTCTATGGTGATCAAGCAGAATCTGCAAAGAAGGATCGGTTGCTGGACTGCATGTATGCGCTTGTGACTGGCTGCATGGAGGATGAATTTCAGCAGGAGGTCTATGCCAATCCATCCATGTCGCTGGAAGAGATCAACAGGCTCTATCAAAAACTTGCCAAAGAATATGGGCTGGTGGAATTGTATGGGTATACAGGCGAGGAATGGACGCTGATAACACATACGTTTCAAACGCCGATGTACTATATCAGCTATGCGGTCAGCATGGTACCCGCGTTGGAACTGTGGGAACAGTCGCAAATCGATCCTCAGATTGCCAGTGAAACTTATTTCCGCATTTCCAATCGTGCGCCGTATGCGGGATTTCGGCAGACGCTGACCGACAACGGACTATCTGATGTCTTTAGCGAGACGACCATTGCGCGGTTGGCAAAACGGATACAGGAACAACTGATGGAACCATAAGCCGTGCAGCAAAAGCTGGAAGGATGCGCGACTTTTGAGAGGATTTTACAATACCATGGAGTCAAATAGAACAATCGAGGATGCATATGCGCCGCTCACGCAGGGCGTTTGTCTGCATCACCGCTATATGGTACGGGCGGCGGTGACCTGGGATTCATTTTGCTTTGTTTATCACGGATTTGATAGCAAGGTGCATCAAGAGGTCGAAATTTGGGAGTTTTTCCCGCGCAATATTGCGGAGCGTGCGGATGGCTCGCCTGCTGTTTCACCCATCAACCGGAGTTGCGGCGCACTGTTTTTTCTAGCTTCGGATGCGTTTCAGCGCCAATATGCTGCCCTTCACCAAGCCATCGGCTGCGCCAACATCATCTCCGTATTCGACGCTTTCTTCGAAAATGGAACGGCCTACGCCGTTACGGAACGTGTGGATGGTGTATCACTCGCGACCTATGTTGCCATGCAGGACAGGCCTCTGATCGATGGTGAACTTGGGTATATTGCTGGAGCGTTGTCGGACGCGCTGCTTGTGGTACATTCCCTATCAATACTGCATCATGATATCACAAAAGATAACATTCTGCTTTGTACGGACGGCACAGTCAAGCTCACGGACTTTGGGGCGGCGCGCAATACGGTTCAGACGCACCACGAAGTGGATGATTCAAAACCATGGATTGATATCCGTGCACTGGGGCGAGCACTGTATACGGCCTATACGGGCAATCCCGTGCCTGAACCTGTTGCTGCGATTTGTCAAACGGTTCCTGCAATGATAGCGGGTGTGTTTGAACGGATGCTGACAGATGATCCTGCACTTCGATTTGAATCCGTATTTGACTTTATGCATGCTGCGGACGGTATCAATTTAGCAGCGGTGCGGCCACAGGTAACGCAGGCGCGGATTGCGGAGTATGAAGCGAGACTTCGCAACAACCGGGCGCATAGTGTGCTGGAACAACGCAGGAGCGTAGAGCAGGCCGCTCGAGGTGTGCGTACAGATCGGCGGCGTGGTCAATGGCGGATAACCGTTGTTTTTGGGGGGACGATTCTGCTGGTGATTGCGCTAACGGTGCTGATTATCCGGTTGTAATGGCATACGGTTGGTAGAGAATTGCAAGGTTACATTGCAACGTAATTTTTATAGGACATTATGCTCGGATTTTGCAGGAACATCATTTAAAACGAGCCGCTTGCATGGAGATGGCAAGCGGCTCGTTGTTGCGTGAGCGGAAGTTATTTTAGATTTTCGGGATTCAAGCAGTCTAACTCTGGCAACACGAAGCGTCCGTCCTTGCGGATCAACCGGCCATCAAACCAGATTTCGCCGCCGCCGTATTCCGGCGTTTGGATGAGTACGAGATCCCAGTGCTGTGCGCTTTTGTTGCCGTTATCGCACTCATCATAACAGGAGCCGGGTGTGAAGTGGATGCTGCCGGCAATCTTCTCATCAAACAGGGTATCTTTCATGGGGAAGGTGATATAGGGATTGACACCGATGGCAAATTCACCCACATAGCGTGCGCCTTCATCGATATTCAGCTGTTCGTTGATACGCTTGCAATCGTTGGCAGTTGCTTCTACAATTTTGCCGTGTTTGAATGTAAACTTAATATCCGTATAGGTAAAACCATTCTCCAGCGAAGGGGTGTTGTAGGAGATGGTTCCGTTGACGCTGTCCTTGACCGGGGCGGTGTAAACCTCGCCATCCGGAATATTCATGTTGCCGGCGCACTTAATGGCGGGCAGACCTTTGATGGAGAACGTCAAATCGGTGCCGGGGCCTTTGAGCTGCACCTTATCCGTGCGTTCCAGCAGAGATTTGAGCGTATCCATCGCCTTGTCCATCTTACCGTAATCCAGGCAGCATACATTGAAGAAAAAGTCTTCAAACGACTCGGTACTCATATCCGCACCCTGTGCCATGGCGGGGGACGGGTAGCGGAGAATGACCCACTTGGTCTTTGGCACACGGATATTGCCATGTACTGGCGTCCAGTAATACTTCATGTAATCATTCATTTTTTCGCTGGGTACATCCGCCATTTCACTGGCGTTTGCGCCGCTGCGCACGCCGATATAGGCTTGCATGTTACTCATTAGCTGACTATCCACATTGGCGCGGAGCGTGAGTTGATCCGCATTACAGTGCATGATCATATCGCGGTCAATGGCCTTATCTCCAAGCCATACAAACGGATTGCCACCGGCCTGATAGACCGCCTTAATCAGCGCTTTTGCCAAATCATCACATCCGCCTATACTCTCGATGAGTACGTTTTCGCCCTTCTGCACGTGACAGGAAAAATTGACAAGCCCATCGGCCAGTTTTAAAATTCTAGGATCAAACATGAACATGCCTCCATAAATTTACTTTGTTTGATATTATTATCCCACGAAAACGGATAAAAAGCAAAACAAAGGAAGTAAAAAATCGCTTTTTTTAAATACTTTCACTTTGCTGTGGCAAGGAAATATGGTAGGATAGAAATATGAAACCGAAAGGCAAATTGATAGGATATAGATTTGAAACCGAGAGAATTTTTAGATTTTTTAGAGCGGATTGAAACGCTCAAGACAAACACACGTCATTGCACAACCAAGGGTGGAATGCCGGAGACGGTAGCCGCACATTCGTGGCGGATTGCGGTCATGGCGTTGTTGCTTACGGATACATTTCCAGAGCTGGATATGAACAAGGTTATGAAGATGTGCCTCATTCATGACTTTGGAGAGGCGGTAACGGGAGATATTCCGTCGTTTTTAAAAACGGGGCAGAACGAAGCAACAGAGACGGATGCAGTCGACGGCCTTCTTGCCACACTACCGGAGCCGCAGCAAGGGATGCTTACTGCGCTGTATGTGGAGATGGATGCGCAGCAAACGCAGGAGGCGCGGATCTATAAAGCACTGGATAAATTGGAAGCAGTCATTCAGCACAACGAGAGCGATATCTCCACCTGGATTCCACTGGAGTTTATGCTCAACAGGACTTATGCGCAGGAAAATGCTGCGGAATTTTCATTTTTAAAGGCTCTGCGTGAAGAAATGTTGAAGGATACCGAAGAAAAGATAGCAGCCTATGAAACGGAGCGGCAATGAGCGATTATTTTGATTTGATCCAGCGGCGGGAAAGCTGCCGAAATTATGCAACAAGGCCTGTCGAACGGGAAAAACTGGACAGATGCATCGAAGCGGCGCGCCTGTCGCCTTCTGCCTGCAACAGTCAGCCGTGGAAGTATTTTGTTGTGACCAATGCGGATATGTGCGAGCAATTGCGCCCATGTTTGCAGGATCTGGGCATGAATCAATTTGTGGACGGATGCAACGCGTTCGTTGTCGTGGTTGAGCAGAAAGCGAATCTATCCGAGATGGTGGGGATGCGCTTTCAAAATCAGGATTTTGTGTCCGTAGATATTGGGCTATCTGTTTCACAACTGTGCTATGCGGCAACTGAACAGGGTCTTTCCACGTGTATTCTGGGGTGGATCAACGAAAAAAAGATCAAACAGCTACTTGCGATCAAACCGGAGTGTCACGTGCGGCTTGTGTTGTGCGTGGGGTATGCGGCGGACGAGCATCTACGACAGAAGAAACGCAAAAGCGGCTTGGAGATTGCCGAGTTTATTGAATAGCGGTTGACTGCTGCGGCAGCAAGTTGATTACAACGAGCTCTGGCGGGTTGAACACGCGCGGCATCCAATATGGTTTTTTGGAAAGTCCGCGGCTGACGATCATGGTTTGATCGTCAAAGGAGTATTCGCCGCCCGCATAGCGCGGGAATAGACCTTGATTGGGCGCGTACAACCCATTGAGCAGACCCGGAATGCGAACCTGACCGCCGTGCGCGTGCCCACACAGAATCAAATCGTAGCCGTAGGGCAGATACCATTTGTATTTATCAGGACGATGTGCCAACAATACAGAGAACAATGCGTCGTCCAGATTGGTGGACGCACTTCTGAGCTGCGCTGGCAGGATATAGATGCGGTGCTGATAGAAAAAATCGTCAATGCCGGAAAGCTGCAGCTGCTGACCGCATACGGTAACGGTGACTGTTTTGCCGGCGAGTACGGTAACGTTTGCTTGCAATAGTTGTTGCTTGATTTTCGAAACTTGCCTTGTGGCGATTTCATGATTGCCGGTGACATAGTAGCAGGGGTATTTTGCGGCAAGCGCGGATATCAACGTCAGCGTGTTTTCATAGGAGCCGCTGTGGTTAATCATGTCACCCCCAAACAGCACTAGATCGGGGCATTGGGCATCGACCAAACTGATTAAGTCCGATTGCTTCTGTCCATATAAGCAGGCATGCAAATCGGTGAGCAGTACGATCACCACCGGAGATTTCAATTTTTCGCTTGTGAGATTATAGGTGCGTACAGCCAGTCTGCTTTTGCCAATGACATTGATCCCGAGGTATAGTACGAGCATGGCGAAAAACAACCAGACCAAAAGTTTAAATTTTGTCATTCTTTCATTATAGCAACTAAATTGAAATTTGATACGGCTTTTCCCAACTTCTTGTGAGACGCATGGCTACTGGATGACTGCAAATACGCTTTATGGGCGGAAAATGCGTTTCATTCGTAGGATGTCTGCAAGACTTAATCTGCTGCACTGAATATCAAAAACCGTCCGATTTGCATATTGTATTGGCAGGGGGAGACAACGTGGCTTACAGTCCTTTGGAATTATTGGCACGGCTGATTCAATGTGAGGCGGGCGGTGAAGGCGAAGTGGGCATGAAAGCCGTGGCCAGCGTCGTGATGAACCGCGTTGAAGCGGATATAGGCGAATACCAACGGATCAGCAATGGAGGCTCCATACACAATATTGTCTTTCAACCGCATCAATTTGAGTGTGCGTTGGATGGAAACCGCGGACAGAACATCCACAACATGCAGCCGCAACAAATTCACTATGACATCGCAGAATGGGCGCTCGGCGGTGGACGGCTGCCCGGGATTGAGGAAGCGCTCTGGTTCTTCAACCCTTATTCTGTAAACTGTAAGGGCAACTTTCCAAGCAAAATTGGACAGTATCTGATCCGAATTGGCGACCATTGCTTCTATGTACCCACCCATGTCTACAATCAAACCTAAAAAGGAGCTTGTTATGGAAAATGGGAGCACAACAACCTATACAACGGATGCGACAGCAATGAACCTCGGAACCATTCATGAAATGATGGCACGCAACGTTGGCAAGTATATTGTATGCGAACTGCTCATTGGTCTGCGCAGCATGACGGTGCGGGAAGGTGTTCTGATAGAGGTTGGCAAGAGTTATTTCGTTTTGCAGAATCCAAACAATGGCGATAGTACAAGCTGCGATCTCTATTCGCTTAAATTTATGACAGTTCCCAGCGGGAGTACGCAGACAACCCAGTATTGCCCATACGGATACACGAAGCCAACGTGTACGCAGAGCGGCGGCGTATCATCTTCATCGGCCTGCTGGATTCGGGTAGATTAGCGTGACAGTATGGGCATCCTTGTTTCGTGGGACAATGTGAAAATACGGCTGACTAGGCCGTGTTTCTAAAATTGAAGGCTAAGGGTTCGAGTGGAGTTACTGTACATTCAAGCGGAAAATTTACAGGCTTACGGGTGGTAAGATTAACGTTTGGAGCGTAGTAACTGCAAATAGGATACTGAAAACGTATTTGTAGAGTTTAGAAACACGCTAGTTGCAGAGCCCGGGTTCCGCTATAAGCAGAGGATGGTTACGGCTTCCAGCCAGATGGCGTACGCCCTTTTTTCCATGGATCGGGTGAAATCCGAAAAAAGTGACGCGTGTGGGAATCGAAATGGTTTTCAGCCATTTAAATAGATGCGGGTTGATTTGTTTCGGACAATTGGTTTGCGACAGCGGGGTTCGTCGCCTCGGGCTTTGGCATACCTTCGTCATGATTGCGCACGGCAAATGTGAAGATCGAAAGCAGCCATGGGAAGAAGATCGATAACACGATAAACGTTGTTGCTGCGCTTGGTTTGCAAGAGGCAAAAAGACGATAACGCGCAATATATGCGAATATCCGGCAAACCAGTGCGGCGATCATTGCAATTCCACCGCCGATGATCATCGGTAGGAGCAATTGAAATATCATCAGTAGTTCCGTTGATGTGTTTGAAATGTTGTTGATTACCTCAATATTTCCGATGAAATTGAACAGGTAAACCAGCGCGCCAAGCATATATACCGTATATGCGCCTAACGACAGCCATAGCAAAACTTTGCGAAGACTCGTTTTCTGTCCCTTGCTGACAAGGCTGTACTGGTCCGCGACATCACCAAGCGCCCAATTCGCCCCCATTGGCACCCAAGAAAGCGCATAGTTCTTCAGCCCACGGCGCTTGCCAATTGTAAAAAGACCGATTGCACCAAGTACATATAATGCAACGGACACAACTAATATTATAAAATAAATCCACCCCAATAGGGTAAAGACCAATTGTATATCCATGAAAAAGCTCCTTGTAATTCTGTTTTTTTGTTATTGTACTATAAATTATCGCATTCGTACAGTGACCGGTATAACTTATCGCCGACATTGTTGCGCCGTGTCCGAAGAAGCAACGGCCAATAGAAATGTAAAGACGACATGAATCAGCCAACAGAGAGCAATTTCAAACGATTGAATGCCAATAGGAACGATCGGCTTTCTCGTACAGGAAGAAACATGAATCAAAGCGTATACAAAAAAAGACGTGGCCAGCAAATTGTCATTTCTACGCCCATAGCTTTAAATTTTCGCCAGAAAACCAGTGAATGTGCTGCTAAAGCGGGCGTAAAATTCAATTAGAATCGCGAAATTATCTTGCGGAACGGTATGCGCGCCCACGTTTATTCTTTTCTCTTGTCAAACAGTTTGGATGGTATGCGCGCCCGTAGACGCGAATACCGTAGAATTCTAGTTGCAGGGCAAAATCAGGCGGGAATTCGGTCTGCAAATAGGATGTTTAACTGATTTAAAACCATATCCCCGTTTCGATAAGACACCGGCCATTGTTCGGCCATTTTCTGATACGCCAGATAGCGCATTTTACGCAGAGAATCATCGTTGGCAAAGGACAGTTTTGGGGTAACTTTGCGAAATTGACGGTTCAGCCTCTCGATAATATTTGTTGTATAGATGCCTTTCTCCTCCGTTCTGTCGGGTATGTGAAGAAGGGGGAGAGAATATCCCAATTGTCGGTCCAACTTTTCATGCAGGAGGGATACTGCTTGGGCCGGGAGGGTTAAGTTTTACAAATTGCCGAGCCAACTCTTCATGCAGGCGAGATACTGCTTGTTCCATCTCCCGGCAAATCGGAGCAACGTAGCCATGCCTTCCTCCTCGTTGATTGCCTGGTATACCGGCTTCAAATTCGCCATAAGCGCGTTGATATCCTTGCAGCTGACGTAACGGGTGGAGAAGCGAATTTGATGGACGATGCAGCGCTGCATTTGGGACTTGGGATACACCGCGCCGACGACCTTGCGCAAGCCGTTTAACCCATCCATAAAAATACGTATACGTCCCGTACACCACGGTTTTTCAGGGCATTGAGCACGGTCAGCCAGAATATGCGGCTCTCGTTTTTACCAATCCAAACGCCTAAAATGTCCTTCCTGCCATCCATGCGAATGCCCAGCACCATATAGGCGGCTTGCCACCTTTGATGGATCGTCAGGCCGTCAGAGCGCTATCTGCGTAAAAAACATATTTGTGGTGCTCAGGATCTGTACGGTTCTTGACCTTTCCAGCTTGGTTTCAAGCTGATCTTTGAATGCAAGGTGCTTATGTTCCTTTTTATTGCTCACCACTGTGCGAACCTCTTATTCCCAGACTAAAGGCCATTGTTTCTCCGTTCCCACGGCAACTTTTACTTCTAACTCCCACTGCGAATGCTACTCTTGAAATTCACTACTATAAAAATGATTTGCAAATTCAAAAGGCAGATTTGCATTTTTACTTACGCATCCTTATAATTAAAGAATGTGTAATGAGCAGCAAACGATTCATGCGCGCCCGCGCTTGCAGGCGGCGATTGATATGTTGCAAGGAAGCCGTACTGTTGCCGATATTGGCTGCGACCATGGACGGCTGTGCTGTGCACTGTTGCAGCAGAAAGCATGTAAACGTTGTATTGCGATTGATGTAAGTGCGTTTTCAATTGAAAAGACTCGGCATCTGGCGGCCATTTCCGGATTAGACGAACAAATTGATATTCGACTAGGTGACGGTTTTCAACCGTTGCAGGCTGGTGAAGCAGATGGGGCGGCGCTTATGGGTATGGGAGGAACGCTTATGGCACGGTTGTTGGAAGCCTGTGCCGTTCCTTTCTGTGGCATGGAGCGGATAGTCTTTCAACCCATGCGTGCAGCGGAGGATATTCGCCTTTGGCTGTATGAATGTGGATGTCAGGTGACTGATGATCGGATCGTACGGGATGCGGGACGGTTGTATCAGATCTTTTCTATCGCTGTATCACCAGAAAGCGCGGGACAAGTTTTGCCGGCAGGATGGCCGGAGAATTTTTGGAAGCTTGGCTATACCGCATTTGAACGGAGAGATCCGCTTTTGCGTGAATTGGCCAATGCCATGTTGCTACGCGACGAAAAGCGTCTCGAAAAATTAATGCACCCTGAAAATGCGGCAGAATTACAGCATGATGCCAATTGCCTCAAAAGCATTCTAATGCAACTGTAAATTCCAACGCTTTGGATGCATCTTACAATTCGGATAGAAAAGGAGTGGAGCATCAATATGCTGCTGAAAAACTTTATTGCGGCTGTGGAGCAAGTTGCGCCGCTGGAATTGGCCGAAACATGGGACAATCCAGGATTGTTGGTTGGAACCGATCGTAAGCAGGTTCACAGTGTGCTTGTTGCGCTCGATTGTACCACGGCGGTGGCACAGGAAGCTTGCGAACGTGATTGTGATCTGATTTTGACGCATCACCCACTGTTTTTTCAGCCCATACGGCGATTGCTGCCGAACGATCCCGCGGTTGCTGCAGCATTTGTGCTGATAAAAAACAGGATCGGCCTGTATGCTGCGCACACAAATTTAGATGCTGCGCAAGGCGGCGTCAACGATGTACTCGCCAGTTTATTTGGACTCATGGATATTCTCCCATTTGGTGGCGGTATGGGACGAATTGGTACTTTACAAAAAGCTGTGAAGCTTGTTGAATTCCGGGAGGACGTTAATAGGATTTTGGGCGCAAGAGCAAGATTTTGCGGCGATCCTGAGACGGTGGTGGCACGTGTTGCGATGATTGGCGGTGCGGGGGGCAGTGCTTATCTCGAGGCCAGTATGGCAGGTGCGGATGTGTTGCTGACAGGCGAATTAAAACATCATGAAGCGCTTGCGGCCAACCAAATTATGCTGGCGGTTATAGACGCCGGACACTATGAAACTGAAAATGTCGTACTATTGCCTTGGATTCGCCGTTTACAGGAGGAAACAGATGATGTACAATATCATATAGCGTGTTCGGGTGTAAATCCGTTCACATCAATGTAACTGCTGAATTCATTTGGAGCGCATCATGTGGCGGCCCTATCTTTTAGCGCTGGCTGATGTACCCCGATATCATTCGTGGTTGCGATCATGTAAGGAGGTATTTCTATGAGCAAACTCGACGCTCTTTGGGCGTATCAGGAAGTTGAACTTCAAAAGGCTCAGCTGGAGAGTGCGATTCGATCCACGCCATCGCGTCTGCTGTTCAATAAACTACATAAGTTGCTGAAAAATCAGCAAAACACGATTCAAAAGTTATCGGATGATATGAATACGAGGGAACAGCAACTTGCAAAACTCATGGAACAGTTGGCGAGGTTGAATGATCAAGTAGAGATGGAAAATAGCGAACTCGCCACCATGCAACAGGACGCGGAAACAACCGCCGAAGAAATGACTGAATTACGGGGAGATGTGGAGAAGATTAATCGTGAGATTGCGATAGCAGTACGGGAAGCAAAGACGCTGCAGGGTGACCTTGAAAAAGCATTGGAAGAATATCAGCAAACGTGCCTGACCGGCAACAAAGCGAAAAAAGAATACGACCAGTTGCGTGTTGTCTGTGAAAAAGAATTGGCGGAAAGTGCGGACAAACTTGCAAGTTATGATATTGAGATCGAAAGACTAAGGAAAACGGTAGATGCAGAATTATTGGATCGGTATGAAAAGGTCAAGCAGCATCATCCGGCACCGATTGCAAAGGTTGTCAACAGTAAATGCAGCGGGTGCAATATGTCTTTGCCCATGGTTGCGTTGAAAAAGCTCTATTTGCCGGATGTAGTGATCGAGTGTGAAAACTGCGGCAGAATTCTATATGTAGCAGAAGAAAAATGAAGTTTTCAGGATAGAATTATTTTTGCATGAGTAAGACAGACGACTGCGCCCGTGGAAACGCGGGTGAGGAAAGTCCGAGCACCATAGGGCAGAGTGCCGGGTAACACCCGGCGGAGGCGACTCCAGGGAAAGTGCAACAGAAATAAACCGCCTGCATCAGCAGGTAAGGATGGAAAGGCGAGGTAAGAGCTCACCCGTGATCCGGCGACGGAATCACGATGTAAACCCCACTTGGTGCAAGATTGGTATAGGAGCATTGAATAGCTGCCCGCTACGCTCCTGGGAATCGCAAGAGCCCACCGGTAACGTTGGGACTTAGATAGATGGTCGTACTTAGACAGAACTCGGCTTACGGCTTGCTCATGCATATTTTCGGCCAAATGCTTCAGCATTTGGCCGGTTGAAGTTTAGTAACAGGTTTGTATCTGCTGCGATTTTATATGGACGGAATTACCGTATGCGTAGCTTTATACAACGGGATGATTGCAAAGATGGATGTAAAGTGATGGGAGAAATATGGAAACAATTGAAAAGAAGAAAACGGTTCTTTCGGGCATTCAACCAACCAGTGGATTGACACTGGGCAATTATTTGGGTGCGCTTCGTAACTTTGTTGCTATGCAGGAAGACTTTGATTCCTACTATATGGTGGCTGATCAGCACGCAATTACCGTGCGCCAGAATCCTACTGAACTTAGACGACGCAGTATCGAAACCTTTGCGTTGTTTCTAGCCTGTGGTATTGACCCGAATCGATCGGTTGTGTTCATTCAATCCCATGTGCCAGAGCATGCTATGCTAACTTGGACACTTTCCTGTAATACCTATATGGGTGAATTGCAGCGAATGACACAGTTTAAAGATAAGAGTGTGCGTCATGCGGACAATATTAACGCTGGCTTATTTACCTATCCGGTGTTGATGGCGGCAGATATTCTGCTGTATCAAGCACACTTTATTCCTGTTGGTGCGGATCAAAAGCAACACGTCGAATTGACACGCGACATAGCCATCCGATTTAACAACGCTTATGGAGAAGCATTTGTTGTCCCGGAACCGTATATTCCCAAGGTCGGTGCCCGCATTATGAGTTTACAGGAACCGGAAAAGAAGATGAGCAAATCAGATCCGAATCCAAATGCATTCATTCGCATTATTGATGAACCAGATGAGATTGTGCGCAAAGTCAAACGCGCTGTGACAGACAGCGAAGGCATCATCACCGCTGATCCATCACGGGGCGGCGTTTTCAACTTATTATCCATTTACTCTGCTTGCACAGGAACGAGCATCGAAGCGACCGTCGCGTTGCTTGAAGGCAAGGGGTACGGTGATCTCAAGTCATTGGTGGCAGATGCAGTTGTTGACACGCTGTCTCCAATTCAGACGGAATTTAAACGCTTACTTACAGAAAAGCAGTATTTGACCGAGCAGATACAGTTGGGCGCGGAGAAAGCGCAGAAAACGGCGTGCAAAACGGTGCGCAAGGTATATCACAAACTGGGATTGGATTCCATCAAAGCATAGAAACTAGCGCTTTTTCAGAGGTGGGGATGCAGATGGTGCATGTCCACCTTTTTATCTGATCTAAAGGATGGCAGCAACGTTTGTAGTATACCATCATAAGTACTTGTAAACCGAATGTTGTATGCCTGAAGCTTAGTGGTATCCATCAATAGATTGCGTGGATTTTCCGAATAACGTTCGTAATCCGGCCGAATCAATAACTCAGGCGTGTTGCAGCCAAGCGCCTTTGCAGCAAAAACTGCTGTTTGATAAGTGTCCTGATCATTTAAACAACCACAGTTGTAAATACCGCCCGGCAAAGACAAAATAGACTCCATGTTGTTTGCAACTTGCCAAACATTGGTCAGCCCGCGAAATTCATGGACGGCAAAGGAAAGCAGTCGTTGCTCTTGCATGGCAGTCTGAATCTGCACCAGAAGATTCAGGTTGCTTCTGAGTAGCGTTTGGGGCGTATCATACATCCATGTTAATCGTAGACCGACCGCATCAGGAAGCATTGCCTGAATGCGCTGCTCTGCCTCCAACTTGTGCTGCCCATAGACCGTCTGGGGCGAAAGCAGAACATGCTCTTGCTTCGGATATGATTGTTGGCAGCCATTGTAAACTTGATCTGAACTCATATAGATCAGTCTTGCACCATACTTTAGAGAAACTTTTGCTACGTTACATGCGCCCATGATATTGATTGCGGCTGAGAGATCCGGATGTGTTTGAGCAAATCCAGTATCCGATAGGGCGGCGCAGAGCAGGACGATACTTGGCCGCTGCCGAACAAAACAGGTAGATACAGCATCGATGCTTGTAATATCCAGATCCTTGTGATTGCATCCGGTTATCAGAAATTGTCTGCTCAATTGTAGCATCAGCCGTTGACCAAGAAAGCCTTCCGCACCAATGATTAAGAGACGTTGTTTTGCATGATCATCCATAAGTTGCATTGTAGCATATACAAGAGCAATTGCGAATGATGCAATTTATCTTCGTGGAGAGATTTTCACATCATATAAACTATTAGCATAGCAAAATATATTTTTGTTTTTGGCTCTTTATTCTTGTACTATAAGAATGAAAAGGATATAATATCAATAATCGAAACAAATGGCAAAAACATATCTGAAAAAAATCATAGTTTTAGGAGCGTGTCACATGAAGTACGATCGCATTTACAATTTCTCTGCGGGGCCTGCGACGATGCCGGTAGAAGTACTGGAAGAAGTGGCGGCGGAAGTGATGAATTACAAGGGTAGCGGCATGAGCGTAATGGAAATGTCGCACCGTTCTAAAGTGTTCCAGCAGATTATTGATGAGGCAGAAGCCGATCTGCGCGAACTCATGGGCATCCCCAAGAATTATAAGGTGCTGTTCATCCAAGGCGGAGCAACGTTGCAGTTTGCGATGATTCCGATGAACCTCCTCAAAAATGGGGTAGCCGATTATGTAGTCACAGGTGCTTGGTCGAAGAAAGCTTATAAAGAAGCAAAGAAATACGGAAAGATCAATTTAATTGCTTCCAGCGAAGATAAGAATTATACCTATATTCCCGATTGTTCCGATCTGCCCATCGATGGAGACGCGGATTATGTGTACATCTGTGAAAACGAGACAATTCACGGTACAACTTGGCAGAAACTACCAAATACCAAAGGAAAAATTCTTGTTTCAGACCAGTCATCGATGTTCCTCAGCAAGCCTTGCAATGTGTCTGATTATGGCATGATCTACGCAGGCGTGCAGAAAAATGTTGGACCGGCCGGTATGGTGGTCGTCATCATCCGCGAAGATCTGATTCGCAGTGATCTGGACGATCGAATCCCAACGTATATGAGATATGATACGCATGCGCAGGAAGGATCTATGTACAATACGCCTAACTGCTGGTGTATCTATGTGTGCGGGAAGGTCTTTAAGTATCTCAAGAAGATTGGCGGTCTTTCCGCGATGCAGAAAATGAACGAGGATAAAGCGAAAGTTTTATATGATTTTCTGGACAGTAGCAAGATGTTCCATGGCACTGTGGAAAAGAAATTTCGTTCACTTATGAACGTTCCGTTCGTCACAGATTCTAAGGATTTGGATGCAGAAGTTGTCGCAGCGACTAAAACAGCCAAATTTGAAAACTTAAAAGGCCATAAAAGCGTTGGTGGATTACGTGCTTCCATCTACAATGCAATGCCCAAGGAGGGCGTGCAGGCGCTTGTTGATTTCCTTAAAAAATACGAAGCAGAGCATAAATAAGGAGAGAAAAATGATTAAAATTTTAGCGTCGGATGGCATGGAAAAAGGCGCAATTACCGCATTGACCGAAAAAGGTTGTCAAGTTGACTGCGTGTTCTATGAGCCGGAGGCACTTAAGGAAGCCGTCAAAAACTATGATGTGCTTGTGGTACGTAGCGCCACAAAGGTGCGTGAACCTCACATTGATGCGGCACTTACAACCGGTAAATTAAAGTTGATTATTCGCGGCGGTGTTGGTGTAGATAACATTGATGTAAAATATGCGGAAGAAAAAGGAATTACCGTGCGTAACACGCCGCGTGCAAGCAGTGATGCGGTTGCAGAATTGGCACTGGGTCATATGTTTTCGGTTGCGCGTTTTCTTTCGGTGGCTGGTCATACGATGCGCGAAGGTCAATGGGAGAAGAAAGCCTACAAGGGTATTGAGCTTGCCGGTAAGACCGTTGGTATCGTTGGATATGGCCGCATAGGACAGGCGTTGGGGAAGCGCTGTCAGGCGTTAGGCATGAAAGTGCTGGCGTATGATATCTATCAAGTGCCGGATCTTGTCTGCAACACCATGAAATATGTGGAATTAGATGAATTGCTGAAAAATTCCGACATCATTTCACTGCATGTACCATCGCTACCGGGTCAGCCGTTGATTAATGAAGAAACCATTGCTAAAATGAAGGATGGTGTAATCTTGGTCAATACGTCACGTGGCACCAATGTGGATGAAGACGCGCTGGTCAAAGCCCTAAATAGCGGCAAAGTCTACGGTGCTGGGTTGGATGTGTTTGCAGAAGAACCCGCAAAAAATGCCGCGCTCTATGGCCATCCACATGTGAGTTGCACCCCGCATGTAGGCGCTTCTACCGTTGAAGCACAAAAACGCATAGGTGCTGAGATCGTGGATATCATCGAAAAACAATTCAATTTTTAACGAGCAAAGTGCTTGAACATGGCCGGCATCGCAGGGTGTCGGCTTTTTATTAAGCTTATCATCAATCAATGCCTGAGTCAGGACTGCAAAGCAAGAGGAGATGCGCATCTTCAAAATATGAACTGATTATAAACAATTAATGTATAAGATGCATCCGTTTTGATCTTGCCATGCAAAAGGTTGCTGTTGCAGAAGTAGTCAAAAGCATAGTGAATACATTGCTTTTATCGGAAAATCACGAAGGAAACTGATCTTATCCACCGTATATCCACCTATAATATCAATATCTGGTATACATATGGTCGTGTTGACACTAGATATACGAAAGGATACACTGAACATACTTCAAATCAAATGAATGACAATCAATCGTTACGAATGGGAGAATTACGGAGAATATGTTCAGTACAATTGTAAAACGGGATGGCCGTACGGAGCCGTTTGACCGTGAGAAGATTAAGAATGCCATTTGGAAGGCTGCGCAGGCAGTCAACGGAACCAACGAAGCAACGAGTGATCGGCTCACCGATGAGGTCGTGCGTCTGTCGGCGTTAAAGTATGGCGAAGATACGCCGGATGTCGAAGGTATTCAGGATATTGTAGAAAAAGTATTGATTGAAGAAGGACATGCACGCACTGCAAAGGCATATATTTTGTATCGTGAAAAGCGGCGGGGCACACGGCAGATCAATGCACTCATCGGTGCAACCATTGATATGTTTGGCGATTATCTCGACGATAAAGATTGGAACATCAAAGAAAACGCAAACATGCAAAAGAGTGTTAATGGACTCAACAATTATGTGCGCGAGGCATTTACAAAAAAGTACTGGCTTTACGAGGTGTATCCAATTGACATTTGTAAAGCGCACGAAAGTGGAGATGCGCATATTCACGATCTTGGTTTTTTCGGCCCATACTGTGCGGGATGGGATTTGCGACAGATGCTGACGGATGGGTTTGGCGGTGTAGAGGGTAAGGTTGAAAGTAAACCAGCCAAACATTTGAGAAGCTTTCTTGGACAGGTGGTCAACTCAACGTTTACGACACAAGGTGAAACCGCTGGTGCCCAGGCATGGAGCTCGTTTGATACGTTCTGTGCGCCTTTTGTGTATTATGATAACATGACCTTTGAGCAGATACGCCAGTGTCTGCAGGAGTTTGTGTTCAATATTAATGTACCGACGCGCGTTGGCTTTCAGTGCCCATTTTCGAACCTTACATTTGATATCAAAGTACCAAAAACGCTGAAGGATGAGCCAGCCATTGTCGGCGGCAAATACATGGATAAAACCTATGGTGATTTTCAAGAGCAGATGGACCTATTTAACCGCGCATTCTGTGCGGTCATGCTCGAAGGAGATGCCAAGGGTCGTGTATTTACGTTCCCGATTCCCACGATCAACATCACGAAAGATTTCGCCTGGAATAGCCCTGTTGTAGACGATTTTATGCGAATTACCTGCAAATATGGCATTCCATATTTTGCAAACTATATTAACTCCGATCTTTCACCGGAGGATGCGGTTAGCATGTGCTGCCGATTGCGCCTTGATAAACGCGAACTCAGAAAGCGCGGCGGTGGGCTCTTTGGCTCAAATCCTATGACGGGTAGCATTGGTGTGTATTCTATCAATCTGCCGCGAATTGGCTATCTCTCAAAGAGCAAGAAAGAATTCCTTGCGCGCTTGAAAAAAATTGCTCAGCTGGGAAAGACGAGCCTTGAGATCAAGCGGAAAATCATTGAGCGACAAACAGACCAGGGGTTATATCCTTATTCTCAGTATTATTTGCGCAATATCAAGGCACATACTGGCGAATACTGGACAAACCATTTTAATACCATTGGACTTGTTGGAATGAACGAGGCATGTTTGAATTTTCTGGGTAAGGACATCGGCAGTCCAGATGGGTTGGCTTTTTCGCTGGAAGTTATGCAGTACTTGCGTGAACTCATGGTGGAATTTCAGGAAGAAACTGGACACAGCTACAATTTGGAAGCAACGCCGGCCGAGGGCACCAGCTATCGCCTTGCAAAGCTTGACAGAGCAAGGTTCCCAGATATCATCCAATCTGGTATTGAAGAACCCATGTATTCAAATTCCACGCAGCTTCCGGTCGGCTATACGGACGATATCTTCGAATGCTGCGATTTGCAGGATGAACTGCAATCGCTCTACACGGGGGGTACGGTGCAACATCTTTATATTGGAGAGCGTATCGAGGATATTGAAACATGCAAGAATCTAATACGGTCGGTATTTGAACGCTACCGCATGCCATATATTTCGATTACGCCAACGTTCTCCGTGTGTCACGAACATGGTTATATTGCGGGAGAACACTTTGCCTGTCCGGAATGCGGACGTGAGGCAGAGGTTTGGTCGCGGGTTGTTGGTTATCTGCGTCCGGTTCAAAACTACAATCCAGGTAAAAAGGAAGAGTACATGATGCGCAAGAAATTTGTGGTATAATTATCAGGATTCCACAAGCGAAACTTAGATTCCATGGGGGAGCGTGCGTGGTCACGTTCCCTCTTTCTGTTTCAAAACTGTTCAATTGATGCAACTTTAGGATGAGAGGAAAAGCAGATGCTGATTGCGGGATTTCAAAAAACATCCTTTGTGGATTATCCGGGACAACCCTCGGCGGTGGTCTTTACGGCGTACTGTAATCTGAACTGTACTTACTGCCATAATTATCACATTCTTGGCAGAGATACACCATTGTTGGATGAAGAAACGGTGCTGAATTATCTAGACGTCCGGCAAGGTTTGCTGAAAGCACTGGTCATCAGCGGGGGAGAGCCAACCCTGCAACAAAATTTGGATGCGTTTATTCGGCAAGTACGGACGCTCTCCTACGCCATTAAGTTGGATACGAACGGTTGCAAACCACAGGTGATTAAAGATTTGCTGCGTGAGCATCTGCTTGATTATGTTGCGATGGATATCAAAGCTCCGCTGGAGCTTTATTCAAAAATCACGCGAACTGAGGTGGATACCAATGCAATTCAAAAGAGTATTGCACTGTTGCGGAATAGCGATATTCCACATGAATTTCGCTTGACGTTCGCTCCTGAGTTAAGTACGGACGATGTGGTACGGGCCGCAAAGCTCGTGGATGGATGCGATCGGTTTTATTTACAGCAGTACCGTGTACGCAATTCCAATGATCCGGCGCCACACCCGCCATCCACGTTGAAAAAAACAGCGGAGCTGGTTCAAAATGCCATTGGCACCTGTACATTACGGGGATTAGGCGTATAATTTTGCGAAACAATCACAAAAAATATCTTTAATTATGCAGAAAAACATGCATAATAGCGTTGACACATGCATAATTACACGGTATACTTCGAAATGTTAACTACATGGGAGGACGAAAATGACCTATACCTTCAGCTTTCAATTTATGGAAACCTACGGACGGTTTTTCGTCGATGGCGTATGGATGACGCTTGAGCTTGCCGCAGTGTCGGTGCTGCTAGGTACGGTCTTTGGCACGCTGATGGGGCTGCAACGTGTTTCTAAGAAAAAGATTATGCGTATTTTATCCGCAATCTATGTGGAGTTTGTACGAGGAACGCCATTGTTGGTACAGCTGTATTTGTTCCGTTACGGATTGATCATGCTGTTTCCTGCATTGTCAAAGATGAGTGTGTTCATTCCCTGCGTTGTGGCCATGGCCTTTAACTCTACCGGCTATGTGGCGGAGATTATGCGGGCAGGAATATCCGCTGTGGACGCTGGACAGATGGAAGCGGGTCGAAGTCTTGGTATGACGCACGGACAAACCATGCGTAAGATAATTCTTCCACAGGCATTCAAAAATATTTTGCCTGCACTGGGTAACGAATTTGTGACAATTATCAAAGAAAGCTCCATCTGTTCTGTCGTTGGCGTGTTTGATCTGATGTATATGGCAGATCTGGTGCGTGCCGGCACAGCAAGACCCTTTGAACCACTGCTGGTTGCTGCGTTACTATATTTATGCATGACGTTTCCGCTCAGCAAACTGATGGGATTTTTAGAAAAACGCATGAAGCGGGGTGACGTATAATGGATATTCCGATGATTGAAACGCGTGCGCTCGTCAAACGATTTGAAAAGTTCAATGCGTTAGACGGAATCAATCTCAAAATTGAGCAGGGCGAAGTGGTCGGAATTATAGGACCTTCCGGCTCAGGAAAGAGCACGATGCTCCGCTGTCTGAACTTACTTGAACAACCAACCACAGGTCAAGTAATTTTTGAAGGGATTGATATCACGGATAAGAAAGTGGATATCAATCATCACCGGCAGCGCATGGGGATGGTGTTTCAACAGTTTAATCTGTTTCATCATCTCAACGTGATTGAAAACATCACCCTGTCGCCCATGCTGGCAAAGCACGAACCTCGACAGCAGGCGGAGGCCTTTGCGATGGAACTGCTCGAACGGGTTGGACTTGCGGATCGTGCTAAGGCTATGCCAAGGCAACTCTCTGGCGGTCAGAAACAACGGATTGCCATTGTGCGCGCACTTGCTATGCGACCGGACGTTATGCTCTTTGACGAACCTACCAGCGCATTGGATCCAGAGATGGTTGGCGAAGTTCTGGACGTGATGCAATCGTTAGCCGAAGGCGGCATGACTATGGTGGTTGTAACGCATGAAATGAACTTTGCCAGGGAGGCATGCTCCCGCGTACTGTTTATGGATGAAGGAAAGGTTCTAGAAGATCGGTTACCGAAAGATTTGTTTGCGCATCCAATAAATGAGCGAACCAAAGCGTTTTTATCAAAGGTTTTATGAATTATCCTTATCGGGCCAACGCCCGTTTCGGATAGAACTGAAAAATAGAGGAGGATATTGGAAATGAAAAAGATTATTAGCATTGTACTGGTTATGGCAATGGCGCTGACGCTTCTTGCAGGTTGTGCGCCCAAGGTTGAGATGAGCAAGTTGGACAAGATCAAAGAGGCGGGGGTTCTCGTTGTTGGCACTTCGCCGGATTATCCACCGTACGAATTCGTTGTGCCCGGTGCGGATGGTAGCATGGAGTATGCAGGAATCGACATGAACATCGCCGAAGAATTGGCGGCAGATCTTGGCGTAACGCTTAAGGTGGAAGCCATGGACTTTTCCGGACTCGACAGTGCGCTGCAAATGGGAACCATCGATATGATTTTTGCGGCATATAATGCAACGGACGAACGTGCGCAGGTAATGGATTTCTCCGATCAATACTACATTGATGAGGTGTGCGCCTTTACCTTGGCCGATCAGGTAGAAAAATACACCGACTTGACGAGCTTTAGCGGAAAGAAAGTTGGCGTGCAGCTTGGCACCACGTTAGAAACGGACTATTTCCCAATGTTGGAGGGTGCAGAAAAAGTGTCGCTCAAGAAGGTGACGCAGCTCGTGACTGAATTGAAAGCAAAAGCACTGGATGCGATTATTGTTGAAAAGCCAATTGCGGAAGCCTATATTGCCAACAACCCTGATCTGGCGATTACTGCTGTTGTATTCAATGCTGGTGCGACCGGATATGTCGTTGGCCTGCCGAAGAACGAAGCCAGCCTGAAGGACGCCGTGAATGCAACAATTAAGAAGTTGGTTGATTCTGATGCTATCGCAGGTTTTGCGGAAACCGCTCAGGAGATTCAGGATCAAGCGGTTCTGCCTGAATAAGGTAAAACGACGATCGTTTTCATTAAGGCGGCTGCGCAGTATGCGTAGCCGCCTTTTTGCGCAGGATAACACTGTGGATACTTTTTTGACGGAAAAAGGATTGTATCGAATCCTATATAGACCGGTCGGAAACCTAATGGATCATGCAAAAAACTGCTTTATTGAGGCAGCTAGTAATGGCGCTGACTTTCTTTATGGTGACGAGTCGCTGTTGCACCATGCAGATGGTGCCATCAAGGTGGTATCGAAGCCTGCATGGTCACCAGACACGCTGCGCTCTATAAACTATATACGCAGTCCGGTGGCAATTTATGAACCACTATATCGGGATCTTGGCGAAACCCATTGGAAGAACGCAGAGGAATGGTATGCGTTTTTATTGCGTGCAACCGCTCGTGCTACGGAAATAAAGTCAATTTCACAGGTGCTATTCGAAAGTGAACTGGATGAACGGTGTAATGCAAGGGATGTGGTTATGCAGTCGTTACGCAGCAATGCGAAAATTGCAACGGTGGATCCGGGCATGATTCCAGGTAGTGCAGCGGTTCGCTATGGTATACCAGAAGGAACCCGAGTTACGTGCATTGTGACTGGATGTGAAACATTGCAGCGTTTTCGCCGTACGTTAGAGTCAATTGAATGCAGAAATACCTATCCGCATCTTGAGTGTATCCTTGTGGATGGTTCGAATCCAAACTTGGAAAAAGCATGTTATTATGATGCGCTAACGCAGAATCATGCGGCAAAAATTATACGGCGGTATCAAGACCAAAATCTGGCCAAGCTCAACAATATTGCCGCAGAATTGGCATCAGGCGACGCACTACTTTTCTTAACGGCCGGAGTAGAGTTGCTTCGGCACGATACTTTGGAACGCATGCTGGAATATGCGCTCCAACCTCATGTCGGTGTGGTTGGCGGGATCTGCCGAACGGCAATCCCAGATCAGAATAGAGCAGTGGAGGAATCCCATATTATTCACAATGTGCGTGCGATAACCGGTCCTATCATGATACGCCGCGATCATTTTTATGAAACAGGCGGGTTTGATGAAACATACGCACAGCGCGGCTATAAGGCCGCGCTGTGCTGGGTGCTTGCTCAAAAACATTTGTTTCATGTTTTCACGCCATATGCTGAATTTCAATTGCCATTCGATCAAAAAAAATTAGCATTATCAGCGGTCAATAAGGTGCGGCTTGAGGATCTCAGTTGGTTTATAAAACAAGCCGATCGTTGACTTCATCGCTTTGGCTCACCTGAGAGAATCGGTCTAATAAGGATTCGACGGTTAGCTGTTGCTTTTCCACGCCCTTGATATCGAGGGCTACATGGGCATTGTCCATCATAATGAGACGATTGCCGTGTCGGATTGCATCACGCATGTTATGCGTTACCATCATGGTGGTAAGCTTGCTTTCGCCAATGATCTGATCGGAAAGATCAAGGACTTTTTTTGCCGTTTTTGGATCTAAGGCGGCAGTATGTTCGTCAAGCAGCAATAGTTTTGGACGTTGCAGTGTGGCCATCAGTAGCGTCAGCGCTTGTCGCTGACCACCGGATAGCAACTTGACTTTCGTTGTCATCCGATCTTCAAGGCCAAGATCAAGACGCGCTAACTGTTCGCGAAAATATTTCTTCTCTTCGCCTTGAATCTGCCATCCGAGACCTCTCTTTTTGCCGCGACGATAGGCGAGCGAAAGATTTTCTTCAATCCACATGTTCCCTGCCGTACCCATCATCGGGTCTTGAAACACGCGGCCCAGCATAGCTGCACGCTGATATTCCGGCATGTTGGTTACATCCGTGCCATCGATGAGTATCCGTCCTTGCGTTGGTGTATTCGCGCCGGAGACACAGTTGAGCAGCGTGGATTTTCCCGCGCCATTACCACCGATGACTGTTGTAAAATCACCTTGCTTCAGATGTAAAGAGACATGATCCATCGCGACCTTTTCATTGATGGTTCCGGCATTAAATATAATGGTAACATCTTCAAGTTTTAGCATGATGCCGACCTCCCTGCACGCGCTTTTTTGTTCTGAAACCATTTTTGAATCGATGGAAGCGACAAGGCAAACGCAACCGTAATTGCTGTGAACAGTTTTAGATCATTGGCAGGCATACCAAGTTTCAGTACGACCGCAATGATGATTCGGTAGGTGACCGCACCGCACACTACTGAAATAAGCGACTTAAAGAATGACGTTCTGCCAAACAACACCTCACCGATAATCAGTGAAGCCAGTCCAATCACAATTGATCCTGTCCCCATCTGGATATCTGCAAACGTTTGACTTTGAGCAATCAGCCCGCCGGACAGCGCAACAAGTCCGTTGCTCAGTGCTAATCCAAGGCGTTTCATTCTGTCGGTGCTAATGCCTTGCGCACGTGCCATATGCGGATTGTTACCGGTTGCACGGATTGCACATCCAATCTCCGTACCAAAGAACCAATATAATAGTCCAAATACAGCTATCACAAACAGAAAAGCGACCAAGATGACTGCAATATTTTTGCTCAATCCAAATATTTCCATAGCAGACGTAAAAACCGTTGGTTGCTTCAACAGTGAAACATTCGCTTTACCCATAACATGCAGATTGACAGACCATAGCGCAATCATGGTTAGAATGCCGGAGAGTAACGCAGGAATTTTAAGCTTGGTATGGAGTAGCCCTGTGCACAGGCCGGCGGCCATGCCGCCAAAAAACGAGAACAGCAGCGCTACGAGCGGTGGCAGTCCGTTTGTGATGCAGATGGCCGTGATGGCAGCACCCATCGTGATGCTGCCTTCAACGGTAAGATCTGCTACATCCAGCACACGATAGCTGATGTAGACGCCGAACGTCATGAGTGTCCAGATAAAACCAAGTCCCACAGCGCCGGTAAGTTCATTCAACATTCTAATGATCCTCTTATGCTTTCGATTTAGTCCGCATATTTATCGTACGGCAGCGGCATATTTTTTCGGTATTGTAAAATTAATGGTTGCAGCCATCTCTGCATTGAATGCGGCGTCAAAGCCGGTGGCAAATTCAATTGGCAATGTCGTGATATCTGCGCCGTCCACCAACACCTTGAGCGCCATCATGCCGGTCTGATAGCCTAAATTAAAGTAATTGATGGACAGCGTGGCAAGGCCACCAGCGTCGACCATGCCGGATTCGCCACAGATGGTTGGAATTTTGGCCGTTCCAGCGACTTCGCCAACAATTGGCATGGAAGAAGCCAACGTATTGTCCGTAGGAATGTAGATTGCGTCGCACTTGGTTACAAGCGTTTGCATGGCCTGTTGAACATCGTTTGTTGAGGTCACGGTGATTTCTGTATAGACCTTGCCAAACTTTTCAATTTCCGTTTTTGCGAGATCGGCTTGCAGGATGGAGTTATCTTCACCGCTGTTGTAGATGCAGCCGATGGTTTGCACATCGGGATACAGCTCCAAAATCAACGCGATCTGATCGGCGATTGGATTCATATCGGATGTGCCGGATACATTGCCGCCGGGAATCGCATTGGAATTTACCAGTTTCGAAACTTCATAATCTGTAACAGCGGTTGCCAAAATCGGTATTTCTGTCGTTTTACCGGACATGGCTTGGGCCGCAGGGGTTGCGATTGCGCAGATCAGATCAACTTTTTCACTGACGAACCGATCACCAATCGTGGATAAGGTTGACTGATCACCTTGCGCATTTTGCAGATCAAAGGTAACGTTTTCACCTTCAACGAGTCCATTGTCGTTCAGTGCTTTCATAAATCCCTCACGTGCAGCATCAAGCGCTGCATGTTCAACAATCTGTACAATACCAATGGTATAGCATGCGTCTGCCGGAACAGTCGTATCTTGAGAGGGGACGTCGGTTGCGACTTGACTATCGGCCGTTACGTCCACAACAGCAGTCTCCATAGGCAATTTGGTAGCGCACCCAAAAGTTGTCGCAAGCAGCATCAGTGTCACTAAAAGGATAATGATTGTTTTTTTCATGGGTTATTTTCTCCCTTTCTTCATTTGCCTCTCAAATATTTTGGGCAAAAAAAAAGTCCTTTCCCGAATTATCGGAAAAGGACGGATATACCGTGGTACCACCTTTACTTCTTTCAAAGCTAATAAAGCATTGAAAACTCTGCGAACAGTCTATCAACCGTTCCACGCTGTAACGGGCGCTCCCGTTTCGGTCTACCGAACACAATTTTGTCCATTCAACCGTAAGCTCTCGGGATGAATTCAAAGTCTTGCTTGCTGCTTTCTTTCACCAACCGAAAGCTCTCTGCATGTAAGCGTATGATTTCTACTAATTCCCGGTCACTGCTTTTTTATATTTGTCGAACAATCTTGTTCATTCAACCGTCGGCTCTCGAGATGTATTCAAAATCGGTTTGCTGCTTTCTTCCACCAACCGAAAGCTCTCTTTGCGCATAAACATGATTTCTACTAATTCCCGGTCACTGCTTTTTCGTATTGTGTTGCATTATAGTATATTATTTCATGCTTGTCAATAGCTTCACAAAACACATGTGAACGAAAGCCAAACAAGCGAACCCCAGATGTCAAACATCGGTTACAATTTATGCACACTTGCACGATTGCTTAGGCGTGCCTTGAATGTGCTCCTGGTAGCGATGCGGTCGTATAATAAGAAGGTATGATTGTTTGAACAATCATACCTCTAGGTAATTTCGATTATTTATTCGGATTACTTTGATGCGCGAGCGACTTAAAGATTTTTCAGCACGCCGGTTTCATCATTGAAATCATTGATAAGTTGATCGATCTGTGTGGCCTCGGCATGCATATCCGTCCAATAATGTTCATCATACCATTGGTCATTGATTTCAGCATAGGTCTTACCCTGCTGTTCCACCCAAGTGTAATATTTAAGATTGTGGATACGTTTTTTGCCTTCGTAGGTAAGTTCTTCCATCACATCCGTACGGACATTGCCAAGGTGTGCAGCATAGTCTGCCGCAGCCATTACTTCAGTGTAAGCACCATCAGCTTCAATAAGCTCCTCGATACGGCTACCATACATGACGGCGGAGTCAGTACCAACGGTTGCAAGCACATCGTGCTCAGTCAGTTCGTAATACTTGGCCATCTTGATACAGCATAGCAGGTTCGCAATGCCGGAGATGCCAAACAGCGAGAGCTTATCCATGAAATCTGCCGGTACGCCGACCGTGTCAACCAGATATTTTCTGCCGACCGGATCACTGAAAAGACGCAGCAGCTTCTGGGAATCTTCATCATCGATATCAATGACCATATCGGTATTTTTAACGTTGTGAATCCACGGCACATGCTTGTCGCCAATGCCTTCAATACGGTGACCGCCAAAGCCGTTGTTTAATAGTGTAGGACACTGCAGCGCTTCGCCAACTGCAAGCTTGCTGCCTGGATATTGTTCCTTTAGGTAGTCGCCCGCAGACATGGTTCCGGCTGAGCCGGAGGTGAAGGCCGCGCCTGCAAAGCGATCTCCGGGACGTTTGATGGATTCGAATGCATCCTGAATAGCCTTGCCGGTGACCTGATAGTGCCAAATGCAGTTGCCCATTTCTTCAAACTGATTAAAGATGACTACATCTTTACGAGTGTTCTTCAGTTCCCAGGTTTTATCAAATATTTCTTTAACGTTGGATTCACAGCCGGGGGTGGCGATAATCTCACCAGCGACGTTTTTCAACCAATCGAAGCGCTCCTTGCTCATTTCTGCGGGTAAGATAGCAATAGAATCACAAGCAAGCAGTGCAGAGTTGTATGCGCCGCCGCGGCAGTAATTACCGGTGGACGGCCAAACGGCTTTATGGTAGGTAGGATCAAACTGACCGGTGACTAATCGAGGAACTAAGCAACCGAACGATGCACCAACCTTATGGCAACCGGTGGGAAACCATTTGCCAGTAAGGAAGATGATGCGCGCCTTTACGCCCGTCAGCGCAGCAGGAATCTCGATAAAATTGACATCACCAAAGGTACCGCCCTGATCCTTTGGTTCATTGCGCCAAGTGATGCGGAATAGGTTCAGCGGATTGATATCCCATAGACCAACATGTTTAAGGCCGTTCTTGATTTTTTCAGGAATCAGATCCGGATTACGCATTTGCGCAAATGTCGGAATGACAATGTGCTTTTCGCGCGCTCTGTCGATGCTGCGTTTGAGGTTGTCACGGTTCATGGTCAGATCGATCATTCTTTTCACTCCCATTTATTATTATTTAGCGTTATAGCTTTTAATTGCATTGTATCTAGCATACACAATTCATTCTTGTTTGTAAACCTTAAAACGATAAAAAATGAAATATTTTTATTTAACCTAACTATTTGTTTGATTATAGTATGCGAGCAGCAAATCTACAGATTCGCCATAACTTTTAATGCCGCTTTCTTGCGCGTTATACTTTAAATAAGTATCATTTATACGGTCTGCTTGTTCGTTTATCTCGCCCTCATATTGATCCCAATAAGCATTATAAGCAGCAAGATCACGCCGCATTTGTTCACTGTATGTTGCATATACACAGCGAAAGCGTTCCGTGCTCTCATTATATAGCGCGTTGCCGGTAACGATGAGTGCCTGCATCAGACCAGAATAAATCACAGCGGCATCCGAACTGCTGAGGCAGGCTAGATGCGCAGTAAATTCCGCTTCATCTTCCGAAGCAATGCCAAGCTGATGCGCCATCTCATGGGCGGCAGCCTGCGCAAGCAATAGGTCTGGCTGGTGTACATTGATATTGGGTTCTGCAGTCAGACCGATATATATACCCGAGATCCCTGCCCAGGATAATCCTTCGGAAAGGAGGATGTACTTTGCCCGTGTCACATGACCGGAAAAAACAGGATTTGTTTGAGCAAGCGTGGAAAATGCGATTGGCAAATGGTTAAGTATGGGTTGAGGTCCGTTGTTTAAATGATAGACACCATCGTTATCCTCCGGTAAGGTTGCGCGGATTTTCTTGGCTTGGCTCGCAAACTTCAAAACCAACGCTTCCAGTTCATCTACCGACCGTGCAGTGACCGTCAGTCCCATGCGGGCAGCCAAAGGGGTGCGGAAATAGTTGAACCCCCAGCTGATATAAAAGAGATTCAGCAGCACGGCTGCCAATATAGCAAGGGATAATATCGCTGCAATGAAATCTGCAAAACAGATCTTGCGACTGATCCAACAAAAAAACTTTCGTAGTATCACCATTAGCGCATATATGATTAAGCCATAGATGATCAGTTCTGCAAATGAGATTGGAATGATGGAGGTTATCATTGCGATAAAATTCTTGAGATACTGATAGAAGCCGGCTGAATAATGCTGCTCAATCCACTGTGACTGTCCCGCACAAATGCGCGGCCATAGAAAACCAAGCGGAATGAGCAATAACCAAGGCAACCGAACCCAAACCGCTTGCCAAGGATTGTGCCTGAGACCTTTCAGGTTTCGTTTCATCGTTGTCTGTTTTTGCATAGATTATATTATAGCATGAAATGATGAATCGTGTTAAAATACGAATGGAGGTAATGCATGGAAATTGGAATTTCGTCGGCCAGCTATTTTAATAAACTTCAAATTGAAGATGCAGTTCTGGATATTGGCGCGCATGGTGTCAAGTCATGCGAGCTATTTTTAAATACTTATTCGGAATATGAGGCAGAATTTATAGAATTGCTTGCAGAACGCATAAATCTGGCAGGACTGCGCGTGTTTTCGGTACACCCCATGAGCATGGAATTTGAACCTCAGTTGTTTTCGATTCATTCCCGTCAACGCAAGGATGCTTGGAAGCTGTACGAGCAGGTTCTTGCGGATGGAAAACGACTTGGAGCAACTCATTATGTGATGCATGGTTTTGCAAACATGTCCGGTGCAGTCAAAAATGCTGGGTTAGAGCGCATTGGACCAATTTTTCTGGATCTTGCTGCGCTCGCCAGGAACTATAACATTCAGTTAACGCTTGAAAATGTGAGTTGGTGCGTGTTTCATCAACCGGAATTTGGCATTCGCTTGTTGGATCAGATCGGCACGGATACACTCAAATTTACATTGGATGTGAAGCAGGCGCTGCGTTCGGGGTATTCACCGTTGGACTATATCAAGGCGGTTGGCAGCGAAATCGCCAATTTGCATCTGTGCGATGCGGAGGTGATTGACCGCTGCAATCATACGCTCAAAATGCCTGGATTTGGAACAATCGACTTCGCCGCTGTGCGGGATGCTCTGCATGCAAGCGACTATTCAGGTCCTGCGTTCATTGAAGTCTACAGCGATATGTATCAGGACACCTCAATGCTCTATGAAAGTCTGACCCGTATGCGCAAGGTCTTTGGTTAATGAAACTTTATTCGGCTTATCCTGTTGCCAGTTTATTGATTTGGATCAACAAAAATCTCCGGATTGCTCCGGAGATTTTTGTTTGGGATGGGAGGTAATATTGGGGGTCTGATTGTCTTTATCCTTGCTCTATTGATAAATTAACGCATCCTTGTGTTTTGACAATGGATAGAAAGTGAACTTCCTGTAACATGCGGCATGCGAAAAAACAGATGTTTTACCGCTACTTAAAAACCCGGAAATTTCACGGGATCTTTGCAAATTATCTGTAGCTACAAGCGCTTTAGCTATGGTATATTAATGATAGGCAAAGTCAATTCAATTTTTGCCGAAGAAGGAGTGAATACCATGCGCATTTCGATTGCAGGAAAAAATCTGGAGATCTCCGACTATTTGCGCGACCTCGTGGAGAAGAAGGTAGGAAAACTCGAACGGTATTTTCCACAGGACACCGAAGTTTTGGTAACACTGTCTGTGGAAAAGAGCCGCCACATTGTCGAAGTGACAATTCCTTATGACGGCGGCGTCATTAGAGGCGAAGAAGTAACAGGCGATATGTATGCTTCTATTGACAACGTACTCGATAAGCTGGAGAAACAGATCATCCGTCATCGTACCAGGTTGGAAAAAGCGCTACGCAGTGGTGCTTTCAAATATGACGAACCAGTTTTTTCCGGTTCCTACGAGGAGATTGAGGAGAATGCTGGTCCAAGCATCGTTCGCGTCAAGCGTTTCAATATTAAACCCATGAGCGAGGAGGAAGCTATGCTCCAAATCGAAATGATCGGGCATTCGTTCTACGTGTTCATGAATTCTGAAACCAATCTGATGAATGTCATCTATAAACGTAAGGACGGAAACTATGGCTTGATCGAGCCGGAAGTATAATTGAGTCTTTCATTACATTACAGGTGACAGAGTAATCTGTCACCTGATTTTTACATAACGAGACGTGCGAATTTTGATACCGCAAATTAAAGTGCTGAATGCAGGTAGGAATCAGTGCTTTAAAATATATAGCGATCATTAATTGACTTTTTTAGTTTATTAGTGCTATTCTCAATACAGAACAACGCTTGGAGTGGATATGCAGTTACAAATACCAAAAACGGAATTGCTTGCGTCTCTGCTACAGATTTCATGTGGCATAACCTGCATCGTCGGCGGCGGCGGTAAAACCTCATTGATGTTGCATCTTGCACAAACTTTGCAACATCACGGCACGGTGATCGTTACTACAACGACGCATATCTGGCCTCCGGAGGGCATGATGGTTTTACAGGAACCAACGACGAAGGAAGCCGTTCAACTGGGACTCAGACAACAGCATATGCTCTGCGTTGGTATGCGCTGCGCAGATGGGAAGCTGGCCATGAGCGCTATTCAGCCCGAAGTGTTAGCATCGCTTGCAGATTATGTGCTGATCGAAGCCGATGGCGCGAAGCGGTTGCCGCTCAAAGCACCTGACGCCCATGAACCGGTCATCCCTGACTGCACAAAGCTTGTGATTGCTGTTGCCGGGCTGGATGGTGTTGGCAAATCAATTGCTGAAACGGCATTTCGAGCCGAACAGTATGCGAAACTCATTGGTATAGAGAATCTTGCTCATTGTATTGCTCCGGCGGATGTGGCAAGCGTGCTCATGAATAATAACGGCCAGAGGAAATTCGTCACAAACCAGATGCGCTATGCAATTGTCCTCAACAAAGCTGACGATGCGCAACGGATTGAAACCGCGCGGCAGATTGCAGCTTTAATTGAACCAAATGTTGCGTATACAGTAGTTGCCACCTGTTTAAAGGAGAAGTATAAATGTTGATAGGTATTCGTGGAGCGGGAGATATTGCAACTGGGGTTGCATACCGGTTGCATTCGTGTGGATTTGATATCGTTATGACGGATTTGCCGCAGCCAACATCCATACGGCGTAGCATTTGCTTTTCGGAAGCAATTTTACACGGCGAAGCGATGGTAGAAGGCGTTAAGGGCGTATTTGCTTGTAATGCGAACAAGGTGAGAGACATTCTCAGTGCAGGCAATGTTGCCATATTGGCTGACGCCAAGGGCGCGTGTGTTGGCGCGCTCAAACCGGATGTATTGGTGGATGCAATATTAGCCAAGCACAATGTAGGCACAAGGATCACAGACGCGCCAGCGGTTGTGGGCGTCGGCCCGGGATTTACGGCTGGAGTAGATTGCCATGCCGTTGTGGAAACCATGCGTGGTCATACACTTGGGCGTGTGTATTACGAGGGCAGTGCGCTGGAAAACACGGGTGTTCCAGGCAGCATTGGCGGATTTACGCTGGAAAGAATCCTGCGTGCGCCATGCGATGGTATTTTTCAAGGCACACATCAAATTGGCGATTCCATTTTGGCTGGCGAAATCTGTGGCTATGTTGACGGCCAACCCATGGAATCTGCTATTCGAGGCACGCTACGTGGCATTCTGCCAGATGGAATTTCCGTACATGCAGGTATGAAGAGCGGGGATGTGGACCCCCGCTGCGAACTATCTCATTGCTATACGGTATCCGACAAAGCGCTCGCCGTAGGCGGAGGCGTGCTGGAAGCTATTTTACATCTAATGAGGGAGCACCCGAAATATGGAGAATGAAATTAAGCTGACAAAACTCAGCAAATGTGCTGGCTGTGGCGCGAAGGTCGGCGCTGGGACATTGACCAAACTGCTTGGGGACCTGCCTACGCATGCCGATCCAAATCTTTTGGTCGGCTTTGATCGTTCAGACGATGCGGCGGTATATCGGCTCAACGCAGATCTGGCAATTGTGCAGACAATTGACTTTTTCCCGCCCATTGTTGACGATCCATTCCTGTTTGGACAGATTGCCGCAACCAATGCGCTTTCGGATATATACGCCATGGGCGGTGAACCGAAGCTTGCGCTCAACATGCTCTGCGTACCACAGTCTATGCCGCAGGAAACGGTGCAGCAAATTTTGGCAGGTGGCTATGATAAGGTCTACGAAGCAAACGCAATCATTGTTGGCGGCCACAGTATCTTTGATGAAGTGCCTAAATATGGGCTGTCAGTTACAGGGTTGGTACATCCGGATAAGGTACTCAAAAATTGTGGCGCGCGCCCCGGTGATGTACTGATCTTGACTAAGCCGCTGGGAATCGGTATCTTGACAACTGCCCGCAAGGCAGACATGCTTGATCAAGCTTGTTGCGACCGGATTAATCAACTGATGGCTACGCTCAACAAATCCGCCCGCGACTGTATGATTAAATACCGAGTACACGCGTGTACGGACGTTACAGGATTTGGTCTTATGGGACACCTTTCGGAAATGCTGGTTGGATCGCAAGTGTCCGCCTGTTTGAAAACTGCAGAGATTGATATCCTGCCGGAGGCGCTGGAAATGGCGCGCATCGGTATTATCCCAGAAGGGATGTACCGCAATCGAGCCTTTGCGGAAGCCTATGTGAACGCAGGTGCTGTTTCGTTGGAAATTCAGGATGTACTGTATGACCCACAAACTTCAGGCGGATTACTAATTGCTGTGGATGCGGAGGATGCGCCGGCACTCTTGCGAGAGTTATCTGGCTGTGTGCCAAGCGCACAACGAATTGGAACCATTATGAATCTGGATGAGAAACATATCCATCTCGTATAGAACATAAATAGTGTACATAACAAACAACACCTGCTGCTTTCAAGCGGGTGTTGTTGAATATCGATATTATCTTGAAAAGGAATCTACCACAGCATTGCTTCATAAAAAAATCAGGCGATTGGTTATTTTATTATCTGATGCAACGCATGCAGCACAGTATCAACTTCATCCATCGTATTTCCATATCCAAAAGAAAACCGAACCGTGCCCTGCGGGAACGTGCCAAGGCATTTGTGCGCGTTCGGCGCGCAGTGGAGTCCGCAGCGTGTTAGAACGTTTGCTTCACATTCCAATTGATCGGCCACATCTGCGTTGTCCATAGGGGTGAAGTCGCAGGAAACAACGCCAACACGCTGCGATGCTGTAGGAAGCCCACAGATGCGTATGCAGGATAACTCATGTAAACCATCAAGAAACCGTGTCGTCAGTGCTATTTCCTGCTTTTGCAAGGTTTCCACACTGGTTTTCAGGACAAAGGATAGAGCGGCATGCAAACCATAGATGCCGGGTAGGTTGAGTGTTCCGGATTCAAAACGATCCGGCATATAATCGGGCTGCACTTCGCTGTCTGATGCACTGCCAGTACCACCGGTAATCAATGGCGTGAGCTGTTTTGCAAAATCTGTGCGGAGCAATAAAGCACCAATGCCGGAAGGCCCAAGCAGCCCTTTGTGCCCTGGTACCGCTAGCGCGGATGCGCCAAACGTACGAAAGGAAACGGGATAATGCCCTGCAGTCTGCGCGGCATCAACCATCAGTGGGACACCATGCGCCTGGCAGATAACGCCGATCTGTTCCATGGGCAACAACGTGCCAGATACGTTGGAAGCGTGGGTAAAGATACATAACCGTGTATTGGCGCGAAACATATGCGAAAAAGCGTACAGATCTAAGCTGCCGGCTTGGTCGCAGGGGACGCGGTCAAAGGTTACGCCTGCATCCAATAGCTGGGACAGCGGACGCATGACGGAGTTGTGTTCCAACGAACTGACGAGTACATGATCGCCGGATCTAAGGAACCCTTTGATGACCATATTCAATGATACGGTCTGTCCCGGGGTGAAAATAACATGTGTAACGTCGTTAAAGTCCAATAGCTTACACAACTGCTCACGCGTTTCCAATGCAACCATGGCGGCGCTGGTAGAGGTTGCATAGGTAGACCGGTTAATATTGACACCAATTTCTTCCACATAAGTACGCATGGATTCACCGACTCCGGGTGCTTTTGGAAAAGAAGTTGCCGCGTGATCTACATAGATAGTGTTACTCAACAATTCCGTTATCCTCACTTGCATACAACGATACTATATGTTACAGTATATATGCAACCCAATCGGGAAGCAATCTATTTTAAATGGATAAAAAAGGAGCACTATGCACAAAAAAAACAGGTTGATTGTGATCACAGGCGTGGCGATTGGTGCAATTTCAATTGTGCTAACGGCGCTCGGAAATCCTGGCAACATGGGCTTTTGTATCGCGTGTTTTTTGCGGGATATTTCCGGCGCGTGCAAACTGCATTCCGCTTCTGCGGTGCAAGCGATACGACCTGAGGTGATTGGGTTGGTGCTTGGATCGCTTCTTGCCGCAATTTTTTCAAAGGAATTCAAGCCGCGTGGTGGATCATCACCAATGACACGGTTTCTTATCTCGGTATTTGTGATGATTGGCGCGCTTATGTTCCTAGGCTGTCCACTGCGCATGATGCTTCGCATTGGCGGTGGAGATCTGAATGCAATTATTGGTCTCGTTGGTTTCGTGGCAGGAATCTTTGTGGGAACGTTGTGGTTAAAGGGCGGATTTTCGCTCAAGCGTGCCTATCCGCAGAGCCTAACTGAGGGAAGTATATTTCCAGCACTGATGATTGCGCTGATGGGGCTGTCACTTGTGTTCCCGATGCTGTTTGCCGCAACAGAGGTGGGCGGCGGGCCGGGTGCGTTGCGTGCGCCAATTATTGTGGCGCTTGTTGCCGGTCTGATCGTTGGCGCACTATGCCAGCGTACGCGCTTTTGCACAGTGGCAGCGAGCCGAGATGCGATGCTGTTTCGGGATTTCACAATGATGTGGGGATTTCTTGCAGTAATTGCAACCTGTATCGTAGGCAATCTCTTTGTTTCAAAGTTTAATTTATCGTTTGCCAATCAACCAATCGCGCATACTGATGGATTGTGGAACTTTCTTGGCATGGCCTTGGTGGGGTGGGGGAGCGTGCTGCTCGGCGGTTGTCCACTTCGGCAACTGATTTTGGCCGGAGAAGGCAACTCTGATTCTGGCGTGACCGTAACGGGTTATATCGTTGGTGCGGCAATCTGCCATAATTTTTCACTGGCCTCGTCCGGTAAGGGCCCAACGATAAATGGGATGATTGCCGTCGTCATTGGCTTTGTTGTGCTGACTGTGATTGGTATATTGAATAGAGAAAGGGCTTAAAGGATAGGATGAAACAGATTGATGCCAGAGGACTCTCGTGTCCTGAACCTGTTGTACTGGTACAAAAAGGTGTACAGGAAAGCCCGGAGGGGTTCATGGTACTTGTTGACGCGATGGTCTGTGTGGAGAACATTAAACGCTTTGCTTTCGCACGAGGCTATCAGTTGGATGTGACGGAAAACGGCGGAGAATATACATTAGTACTCAAAAAATGACGAACTATATTGCAACCTTTCATACACATCTATCCGCCATGCGCACACAACGCGCATTGGCTGCGGATGGCGTTGTGGCGAGACTCGCACCTGTGCCGCGCAAACTTTCTGCAAGCTGCGGTACCTGTGTACGGTATAGTGCCGATGATCCGCATTGTTCATGTCTGGACGCAGATTATGAAAAACTAGTCGAATTGCTTGACGAAAGCACGTATACACTGCTTTCTGAAAATATCTGATCGTGTTAGCGTTAGCATTTTTTCAAATGGTTCAGTGCTTCCTCAAAGCAGGACATTGAATGCTCATATTATAATGGCAAGTGCCTAATGAACACCTGTAGGAAATAGATTCATTCTATCTGGCGGTCAGACTTCGTTAATACGCATATGCTTGGAAATCAAATCGGAATAATGGTATAATAAGCAAAGCAAATTCACTTGTTTTTGAAAGTTGCTCCAAAGGAATCTTTAGTTTCCCAACTAACTGATCTATAATAGCGAATGATTTTATAATTCATGTGGAGGTGAGTCTGGTTGACGAATCCCAAACTGCGCATATTTCTGCTATTGGAGTACTTCTTCAAAAACACCGATGAATCGCATACGGTAACAATACCCGGATTAATAGAATATCTGGATTCCGAGGGAATCGTTGCTGACAGGAGAACGTTATATGCGGATCTTGCGCTGCTGAAAGAATCCGGGATGGAAATTATAAAACGGCGCACACGTACCCATGATTACTACTTGGGCACGCGTGACTTTGAATTGGCAGAGCTGAAGCTGCTTGTAGATGCAGTCCAATCCTGCCGATTTCTTTCAACAAAAAAGTCGGCGGCGCTCATCAAAAAGCTGGAGGGATTGACCAGTCGCTATCAAGCGGCACAGCTTTCCCGTCAAGTATTTGTACAAAACCGCATCAAGACCGATAATGAGCGAATCTATTACAATGTTGACAGCATCCATGACGCCATTCATTTTGCAAAAAAGATCAGTTTTCAATATTGTCAATATACGATGGAAAAAACGTTAAAGCCAAGGCGGGACGGCATCCTGTATATTGTAAGTCCCTATCTGCTTACATGGGCTGAGGACAATTACTATTTAATTGCGGACCATCCGAAATACGAAGGACTGGTACATTTCCGCGTAGACAAGATGATTCAAGTTTCTGTGCTTCAAGAATGCCGCAGGCAACTTTCGCCGCTGTTTGATCCGGTAGCTTATGCCAAATCAATGTTTTCCATGTATGCAGGCGATCGTGAGTGGGTAGAATTAACATTTGATCAATCGCTCATCGGGGTTGCAATCGATCGTTTTGGCACAGATGTAGCGATTACGCCGTTAGATGACAGCCATTTTGCTGTGCATGCACTTGTTTCAGTCAGCCCGGCATTCTTTGGCTGGCTATTGCAATTTGGTGACAAAGCACGGATAATTGCACCTGACGACGCGCGCGAACGAATGATTGCATTGCTGACACAGGCACAAAGAAATTATGAAACATAATAAACACTGCAATATGAAGATATCCAGAGGGGCATTCTGTAAAAAAAAGTGCGTTTCCAAATTGTCAACAAGCGTTTTCAGCATCATTTTTCAATTTCTCAGCGTTTAATTCAGGGTTTACTGTCTGCGAGACTATAAATTCTCCGCCTGAACCGATCAATAAAACGCAAGACTCATTTTTTTCAGCAGTATGCCCTTACACAGACTGCGCGGCTTTCGCTCTGGCTTAAACAAACGGGAATGGAGTTCATTTGAATTTTGAAATATCGATGGTATGAACCATTTCGTTGTAATCCGTATACGAGATCGTATCCTGTTCAAAATTGACTTCCACCCGTTGAGAACCAATCATTGGCGTAAATATGGGATCGGTACACAGGGGGAATCCTTGACTTTTAGGGCCGTTTCCAACCTGCAAATACCAATTTTGATAGTATGCGTCAAGCGCTACAGCAGCATCATCCATGCCAAAATATCCCAGAGTTGGTGTGCTTTTATCGTATGCACTTTCTCCGGCGGCATCCATATGATAGTAGTTGCCGCTCATTTTGACAATATTCCAGATATGCGCATTGGCATCGGACTGTGCCAAATAGTTTTCAATACCAAGTTGATCCAATATATAGTTCATGCCATAAGCAAAACCTACACATATTGCTTCTTTGTTGACCAATAAACCATACGGTCCCAAATTTTCCGCATCAGGATTATACGAAGCATTTTTCGAGATGTATTGATAGACCTGATATACAACTGCAAAATCCGAACGGTCCTGCCCAACGGCATCTTTGACAAAATCAAGTATTTTGATGACGTTTTCTCGAAAGGCCTTGCTGCTTTCCATGGCTTCTTGCTTCGTAAAATCGGAACGATACGTGATCTCAATCGTATCTTGGTCGCTGCTGAGCATAATTTTATCGATGTACTCAAATTCGAATCGGTTAAAAATAGCCGCGGCAATATTTTCAACATCATCGTTGCACAA
>JAVVXB010000015.1:55201-68500 GCA_036651815.1 Clostridia bacterium
GCTTGATACATCAACTGCCGCCACAAATTGGTCTACTGCATCAAATACACGTTGATAGACTTCTTTGTTTGGATGATATGTTTGCTCAATCAGTGGACTAATCAAATACTTTTGATAGATATAGTTTCGAATCGGGAGGTCATGCCCATCTTCCGATTGATCGCTTTCAGTTTCGGATGGACGGACATTTGTTGACACGGGTGTTTCGCGTGCATCAGCCGGCGCGGTGGGGACAACGACAGATTCATTGGTGGCTTGATTGTGAAAAAGGACAATCAAGAATCCAGCTACAATGAGCATCAATCCTGTTATAATAACCGCGATAATTCTTCGGTTTTCTGTTGCCTTATTGTTCTGTCTCAAACGTGGATCTCCTTTATTATGTTAGTGCTGGATTTGAAAGGGTATTTATGTCTGCCCGTGTGCAAGTTACCGCGCTTGCGCTGTTGCCATAGGCGGCACATTGCTCAGTAGTCATATGATTTAGACATCCGTCGATGATTGCTGCGCACATTGAATCGCCGGCACCGGTTGTATTGATCACGTCCGTGCAGAGGGCAGGGAGTACACCGCAACCATCTTTGTCCGCCCAATAGACGCCTTCCGGACCTAGCGAGATAAACACACGTTGTACGCCTTGTTCAATAAACCAATCGGATGCACGATATACACCTCGCACGGTATCGCAGGAACGGCCAGAGAGAAATGCCGCTTCGAAACGATTGGGCTTGATCGCATAACACTTGCCAACATGGTTACCGATACGTTTGGCTTTTGCACAGCTGACTGGATCAAAAAAGATGGGGGTTGTTAAATTCTCTGTGAGAAATTCAAGTGTTTCTGGCAGAAGGTTTCCATCCAGCACAGCCATGTCCGCATTGTTGATTATGGGTAAAAGCGACAAAAAGTAATCAGGCAACAAGTGATCTAATATTTTCATATCGCTGATGCCAACCAACAGATCACCATCCTCATCGAGAATACATAAATAAGTTCCAGTGTGTGCATCCAGTACACGGGTATAGTTTATCGATACGTGTGATGCAACGCAGTCTTCCTGAATCAATTGTGCATGATAACCCTTGCCGATTGCCGTAATCAGCTCGGTTTCAATGCCATAGCCGGGCAATCGTTTCGCAATGTTTTTGCTCACGCCGCCGGCGTTCATTCGAACCGTGCCGAAATTACTGTCCCGCATACGGCAAAGGCTATCCGGCTGTCCTGTGATATCAACGGCCGCACCGCCAATGACAAAAACTTTTTTCATAAATTGATCTCTTTTCCTAAAATATCTGCGTTTGCAGACTGATAAACGCAAGCACCTCCGGAATATACCCGTTGAATGCCAGAACACCGTTCATTACCAATGCCAAAGGTAGCATGATCCGCAAAGTTCGGCAGATCAAGCAAAACAAGATCCGCATCATATCCGCTGCGCAGATATCCTTTGCCAGACAGCCTTAAAAAATCCGCTGTTTGGCCAGACATTTTGCGAATTGCCTGCTCTGCGGTGAGTTGTTTAGAATCCTGCACTAGGAGACGATAAGCCCTTGCCATCGTTCCAAATGTGCGCGGGTGCGGATGCTCTGTTTCAAGGCCAAGGAGACCATCGGTGCCGACAACACAGAGCGGATGACTTAGGATCCGAAGCACATCATCCTCACTCATATGAAAATAGATGCCAAGACCTAACCCGCCATTTTTGATTAGGATATCGCAGTAAGCATCAAATGGATCAACACCGATTCTCTTCGCATAATCGGTAATAAACTGACCCTCCGAATCGTGATCAACAGGGCAGCTGCTCACAAACACACCGGAAAACCCGCCACAATTATAAACATAATTATCATAATCGGATTTGCGCGAAATTTCTGCGCGGATTGTATTACGTACTGATTTTGATTGTAGCGATTTGACGAGACCATCCAATCCATCCACAAAATAGCGAGGAGGGATGGAAACGTTCAGTGCCGTATTTCCGGCGCAATAGGGATAGCAGTCAATCAAAATCTGCTGACCTTGTGCAACGGCAGATTCCGCATCGCGAAGGAGCTGTTCTGATTTTCCCCAGTTGTCACGACCGGCGGTCTTAAGATGGGAAAGGCACAGCGGCACATCGGCTTCCTTGGCAAGCCGGATGCATTCCTGACGCGCTTGAATGACCCTGTCGCTTTCATTTCGAGGATGGCAGGCATAGGCACCGCCTTCCTCATGCACGACGCGCAGCAACGAAAGAATTTCTTCGTTGTCGGCATAGCAACCGGGCGCATATATCAAGCCTGTTGAAAGACCCAGCGCTCCTTCGCGGATACAGCGGCGTAGCATGTCTTGCATCCGTTTTTGCTCGGTTGCATCAGGCCTTCTGTTTTCATAGCCCATTGCCCACAGGCGTAAGGTACCGTGCCCGACAAATGAATAGGTTTGTATGGGATTATGAAGCGTATCCAACCAACCAAAAAAACTTCCAGCGCTCCCGCAGGAGGAAAGATCGTCTGGAAATTCAGGATGCGATACGATACCGGAGACAAAGCTCGGAAAGTTGGCAGCGTCATTTACATCTACGGGAAACATGGAAATGCCGCATTGTCCAGCAACCTGCGAGGTGATTCCCTGTGAAATTTTAGACATCGTGGCGTACTGCCCACGCATGGTGAGATCGCCATGAGAATGGGCGTCAATAAAGCCCGGAACAGCTGTCAAACCGGTTCCGTCGAAGATTTTTGAAGCGGAAGGTGCTGTATTTCCAGGGAATAGTAACAGCTTGCCTTGCTGAATGCCAATGCTTCCAATATACGCAGAGATGCCGCTTCCATCTATGATGGAGCAATTTTGAATTAATTGTTCCATATTATATACTCGATATCGCTTCGAGCGTATTTGTTGAAGCGAGAATTATGAAAAATATAATGGTTGTAAGTATCGAAAATAGCGCATACAGCAGGAGGGCTGCACGTGCCAAATTGCGTCGATTTTGGTTCAGTGCGCCTCCGCAGGCCCAGACAATGGTCAAGATCGGGCCAGCAACTGGAATGCCCATAAGCAGGAATGATCCAAAGAGGTTCCAAGCGCCAATAGGGGCGTAGCGAGAATCCTTCGGCGGACAAGTATTTGAAATTGCGGAATGTGTGTGTTCAGTACTTGCTGGACTTGATACGGGTGCGCTGCAGTTTGGGCAAATCGCATCGCGATCAGCAAGCGGTTTCCCACAGTTTTCACAGAATGCCATTTTGAATTTCCTCCACATCTCTAATTTCACTAATTATACGTCAATTGAATAGAACGGCGCAAGCTGAATGCGCCGTTCTATAGCCGATGATATTGAAAATTACGAACGAAGCGGAGCACCGTTTGCCTTGAGTGCCATGATGATTGCATCAAACGCGGTTTTAATCTCATCGTCCGATAACGTATGATCGTCCGCACGTAGCGTAAAGGAGAATGCCAAGCTCTTTTTACCAGGCAACATGCCAATGCCCACATAGGTGTCGAACAAGCGAATATTTTCGATGATCAGATCGGTTTCTGCCTGCTCAATTGTTCTTTTTAAAACAGCGGATTCAACGTTGTTATCGACGACTACCGCTAAATCACGCTGTACAACCGGGAATTTAGGCAGAGGAGCAAAACGTTTGCTGGAGACAGCGGCATGCATCAACGCATCAAAAGACAATTCTGCCACATAAACGCGGGAATCAATCTTCCATGTAGTAGTTACATCCGGATGCACTTCGCCCAACAAGCCAAGCTGGATACCATCGGCAGCATAAACTGCGGCAGTACGACCAGGTTGCAAGTAAGATGCATCCGCTCGTTTATAGACCGCCGCATAGACACCAAGACGGTCGAATAATTGCTCAAGTAATCCCTTCAGCGTGTAGAAGGTATCGCTAGCATCAAACATCAGCAACCCAACGGTTTTGCGTTCTTCGGGCAAAACGTCGCATAGATCAATATGTACATTGCCAACTTCAAAAAAGCGGCCTTGATTGGTGCGACGGTTTAAATTGCGGGCACATACGTCCAACATACCGGGCAACAGTGTGGTTCGCATGAGGCTCTGATCCTCACCAAATGGATTAAGTATGCGCACGGCCTTTCGAAAATCTGATTCAGCCGGCAACAACAACGCATCCAGTGCAGAGGGAGATGTAAAATTATAATTGTACATTTCATATCCACCCAGAGACACGAGCGTATCCTTCAAAGCATCCTCAAAATGGAATGCAGGGGAGAGGGTGCCGCGGAAAGTGTCTCCGCGCATGAGCGTAGGCGCAATATTGTAGTAGCCATAGATCCGCGCAATTTCCTCGGCAATATCCCAGTCGGCTTCGATGCCGTTCTCAATATCCGTACGGAAATGTGGAATCGTAATGTGTAACTTGCCACCAGCCGCTCTGGCTGGAATGCAGATGGTGCAAAGCATTTCAACCATTTCCTTGCCGGAAAGATGCAGTGCGAGTAGATTGTTGATATGATCAATATTGACATCTATCGTTCGATCGACAGGCGGTTGTTTGCAAATGTCGATCGTGTCGCCGACGACCGTCCCTGCGTGTAGCGCTTCGATTAGTTCTATGGCACGATCCAGCGCCAGCTTTGCGTTGACGGCTTCTACCCCCTTGATAAAGCGTGCAGCTGCATCCGTGGTATGGCGAAGTTTACGCGCAGTAGAGCGGATGTTGCTGCCCTTGAACACTGCGGATTCAAACAAAACCGCCTGTGTGTTTTCTGTAATTTCACTATTACGTCCGCCCATGACGCCGGCGATTCCTACACCCTTTAGTGGATCGGCAATCAAGAGCATATCCGGTGTAACTGTACGTTCCTTTTCGTCCAATGTCGTTACGACTTCATTTTCATGGGCATTGCGCACAACAATATGCCCATCAGCAACGCACGCTAGGTCAAAAGCGTGCATTGGATGACCATATTCAACCAAGACAAAATTTGTGATATCCACAATGTTGTTGATTGGGCGAAAGCCTGCGGCTTTCAACTTGCGCTGCATCCAAACAGGAGATGGTTCAATGCGAATATCCTTGACCACACGCGCTGTATAACGCGGACAAAGGTCAAAGTTTTCAACGGTGACAGTTGCATAGTCAGAAGCTTGACCGCTACCTTTGACCGGCTTGATGACCGGTTGCTCGATGGTTTGTCCCAGTGCTGCCGCCGCTTCCCTGCAAATGCCAATGATGCTGGCACAATCGGGGCGGTTTGGGGTAAGCTCAAATTCAAAGATTTCGTCGTCGAATCCCAGCGCTTGACCGATGGGCATACCAAGGGGATATGTTTCTTGCAACAGCAGGATACCATGCGTTTCGCTACCAGGATAATCCGCATTGGTCAGTCCCAGCTCTTTTCCGGAACAAAGCATCCCATAGCTCATTACACCACGCATGTTAACGGCTTCCATTACATGCCCATCCAGCTTTGAACCAACAACGGCAACAGGAACGGTTTCGCCGCCTTTGATATTATCTGCACCCGTGACGATTGTCAGCACTTCGGAACCAATGTCGACCTTGCAGATATGCAGATGATTGGAGTTTTCATGTAATTCTTCGGATAGCACCTTGCCAACTACGACTCCATCTACACCGGACAGCTCCTGTTCGATTCCGGCAAACTCAAAGCCGCGCCACATCATACGCTCGACGAACTCTTCATTGGTCACCTGGAAATCAACATATTCACACAACCATTTTTTAGGCAGTTTCATTATTTTTTTCCTCCCTTAAAACTGACGCAAAAAGCGTGCGTCGTTTTCGTATTCCAGACGGATATCGCTCACACCGTATTTCAGGCTGGTCACACGATCCACGCCGATGCCAAAGGCCAGCGCAGTCCATTCATGCGGGTCAAGACCACAGTTTTCCAGCTCATGTGGATTTGTCACGCCGCAGCCCAGAATTTCGATCCAACCCGTGCCCTTGCAGACCCGGCAACCTTTTCCACCGCAGATAGTGCAGGACATATCCATTTCGGCGGAAGGTTCCGTAAATGGAAAATAACTTGGGCGGAGGCGCGTTTTAACACTTTCACCAAATACAGCGTGTACAAACGAATCCAAAATTCCTTTTAGGTCGCCCAGCGTCAGCCCTTTGTCCACAATAAAACCTTCCATCTGCATGAATACAGGGGAGTGACTTGCATCCACTTCATCCACGCGGAAGACGCGGCCAGGCATGACCAACCGGAATGGAGGCTTGATGCTTTTAAGTGCACGAATTTCACAGGGCGAGGTGTGCGTGCGCAGTACAACGTTTTCGTTGATATAAAAGGTATCTTGCATATCACGTGCCGGGTGATCCTTCGGCAGATTCAACAGAGTAAAGTTATTGTCATCTAATTCAATCTCTGGACCATCAAAGAGCGAAAACCCCATGCCAATCAATGCATCACGAATGAGCCGATAGGTTTGCGTCATGGGGTGTAGACGTCCAATCGGCTGCTCGATTTTTCCAGGCGCAGTGACGTCAATTGCTTCCTTTTCAAACAGGTGCTGCCGTGCCTTTTCATTCAGCAACGCCTTTTTTTCGTCTATTTTTTCTTCCAGTGCCTTCTTAACACGGTTCGCGCCCGCACCAACGGCTGCACGTTCGTCTTTTTCCAACTTACCCATTGTGCGCAGAATGGCGGTTAACGAACCGTTTCTGCCAAGCACATCCGCCAGCACCGATTCAAGCTCCTCGATGGTTTCACATTTTACGAGTCGATCCTCGGCTTCCGTATGCAGTTGTTTTAATGAATCCAGCATTCCCATGATTTTGATTTCCTCCTGTTTTTCATAAAATAAAAAACAATCCATCCAATATGGGACGAATTGTCTCGTGGTACCACCCAAATTCATTTTGCAAAATGAATGCAAAACCTCATTCGCTGTAACGGGCATACCCGTTGCCGACTAGTGCGCGAACTGCGGTTTGCCAGCAAGGCTCCGGGGCGAATAAAAAGATCCCTATTTGCGTACGTCGTTTACAGCCAGTGACGACGCTCTCTGATGACGCACTATTTAGGATACTCCCCATTATAGCCTATCATATTAATTATGATTCTATCACCCAAGCACGATTGCCGTCAAGAGAAATGCATATGGTGCCAAGTTCATCGGTTCTCAGCGTTTTGATCCCGGTCTGCTTAAGCCGTTTTAGAATGCTGGCATCCGGCAAATTGTAAGAATTATCTTTTCCAACGCTAATTACAGCGATAGAAGGTTTTACGGTTGATAAAAACTTTTTTCCAGTCGCGCTCGCGGAACCATGGTGCCCAACCTTAAGAACGTTGGCGGTAAAATAGTGATTAGGCAGCGCTTTGATGGCAAGCCGTTCCGCAACCAAACCAGCATCACCGACAAATAAGGCTGCGGTATTGCCATACCGAATGCGTAGCATGAGACTGGTATCGTTTTCGTCATCATAATGAACTTCGTAGGGCGAGAGGACACGTACTTCAGTCGTTTCATCCCAATCCAATGTGGATGTAGCAGAAGCATATATCGGCTTTGCTAATACGTGGTTGCGCTCAACTGCCTCCACTAGGTTGGCGTAGGTACTGCTTTCAATATCGAATGGCGGTAAATACAGTGCACCAATCTGATAAGCATCCAGAATTTCCGTCATACTTCCAATATGATCCGCGTGGAGATGGGAACAAATCACAATATCCAGCCTCGTAATCTGCTGAGCTTCCAGAAAACGTTGAATAACGGGAAAACTGCCAGCTGGGCCTGCATCGATCAGCATGGTTTTACCATTTGGAGATCGGAGAAACGCACAGTCGCCTTGGCCGATATCCAAAAACCAAATGGTCAAACCTGTAAAATCATGATTCCCTGCGGAGAAAGCTAAAGTTTCGGTCGGTATGGGCGTTGGTGCTGCATTTGTCGCGGCGATTCGTTGTGAGTAACCCAATAAACTGAGCGAAAATACGGCAACGAGCATGAGAAAAAGCATGCATATCAAAAGCCAACGGCGATGATGCGGTTGCGGTTCACATTCCTGCAATGCTATATTATCTGCAGATTCTTTCATATAAAAGAGTATAACACGAATGTAGCGGATGATGAAATACACGAAATAGCAAATATTTGCCTTTTCATGCTTGACAAACACAATAAAATCTAATAATATACATGTGTACTATGACGGATAGTACACTAAGCGAATAGGAGGTCAGCATGTTCCAAATCGATAAATATGGGCGGACGCCAATCTACGAGCAGATTATCGAGCAATCGGAACGGCTGATTGCATCGGGCTCATTAAAGCCCGACGATCAACTGCCAAGCGTACGTTCCTTGTCGCAAACTCTGTCCATCAACCCCAATACACTACAGAAAGCCTATGCGGAGCTAGAGCGACGCGGGATTAGCTACAGTGTACCGGGGAACGGTAGGTTTGTGTCCAAGGACGCTGCTATTATTGTCGGCGGTCGTATGCAGGAAATGATTGATGAAATCGAATTGCTGAGCGAAAAACTTTGCACGGCTAACGTACCCATCGAACAGGTGATTGGCGCGGTGGAAGCCGCATTTGGAAAGGGTGTGAAAGCATGATTACGGCAAGAAATCTGACGAAACGGTTCCCGGATATTGTTGCGCTAGATCAGCTGAACTGTAATATCCCAGATGGTTGTATCTACGGCCTTGTCGGCGCTAATGGCGCGGGGAAATCCACATTTCTTCGTCTTGCCAGCGGGATCTATCGTCCCGATGATGGCCAGATCAGCATCAATGGAGGAAACGTATACGACAATCCGGAAGTCAAAAAACAATTTGTGTTTGTGCCGGATGAACTTTTCTTTTTACCACAGAGTAATATGATTCGCATGGCCAAGCTGTATACGTCTGCTTACGAACGTTTTAATACAACACGTTTTCATACGTTGACAGAGGAATTCCGTCTGAATCCCAACAAACCATTTTCTACTTTTAGCAAGGGAATGCGTCGGCAGGCGGCAACAATTTTGGCATTGTCCACAATGGCGGAATATATTTTTTTCGATGAGACGTTTGATGGACTTGATCCCGTCATGCGTAACCTGGTGAAAGCGACGCTTTATGACGATGTGATGGATCGCAACTGCACCGCAGTGATTACAAGTCATTCCCTACGTGAGTTAGAGGATACCTGCGATCAGCTCGCACTGCTATATAAAGGTGGCATTGTCTTTGAAAGTGATGTGCAAAACCTTAAAACTTCACTGTTCAAGATACAGGTTGCCTTTGATGATGCATATGATCGTAGAAAATTTGATGGATTGGACATTCTATCATTTAACAAGCAAGGGAGCGTATCAAACTTGATCGTGCGTGGTAATCGAGAGGAAAGCCACACGAGATTAACTGCGCTGTCACCCATTTTATTGGAAGTGTTGCCGCTTACGCTGGAGGAAGTTTTTATTTACGAAATGGAAGCGCTCGGTTACGTCTTTGATCAACCGAATGCAAAGAGGGGGGAGAGAGCATGAGCTTTTATCGAGAATCCCTGCGTAGGCTGGGACGCCTGGGCCTTGCCCTGTTGATTACGGTCGTAATTTTGACAGTTATCATCGGCGTGCAGCAGTGTCAAAGCGAAAATCTGCCAGGCCGTGTGTTTGATATCATGGCTGCACTACCAATCTATGCCTTTGTCGCAGGATTTGGGTTCGCGTTCGTTGGATTTTCATTTTTAACAAAGCGCTCTGAAAGTGATTTTTATCACAGCTTACCGATTCGCCGTGTTAACCTATACCTATCCATTACGCTTGCTGCATTCACTTGGGTAGCGGCAACCGTGATTCTGTCGGTTATTGCTTTGACGGTTGTTCTGTTGGCTGGTGGCATTCCATTTGTACCTGCTTATTTGCCAATGGGCGCATTATTTTTCATCGTAGCTACCATGCTGGTTTTTGCGGCAGCCGCCATTGGATGCAGTCTCACCGGTACACTGTTTACCAATATTATTGTAACATTGCTCGTGCTATTCTTGCCTCGATATCTGCTGTTTATGATTGGACGAGGAATCGTAGCCAATGTGAATATCGTTGGATGGTTGGATCTGCCTTGGTTGCTCAATCCGGCTACCAATATTGCTACCGGACTTGTTGTGATGTTTTCACGACAGATGTTTATTGAACGAATCGTTGCAACTGGTCCGATACTGTATTCACTTGGCATAGCGATTGCGGAACTAGCGCTTGGTGCGCTGCTGTTTGTACGTCGTTCCTCTGAACTGGCAGAGCAGGGGGCCAGCTCTGGAAAGCTCCAGACGATATTTGCCTGCCTTCTAACATTACCGGTACTGCTGCTGAGTTTAGTGATCACATCGAGATATGGTACATTTGATCCGTACTCAGTATTGTTTGCTCATTTAAGGGAACTGCTCATTCTAGTGGCGGTTGCACTTGCCGGATATGTTGGCTATCAGCTAATCGTTCTTCGCAATCTGAAAAGAATGCTGCTGTCTTTGCCATGGTTTCTCTGCCCGGTTGTTGCAACGGGGCTGATGTTAATCGGCATACAAGGGATTTCCAATAATGTTCTGAATGTCTGTCCGGCAGCGGCTGATATTTCATACATTACATTCGGTGGAGAGGATATCTATGAACATCACAAGCATTATACAACGCTGCTTCTCTCTGAAATCCATTTTTCGGAGGAATCGGTAAAAGAAGTGGTTGCAGAAAACCTTGCCAAAGCGATTGATATTCGGAATGGAAAAGGAATTGCGGCCACCTTTGATCGCGAGTATCAATTTTATTCCATTGAGCCAATTTGCATTGTGCTGAACAATGGAAGAAAGATTAAACGCACGATTGAGTTTTCAAATACAGATGTTTTGAATGCAGCGCGTGAACAAAACCCAGCGTTTGTATCTGCCATTCATGCGTTTCCACCTGCAAAATCCGTGACATTCCGGACTACGGACTGTGGGATGAGTACGGAGGAAGTGGAAAAACTTCGCGTATGCTATTTTGATGAATGCGCAAAGAAAAAAATCATTCCGAATGTTTATTATCGATCGCATAAAAACATCATTGACGAACGTGAAAAGTATCTGTATGCAGCCGGGGATCAGCAGTACATAGGATCGTTTACTATTGGTGGATACGTGGGAACCAATCGATACGTTGAAAACTATATAATAAACTTAGAAACACCAAAAACGGCAGAACTATGGATGATGCTCACAAACAGAAAGGCAGTGGCAGACAACACGCTGCAGATGATGAATGCCTATGAACGAGTGAAAACAAATGGAGATATGGAAGACAGCTTTAATATTAACATGACATTTATGAATGTACCGCTGAAGGAAAACCAAGTATTTCAAATTGATCTTGGATTGTACCTGAGTAAGTACAATATGGAAATTGATGAAACCTATCAGCTCTACAAAGATTACGCTGAACGGATGATGGATATATTCAAGCGTGGAATGCTTACCACGAATCCCACCTGTTTGAATGTTAGCTTTTCATGGGGTGCAAGGGCGAATGAACAGTCGCTCGGTTACTATGGATCCAACAAATATTGGAGTAGTCCATATATTGGATTCAGCGCAGCGGATGAAAAACTGCTGTTGGAAGTCATCAATGAGTGGCGTGCTGCTGAATATAATTCGTATAACAACAATGCTGTAGATCCACTGGATCCTGAAATGAGTGATGTGGCATTGCCTGCTGCTCCTACGCCAATGCCAGTAAACGAACAACATTGATTGACAGCTGCAAATGTGCTGATTGAATCCTAGGATTCAATCAGCACATTGATATTATGATGCAGATTTGAATTTGGTAGATAAAATGGGAATATGTGCGCAACGGATAAGGATGCTGTGAACGGATGATATGTAAAATATGGTTGACATATGAAATCAAAATGATATAATTATGATATCTTAATAGGATGTGAGGATAAATCTATGGAAGAAAAAGTATTGAAAAATAAGAAAAACGGCATGCTGATGCTATTATTGCTGCTATTAATGTATCTTGTAGCTTTAGGCGCTATTTTTGTGGGCACAGTATTTTCAATTCCCATTCTAATTCTTGGTATCATCTGGACTTGTATTGGTTGGATTCCTTTTCTTGGTTTAAAAGTAATCAAACCGCAGGAAGCCGTTGTTTTGACTTTGTTTGGTGACTATGTCGGTACATTGAAAACACAAGGGTTTTACTATGTAAATCCGTTTTGCACGGCCATCAATCCAGCCGCTGGCACAAAGCTTGGTCAAAGCGGCGATGTACGCAGCAATGCTACGAAATCGACGGGTACCACGAATGAAAATGCAACGGGTGAGATCATGAACAAGAAAATATCATTAAAAATTATGACGTTGAACAACAATCGTCAGAAGGTTAACGATTGCCTTGGAAACCCGATCGAGATTGGCATTGCCGTAATGTGGCGTGTTGTGGATACGGCTAAAGCTGTATTTACCGTGGATAATTACAAAGAATACCTGTCCTTGCAGTGCGACAGTGCACTGCGCAATATTGTAAGGCTTTATCCGTATGATGTAGCACCCAATGTGGATACAACTGGCGATGGCATTGCCGACGAAGGAAGTCTGCGTGGTTCCAGCGAAATTGTAGCAGCCCGTATTAAAAAAGAAATTCAAGGAAAAGTTGCAGAAGCAGGACTAGATATTTTAGAAGCGCGGATTACTTATTTAGCATATGCATCTGAAATTGCTGCGGTTATGCTACAAAGGCAGCAGGCGTCAGCCATAGTGGATGCACGCAAAATGATAGTGGACGGTGCAGTTGGCATGGTGGAAATGGCGTTGGAGCAGTTGAACAAAAACAATATCGTTGTCTTGGACGAGGAGCGAAAAGCAGCCATGGTATCGAACCTTTTGGTGGTACTTTGCGGAAATCACGACGTACAGCCGATTGTTAATTCCGGTAGCTTATATTAAATATGAACGATACAACAAAAAAGCAAATCCCTCTGCGTCTGTCACAACCGCTGTATAACGCAATTGTTGCGTGGGCGGAAGATGATTTTCGCTCAGTAAACGGACAAATGGAATATTTGCTTTCCGAGTGTGTAAAACAACGCAGAAAAAATGGGAAATATGTTTCCGAACATTTAGATGAATCGCCAGATTTCAATATTGAATAACAAATGGATTGGACTGACGCGAGGATTATTATCAATGTGCTGTTCGTACAGAATAATCGCCCCAAACGGGGCGGTATCGCTTCTGACGAACGTTGACCAGAGGCCGTGCATTCTGGAAAAGATTGTGTAAATTTAAAACCATATCCCCGTTTCGATAAGACACCGGCCATTGTTCGGCCATTTTC
>JAVVXB010000016.1:0-68210 GCA_036651815.1 Clostridia bacterium
CCATACGACAGCCAAAGCATGAATTGGAGCAAAGCGAGAATGCCGACAGACACAGCGGATATCAGGATAAAAAAATGACGAATCTCTTTATTTGTTAAAATCTTCATGTTGTCACCCCACTTGGAGAACATTCCATTTGTAGCCCATTCCTCGAACAGTCAACAGCATTTGTGGGTCGCTGGGGTTTGCTTCTATCTTCACGCGTAGTCTGCGGACATACACCGCAAGCGTATTATCGTCCACATAGTTGCCGTCACAGTCCCACAGCTTTTCCAATATTTTTTCTTTGGAAAGGATCCTGTTTGGGTTTTGCATCAGCAGACACAGCAGGCGGTATTCTGCGGTTGTCAGATCCAGCGGCTGCTCATCCCGATAGGCTTGGAGATGTGACAGCCGGATGCCATTGGATAGGAGTTCTGTATTTGCCGCTCCGAAATCTTTTGCCCTTCGAAGCAGTGCGTTGATTCTTGAGGTGAGTACACCCAATTTGAATGGCTTCGTGATATAGTCGTCGCCGCCCATATCCAGCCCCATAACAATGCTCATTTCTTCATCTGATGCAGTTAAAAAAATGATGGGAACCTTGGAAGTCCGGCGTACGTTTTTGCATATCTCAAAGCCGGAGCCGTCCGGGAGAGACAAGTCTAAAATGAGCAAATCATATTTGCCCTCCGTCCAAATATCGCTCGCTTCTTTGATGGTTCGGGCTACATCCAACTCAAACCCCTGTTTTTTCAGTGAATAGGAAAGCCCGTCAATCAAACTCAAATCATCTTCAAGCAATAATATGTGATTCATTTTTCCGCCCTTTCTGCCACCGTAAGCAGGCTCTTTTGTGCCTTTGCTATCATTCAGGGGACTGTTCCTTTATAGATTGTCGGTCACGCACTCCTTTCGCCATATCTCCTTTGTGGTTTGCAAGGTCATCGCCGGCACTTCTTCATCTGAAAATTCTGCCCGATTGACCGCTATCCTTGTAGCAATTCCATGTAAAAGCAGATATCTTCTTAGGCATATATCTTGACAGACACTTTTCTCCAACGAGAATATTCCCATTCATTCTTGGGACATTTTTTCATAAGCATCATCGTTCATCTTACCGGCCATACCTTTTTATATTTTCAAAGTAATTGGAAAAATAAATCTGTTTAAACAGGTTGAGTTCTTCTCGTGCTAAATGAACTACACGCAAAGTTGTTTGATTCATAAAATCCGGCTCGTTCTCATGCAGCAGGATCAGGTCGGGCAAAACCTCAATGACTTCGTGATTGCGCCAGCTTCTTTAAAATACGCTCGCCAGACATTCCCGCATGCTCTCGTCCAGTATGTTAAGAAATCGGATCTTTCGTCCATTCATGGTGCGATCCTCTACGAAATCATAACGCTCTACATGATTCTTATACGCCGCCCGCAGCCTGACACAGCGCCCATCCGTTAGCCCAAAGGCAGCGCTTCTCCTGCTGCTTTCGCGGTAGCTTCAGCCCTTCCTCAGGCCAAATACGCTACATGCGCTTGTGGTCCACAACATAGCCCTCATTACGAAGCAGTGCCGTTATCTTTCGATAACCGACACGCCCGTATTTGGTCACTCATTCGATGATCCGTTCTCAAAGGAGTTCTTCGGTAGGACAACGGTTGCATCGCCACGCCACGTGTCCTTTTGCAAAAAGCGGTTCATTACCGGCTCATATCGATAGGCCGACCTTTGTGTTGCCAGTACCCTGCAAGCGTGCCGTCCTGTCTGCCCGTATGCCTGCACAACATAGTCGACCGCAACCTTTCGCCTTACAAGGCTTAACAGTTTTTGCGTCTACATCCCGCAGTATTCCTATATTCAGGGTTTGATCCGCCACCAGCTTCTTTTAATCGGTCGTTCTCGCTTTCCAGCTGTTTCGCCCGCTTAGCATCAGCCGTTGTCATTCCACCGTATTCCTTACGCCATTGGTAATCCGTTTGTTCCGGTATTTCGCATTGTCAACAGGCCTCCGGTATGGTATTGCCCTGGCCACACGATCATTCAACCTTCCGTAAGGTTACGATGATCTGCTCTGTTGTGTACTGTTTCCTTGCTGTTTTCCCAGCTCCTTTGGTAGTCATTTTATCATCTCTTTACTAACAATTAAACTGATCCAATTATAAGGAGTCGGGTCAGTTATATCTATATCGTAAATAGAAATTCCCGCTTTTGTTAGTTATAATCATACACGAAATTAAAACTTCTACCTGGTTATGTAACCAAGCGGCACAGCACGATACCGTGTGCTTAAAGATATTAGTATTCCTTACAGAGCAGAAAGTCTGCAAGGTGCATGATTTTTACTCCGTTGATATTGCCTGCGGCAAGCTCATCTAGCGTCACAACATACTTGGGATAGTGATCTTTTATCGCAAGCAGATTAGCAACCTCCCAGTCGGATGCCTCCGGCAGCCTGCGGCACACCTGAACATAGACACGCTCATCCCGCCGTATCGCTACGAAGTCGATTTCCTTAGTGCCATTTTTACCCACATACACCTCATATCCCTTTCTCAACAGTTCAAAGTAGCCGATGTTTTCAAGCATTGCGGCAATCGACTTGGTATTGAAGCCCATCATGCAATATTTCAGCGAAATGTCTGCGAGATAGAACTTTTCCTGTGTTTTCAGTACAGACTTGCCCTGCAAATCGTATCGCTGACAACGATAGATCACAAACGCTTTTTCCAACCATTCCAAATAGTTATATACTGCTTCAACAGACAGGGAACGCCCCTCGCTTTTTAGAAACTTTACGATTGCATTTGCAGAAAAGGCCTTGCCCACATTCTCCACAATAAATTTTACAACACGATTGAACAAATCAAAGTTCGTGATATTGTGCCGCTTTGTGATGTCGCTTGTGATAACAGAGTTGTAGATGCCCTCCACAATCTGATAAGCGGAGCGCTCATCTAAATTACCCAGCGCTACGATTGGAAAACCGCCCATACGCAAATAATCGTTCAGCAGATCTTTTGCTGGCAGATTGCCTGGCTTTTTGAACTCTAAATATTCGGCAAAGGACAGGGTGAATACCGGAATGGAGATATATCTTCCTGCTAAATAGGTTGATATTTCACTTGACATCAACTTAGAATTAGAGCCAGTCACATAGATGTCGGTATCGGCATCTTCAAGCAGGCTGTTGATTGCTTTTTCCCAGCCGTCGATTTCCTGTACTTCGTCAAGCAAAAGATAATACCGTCCATCATCGATGAACTTTTCCTTAATGCCCTTGTACATTTCCTTGGAGGTCATTCCATTGTCAAAATCCTCTGAAGTATAGCGCATACTGACGATGTGGTCTGCGGCGGCGCCGCTGTTTATCAGTTCGTCCTTCAGCATTTCTAAAATTGTGGATTTGCCGCACCGTCTGATTCCGGCAAGAATCTTTGCCAGCGGAACATCCCGATATGTTTTCAGCAGATCCAAATATGCAGGTCTTATGATCATAGTAACTTCTTCTCTGCTGTTAGAATAGCAAAACACATTTCATCAATCAATAGTATTTGTTTAACTTCCGTATAAACTATCTTCTATATCTAACTTTTTCTGTGGTGAGATTGTATAGGCCGACACACATGACGATACAAAACGGCACAGTGCTGTACCGTACCGTCTGCCTAATGTTCAGTTTTCATCGTTAAACTGAATGTGCCGCATGAAGATGGCCATATTTGAGTATCTCCAGGACAATAACATATTTCATCGGCTGCATTTGTTGTTACAGCAAAAACAGAAAAAACGCGAAGCCAAGTGCTGCAGTCTGTGCAGATTCAATCCCAAATTCGACAGCGTAACTGTGTACGCAATGGTTTCCTGTCGCTTGGTTTCAAGCAAGTCCATGTCACATTTACACTTTGCAAGGCCGAACCATCGTTCAACCTCATTGCGTTCCCATTCGTCGAGATATTCCTGTGCTTTGTTGCACTCTACATTTCGCGTTTACCGGCATAGCGTTGATCCGAACAGCCGATGCCACTTGTAATATTAAAGATTCTTTTGATTATGATAGATCTTGTCCCACCAGTATCCGACGGGATCGTCATATATCCCGTCTTATCTGAAGTTTTCAGCTGTTTAATAGACGTTCGCCAGGAGCGCAGCTAATATGATTTGAAAAAGAATAAACTAGCGTCCGTTTATGCTGCGGGCGCCTTGCTCTTCTGCATGCCATTGCTGTCAATCATAGTCTCTCCGGGAAGCAGTAGCTCAGATACTTTTACAAACGAATATCCTTGTTCCATTGCTTTTTCAATGAGCGTAGGTAAATAATTCTTAATCTCATACCCATTGTTATGGCAGAGTATAATACTGCCTCCGGACAATTTCGGCAATACACTGTTGAGGATTATTTCCGAACTGCGCTCTTGCTTCCAATCGATGGTATCCAAATTCCACTGAATTGGTTCGTAGCCAAGCTCCCGAACCGCCTGAATGACCGTATCATTATATTCCCCAAACGGCGCGCGAAAAAGGGTACACCGCTTGCCGGTCAGCGTTTCAATTCGATCATCCAATTGACTAATTTCCTTTTGCACGCCTGCCGCATCCAGCTTGTTCATGTGCGGATGCGTCAGTGAATGGTTCCCGATTTCATGTCCGGCCGCAGCAATTGCCTTCACTTGATTCGGGTAAGCATTCACCCAAACGCCGCAGAGAAAAAAGGTAGCCTTGATTTCATGTTTTTTCAATGTGTCTAAGATGAATTCAGTTTTATCGGCCTCCCATGCGGCATCCACCGTCAGCGCAATCTTCTTATCGCTGCACTCCACACTGTATACTGGCAGCTCTCGTTGTTTGCCTGCAAGCACATTCAGCTCGTATTCCTCTACCGGCTGAATGCGCATGGCGGGCGACGCAGATTTACCGCCTAATAAAACCAGCAAAATTACAGTTGCAGCAATTATGATTGCTGCAACCATTGCGGCAATCAGCAGTGTTCGCTTTCGAATGACCAAAACGCGCATCTCGCTCCCCCTTTCGCATTCGCTCTCTACACACCGTATGCGACAAGGTTGTGTAAAATAACAAAAAGGGCTGCATTTTCGATTGGTTTATTCGCAGTTACGGCAGCCGTGCCATTCGAACAGGATCGCTGCAACATTTGTGTGCATAATTGCTCGGCCTCCCCTATAATTTTTTCATCGCTCGAATTTATGCGGCAGAACATCGTGAAAAAATTGGCAAGCAAACTATACGGTTTTACGCTGATAAGAGGAACAGGAAAAAAGGAAATATAACGCTTCAAATCTTGTAGACTAAGATTGACAAAGCCGGCTGAAAGAGACGAAAAGTTATACTTTTAAATAATTTTACCGCAAAACTACAGGATATGGATCAGATAATCACCAAAAATGTAAAAGTAAACAGTATCGAAATGGTAATAGAACTGGAAATGCGGCGGCAAGCAAACACCGATCCAATGTGGTAAACGCGCAATAAACAAGGATCCGCATTTTACGGGTCCCTCAGGATGTCAAATAATGGATTGTGATTGTTCTAATCTATCGCCATTGGCCCATCCACTTCGATGCCGTCAGTTCATTCGGCAGATCAAATGGCTCAAATTGAGGCGGTTTTCATGCACGTTTTTCAGACCGTACCAATGTCCACGTAAGCAAAGCGCAGATATTTTGTGGAAAAATGATGTTTATCGATAATTGCAGGGCTCTGCTTTTTGCGGAACCCTGCAATTGATTCTGTCTTTATCGTTCTTCCCGGAAATACGCTAGTCCAAGGCTTGCCGGCGGCTGATCTTCACGTCTGCGACGCAGTGAAACGACGATCAACACAATAACCGTCACAATATATGGCGCCATCTTAAATAACTCCTGTGAGCTGCGGGTCAGCCCCGGAATATAGAAATATGCCCAGTACAGCATGCCAAACAAATACGATCCCCATATAGTGCGCAGTGGTTTCCACGATGCAAAGATAACGAGCGCAACGGCCAGCCAGCCAAGTCCTTCAATCGCGCCGCCGCTATCCCACGTTCCCTTCATGTAATCCATGACAAAATACAGTCCACCAAGACCCGTAATGCCTGCGCCAACGCAGGTTGCCAAATACTTGTATTTGCCGACATCAATCCCCGCAGCATCAGCCGTTGCCGGATTCTCACCGACAGCGCGCAGATTCAATCCGACACTGGTGCGGTTGATAAACCACATGAGTACAATCGCCAGAATAATTGCAAGATATACCATGAAGCCATAGTCGAAGAGCATATCGTCCAACAATCCAAGTGATTCGGTAAACTTGATATCCTGTCGAAACGCACCGCTGGTGACGGCCACAGATATCTGCCCAACACCGCCTGCCAGTTTGTTGAGCGAACCGCCAAAAAAATTGGCAAAACCGCCCGAAAAGATCGTCAGTGCCAGACCCGTCACGTTTTGATTAGCTCTCAGCGTGATGGTGAGAAATGAAAAAATCAGTCCACCAAACATGGCTACAACAACTGAACAAGATATTGCTATCAGGATACATACAATTGGAATTGGATTTGGATTGTTCAATTCATAGAAGAACACCCCGATCAGTCCCGCAATACCGCCCAAATACATCACGCCCGGAACACCAAGATTTAGGTTGCCTGCTTTTTCGGCAAGAATCTCACCGATCGCGCCAAACATGATGACCGTGCCAAACACAATCGCAGCCTGCAATAACGATACGATTTGTGTCATTGGATGGCCTCCTTCCTGCTGCTGCGAAATTTAACTTTATAATTCACAAAGAATTCGCTTCCCAAGATGAAAAACAAGATAATGCCCGTAATCATGCTGGAAACATAATCCGAGAGATTATAACGGGAAGCGATTTCAATCGCTCCCTTTTCCAGAAACACGATCAGCAGAGAAATCAGAATCATCACAAACGTATTAAACTTAGCAAGCCAGGCTACAATCACTGCGGTGAATCCACGCCCGCCGGCGGTGCTGGTAGAAATTGTATGTCCCGCGCCGGAAACCATGAGAAATCCAGCGATTCCGCAAATTGCGCCGGAAAGTGCCATGGACCGAACAATCACCTTACGCACATTGATGGCCGCATATTTGGCCGTATTCTCACTTTCACCAACCACGGAAATCTCGAATCCATGCTTGCTGTATTTAAGATAGGCAAATATCAGAACCGCAAGCGCCAAAACAATGATCACATTCAGCATGTATTGTTGCCCGAATACCGGCGGAAACCACCCGGCCTTTGTCAGTGGATTGATGATGCCAACGGAATTGCTTCCGAATGGATTCTCCCATCTTGCCACAAAGAAACTTGTCAACTGAATGGCAATATAGTTCATCATCAAGGTAAAGAGTACCTCATTGGTATTCCACTTTGCCTTGAAAATCGCTGGTATCGTTCCCCATACACCACCAGAAAGCGTAGCCGCAATCATCATAATAACAATCAAAAACGCAGTATTCATCTGCCCTTTACCCAGATAAATCATGCAAGCTGCTGCAGCAACGCCCCCCATTAAAATCTGACCTTCTGCACCAAGATTCCAAAATCGCATTTTGAAAGCCGGTGCGAGACCAACCCCGATGCAAAGCATCAGCATCGTATCCCGTATCAGAACCCAAGTGCGCTTGTTTGTGCCAAATGCACCGTTAATCATGGTCTCATAAACCTTGATTGGGTTTAATTTGACGATACTGTAGATGATCAACCCGCAGATCACAAGCGATATGAAAATCGCAATCATCCGAACCAATATTGACTGCCACAGCGGCATCGCACCGCGTTTGCTAATGCGAATAAACGGTTCTTTTCCTTCGTTTCTCATGCGTTTGCCTCCTGTCCCAAGTGGGTCATGAGCAGACCAACTTCTTCTTTTGTGGTGTGACGTCCATCGACAATGCCACTGATCTTTCCTGCGCAGAGTACCAAGATACGATCGCACAGTTCCAGCAGCACATCCAGATCCTCGCCCACGTAGATCACGGCAGCACCGCGCTGTTTCTGTTCATTGAGCAAATGATAAATCGTATAGGATGTATTGATATCCAGTCCACGGACAGCATATGCCGTCATCAACAACGAGGGTTGCGCCGATATTTCGCGTCCCACCAGTACCTTCTGCACATTGCCACCCGATAGTCGGCGAACAGGCGTTGACAGCCCTGGCGTAATCACTTCCAGTTCTTTTACGACCTCCGTTGCAAGCTCCTTGGGTGACTTGCGGTCGGTAAAAACCGAATTGCCTTTGGTATAGGAACGCAGCATCATGTTGTCAGAAATATTCATGCTGCCAACAAGGCCCATGCCCAGTCGATCCTCCGGCACAAACGCGAGCCGCACGCCCATATGTTTGATATCCTGCGTGGTCTTTCCACAAAGTTGAATTTTTTCATTTTTATTGATGGGCGTGTATTCGATGCTGCTGCCCGGCAGTGCAACCTGTAACCCCGCGATGGCCTCCAGCAGTTCCTTCTGACCGCTGCCAGAAATGCCGGCTATTCCGAGCAACTCCCCGCCAAACGCGGTGAAGTTGATGCAATCCAGCTTTTTTACGCCGTCCGTATCCAGCACAGTTAGGTTCTTTACAACCAAGCGCTCCGTCAATTCTCCTGTTTCCGGTCGGTCAATGTTCAATGAAACGCTGCGGCCAACCATCATATCGGTCAATTGCTGCGGATTTGTATCGCAGGTTGCGATATCGCCAATATATTTTCCTTTTCTAAGCACGGCTACACGGTCGGAAATCTCCATGACCTCATGCAGCTTATGCGTAATTATCACAATCGATTTGCCATCGTTCTTCATATTGCGCATGACCATAAAGAGCTTGTTCGTCTCCTGTGGTGTCAGCACTGCGGTTGGTTCGTCTAATATCAGAATCTCCGCACCACGATAAAGAACCTTCACGATTTCAAGCGTCTGTTTTTCCGAGACGGACATTTCATAAACCATTTTGTCAGGATCGATGACAAACCCATAGCGATCGCAGATATCCTTCACTGCGGCACGAACGCCATTTAAATCGATGAGCATCTTTTCGTTCAATCCAAGAACAATATTTTCTGCCGCTGTCAGCACGTCTACCAACTTGAAATGCTGATGGATCATACCAATATGCAAATCAAATGCATCCTTAGGCGAACGGATTGAGACATCCTTCCCATTGATGAAAATCTCACCGCTGTCTGGAAAATAGATGCCACCAAGCATATTCATCAACGTTGTTTTCCCGCTGCCATTTTCGCCGAGCAACGAAAGAATTTCACCATGATGAATGTCCAAGTTGACTTTGTCGTTTGCAACGACTTCGCCAAATGTTTTTATAATATTGACCATTCGAATAGCAGTTGTTTTTTCCACGCGAGTGATCCTTTCTCAAAGAATAGCGAACGATGAGCGGGATTTATTTCAAGTCATGCTGCCCCATCCATTGTTCGATCCCGTTTTTGATTGTGTTGATTTGAACGCTGATCTGTAGATACGTTATCATATGCAGAGCGTTTTTCTTAACAATTCTATATGCCAATAATGGAAGCCACGATTCTGTAAAGAGTAAGCGGGGAACGGGTTTTGATCCGTTCCCCGCCGGATGTATGTACCATCCGAAGAATCTGTTAGTTCAATTCCGTAATGCCATCGATGCGTAGGCCAAAGTACGGTGCGCTACGTAGTGTTGACTCATGGAAGATGCCATCGGAGATTGCTTCGCCGACATCGCCAACAAAGTCGCCATTGATATCAAATGCAAAATACGAAGTGACAGGTTTTTCACCAACGGTGAAGTTGGCGCAATCAAACACTTCCAACGTTCCGGCCTTGAGGCCCGCAATCACTTCGTCAACCTTGGCCTGCGTGCCTTCCGCACAGCTCGGTCCGATCTTCGAAATCATGACGCCGTCATCCGCATAACCCTTTGCAAGATCACTCGGAATGATTTCGCCGCTGATCATCTGGGCAAACACCGGGGTGTACAATGCACCCCAATTGTTCTGTGCGCTGGTCAACGCGGCTTCCGGCGCAACAGAGAGCATATCGATGTTGTAACCAACACTGTAGCAGACCTTGCCGGCCTTCAGCGCAGCCTGAACGGCGGACGGTGCACCAGTGGAATCAGCATGCTGACCAATGATGACGCATCCCTTGGAGATCAGCGCGTTAGCAGCTTCTGCTTCGGCAGTCGGATCATACCATGAGTTGGTATACTGCACATCCATATGCGCTTCCGGCACGATAGAGCGGATGCCAAGGAAGAACGCGGTGTACCCGCTGACCACTTCGGCATACGGGTAGGCGCCAACATAACCCACATATGGATCGGTCGCTTTTCCTGCGTCAATGAGTTCCTTGAGCTTCATACCGGCAACAACACCGGACACATAGCGGGACTGGAACGTGTATGGGAACATATTGCCAACGTTCGCAACGGGTTCGGCCGCAGCAGTGTCGCCCGTGCAGGCAATGAACATGGTGTTCGGATATTCCTTCGCAGCTTGCATCATATAGGACTGATGGCTGTAGGAATCAGAAAATACGATGTTGCAGCCCTGCTCGGCAAGGTCAACGGCTGTATCATAGCAAGTTTCGTCTTCAGGAATATTATACTTGAAGATGATCTGCTCGTCAGTCATGCCATTTGCTTTCTGTGCAGCCTTCACACCGTCAATGTGCGCTTGGTCATAACCAGAGTTTTCGTCGTGAACAAGAATGGCACCGACTTTCAAGTCTGCCGCAGCGATGGGCTTACGCGCTTCGCGGGGAACCGGTGCTGCTGTGGGGGCGGGTGCAGCTTCTTCTGCGGGCGCTGCGTCTTCCTTCTTTGCCGCATCATCAACCGCTTCGGTGACAGCTTCCTGTGCCTGATCGACAGCTGCATTGACTTCCGCTGCTGTGCAGCCAAAAGTCGCCAGAGCCAGCATCAGTACCAGTAGAATTGCCAGTGACTTTTTCATTTCAATTATTTCCTCCTGTTTTTTTTTATTGCGCGCCCTTTCGGGCGTAACAACCACAATTGGTTTGATTGCATGACCCTACGAACGAACGTTACAATTATGCATGAATGCGTCCGCTTGCTTCCAATGCCTTGAGATCCGGCTCACATTGAAAGGGTTCGCCTGCAGCCAGCATAGCGTTTTTAACATCCTTCAGGCCGCTGCCGGTGGATATCACAGTAACCGTTTCGTCCGACTTGATTACGCCGGTCTCCACCGCTTTTTTGAGTCCCGCAGTAGCGGTTACGCCGGCGGGTTCGCCAAACACACCTTCCGTTCGGCCGAGGATGCGCATTGCATCCAGAATTTGGTCGTCGCTGACCGCAATCCAAGCACCGCCGGAAGCCTGCACGGCACGCTGCGCCTTCCTTGGATTTCGCGGCACACCAACCGCAATGCTGTCTGCCAGCGTATTCTCCGGCGTGGGCTGAAGCGCCCCGCCCTGATTAGCTGCATCTACAAACGGACAGCAACCAGTGGACTGCACGCCGAGTATCTTCGGAATCCGGTCAATCATGCCAAGTTGCAGCAAATCATAAAAACCATTATACACACCACCGATGGTGCACCCGTCACCAACAGACACACACACCCAATCGGTAGGCTGCCAATTCAATTGTTCGGCAATCTCCATCGAAACGGTCTTCTTGCCCTCCGTCATAACCGGATTGATACCCGCGTTGCGGTTATAGAATCCCCATTTGTTGATTGCCTCACGGCTCAGTTCAAACGTCTGCCGATAATCACCCTTGACTGAAATTACATTTGCACCAAAAATCAAGAGCTGCGAAACTTTGCCCAGCGGTGCGCGTTCCGGCACAAAAATGACGGTTTTCAGCCCCATGCGCGCAGCGTTTCCCGCGCAGGAGGACGCAGCGTTTCCTGTTGATGAGCAGCAGATCGTATCATATCCAAGTTCAATGGCCTTTGCCACCGCCACCCCCGACGCACGATCCTTCAGCGAACCGGTCGGGTTTAGTCCATCATCTTTTATGAAAAGCTGTTTGATGCCAAACGCATTGCCAAGCCGCATGGACTCGTATAATGGTGTCCATCCAATCCGAAGAAAGCATTCGAAACCGCGATCCGCAAGCGGCATTAGTGCGCGATAGCGCCACATGCTGTTGTCATGATCGTTTTTGAGTGTTTCGCGTGAAAAAGATTTCTTGATTTCCGAATAATCGTATAGAATATCAAGAATACCTTTTTCGCCGCAAGCCGGACATGTCATAAGCTCCGGCCCGAACGGGTATTCCTTTCCGCAGATGGTGCAACGATAACCTTTGATACGTTTCATGTACACGCTCCGGATTCCTATTTTTTCATTTACATATCATATCATAACGTGTAATCAAATAAAAGTACAGAAATATTTGCATGACTTAATAATTTATTTTTGTGCAAAATATTTGTTGATTTATTCTTCTGCATGATATTGCTTCTCATGAATTGCTCATGTATAATAAAAATATCCTGTATCTATCATTTGAATGCAATTGAATACCGTGAAAGGGGACTTTTCTTATGCTACTCATCGGCAATGGAAGACTCATCACCCGAGATAATGACAAGTTTATCGAGAACGGCGCGGTCGCCACGGATGGCAACCTCGTCAAGGATGTCGGCGTTACCGCCGAAATGAAAGCAAAGTATCCGGACGCTGTTTTTATTGATGCAAAAGGCGGCGTCATCATGCCCGGACTCATCAATGCGCATAATCACATCTATAGTGCGTTTGCGCGTGGTCTATCCATCAAGGGTTACAATCCGAAAAATTTCAATGATATTCTCGAGGGTATGTGGTGGAAAATTGATCGTAAGCTGACCCACGAAAACAATCGCCTCTCTGCTTATGCCGTGTATCTCGACTGCATCAAAAACGGCGTAACTACAGTGTTTGACCATCACGCAAGCTATTATGATATTCCCGGCAGTCTTGACAACCTCGCGGATGCGGCAAAGGATCTCGGCGTGCGTACCAATCTCTGCTATGAAGTATCCGATCGCGACGGCTCTGACAAAATGAAACAATCGGTACGCGAAAATGAACGCATGATTGCGCGTGCCGCCGCCGATGATTCCGATATGCTTAAGGGCATGATGGGTCTGCACGCATCGTTTACACTCAGCGACGATACGCTGGCACTCTGCCGAAAACATACCCCCGACACCACCGGATTTCATATTCACGTAGCCGAAGGCCCGAGCGATGTGGCTGATTCCCTCAAAAAATACGGCAAGCGCATCGTCAACCGTCTGTATGACAACGACATTCTCAGCAGCAAAACGCTGGCCGTTCATTGCGTGCATATCAACCGAGCAGAAATGGAGCTTCTCAAAGAAACCGATGCCATGGTTATCCACAACCCCGAGTCCAATATGGGCAATGCCGTGGGCTGTGGCCCGGTGATTCAGCTGTTTGCCGCTGGTATCCTGCTCGGTCTTGGCACCGATGGGTATACAAACGACATGTTGGAGAGTTATAAGGTCGCAAACATCATCCATAAACACAATCTGTGTGATCCCACCGTTGCTTGGGGAGAAATCCCGGCCATGCTGTTTGATAACAACGCCACCATCGCCGCGCGGTTCTACGAAAAACCATTGGGCGTATTAAAAGCTGGCGCTTATGCGGATATTATTGTCACGGATTACGACCCGCTCACGCCCATGAACTGTGACAACATAAACGGTCATATCCTCTTTGGCATGAACGGGCGCTCGGTCATCACCACAATTTGCAACGGCAAAGTACTCATGCAGGATCGCAAAATTCTGGTTGCAGACGAGCCAGCGGTCATGGCAGAGTGCCGCGCAAGCGCCCAGAAGCTCTGGTCATCCATCAACGCTTAAGGAGGCAAAGAAATCATGTCCGATCGTATGACCCCCATTCCATTTGACAGTCTGATGAACTGGATTCTCGAAGAGCACAGTCATGGCGCAGTGTTTGGCGTACGTCGCCCTTTCATTGCAGACGGAGAAAAAGTGCTCAACCTATTTGGAGAGCATTTAGAAACGCCCTTTGGCCCCGCAGCAGGCCCACATACCCAACTTGCACAGAATCTCATCGCCGCCTATTATGCCGGCAGCCGTTTCTTTGAGCTGAAAACCGTGCAAACGCTTGACGGCGAAGATCTGCCGGTCAGTAAGCCCTGCATTTTAGCGGAGGATGAATGCTACAACGTGGAATGGTCCACGGAGTTGCGCGTACAGCAAGCTTTTGACGAATATGTTAAAGCTTGGTTTGCGCTCAAACTCATCAGCTGGGAATTTGATCTTGGCCGTCCGGATGGCTTTATGTTCAACATGAGCGTCGGCTATAATTTTGAAGGGATCACATCTAAAAAGATTGACGATTTCATCGAAGGGCTCAAAGATGCATCCCGCACCCCCATCTGGGAAGTATGCAAGGCGTGGACAAAGGAAAACTTATCCCGTTTCACAAAAGTAGATGCAAAATATATTGACAACATCACCCCCCACGTTTGCACCTCCATCACACTGAGCACGCTGCACGGCTGCCCTCCCCAAGAAATCGAGCGAATCGCTTCCTATTTAATTGCCAAGAAGAAACTCAATACCTTTGTCAAGTGCAATCCAACACTGCTTGGCTATGATTTTGCCCGCCGTACGATGGATGAACTTGGCTTTGATTATCTGAGTTTTACGGATTTCCATTTTAACGATGATTTACAGTACCGGGATGCTATTCCGATGATGAAGCGTTTGCTTGCGCTGGCAGCTGATCACCGTGTAACCTTCGGTCTCAAGCTGACCAACACCTTCCCCGTAGCAATCAAACGAGGCGAATTGCCCGGCGAAGAGATGTATATGAGCGGCCGTTCCCTCTATCCGCTGACCATGGAACTAGCGCACCGCATCTCTAAGAGCTTTGACGGGAAAATGCGCATCTCCTTCTCCGGCGGCGCGGATTTCTATAATGTTGAAGCGCTCTTCTCGGCAGGCATCTGGCCGATTACCATGGCGACCACGCTGTTAAAACCCGGCGGTTATCAACGCATGCAGCAGATTGCCGAAGCCATCAGCAAGACACCATACCTGCCGTTTACCGGCGTCTCTGTGGGTAAAGTTGGATATCTTGCCGAACAGGCACGTTCGGATTCTCGCCACCGGAAATCCATCAAACCTACACCATCTCGCAAGCTTTCCGAAAAGGTTCCGCTAACCACCTGCTTTACCGCTCCCTGCGCCAACGGCTGCCCCATCCATCAGGACATTCCCGAATACGTCAAACTCGTCGGGGACGGCAACTACGGCGATGCACTCAAGCTGATTGTGGAAAAGAACCCGCTACCGTTCATTACCGGTAAGATTTGTTCCCACCGCTGCATGGATAAGTGCACGCGCAATTTTTACGAAGAATCCGTCCATATCCGAGACGCTAAACTGCTTGCCGCCCGTCAAGGCTTCAGCGAACTTATGGCATCCTTGAAGCCTGCGCCAAAGTGCGGAAAAAAAGTTGCCGTCATCGGCGGTGGACCTGCCGGCATGGCCGCGTCATTCTTTCTCGGCCGTCAGGGCGCCGAAGTTACGCTCTTTGAACAGCATGAACAACTTGGCGGTATCGTTCGCTATGTTATCCCCGGCTTTCGAATTGCCAACTTTGGCATTGATTGCGACGTAAAGATCATAGAGAGCATGGATGTCACAGTCAAAACCGGCGCTGCCGCCCCCTCCGTTAGCGAATTGAAGGCCGACGGATATGATGCAGTTCTCTTCGCTGTGGGGGCTTGGAAGCATGGGAACATCAAATTAGAACAGGGTGAAAGCATCAACGTGTTGGACTTTCTTGAAGCATGCCGCACAGAAAAAGAACAGGATCTTGGCACAGATGTGGTTATCATCGGCGGCGGCAACACCGCCATGGATGCAGCTCGCGCCGCCAAACGCGCCCACGGCGTAACGCACAGTCGATTGGTCTATCGCCGCACTGCGCGCTATATGCCCGCAGATGAGGAAGAATTGCAGCTTGCGCTCGAAGACGGCGTGGAATTTATGGAACTGCTCGCACCTGTCTCGCTGAAAAACGGCCAGCTGATTTGCAAGCAATGTATGCTTGGCCAACCAGATACCTCCGGACGCCGTTCTCCTGTGGAAACCAATGAAATCGTGCAAATTCCCTGCACCTGCCTAATCTCTGCAATCGGAGAAAAAGTGGACGATGCGATTTTCACTGCAAACGGTATCGCCCTGACCGAACGCGGTCGCGTACAGGTCAATCCAGATACGCTAGAAACCAGTTTGCAGAATGTCTTTGTCATTGGTGACGCAAATCGTGGCCCTGCAACGGTCGTTGAAGCCATTGCGGACGCGCGCAAGGTTGCCGATCAGATCGTTGGTACGTACCGCTACGTCCTCCCTGCCAACGCCAAATCCAGCGAGAATACCTGCCTTGACAAGTTAGGCATTCTGCGTGGATATGATGATGCCGGCAAAGAAAGCGAACGCTGCCTGAGCTGCTCCACCATCTGCGAATGCTGCGTGCAGGTTTGTCCCAACCGTGCCAATGTTGCCATTCACGTTCCCGGCATGTGCATGCCGCAGATTCTGCACGTGGACAAGATGTGCAACGAGTGTGGCAACTGCCTCGTATTCTGTCCGTATGACAGCGCACCTTATAAAGAAAAACTTACCTTATTCGCCACCGAAGCCGAATTTGATAGCAGCGAAAACAAGGGTTTTCTCCCGTTGGGAAGCAACCGTTTTAAAGTGCGTTTGGACACGGTGCAAACCGTAACCCTGGGACAAAACCAGCTGACTCATGACATGGAGAAGTTCCTGCAAACCGTCGTTACGGATTACGCCTATCTCATCTGATTTCTGTACAATGTCAATCTTTGCAGAACCATTATCCAAAGTAACAGCGGAGCCGATTAAGGAAACAAGATCGGCTCCGTTTTCATTGTTCCTCTTCAATAATTGGAACGGAGAAGGTTTGATAAAAGGGAGGCCGTACAGCAGTTGTACAGCCTCCGATTTCAATTGTGACCAATCTATTCAAGCAATGATTGATTGCTTATTCATTCTGCTAACAGGCTTGAATCTCCTTAATGAAAAACCCCTGCCCCGAAAGCAGATCCCATTGATTGCTGCCACAACCTGGGCAGATCTTTTTGTTATCCACTACATTAAATACTTTGCCGCAGCCTTTACACATGCCATTGGCAGGCAGAATTTCAATGTGCAGCTCTGTATGCTCCATCATGGTACCGTCAACCGCCGCCGGAAAGCACTTTTCAACATATTCAGGCACAATGGATGAGATCTGCCCGATCTGCAGCGTGATGGAAGCAACCTCCTTCAGCCGCTGTTTTTGCGCAATGTCCGTGACCTGCCGCACCACTTCGTAGACAACGCCAAGCTCATGCATGTTTGTCCTTCCCCGCTAATATCAGCGTTTATGCCTTCTTCTTGCCGGAGAAGGATTCCTTGATTGAATGCACCGCCACCTTCACTTGACGTTTTAGAATATGAGGCAGCGAAGTCGGTGCAATTTTCTCATAGATCACACCTTCCGCATGAAATATCTTTTCCAAGTGAATGGCATCGAACTTACATTTCGTCGTGCACTGGCCGCAGCCAAGGCACATGGTCGTATCCACCACCGTTGCGCCGCAACCAAGGCAGCGCTCGGTTTCCTTCTTAAGCTGCTCCTCGGTGAACGTTGCCCGATCATCACGGAACGCATCTGCCATCTTTGTGTGCGCAACCTGCTGCCGGGGCGTTGTGTCGTAGCCCTCCAGCACAACATTCGACTTATCGATTTCCTTGTATACATGGCGGTCGCGGCCGATGGTAAGGCTTTGGCCTGGATGCACAAAACGATGTAGCGAGATGGCCGCTTCCTTGCCGGCAGCAATGGCATCGATGGCAAACAGTGGACCGGTATATACATCTCCGCCCACAAAAATATCCGGTTCAGCAGTCTGATAAGTTCTTGCATCTGCCTGCGCGGTGAGATTACGGTTGAGTTCCACCTTGGCATCATCGAGCAGATTGCCCCAGTCAATGGACTGGCCGATGGCTGTCAGCACCGCGTTGCATGCCACCGAGACCGTGTTGTTCTCATCATATTTCGGGCTGAATTTTCCGTTCTCATCAAACACGGATATACATTTTTTAAATTCAACCCCCTGTACGCGTCCATGCTCAACCAGAATGCGATTCGGACCCCAGCCGTTGTTGATCACAATTCCTTCGGACAGCGTTTCTTCAACCTCATCCGCAGCGGCAGGCATGATCTCCCGGCTCTCTAGGCAGTACATCTCCACAGAGGATGCGCCCTTGCGGCTTGCGGTGCGAGCTACGTCCACAGCTACGTTGCCACCGCCGATCACGATGGTTTTTCCTTCGAGGTCGGCATGTCTACCAAGGTTCACATTGCGCAGGAATTCGACACCTGAAACCACACCGACGGCATCCTCCCCCTCAATCCCCAACGGGCGGCCATTCTGTGCACCAATGGCCAAATAGAATCCCTGGTAGCCCTGCTCGCGCAGTTGTTTGAGCGTAACGTCCTTGCCAACGTCCACACCTGTTTGGAACTTGACACCCAGATCCCGCAGAATCTCGATTTCCGCGGCAATCACGTTTTTCTCAAGCCGGAACGAGGGAATGCCGAACGTCAGCATACCGCCAAGCTGATCCTCTTTTTCAAAAACAGTGATGTCATAGCCGTCCAATGCCAAATAATACGCACAAGAAAGTCCCGCCGGGCCTGCGCCCACAATGGCAATCTTATTACCATACGCGTGGCGTTTCTTCGGCACATAGCGCACATCCGCGTTCATATCCTGTTCCGCAATAAATTTCTTGATTTCATCGATCGCTATGGGATTGTCCACATCGCCGCGCGTGCAGGCCTGTTCGCATTTGCGTGAACAGACGCGACCGCAAACTGCGGGAAAAGGATTGTTCTTTTTGATCAGTTCCAATGCCTCTGTATACTTGCCGAGAGAGGCCAGCTTGATATACCCTTGGATGCCAATGTGCGCGGGGCATGCAGTCTTGCAGGGCGCCGTTCCAGTTTCCTCAACCACGTTCTCGCGATTGTAACGATAATCCGGATTCCATTTATCCGGTCCCCAGCGGTGATCATCCGCCGTGATGGGCGGTTTGATTTCAATCGGCGTTTTCGTGCAAAGTTTTTCTCCAAGCCGCAGCGCATTGACCGGGCAATTGGCCACGCACTCGCCGCAAGCAACGCAGTTATCCTTGTCCACCTTGGCCACATAGTTACTGCGCAGCAACCCCGGGGTATGAAAATACTCCACAGTGCGTAGCGCAAAGCACGAACAACCGCAGCAATTGCAGATGGCATGAGTCTTGCCCGAGCCGTCGGCATTGGGGATCTCGTGCATCAGGCCATTTTCTTCTGCACGATGGAGAATATCATACGCCTCTTCCCTGGTAATGCGGCGGCCTCGCCCTGTGCGGATGTAATAACGTGCAGCATCGCCAAGCTGAATGCACATATCCTGTTCAAGATGTCCGCAGCCTTCGCCCATTAAACGGCGGGAACGGCGGCACGAGCAGTCCGATACAGAGATGTCATCATTATCTTCTATATAATGGCTCACCTCTTCAAAGCTTGCTGCATGAGTTTCGCCGTCAATGGCCGATTCAATCGGAATCACGCGCATAACGCCACGCCCAACCGGCAAATTGCCCGCAAGCGGCATAATCCGCTTGATTGTATATTCGGAGAATGCCTGCGCAATCACGGGATGCGCCTCCACGAGCTTCTTGTTGCCGACCAATATCTCCATAATGCCCGGAACGAAAATAGGAATCCAATAGAGCATGGGGTCTTGGCCGTCATCGCACATGCAGACGCCCGTAAACGCCAATTCATCGAGCAATTTGGTCGTTTCCTCAATGGATTTACCGCAGCGCTTGGCAACCTGCGCTGCCGTCAGCTTTTCGCGCAGCTTCATGGTCAGCGCCACATCTGCCATTTCGTCAGTTGTACAGCACTCCAACGCCATATATTCCGGGTCTCCGGGAACCACCTTTGCAAGATTCTGCGCTTGATTACACAGCTTAAGAATCTTCTCCCGCACCGGTCCACTCACGACCGGCTTTACATCACCGTTACGATACTTGTCCTCAGCCCACATCTTTTCTTTCCTCCGTTCCGTATGTGTCATTTTTGTGCATGAACAACCGAAAGAAACCATTCTCTTCGGTACTTAATGCGGTTGTGCTTTGATGTTTTCAATCAGATGGCATTTTCGTTTTGATCGTTGATTTCTCTTGGATGAGCATATCATTTTGATGGTGATCCTGTCAACGCAACCGGTCTTGTCTTTTTTCCCTAAACTGTATATTTTTTTGCTGGAATGCAACCATTTTTTCTCTTTATGTATCTCACGTGCGAATGTGAAATTCCTTTTTTCGGTCATCCCTGAATCTCTCCGCCGCACTTGCAAATTTCATCACGCGCATTGTTTGAAAAAGGCACCGTTACGCTTCCGTTCATCGAATGATCTACTCAGCAACAAGATCCTTCCGCTCATCGAATGGTACGTTAGTCGCACTATCTTTCCGCCACCAAACATACCACTCAACGCCGTCCGTTATTCGCTTGACGCGCCCGTAAGCAGTTCAAACGCAAAGCAAATCGCATTGCCAACTTCACCAATCACCACGCTGCGTTCATGATCCTGCGCTAGGCTAATGGATAGACTATCCCCGTATCTTGCTTCCTGCTGAAAGCTCACCGCGAAACCAGTCAGTGGCTTTTGCAGAATCGTCAGCGGCAGAAAATCGCAGGCAATATCCGCATAGACAGCATTATTTACATGCCCGTTTCCATCGAGATCGGAATAAACCACCCGGCGCGTGCCTGCAAATTTCAGTTCCCTCGGAATCAAGAATTTCTCCGGTTCCGGGCAATCGGGCATGGTGTCCAAATGTTCAAGAATCGCAAACTGCTGATTCTTTGGCCGCAGAATGCGGTGCGTGACCGGATCACACATCACCCAAGCAGACTTTGCTGTGACGATCTGACCGCCGTTCCCATCCCGCACTGCGTAGTTGCGCAAGCACAGAGGTCCCTTCGTACCACGCTCATAGGTAGCGAAGATTACGGTCTCCTCTGCGCGTATGTTTCGATGAATCCGTACGTTGATCCTTGACACAAGGAACACCACGCCCATTGTCCGCAGCGCATCGTGAGCAAATCCGCGATCCGCATAATCATCGCCCGCCATATTGGTCAACCAACGCAGCAAGGATGAGGGTTTAATCGTGCTGTTGCAGTCACAGTCACAAAATGGAATTTCCTGTGTACGGGTATAGGTTCCATCGCTCAATCGCATTGTTCTTTCACAACCATTCTGCCGGTTTTTAGCCGACTTTTTTCTGGAGCGCATTTCGAAAAAACGGATCTGCGCTTTCGCATGCTTTTGTCCGTTCAAACAGAGAATCCTCAAGTATACTGGTGGCTAATCAAGGATTCAAAGCGTAGAAATACTAAAAACGCTTTCCCACAATTTTTGTAATATAACTAATTATACCACGGATTTATGCTATACTGCATCTATGAAGACGATCTGCAAACGGCTCAAACGCGGAGACGATCTGCTCTCCACCATTCGACAAATCGCCATCGATCACAACATTCAGGCAGGAGTGATCCTTTCTGGTGTCGGTTGTGTTTCTCGCGCACGGATACGTGATGCTTCCGGCGTTACCATCCGTGAAATCAATGCGCACTGCGAAATCGTGTCGCTGATTGGCACGGTCAGCAAAGCACGCTGCCACCTCCATATTGCGCTGTCGCAGGAAGATCTTTCCACCATCGGTGGCCACCTTGCGCAAGGTTGCATCGTCAACACCACCTGTGAATTGGTCATCGGCATCATTGACAATTGCCGTTATGGCGTGGAACCGGATGAGCAAACCGGCTATGACGAGATTGTGTTCTTGCCCAATGAGGATTAATTGTTTTAGATGAATACAAACCGTACAATTCTGCATTGTGATTGTAACGCCTATTTTGCTTCGGTAGAAAGCATCGCAAGACCGGAGCTGAAAGCGGTGCCCATGGCCGTCTGTGGCGACCCCAAGAGCCGTCATGGCGTGATCCTTGCCAAGAACGAACTTGCCAAAGGATATGGAATCGTCACTGCCGAGACCGTTTGGCAAGCGCTGAAAAAATGTCCCGTCCTCACGCTGGTTCCTCCACATCATGATCTATACGAAGTCTACTGTCAAAAAATTAACGCAATATACAACCAATATACCGATCAGGTCGAGATGTTCAGCGTTGATGAGTCCTGGCTGGATGTGACCGGTAGCCTACATCTCTTTGGAACCGGCCGGGAGATTGCGGATGCGTTGCGCCGCCGCGTCCGTGAGGAACTCGGCATCACCATCTCCGTTGGTGTCTCGTTTAATAAGATCTTTGCAAAACTTGGCAGCGATTATCAAAAGCCGGATGCAACCACGGAGATTACGCCCGAAAACTACCGTAAGCTTCTATTTCCACTCCCTGCGCGTGACATGATGTTTGTCGGCAAAATGGCCGCGGAAACGCTGCAAAACGTAGGCATTCAAACCATTGGGGATATCGTCACCGCCGGCAAGGAACGCATGCTTGCGCTGCTGGGACGCTCCGGCGAATCGATCTGGTTCTATGCCAGCGGGCTAGACTGCAGTCCCGTCAAACGTTATGATGCCACGGAAAAAGCCAAAAGTGTTGGTAGCGGCACGACCTTCGCCCGAGATCTTGTGGGTATGCAGGACATCCGCTCCGGTCTGCTGATGCTGTGTGATCAGGTTGGTACGCGCCTGCGCAGACAGGGACAGTTTTGCACCACCGTACAGGTTCTGATCAAGGATCCCAGGCTTATTACCATCTCTCGCCAGCAGAAGCTGGCAAGCGCAACCAATGTCACAAAAGAATTGTTCGACACCACTGTTGAAATTGTCTCACGTGCCTGGCCGCAGTCCGCACCCATTCGCATGCTGACCGTAACCGCAACCGGATTGACCGACAACAGCACTGTACAGATGCGACTTTTGGACGACTCATCCGAGCAGCGGCAGAAGAATGCAAAACTGGACGTCGTGATGGACGATATGCGCAGCAAATACGGCAAGGACGCCCTCACCTATGCCAGCACAGTGAGGCGCATTGCGCGGGAACCGAAGAAGCGCTGATCTCAGACTGCAACATCACCATATGACCAATGAAAAGGAGCGATCATGCATGTGCCCACTACCGGAATTCTCACCCTTGATCTGCACGGCAAGAACATTTACCAAGCACGAATCTCCATTGATGCCATTCTGCGCCGCGCTAACAAGGACGTCTATCGCATCCGCTTGATTCACGGATTCCATATGGGGACGTCATTGCGGGATATGATCCGTGCGGAATACGCTGGCCACGCGAAGGTGCTGCGGCTGGATGCGACCGCAGACAGCGTCACGGAGTTGGTGCTGCGAGAATTCTAGGGCATATTTTTAAAAGCGGAATTTCAGTTTTGCATGGTTATTTTGTGAGTTCAAGCGGGGCATTCGCTGATTTGCAGAAAGAACCCATTGGATTTAAACGCAGAAATGAAAGCAAAACACCAACCATGCTTTTTAGGAAATTGCGAAACTTACCCTGCATCGAAAAGCAGGAGTGATGTTTCCCATGCATTGCTCTTTTATTGCACCAATCGTCTCTTTTTAGAAATGCAGTGTTCATGACAGTTTGATTCATACGCCTGCAGTTCATAGCGCATTTTTTGCCCCACCCTTGAGATGCCTCGAGACAATCGAGCAAGCTTAACAACGATAGCCGGACACCATGATTGCGGATGCAACCGATGCATTGTTTTATATTCAATATTTCCGGGACACTTTCTTTTCAACGAAGCATGAGAAAGCAGGAGAAATGGCGGGATGCTATGCGCGATGCCAAGGACGCGAAGAATTCCAGCACCGATCAAAAACATGCACCTTAAAGATAGAATCGATTCAACCACTTCCGAAGGAAGATAGCAACAGCAGTTATATCCAAGCCGAATCCATATGATTTAAATCCGGGTGTAAGTCTAAGAAAGCCGCTTCTTTGTTCCATTGTATGTGGATAAGCAGATAAGGCAGAAAATTTCGTGAAGTTTGGCGCATAACTGGATATCAATCTGACAGAGGATTGGACGCGACAGAAATTATTCTGCTTTGATGTGTACACCGGATCTGCAAGCTACGGGATATTTTAGATCGGTTTCTAGTGCATAAACCGCATATCTCAGCTGGATTCTTGCTGATAATGTTGATCACTACCATGAGCATCTTCAATATTATAAGGCACATGTCATATCTGTCTACTCTTTTAAGCACGTCTTTCATACAGCAATATCCGCAGCGAAAACGCCCTACCCAAGATTACAATTCGTCATCGTACAGCTCAACCAGATTTCCATCGGAGTCACGCAATTAGAGGGATTTCATCTCCTCCTTACCGCTTCACAATACCAATTTTAATGGCAATTCCTTTCTTCATGATTCTTTCCTTGCATAAGCTCAAGCGATTCGTCTACTTTAAAACAAAAATCAGCACTGCCATTCTGCACATTTTTTTACTTTTGGTTCAAGTTCGTGCCCTTGAATGTGAACATTGATTGTAAACTCACCGGAAAACTATTCCCATCTGCCGCCCTTATCCTGCGCACAAAACCCAAGTGTTTCATAAAAAGCAATGCATGCAAATGGTTCTGCGGTTGTAATAATGATAGGATCAATATTACGTATTATTTTGATGTCCCCCGCATGAAGATACCAGCCCTTATGTGTGTATTGAGACAAGATGTGCCCGTCTATTTTCCGGTGCAGCTCGTTCAAAAAAATACCATTTTTCAAATCCATCAGCCGATCCAGCGTATCCGCATGAAGCTCGTACAGATGCGGTGCATCGGGCAGACACATTCCGCATAAAAGCTGGATCGTTCTGCACTTTGGCTGCCATCCTGGATACTCGCCCAACTGCTCGCTACCTTGCTTAAAGTCGGTTGCTGTCTGGCAAAAGTTTTCAAAAAACTCGATATGCGTACTGTTTGCAGCCAGTCAATGCATCCATACAAATCCGCCGCTGATGGAATATGCGTCTTTTCCCTCAAAGCAAGCGCATAGTAAGTGGTACCGGCGGCTGCATCTTCGATTCTGGCAAGCATCGAGCAAGTTGGAATTCCATTTTTGCTAAACTGTCTTCAACGCTTACCCTAACAATCACCATACGCCATCTAACAATCCGTGCTAAAGACCGCCATGTTCCCCTCCTGCAAATTTTACTTTTTATGCGCTTATGGCGCTTTTTATAAAACTGTTTTATTGAAAATTATGCGAACGTGTCGTTCCGCATCGTTGCTATCTTTGGCCGTGATCACGGCGCTCTGCTATACCAACAGCCTCAATCGATAACCTTACACTAAAAAAGCGGACAACCAATTTTAATCGGTCGTCCGCTTCGTAGGTTATCCGTTATGCAGATTATGGCACTGGCGTCCCCGTTGGTATGCCAGTCTTTTCAGGTTGGACGTACTCTGCAAATGCATAGCACTTGAGACCTGTCTTAAGAATTTCGACATAATAAAATTCATCAACCTTAAAGTAGATATAGACCGCATCTCCGCGTTCTGCCTGTCCTACAGCTTTGCTATCCTTACTAGGTCCGGAACGCAACGCCAACGTACTGGCGCTGACTTTGCCGGCAATGACGCCGCTTGGTACTTCCGGCGTAGGCGAAGCAGACTCACCAGGTAACAAGCCGTTTTTCTCGATAAACTTCGCAGCCATATAGCCATACTTGTTCTCTTTGACAATCATCACAAAATAGTACTCGTCCTCCAACGCGTAGATCTTAAGCTGCGTGCCAGTTGGATATTTTCCGAGGATGTCATAGGTGCCGCTGGGTCCCTTGCGAAGTACCACGCCGCCATTGGTCAGCTTTCCGTCCAATGCAGACTTCACCTGCGCGGGAGATGGCATCTTTACGCTTGGAGTTGGGGTATCATCCAGCTTGGGTGTAGTCGATGGTGCTTGTGACGCAGGCGTCTGGACTGCCGGCGTTGCAGAAGGTGAAGCCGTCGGCGTAGCCGTATTGCTCACAGGGGGAATCGAAGGCGTTGGTGTAATATCGATGGAGTTGGAAACCTTGTTTTCCAAAGTTGCCTTGTTGTTACCACCCATCGACCAAATGATAAAATAGATGCCCACAAGCATTACGATAATAATAATGCTGAGCACGATGTAGCCAAGTGGGGTAATGCGTACCGATTGACGCCGCCTATGCATATTGTCCTCCTTATGCGTATGCGCTTTCGTTGACTCAGAGCATCCGCCAACAAATGAAAATGCATTCGTTTTTCTTATATATACAGTATATTGTATTTTATTTCTTTTTCAAGGGGTTCCGCTGAAAATACTCTCCAAATTAATAAAGTTTACACAGTCAATTCACGTTTATTTCCAGAATTTGGGGCAATTGTGATAGATTGGAATGTATGGGTTTAACCATCATAAGCTGTTCCATTTTGCTGTTGTTTCATGAGTGCAATGAATGCATCGTCATTCATTGGGCGCGCATGGTAGAAACCCTGGATGCAATTCACGCCAAGGTTAAGCATCATATTGTTCTGCAGCTCAGTTTCCACCCCCTCCACCAAAACGTGCACATCCATGGCCTTAAGCCCTTTGATCACAGTCTCCAGCAGCACATAAGCGGAGTGTTCCTGCTCGATGCTATCCACAAAGCTCTTGTCAATTTTCACACATTCAAACGGCAGCATCATAACATTGGCCAAGTTTGAGTAGCCCGTACCGAAATCGTCCAGGCAGACACCTACGCCGCGCGACATGAGCCGCAGCACCGTTTCCCGCGCACGGTCCATATCCATAATGAGCACGTGCTCTGTCATTTCCAGTTTCAGCATGCTCGGGAGCAGTTTGTATTTTTCCAGCACTTCCAAAATGCGGTTTGCCGCTTCTATCCCACTATATTGCTGTTCGCACACGTTGACCGCCAGCCATTCGATACCGCAATCACGATGTTCGCTCATAAATGCGCAAGCTCGATCGATCACCATCCAGCTAATCCGGTGAATTTCACCCGTCTCCTCCGCAAGCGGGATGAATTCCGCTGGTGAAATGATCTGCCCGTTTGCTTCCCGCAGACGAAGCAGCACCTCCGCACCAAAGAACTTTCTACTTTCGCAGTCAAAGATTGGCTGGAAATTTAAAATATAGCGGTTTTCCTGCATAGCAGTCTCCAATGAACCAATGACATAGTTGCGGCGACCCAACGCATTGCGCAGCTGCTTGTTGAAGCGAACCGGTTCCACGCCTTGCTGACTCTTGGCGAGCCGCACGGCATATTCGAGCGATGCAATCAGTTCGTTGATATTGCCTGCGTGTTCAGGATATGCAACATCTGCGAACGCCGCGCAAAGCATTGTTTCCACGCCGTCGATTTGCCAAGGTGATTCAAAGCGCCGCTGCACGACTGCAAACAGACTTTCATATGCGGCTTCCGGTAGTCTCGCAATAATTAAGGCAAATTCTACGCCTGAGAATCGATACGCCACGACGGATTTATGGAGAGACCCCAAATACGTACCGATCTGTTGCAGCAGGCGATCGCCCATACGCTGACCATATCGAACGTTGATGGACTTAAAACCGCGCAAACTGACCATGGCAACATGCATCCGTATTCCGCGCTCCGCAAAACGTTCCAACGTATGATAGAACATTTCACGGTTGGACAAATCTGTCAGATGATCCACATGCCTACGCTGCTGCTGACCATAAATAAACAATACCAGCAGCGCCAACGCAGCATTCGTGCCGGTTAGCATGGTGTTTGGGAACGCGCTCTGCAATGCTACCAGCACAGTTGCCAACAGATTCAGTGTGATGATGACAGCCCGAAACACCTTGTCCACGCGCCGAAATTCCAAAATATAGCAAGCAATCACGTTAAGCAAAATGCAGCAAAGAAGTGCAATCCCGATCTTATTGAGCGGCCCACGCACATAGTTTTTGCCTTCGTCAAACCAGAACAACCAGCCCGTCCATAGATTTGCCACCACCAACGACAAGTATAATAAATACAGTATACCCAGCAAGACAATCGCCCGCCAGAATCGTTGCGAATCATAACGATTCTCAAACATCATCGTCACACCGACAGCAGCGATACTCGTTGCCATCAGCGAAGTCATCGCAAAATACATCGTGCATAGAATGATGTTCAGCGCAACCGGAAACTCCACTGAATGTTCAATTGTATAAATTGAGAATATGTTGATAAAAATTGCCGCTAGAGAAATGCACATGCTTGCGCGAAATACCTTTGTCTGAAACGAAGGCATACTGCGATCCAGCAGAGAATATCCCAATATGATCACAATCAAAATGCAGGCGACATATTCCGGCTCAACAATCCAGCTCATCCAATCCCCGCCATCCTAAATACGACTATCCAACCGTATTTTCATTCATAATACACCATATATCATGAATTTTCAACCATTTATTACACAGTAATAAATTGCTGCGTTTATCCATTTTTCGCTAATGACGATCGATATATTGACATTTTTGTGGAAAATTAGTACTCTTAGAAGCAATCTAAACAATGTTTGGAGGAATATTATCCAATGAAAAAAAAATTCGTTTGTTTTCTTGTCACAATGCTGATTGTATGCAGCACTGCCTGTGACAACAAGCAGTCGTCTACAACCGCCGTGGATGCAGCCACCGCCAGCCCGGTCGCAACGGTTATCCCAGAGTCAACGCCAGCGCCAGAATCTACGCCCGAACCCACGCCGATACCAATTCCTGTTTTGGAAGTGAATTTAAACAGCACGATGCTCTCCCGTCAAAATGGTATTACCATCACCGGCACATCGCTTTCCTATGCGATTAATTCTGCACTGTCAGCCACGCTTGGTGTAGAAAACGGGTCAACGAAGGACATTACGTTGCGTTTATCCGCGCTGACTGTTAATAATTGGAAGGTTGGCGGTACATTAGACGAAGATTGTACAATTGCTGCTGGTGAAACCGGCAAGGCTATCATCTTGGTCAGCGATGTTGATAAGCCGCTGTTTGCCGCAATGCAGATTGATGAGATTGTAACGATGTCCTGCACGTTTTCTATTTACCAAGCGGGTACGGATAAATTGATGCAAGAGCAGGTCGTTACCCTCACAAATCCAGAAGCGGATGCCACTGATTCTTTTATCCCGGGAACAACCGTACTGCTGGACAATCAAAACCTGAAAATTATCCTGCAAGCTGCAGATGAGAATCTCCGCAACGTACAGTTATATATGGAAAAAAAGCCGTCCGCCTACTGGACCACCTGTTGCATTGCACCCATCTGCGGCGGATACACCGGCTATCTCAACCCCATCGTTTCGATGAATAAAGGCGCCCGTATTCTGGTTTTATTGGACAACAGTGCGATTTTTGAACGTCATGGTATTGAGGCGCTCTCCACGATGGATCTGTATATCACGCTGAAAACATCCAGCAAAATTGATAACTCCATCCAACTTACCATTGAAAATCCCGCACAGACAGAGGAACAGATTCAAGTCGCAGAGGATGTCAGCCCCATTGTATTTCAGGATAAATACAGCATCCTCCGCTACAAAGGCATTGACAACACCATCTTTGGCAAGGATGTAATATTGATTGACCTCGAAAATGTGACGCAAACCTATATCAAAACCATGGAGATCGTCGCTTATCCCGCCCACGCGACCATTCAGCTTGATGGTGTGACCTACAGTCTCGATAGTTACTGCACCTACAGCTATCCGTGTACGCATGGATGGCTCATGCTTTGGCCCACAGATGCTCCTGAAGGTGCGCTGCAAAACGCGACCTCAGCCTCGGTCAAGCTGAAGCTATCTCGCTTTAGAAGCGGCCATCTCGATCCGGTCACGGATACGGGCTGGTTCGACATTACGCTTCGATAGCGCGACATACCGCACACTTAGGTCAACAGCACCCCGTTCCACAATGTGAACAGGGTGCTTTTTTAATGAGTTGAATGATTTAATTTTGGTCAGAATGGATTGCCTTTTCCTCGCACGCATTTTAGATAAATGGGCGGCAACTCATCACAGTCGCAGATACCTTCGTCGATAAAATTTGTATTATTGAAACGCGTATACCATTTCTTTGAAAATCTGACCACGTTGCTCATAATTCTCAAACATTCCCCAGCTTGCACAAGCCGGTGAAAGCAACACCGCATCACCCGGTTCAGTGAGACGACGGCACAGTGTCAGCGTCTCCTCAAACGTATCGGCCGCATGACAGATTGCCGCATATCCCTCCTCGCGCGCCGTGTTCAAAATCTGCTGCTTGGTCTGCCCAAGCACCACTGCGGCCTTGATACGGTTGCCAAAGGAATGGAACAGCGCATGGAAGTCCGCATGCTTATCAAAGCCGCCAAGAATCAGCACCGTAGGGCGCGTCATCGCCTCAATAGCACGGATTGTGGACGCGGGATTGGTCCCTTTGCTGTCATTGATATACGTCACGCCATCCAGTTCCCGCACAAACTCAATGCGATGCTCAACCCCAGGAAACGTATGAAGCGTCGCACAGACGACCTCTGTAGAGACGCCCATACAAAGGCCCAGCAACGCGGAAAGCATTGCGTTCTCAAGATTATGTCCACCCGGTATGCGTATTTCATCCTGGTGCAGCAGCTTCGTCTCCCTGCCACCCGTTCGATAGATCAACACGCCATCGCGTAGAAACATCCCTTCCGAAACCTCTTCGCGCCTGGAAAAATACAGTACATGCGCCGGTGTAAGCGTTGCCATGGCACGCACTTGTGCATCGTCATAATTGAGTACGACAAAATCGTCCTCGGTTTGATGATCTAAAATCTTGCACTTGGCTGCAATATAGCAGTCCATTGTACCGAAATGATCCAGATGATCCTCTGTAATATTGCACACGCCCGCAGCATGCGCATGAAACCGTACGTTGCCCTCAAGCTGCAGCGCGGCTGTCTCGGCGACAATGATATCCCCCGGTCTGGTTCCCAGCGCGTGTTCGGTAATCGCCACCCCAATATTTCCCAATACAAAGGTGGTTCGACCGCTGTTTTTGAAGATTTCACCCGTCAACGCAGTACAAGTGGTTTTCCCGTTTGTGCCCGTGATGCACACGAACTCCGCCTGCGCATACCGATAGCCCAACTCGATCTCGCTGATGACCTCAATTCCGCGATTTCTGGCCTCCACAAGAAATGGTTTTGTCATGGGAATGATGGGGCTTGGGATCAACAGATCCACGCCGGAAAGCAGCGTCATCGGATCCTCCCCAAGATGATATTCGACCTCTATACCCGCAAGGACTTCCGTCAAACCCGGAATGTCCGGCTTGCTATCGTTCACAAGTACGCGCCATCCATCACGATACAGTAGCTTTGCCGCGCCAATACCGCTCTTTGCCATGCCGACAATCAATGCTGTTTTCATACGAATTCCTCCTGCCCTTTCTTATTGCATAAAAAGAAGAGAATACAAAGAAAAGCATTCTGCTGATTCCATCTGCATCCGCTCCAATAATCAACAAATCATGTGCAATGGTCAGCTTCTGTTTTTTGTCACGGGGAACGTGCGGTGCGTATTCTTTATTATCGCAGATATGACAGCAGGCACACGGCGCAAAGCACCGCAGTGACAAGCGAATACATGACAACAATGCGGGATTCCGGATACCCCAGTTTCTCAAAATGATGATGAATCGGAGCCATCTTGAACATGCGCTTGCCATGGTTAAGCTTGTTGGTCGCAACCTGCAAAACAACCGAGAGAGCACTGCCAACAAAGCAAAAACCCATGATGGGCAGCAGCAGCAGCGAGCGGGAACAGATTGCAATCATGGAAACTGCCCCACCCAACGCCAACGAACCCGTGTCCCCCATAAATACCCGGGCAGGATAGGTATTGTATCGAGTAAAGCCCAAGCATGCGCCCGTAACCGCAGCAGCGAACACGGCCATGCCGGTTAGGTTCACGCCGGAGAGTAATTCGCCAGCCTGATTCGCGCGCGTAGCCAAAATGGCGCATGCGAGCGTCATCGCCAACGTATAAATCATGGTTACACTGCTGGCTAGCCCATCGAGTCCATCGGTTAAGTTAACGGCGTTAACCTCGCTGATGATGGTAAAAACCACCAGTGGAATATAATACACCCCGATGTCCCATTCGCCACCGGAGATGGGCAGATAAAGTTTGGGTCCCAGCAGCGGAGACCGATACGCCCAGACCGCCACGAGGATCGCAATGGCAAACTGGCCAATGATCTTCTGATACGCACGCAGACCCAGGTTTCTATGCTTTTTGATCTTAATAAAATCGTCCAAAAAACCAATTACGCCAAATCCGGCGGTAACCAGCAGCGCAGGCATTACGAACTCCGCGCTCTCAAGCCCAAAAATAAGGGAAGCTACCACGATGCCTATCAGCATCATGATGCCGCCCATCGTCGGAGTTCCCTCTTTTTTTTTGTGTGACTGCGGCCCCAGCTCACGCTCCACTTGGCCGAGTTTCAACCGGTGCAGAAGTGGAATCACAATTGGTCCAAGTACCCAGACCACGGCAAACGCGGTCAGTGCGGACAGCATTAGTTTCATCATATTCAGTATGGTTGCTCAAGTTGTATCTGAGCGGCTCCTATCCATTAATCTTTATTATTATAACTCTTTGAGCAGCTCTTCAACAATTTCTTTATCGTCAAAATGATATTTTGTGCCATTAATTTCTTGATAATTTTCATGGCCTTTGCCCGCAATCATGATGACATCGTTATCCTGCGCGATGCTCAGTGCATAACGAATTGCTTCCTTGCGATTCTCAATGATGGTATATTTTGTGCCGGATTTTTTCATGCCATCCTCGATCGTATCGATGATGGTCATTGGTTCCTCCGTCCTTGGATTGTCGCTCGTAATGATGGCGAATTCTGAAAAGCGGCCTGCGATCTCACCCATGATGGGGCGCTTGGCACGGTCGCGGTCACCGCCGCAGCCGAACACGCAAACAACGCGGCCTTTAGCAAACTCCCGCACAGTCTTCAGCACGTTTTCCAAGGCGTCCGGCGTATGTGCATAATCCACAAATACGGAGAATGAACGGTTGGTCTTAACCGACTCCAATCGACCGGAAACACTCGTGAGCGTTTCAAGACCGTCCTTAATACAGGAGAGCTTGATGCCGATTGCCTGCGCAAGCCCCGTGGCACCCATCGCGTTGAACACGGAGAACAGTCCAGGCGTTTGCAAATGCATCAGCACATCGCCTTCCGGCGTGTGTAGATCGAACTGCACACCGCTGGTTGTGATGTCGATATCCGTTGCAGAGATATCCGCGCGATCCCGCACCCCAAACGTGGTGATCGGAATGTCCAATCCATCCATGATGCGGTCTGAATATGGGTCATCCACATTCACAACCGCTTTTTTACTGCTTAAAAAAAGAATTTTCTTAGCACTCAGATAATTATCAAAGGATTTATGATAGTCTAGATGATCCTGCGTCAGGTTCGTAAACAGACCAACGTCGAACTTGATACCATGAACGCGGAACTGTTCAAGTGCATGGCTCGACACCTCCATGACCACAAGATCCACATAGGCATCCGCCATGGTGCGAAGGAGTTTGAACAGATCAACCGATTCCGGCGTGGTTCGATCCGTGTGCAAACTCTCCGAACCAATCATGTTGCGAATGGTACCGATGATACCCACCCGTTTACCCGCCTGCTCAGCAATTGCTTTGACCATATAGGTGGTCGTTGTTTTACCATTGGTTCCGGTAACGCCCAGCATCTGCATCTCACGCTGCGGATACCCAAAGAAAGCGGCCGCCATTTCCGCCATTGCTTTTCTTGCGTTTGTAACAAGTATTTGCGGAACGTCAAGTGGGAGTGTGCGTTCCACAAGCAATGCGGTTGCACCATCCCGCATGGCGGCTTCCGCAAAGGTGTGCCCATCAAACAATTGGCCGACAATACAACAAAACAGGCTGCCTCGGCATACTTTTCGGGAGTCGTACTCAATGGATAAAATATCCGCATCATCGCCCGTATACCGGACACCGGCCGCCATGGCAAGCTCGCTCAACAGCATGACATTACCTCCCAATCATACAAAAAAACTAAATATTTATTCGTTGCGTTCCGGCGCAGGCGTTACATTTGGCATTTCACCAGTATCCGGATCCGGCGTTGCCTGCAACGTTTTATCAAAAAATGTGACAAATATTTCGGTGCCCGGAGGAACCTTTGTGTCCTTTTCTATCGACTGCGTATCGATCTGGCCGGTACAATGGGTAGCATCATAGCTTAGCTTCAGTCCAAGCTTGGTCATGATATCAATGGCATCCAGCCTACGCTTTTCGATAAGATTGGGAACCAATACATCATCATTTGCCACGCCTTCGTCATTGAAGTTGGTCATGTTGGTATACAGCACCACGATGGAGCCCTTTGGCGCCAGGGAACCCGCCTCTGGAATCTGCATGGTCACAATTGCATCCTTCTCGCTGTCTACCATCAAGCAGTTAAAATTATAGCTGATTCTACGTGCCGCATCCACACCCGTCTGCCCTACCACGTCAGGCACTTCCCACATCTCCGTTGTCGTATCCGGTAGCATGCCATAATACTGAGATAAATCCGTGAAGGTCTTTTGCACCCAAGGAGCGGCAACCGTGCTACCGTAAACCACCGGCACTTGCGGTTCATCAACGGTAATCAAGCAAACCAGTTGTGGATTGTCAACCGGCATAAAGCCGACGAATGAAGCGATTAGCCGCGTTCTCGATGCGGTTTTATCCTCTTCATATTTCTGAGCCGTACCGGTTTTCCCACCAACTTTATAGTTTGGCACACGAGCATTGGAACCGCTACCTTTCTCCACCACCGAATAGAGAATATCCCGTACCTGCGCACTGGTACCGGATTTGATCACCCGCCGCAGCTGCGTTGGCTCACTTGCCTTGATGACCGTCCCATCCGTCGCGGTGATGCTCTCCACGATATAAGGTTGCATCAATATGCCGCCATTGATGGCTGCACAGACCGCGTTGGTAATCTGGATGGGTGTGCAAGTCATCGTCTGTCCAAACGCCACGCGGGCAAGGTCGCTCTCGCGGATATACTTGCGGTGGACGATCTCGCCGGAATCCTCCTGCGGTACGCCACAGTCGGTCTTTTCGTTAAACCCAAACGCGTAGATATAATCATAAAATGTATCCACGCCCATTGCAAGTCCCATCTCCATAAACGCGCAGTTGCAGGAGTTCTCCGTCGCCTCCTTGAGCGTCTGCTGCCCATGACCGCCAGCTTTCCAGCAACGGATTTTTTCCAGACGAAAGGTCTTGCTGCCCGTACATTTGAATGTGGATTCAGGGGTAACCGCACCGGAATCCAGCGCCGCCGCCAATGTAACCACCTTAAAGATTGAACCAGGCTCGAAGGTATCCGTAACCGCACGGTTCCTGGACATGCCCATCAGTTCGGTAACCCGATCTCGGGGAGGATTGTTGAGGTCAAACGATGGATACGAGCTCATGGCAAGAATTTCGCCCGTGTTCGGGTTCATAATCAGCCCCGTGGCGGTCACCGAACGGTTCACCTGCTGACATTGCTCCACATTTTTTTCAAGGTAAGACTGCGTGACGGAATCCACCGTCAGCATCATATCGTATCCATCGGTCGGTGCGATATATTCCTCATCACCATAGGACAGCGCATTGCCATTCCTGTCCACCTCGGTGACAAGCAGGCCGTTTTGACCGGCAAGATAGGAATCGTATTCCGCTTCAAGACCCGTCTGCCCTTCGCCGTCGATCCCGGTAAAGCCAATGACCTGAGAAAACAATTGACCGAATGGGTAATAGCGTTTTTTGTCGGTGGTATAGCTGATGCCATTGCCCAACTGCAGCGCTTCAAGCTGATCGATGACACTGGATTCCACCTGGCGCTTGAGCTGTGCTTGCTTACGGCCGGTATTGCTGACACGCTCCAGCACATAATCATAATCAAGGCCCAGCACATCCGACACTTCGATGGCAATTCGCACACGGTCGTCAGGGGCGATGGCCTGCGGGTTAACCAATACACGATAAGCCGTGCCGCTCTGCGCAAGCACAAGCCCGTTACGATCCATAATGCGTCCGCGTTGCGCAGTAAGATTGGATTTTCTCGTCCATTGGGACGTTGCCTTCTTTTGCAGATCCGGCGCATTAAACAGCATGACCTGTGTCAGCCGCAGCGCCAGCACTAGCATCAGAATTCCGACAAATATCATAAGAAGCAGTAGCTTCTTTTTGATTTTCGGTGCCGATGAAGAAGCCATTGAATCAGCGTTCCTTTCCTGCTAAAGCAGGTATAAGCTCCCTGTCTCCCCCCCGCCTCCGACGGTTTATATCCGGTTAAGCCGCTTCACCACGCTGTGGTGTCGGCCGCTGGCAGCACATCCGGTGCTGCAGTTGTCTCTTCAGTCGGTACAGCATTGGGATCCGTTGCCGATGCGGTACCATTTCCCCCGGCCGTATCGTCCGGCAGTATTCCCGAAATGGGGATATAGTCGCCGATCTTCCGGTACTGTGACTGTTCCGGATACTGCATACCAAGATTCTTGGCAGCCTCCTGCGCGTCCTGTATCGTTACGGCACACTCGATCTTGACGTCTAATTCTACAATGCGTAGATTCGTCAGTTCAATCTCATTGTTGAGTGTGTTGATATCCGCATAGGCACGTGAAATTCGCTCATAACCAGCCAGAATAAAGAGCACCATGCCAGCAAACAGAAAACCACAAAAAATCAAACCGATCCGCGATGCGGGCTTGATCTCATCCTTTGCTACGCGGATGCGAAAACCGTCGTCATCCATGACGACTTCCGGTTGCTGTTGCTTTTTCTGCCGATTCTTGACGGTATTACGCGCATATGCGCCGCCATCGGCATCATCGCTCTTTCCTTGTGCATACAGGCGCGTTTTCGGCGCTTTGCCTTTTCTTGGCTTGTCGTCGAATTCGATTTCCAAAGCTTATCCCTTCTATTCTGTTTATGCCGCGGGTTCGTAAGAAATTCAAAGTTTCTCAATACACCTTAACTTGGCGCACGAAGCGCGGCTGTTTACCGTGAGTTCCTCCTGCGAGGCCGTCAGCGGTTTTTTGGTGAGGATTCTGACCGTCGGGCGTTTGCCACAGTTGCAAATCGGTGCGCTGGGCGGACAGGTGCAGGGTGATTCAAATCGCTTGAATGTCTGCTTGACAATACGATCCTCCAATGAATGAAACGTAATTATACACAATCTTCCGCCGCTTTGCAACAGGTCGTGAGCCGTACACACCGCACCTTTCAGCCCGTCCAGCTCGCCGTTGACCTCGATTCTGACAGCTTGAAAGGTGCGCCGCGCCGGATGCTGCGGTTCGTTGCGAAACTTTGCGGGAATCGCACCGCGAACAAGATCTGCCAGCTCTGCGGTGGTGGATACCGGCCGCTCCGTCCGCCGTTCCACGATCCGGTAAGCAATGCGCGATGCAAACCGTTCCTCCCCATAATCCCTGAGTATTCGGGTCAGTTCTTCGGCGGAATAGCCATTGACAACATCATATGCCGACAACCCTTCTGTTCGATCCATACGCATATCCAGCGGTGCGTCATTATGATACGAAAAGCCTCTCTCCGGCGTATCCAGTTGATAAGATGATACCCCCAAATCCAGCAGAATACCATTGACCTTGGTCACGCCTATATCAGCAAGCAATTCCCTCATTTGAAAAAAATTGCCATGCAGCGCGGTGAACTGATCCTCATAGACGCCTAGCCGTTCCACCGCCGCCGACACGGCTTCTCTATCCCGATCAATTCCAACGAGGTGTCCGTTTTCCGGAAGCTGCTGCAGCACTGCCTGCGCGTGTCCGCCGCCACCGAGCGTCCCATCCACGAAAACACCGCCCCGTGCGGGCGACAATAGCGACAGTACCTCATCCAGCAGGACGGGTACGTGTGTAAATGTCACAGTCATATCCCCATTTCAGCAAGGTGGCAGAGCGCGGCGTCGTATGCTTCGTCCGTCACCTCGTTATAGCGATTCAGCGCCGCTGGATTCCAGAACTCTATGCGGTCACCCACGCCGATGAGCGTCGCATCCTTTTCCAAACCTGCCGCATCCCGCAGCATCGGCGGGATCAGGATACGGCCTTGTTTATCGATCTCGCAAGCCGCGGCCATTGAATACAGTCTTCTGCGCACCGCCTGCGCGGATACATCCATAACCGGTAGTCTCGCCAGTTTTTCCGAGAAGGTTTCCCACTCCAGCACGGACATGCCAAACAAGCAATGCGAGGATTTTGATTCTAACACGCCAAGCGTCAAAATGATCGTCTCACCGAGCGTATCACGCCATTTTGCGGGGATGAAAACACGACCCTTGGCGTCCAACATATGTTCAAACGATCCGATCAGCACGACGTGTTGTCCCCCCTTCTGTATAAAACGCGATACTCTGGTTTTCTTATGCAGAAAGTATACACCACTCTTCCCCATTTGTCACCACTTATATGGCGATTCCGGTGGTGAATTTTGAATTTTTTGAAAACTCGCGCTATTCCCGCTGTAAATGTCAAAAAGCGCACGGCATCCGCCATAGTTGAATGGCACCAAGTATGGTATACTGTGCAAGCTTAATATCAACATCTATGGGGAGAATTAATGACAACCGATTATACAGTAGATCAAATAAAAGTTATGGAAGGGCTAGATGCCGTGCGAATGCGCCCCGGCATGTACATTGGCAGCACGGGACAGCGGGGTCTACATCACCTGCTATGGGAGATTGTGGATAACGGCATTGATGAAGCGGCCAACGGCTACGCCAACGAAATCTGCGTGACGCTCAACCACGACAACTCCGTGACCGTCAGTGACAACGGGCGCGGCATTCCCGTGGGCATTCATGAAAAACTTGGTGTATCCGGCGTTGAGGTCGTCTTTACCCAGCTGCACGCGGGCGGAAAATTTGGCAACGATTCCTATGGCTACTCCGGTGGGCTGCACGGCGTGGGCGCTTCAGTTGTCAACGCTCTTTCCGCATGGCTAAACGTGGATGTATACAATGCCAATCGTGCCTATCACATGGAATTTCGCAGCGAAGAGGATGAAACCGGCCGTCTAGTTTCCGGCAAGCCCATTGGTTCGTTGCAGGAGATTGGCCGCACGCGGAAACAGGGAACAGTCGTCACCTTTATGCCGGACGAACGCGTATTCGAAACGGTCGTTATGAGTTATGACGCGATCTCCCGCCGTCTTCGGGAACTTGCGTATCTCAACCGGGGCGTCAAAATGACGCTGACTGACAACCGTACCGATCAGCAGGAACGTACCGCCGAATATAAATTCGACGGTGGATTAAGCGATTTTGTAAAGTATCTGGGTGGAGACAAAACTGCGTTGTATGATCCACCGGTTCACTTCTGCGGCAAATGCGGCGACATCATCGTTGAAGTTGCAATGCAGCATGATGACGGCTATGCCGATAATATTTTTTCCTATGTTAACAACATTCCTACCACTGAGGGCGGCTCGCACGAAACGGGATTTAAATCTGCGCTGACCAAGGTGCTCAACGATTACTGCCGTAAGCTTGGTCTGCTCAAGGACAAGGACGCGCCGCTCTCCGGCGAGGATTTCCGGGAAGGCCTAACGGCGGTTCTATCGCTTAAAATGCACAACATCCAGTTTGAAGGGCAGACAAAGACGAAACTCGGCAACACCGAAGCGCGCCCCGCCGTAGAAAGCGTTGTCATCGAGCAGCTTACACCGTTTCTCGAGGATCTAAAAAACGCCGAAACCGCGCAGACCATTGTGGACAAAGCGCTTAAGGCCGCCAAAGTACGCGAAGCCGCCCGCAAGGCCAAAGTCACCGCACGCGAAAAGAATAAGCTTGAAAATGCGCCCCTCGTTGGCAAGCTATCCAGCTGTTCCGGACGGGACAGCTCCCGAAACGAGCTGTTTATTGTGGAGGGCGATAGTGCTGGCGGCAGCGCAAAGCAGGGACGTGACCGGCGATTTCAGGCCATATTGCCGTTACGTGGAAAGCCCCTCAACGTGGAAAAAAAGCGAATCGATCAGGTACTGCAAAACGAAGAATTTCGCAGCATTATCACCGCAGTCGGCACCAGCATCGGCGAAGATTTCGACATCAGTTCCCTCAAATACGACAAGATCATCATTCTCTCGGATGCCGATCAAGACGGCGCGCACATCCGCGCTATTTTGCTTACCTTCTTCTATCGATACATGAAGCCTCTCATTATGGACGGACACGTATATATTGGCCTTCCCCCACTCTACAAGGCGCAGAAGGGGGAAAAGCACATCTACTGTTACGATGACGAAGAGTTAAAGGCCGCCACAAAATCTCTGGGAAAAGGTTACGCCATTCAGCGTTACAAGGGGCTTGGTGAAATGAACCCTGAGCAGCTCTGGGAAACCACAATGAATCCGGATGGGCGTTCGATGCTGCGCATTGCTATTGAGGACGCAGCGGATGTGGAACGTATGGTTACGGTGCTCATGGGTGACAAGGTACAGTGCCGCAAGGAATACATCTTTGAAAACGCCGACTTCAATAAGCAAAGTGCCGAAACCTTTGAAAAGCTGAGGACTTAACAACATGGCAACAAAAAAAACGGAACCCACGCGTCTTGAAACCATTATTATTAAGAACATGGACGAAGTCATGCATGACTCCATCATGCCCTACGCCGAGCATGTTATTTTGGAACGTGCCCTTCCCCGGGTCGAGGACGGTCTCAAGCCAGTACAGCGGCGAATTCTCTACGCAATGATGGAACTAGGGCTTTCTCCCGATAAGCCGCACCGAAAAAGTGCACGTATCGTAGGCGATTGTCTTGGTAAGTACCATCCCCACGGTGACACCTCCGTTTACGATGCTATGGTGCGCATGGCACAGCCCTACAATATGGAGGTCCCGCTGGTGGACGGCCACGGTAACTTTGGCAGCATTGACGGTGACAGCGCCGCCGCCATGCGGTACACCGAAGCACGCATGACCCCTGCGGCCATGCAACTGTTGCGAGATATTGAGAAGGACACCGTCCCTTTCAGCTTCAACTTCGACGATACCCTCAAGGAACCGGATCTGCTGCCCGGCCGTTTTCCCAGCCTGTTGGTAAACGGTGCAACCGGCATTGCCGTTGGCCTTGCCACAAATATTCCACCCCACAATCCCGTTGAAGCAATTAACGCCGTAATCGCAATGATGGAGGATCCACGTATCCCCCTGCCTGAGCTTATGAAGATTCTTCCTGCGCCGGATTTCCCCACCGGTGGTTTTCTGCTGCAATCGGACGAGATTATGCGTGCCTATGAAACCGGGCGCGGCAGACTGATTATGCGGGCCAAGACACATTTTGAAGATCAGAAAAACGGCAAAACGCTGATTGTAATCACCGAAATGCCGTTTCAGGTCAACAAAGCCAACGCGCTTGAAAAGATTCTGGCGATCAGTCAGGAGAAGAAGGCGCTGTTCGCCGGTATTGGTGACATTCGCGATGAATCTGACCGTGCGGGCATGCGCGCCGTTATTGAAATCAAGAAGGACGGCGACCCTGAAAAAATCTTACAATACCTATTTAAATATTCGGATCTGCAAATGACATTCGGTGTCAATATGGTGGCCATTGCTGGCGGCCGCCCCCAACAGATGGGGCTCAAGCAGATCATCGCCCACTATATCCGCCACCAGCGGAACGTTGTGACCCGCCGCACACAGTTTGATTTGGATACCGCGCAACGCCGCGAGCATATTCTCGCAGGTCTCATGGTGGCTGTCAATAATCTCGACCGGGTCATTGCTCTGATTCGCGCCAGCAAGTCGCCCAAGGAAGCTAAGGAAGCGCTGATGCAGACCTTTGGCCTAACCGAGATTCAAGCCCAGTCCATCCTTGATTTAAGATTGCAGCGGCTGACCAACATGGAACTGGTCATGATCCAGAAAGAATACGACGAGGTGGTGAAGTTGATTGTGGAATTGCAGTCCATTCTCGCCTCCGAAAAAAAGTTGTTAAATATAATTAAGAAAGAACTGCTGGAAATTCGCGGCAGCATCGCCTGCGCACGGAGAACCCAAGTGGTTGCGGGCGACGCGGATATTGTCGTGGCCGAGGACGATCTCACCTTTGTGGAAGATGTGACCGTTGCGCTGTGCGAAGGGCTGAAAATCCGCCGCTGCCCCACCCGGCAGTTCAACGCCGCACAGATCAGCGAGGACAAGCCCCTCTTCATCCTGAAAACGCAAACCAACCAGCGCATCCGTCTTTTCACCGAGCAGGGCGCGATGCTCCAGATTGCGGTTTCAGATATTCCCGAAACGCGCGCCACTGCCCGGGCAAGCAACCTGGCCGCGCTGCTGCCATTTGAAAAGGATGAACGCGTCATTGCCATGTTTCCTGATGAAGAGGCGGGCGAGTATTTCTTTTACACCGCGCAGGGCAACATCAAACGCACGTCCACCGCAGAATACCGCATACGCACCAAGCGTACGGCGGCCATCTCCCTGCGGGATCGTGACCGTGTCATTGGTATTGAAAAGCAATCGGCGGATCACGTTCTACTCATCACCCGCATGGGCATGAGTATTCGATTTGCCACGGATACCATCCCGCTCATGGGCCGCGTCTCCGGCGGCGTCAAGTGCATTAAGCTCGAGATGGGTGATTCCGTGCTCTATGCTGCACAGTTGCCCGAGGAAGGCGAGATCCTCTGTATGACTGACCGCGGCTACGGTAAGCGCAGCCTGCTGTTTGATTACGAAGTACAGGGACGCAACGGCAAGGGACTGAAAACCTTTGACTTTAAGAAAAACGGTTCGAACGGCAATTATCTCGTGAGTGTGTTTCATGTGACCATGCCCTTTGTGTTTACCATGGTACAACGGCACGGAACCAGAACGGAATTTTCCACCGACAGCGTCCATATCGAACAACGGGCCGGCAAGGGTGTTATGCTGGTGGCCGTCGTGTTGGATGATGACATTGTCTCAGTGGAGCGATAACTCAATCTACGGTTTCTTGGACGGATCGGTGATACACCGATCCGTTTATTTGTATTGCTCCGATTGGGATTTAGCTTGTTAGAATTGACAATTGTGAAATATTCGTATATATTATGTGGATATTATTCGAACTAATACTTCTTTTAGGATGGGATGAATTGGATCAATGGAAGAAATTCAGAAAGTAAAGCGCCGCCGTGGCGACCGCATTGATGCAACCCGCGTCCGCGATCTGGACGGGATGCATGCCATTATTCCAGCGATGCTGCCAAACCGTGCCGACAACGAAGCTTTTATTCGCGAACTGATTGATGTCACAGCAATGGAAGCCTATGTCGCCAAAAAGAACGCTGAAAACCCCGAACATCGATACACCATGTTTCAGGTCATTCTTTCCGCGATCGGCAGAGTCGTGGATATGCGGCCGCGCATGAACCGCTTCATCAAGGGTGAAAAGTACTACGACCGCAACCACATCACTTTCTCCCTAATTGCAAAAAAGGCATTTTCAGACAACGGTGCGGAGTCTATCGCAATCCTAAGGTATGATCCCCAAAGCGAAAAGTCCAGCATCGACGAAATGCACGACAAGCTATGTGACTTCGTCCACAACATTCGTCACAAGGACAAAACCGACGACACCACCAGCACCATCGATCTCATCGTTAAAACCGGGCTGACACATTTTATCATGCGTCTATTGGCACGGCTGGATGACCACGGACATATGCCCACGCAACTCGTGCGTGAAGATCCCTACAACAGCACTGTGTGGGTCAGCAATCTAGGCTCCATCCAACTCAACGCCGGTTATCACCATCTCACAAACTGGGGCACAAACTCTTTATTTGTGGTCATCGGTGAACGACACATGCATCCCTATTTCGATGACGATGGAACTTTGAGTCTCAAGCCCGCCATCGAAATTGGTTTGACGCTCGACGAACGCATCGCCGATGGATACTACTACGCACGTACGATACAACTCTTAAAACAACTATTGGCAAATCCAGAACTGCTGGATACGCCCGCTAAGGAGGCACTGAATATTGAAAATTGAAGATATGTCGAATGTGAAAGCGCCATGGCTCGGTTTCTATGGTGAAGTTCCCAAGCATCTGACTTACCCAGATGGCTCTATGAGCAATATGGTCGAGCGCGTCGCCGCCCAATACCCCAATTATATCGCGTTTACATTTATGGGTAAGAAGACCAGCTACCAGGCTATGGTCGAGCAGGTCAACCGCGTTGCAAAAGCGTTTGCGGCCATCGGTGTGAAGGAGGGCGACAAGGTTACGCTCTGCATGCCAAACTGTCCGCAGATCGTGCTGTGTTTCTACGCGCTCAATAAAATTGGTGCAATCGCATCCATGATTCACCCGCTCTCCAGCGTTGGTGAAATTGAATTCTACATCAAGGATTCCGGTAGTCGGGTGGCTGTCACTCTGGATCAGTTCTACGGAAAATTCGAAGAGGTACGCAAGACCACCTCGATTGATGCACTGATCATCACCAGCATTGCCGACGCACTCAGCCCCGTCGTTGCACTGGGCTTTCAACTCACCGAGGGCCGCAAGATCAAGAAGATTGAAAAGAATGCACCGGTGTTGTACTGGAAGCCCTTTCAAAAAGCAGGCGACACATTTACTGGAAGCTGCTATGTTTCCCGCAAAGCTGAGGATCCCGCCGTCATTCTTTTCTCTGGCGGCACCACAGGCGTAACAAAGGGCATTCTACTCTCCAACCTCAACTTTAATGCGCTCGGAATCCAGACGGCTGCCATGTCCAATACCTTTCAGCCCGGTCAGCGTATGCTCGCCGCGATGCCCATGTTCCACGGCTTCGGTCTTGGCGTTTGTATTCACACCATGCTCTCCCAAGCAGGCTGCTCAATTCTCGTGCCGCGTGTTTCCGTGGAAAGCTATGCAAAGCTGCTGAAAAAAGAACAGCCTAACTATATTGCCGGTGTACCGACGCTGTATGAAGGGATCACCCGCAACCCGTTTATGGATGGCGTAGATCTCAGTTGTCTCATCGGCGTATTCAGCGGAGGGGACTGTCTCTCCATTGAACTCAAAAAGAAATTCGATTCCTTCCTGAAGGAACATCACGCTACCGTTCAGGTACGCGAAGGTTATGGTACCACCGAATGCGTGACCGCCAGTTGCCTCACCCCCTATGATATGTACCGCGAAGGTAGCATCGGACTGCCGTTCCCCGATACGTACTATAAGATTGTTAAACCCGGCACCACAGAGGAGGTTCCCTATCAGGAAGAAGGCGAAATCTGCCTGACCGGTCCTTCTATGATGATCGAATACGTTAACCAGCCTGAAGAAACGGCCAATACGCTGAAAAAGCACGCGGACGGTCACATCTGGCTGCATACGGGCGACCTCGGCATTATGGATCAGGATGGCTTCATCTACTTTCGTCAGCGCATCAAGCGTATGATCGTAACCAGCGGATACAACGTATACCCTTCCCAGCTGGAAAATATCATTGATGCCCATGACAAGGTACTCATGAGTTGCGTCATCGGTGTACCGGATGCCTATCGGATGCAGAAGGTTAAGGCATTCGTCGTGCTTCGCCCTAACATTCTACCCACGCCCTCCCTCAAGGAAGATCTCATGGCGCATTGTAAACGACATATCGCCAAGTATGCAATGCCCTATGACATTGAGTTCCTCAACGAGTTGCCCAAAACCCTTGTGGGCAAAGTGGCTTACACCGTACTTGAGCGGAAAGAATCCGAAAAATCAGCCGCTGCTGTCTAACGGATATATGCCTTAACCAAAAATACAAAGTGAACGCTTTTAATATGGCGTTCACTTTTTTGATCATCCGATCCATTGGCATGCACCTGATTTCGCAACAACTATTTTCATGCTTGCATCAGCCGCATCCATATCAGCGGCCATAGCGGAAACATCCCGTCTCATGGTCATTGACAATACCAACTGCTTGCAGATAGGAGTAGATCGTGACCGAACCAACATAACGCATACCGCGGGCTTTCATGTCCATGGAGACGCGGTCGGACAGCGCCGTTGTCGTCGGAAATCTATCATCTATATTTACAACGCTTACATGGTTTGAAAACCCCCACAGATATGCTGAGAACGATCCAAAAGCACGCTGTATCTCCAAAATAATACCCGCGTTTTTGATTGCAGCCTCAATCTTTCTACGGCACCGGATGATTCCCACGTCCTGCATGAGTGCCTTGACCTTATCCGCATCATAGCGGGCAATCTTTTCTGGGTTGAATTGATCGAATGCAGCACGGAAATGCGCCCGTTTCTTTAAGATTGTGATCCACGACAGCCCTGCCTGAAAAGTTTCCAGTAGAAACATCTCATATAGTTTCTGATCGTCGTAGATTGGCACGCCCCATTCCGTATCATGATAGGCCACATAGACCGGATCGCTGCCGACCCAACTGCAACGCTGCCTGTTTTCCACGCGCCATACCTCCCCACATTCAATGCTGCTACTATACCGTAAGTGGCAACGGTATGACAACTAACAATTGCGCACGTCTCCATTCTCACCACACAAAATAACTAAAAATGACAGGAATTAATAAAAGGCGCTATTGACTTTACTCTGCTAAAGTGCTAAATTGATAACACAGTCATACATACCTCTCACAAAATATGCAAAATGATTGTTGAAGAACTTCTTGGAGGAAAAGAAAGAATGAAAAAAAGCATCAAAATTACCCTTGCCCTTGCTCTGGTCGTCGCGTTTGCGTTCTGCTGCCTGGGTGGCTGCGCAAAAAAATCAACCAAGATTATCGTTTTGTCCGACACCTTTGCTGCCGAACAGTACGGCATTGGCTACCGTAACACGGACATCGCCTTGGGCTTGAAAATTCAGGAAGCTTTCGATGCGCTTGTTGCCGATGGAACCGCCGCCAAAGTCAGCCAACAGTGGCTGGGCGCCGATTTGGTTCTAAAGGATCAGCCCTTTCTTGAGGAAAATAGCGCCCCCGCAGACGATGCATCTTGGACAAAGATTCAAGAACGTGGTTATTTTGTTCTGGGTCTGGATGCCTCCTTCCCGCCCATGGGATTCGTGAATGAAAAAAATGAGATCATCGGTTTTGACATCGATCTGGCAAAAGCCGTTGCCAAAAATCTTGGCGTAGAAGTTAAGCTTCAGCCCATCGACTGGTCCGCCAAAGAGCTTGAACTCAACAACGGAAACATCGACTGCATTTGGAACGGCATGACCATCACCGATGAACGCCTCGCTTCGATGTATTTCACGAAACCTTATCTATCCAACGATCAGATCATCCTTGTGAGCGATCATTCCGACATCGTCACAAAAGCTGATCTTAAGGACAAGATCGTTGCCGCTCAGTCCGGATCCTCCGGCCTTGAAGCCGTGGAATCCGACACCGCGACACGTGCCACCTTCAAGGAACTCGTCACCTATGACGAATACACCGCTGCCTATCAAGATCTAAAAGTTGGCCGCGTGGATGCGTTGGTCATCGACAGTATTGTTGGTTACTACCTCATCGCAACCGATGCGGCTTAAGTCAAATTGCAAATTCGTTTGCAACAACTGATCAACTGATTACTTCAACAGGCAGGTACGCTCGTTTGTGCCTGCCTGTGAGGCGTTGTTACGCCACAGGAGACTTATGAACTTTTCTTATTTCTTTTCTCTATTTGGATCGCTGTCTCAAGGCTTTCTCACCACACTCAACCTCTTCTTGATTGCTTTAGCCCTTTCCATTCCACTTGGATTGGTCATTGCTTTCATGCGTACAAGCCGTGTCGGCATCCTGCGTGGTATTTCCGGCGTGTATGTATGGTTGTTGCGCGGCACGCCACTGCTTTTGCAGTTGTACTTCTTTTTCTTCGGTCTGCCCAACATCCCTGGTATCGGGCAGTATCTCATCCTTGGCCGCTTTGAAGCGGCATGCTGGGCATTTGTGCTCAACTACGCCGCATACTTTGCGGAAATCTTCCGCGGCGGTATGCTCAGCATTGATGCCGGGCAATACGAGGCTGCGCAAGTATTGGGTTTCAATCGCTTGCAGACCATACGGTTTCTAACCGTGCCGCAAATGCTGCGCGTGTGCTTGCCAGCCATCAGCAACGAGGCGATTACGCTGGTGAAGGATACGGCGCTTGTCACCGCCATCGGCGTAACCGACATTCTCTACTATGCCAAGCATGCGGTCAACCGCGATGTAGACACCAGTGCATTTATTGTGGCCGCCATCTTTTATCTGGCCATGAGTTATTTCGTTACCAAGCTTTTCGACCTGCTCGAGAAGCGATTCCGTTTCTGAGGAGGTGCGCAGAATGTCGATGATTCAAGTTACTGGTTTAACCAAATCCTTTGGTGATCATCTGGTGCTCAATGATGTCTCGTTTTCAGTCGAGGAAGGGCAGGTCGTTGCCGTCATTGGGCCTTCCGGTATGGGCAAGAGCACGCTTCTGCGGTGTTTAATCGGCCTTGAGACATCAGATAAAGCCGATATTGTCATTGAGGGTAAGACCATGTTATCCGCAAGCGGCGCGAATCCCCCCGCCGCCGAACAGCGTAAGCTGCGCGCACGAATGGGCATGGTCTTTCAGGGTTTCAATCTATTTGCGCACATGAATGTGATGAAAAACATGATTACTGCGCCAATCCAAGTAAAAAAGAAATCCAAAGTGGATGCGGAGAAGCGTGCGCAAGAGCTGCTGAAACTGGTAGGGCTCGTCGACAAGGCACAAGCAATGCCTTCGCAACTTTCCGGTGGTGAAAAGCAACGCATTGCCATCGCGCGGGCAATGATGATGGATCCTGATATCCTGCTGTTTGACGAGCCGACAAGTTCCCTCGATCCTCAGCTTACAGCAGAGGTGCTGAATGTTATGAAGGTGCTGGCAAAGCAGAACATGACCATGCTTGTCGTCACACATGAGATGGGATTTGCCAAGGAAGTCGCCGACAAGGTCTTGTTTATGGGCAACAAGACCGTGCTGGAATCCGGTACGCCAAAGTACATTTTTGATGAGTGCCCCAATCCCACGGTACGCGATTTTGTGGACTCCGTCTTGAAATAGCTGTCGTCCAGCCCTTCCGGACGCATAAAAATCAGCTGTCTTTCCATTGATTCCTTGATCGTCAAAGTGATTGTCAGGGTACAACATACCATCACACGCCGTATGTTTAGGTGATTATAAATCACCGTTTTGTAGCAATCCCGCCCCGTCTAAAGGTATCGGGTTTCCAGGCGGCAAGAAACGCCGAGAAACCCCGCCTTGCAAGGACGATTCATTCTCACCGAAAAGCCGCAAAGTCAGCATCCAAGTCGTAAGCACCTCAACTAGTGGCATTAGGCTGAGTTCTTAAAAAAAGAATCTGTAGTTCCTCGTTAATTTCTCTAATCAGTTGCTGCGGAGGATTTACAAGTTCGCTAACAGTAAATCAAGAATTATGAGCGCAAAAATAGCGACATAGTTTCCAAAAACGCTATCTGGATGCATTCAAACAAGCCTTAACCCTTTGGGACAGTCTCAGCATACGACGTGCATCCACACGCCGTATGTTTTTTTTATGTCATGTATCACCATGTTTTTCCATATGTGTAGTAAGGCAGCCTTTTTTCCCATATTTCTGATGACAGCCTACAAAGAGTCCATTGTCCAAATTGAGCTGCCAATTTTTTTCGAAAAGAGTTAGTGATATGCAAACGCTTGTTGCGCTGTTGCTGCTAGCCACCGCCGGTTACTGCACCTGCCGAACGCGATTTATTCAGTTTCGACGATTTTTGCCCGCGCTCAAGCATGCTATACCGCACCGCAAATCTACACACGGGGTATCCCCTTTTCAGGCAGCGGCAACCTCACTTGCGGCAACCATTGGCACGGGTAATATCGCAGGCGTTGCAGGTGCCATTTTGCTAGGTGGTCCTGGTACTATATTTTGGATGTGGATTACCGCGCTGTTGGGCATGTCGACAAAATATGTGGAGATTTATTTCGGCATGCGCTTGCGCACAAAAACGCTGATCGGCCCGATGGCCTATATTCGCAACGGTCTTCAACCAGGCATGCATTGGCTCGCCGCACTCTATGCGGCAGTCTGTGCACTGTCCTGTCTCTGTATGGGAAATTTGGTACAGGTAAATGCCGTTGCAGAAGCCGCCATCACATTCACGCAATCCGTCTCCATGCATACCAACCTGTCCCCAACGTTTCTTGCCGCAGCCGTTGGAACCTGTACAGCCATTGCCGTGGGTGTCGTGCAGTTCGGTGGCGCAAAACGTACCGGACAGGCCGCGGCGATCCTAGTACCGTTTATGAGCGGGCTTTATATGCTCGGTGCATTGATCGTCATCGTTGCAAATCTATCCGCATTACCGGGCGCATTTTCTGCGATCATTCGCGGCGCTTGGTCGATGCGCGCCTTTCTGGTTGGGGTTGCTCGCGGTATGTTTACACACGAAGCGGGCCTCGGCACGGCCGCCATCGCGCACGGTAGCGCCGACACCGACGAGGCACATGGGCAGGCGTTGTATGGCGTTTTTGAGGTCTTTCTGGATACGATCGTAATCTGTACGCTAACCGCACTTGCAATACTGGTCAGTGGAATCCCAATTATCGCCGTAGACACAGCAAAAAACAGTGCGCTTGTCATCGACGCCTTTGGTAGCGTTTTTGGGCAAACAACCGCCGCGGCCTGCATCTGCGTTTCGCTGGCACTGTTTGCATTTTCCAGCATATTGAGCTTCTCGCTCTATGGCGCAACCTGTATGAGCAGTCTATTTGGGTCGCGTGCAGGTACGCTCTATCAAATCTTTTTTCTGCCGTTGCTTGTGGTTGGTGCATGCATCCGCGTGTCCGCAGCATGGCAGCTTGCGGAATGGGCCAACATGGGCATCGGGCTTATCAATTCCGCCGCACTGGTCCTATTGATGCACCGAGGCTCCACCCATCGTCCATCTGCAAACAACACGGCCAAAGGATCGGTATTCCGATGCATAACGCACAATTGTTCGTGTATTTTAACGGGTCATTGCCCGGGCAATTGAATCTACCCGCGCAAACGACCAAAACAAGAACCAGCATGCAACGATAACGCCGTTATATCCAGGGCATGATCATAAAAAGTTTGCGTGCTATGGTAAGCGATTTAACCGTTTAAATCTGATAATTTTTCAGCGCCGTGTCTTTGAGAATTGCCTACGATGACCTCTGCACATCGGAAAAATATAAATTGGTTTTTTGAGCATGCCCTGCCGTTATGACTCATTGAATCGTTACCATCCAACGAACGTTGCACTAAAAAAACGTCTCACGTGTGTATGACACGAGAAAAGTTTTGCAAAAGAACTGAAAAGCAGAAATCACAACAAAAGTTATATTGATGCACATTGGATCATTCCCGCTTGATTGCTCTCCTGTACATTTCAACCGCTCCATCAATAATGTACCCAGCACAGGCAAAGCCTTTATGGATGACAAGGAGAATAGAATGCGTAAATATCCAGCAGTGAAGAGAATGCCTATTCAACTGATAACATGTATGCATAATGAATCTTATACGAGACGCATCGGCGCAACTGCCCGATCCAAACGCGTTTGTTTTAAAATGCCGAAAACAGTCTCGCACTCGAAGGTATCGTTAGTAGCGAAATCTGGATTTTCAATTCAACATACGCGTATAACAAATGCAACCGATGTTCATACTCAATCATGAGGTGAATAACAAATGATTCCATCCCTGTTCCGTAGAAAACACATGCTTGCCACAGCCGTACTCATCGTGCTGACAGCCGCTCTTTTCTGTCTGCCTGCAGGTAAAACGCCCTCTGCGCGGGCTGAGGATATCCTGCGCTTGCACGTGATTGCCAACAGTGATTCCGCAGAGGATCAGCGAGTCAAGTTGCTGGTGCGGGACAAGCTACTCCAGGTGCTACCCGCCATGAACAGCGCAGCTGAAACGGAAGCCTATCTGCTCTCGCACGGACGCGACATCCTAATGTTGGTAGAAAACACGCTGCGTGAAAATGGTAAGAATTATCGCGCACAGCTGATGCTCGGCAGATACCCATTTCCAGACCGTACCTATGGAAATAAATCCTATCCGGCCGGCGACTACAACGCGCTCCGCATTGTATTGGGCAATGGGTTGGGTCAAAACTGGTGGTGCGTACTCTTTCCACCACTCTGCATTGTAACCGCTGATCAGCAGCCGCTGCCTGAAGCCGACGAAATCACATTTGAAAGTAGTATCATGAAATGGTTTCACAGCTGGGAGGTAGCGAAATGAAGCAACACCGGTTTCAATCCTTTCAGTTATTCCGATTTCTGTGCTTTTTTTTGACGCTGGTTCTCGTCATTGTTGCCGTGCAGCCCATCGCATATGCAGCTGCGCTGAAACTTGGTTCCTCCGGTGACGATGTTATCAAACTACAAAAAAAGTTGAAAAGTTGGGGATATTTTGACGGCGCTGCAGACGGCAAATTTGGCGTGAAAACCGAAGAAGCTGTCAAATATTTTCAGCGAAAAAACGGGCTGACCGCCGATGGTGTGGTTGGTTCCGCCACCGTCAAGGCGCTGGGACTGAGTCTATCCGACAACGCCTCCGGACCCTCTCATTCCTCTTCTAATAACTCCTCTTCGCCATCGGCCAGTGGAGACACCTATCTGCTGGCAAAATGCATCTATGGGGAATCCCGTGGGGAACCCTATAAAGGACAGGTTGCCGTAGCTGCTGTAATTCTCAACCGTGTGGAATCCAGTAAATTTCCAAGCTCCATTGCGGGGGTAATCTACCAGCCCGGCGCGTTCTCCGTTGTTAACGACGGGCAGATTAATCTTGCTCCAAACGATTCTGCCCTAAAAGCAGCGCGGGATGCCATGAACGGTTACGACCCCACCGGAGGATGCGTCTACTACTATAATCCAGACAAGACAAGCAACCAATGGATCCGCTCCCGTCCCATTATTCTAACCATCGGCAGGCATGTGTTCTGCAAATGACGGAGGTACGCTCATGAAAGACACCCGCAAGTTTCAAACCGTAATTTTGTTCGCCGTACCGGTGGTGCTATCCCTTGCGCTTGCGGCCGTATGCATCTGGGCAAGTGAAAGCAACAAAAATGTGCAGCAGCAATGTGCAAATCTTGAAAACGAAGTACAATCTGCATACCGGCAGGCGGTTTATCAGTTGAGCGACAACATCAACGACCTGCAAACCTCGCTCAAAAAGTTACAGGTCACCGGCAGTACTTCGCAGCACATTCTACTGCTATCCGACGTTTGGCGGCTATCTGGCGCAGCGGTAGCCAACATGGGCAATATTCCGTCCTCACATGTAGATACCGCCGATCTAAATGCATTTATTGTGCGCACAGGCGACTATGCGCGGGTACTATGCCGCCGCATTCTGGATGGTGGCGTATTGGTCAGCGACGATTATCAGCAACTCAATCAGCTCTATGAGGCGAGCGTTGGCATTGGTAACGAACTGAAAGTGCGCCTCGATAATGACGATTTCCCATCCGCCTCGCTGGATATGGACGGCTATTTTACCGGGTCTGAAATGGGCGAAGATGCGCAAAAGGATGAGGAAAGCATACCCGATTATCCGACCTTGATCTACGATGGACCGTTCTCCGAAAGCAACGAGAAGCCAAACCCCAAAGGGATCGGCAGCGACGAAGTGGATGAGTCTAAGGCCAAAGAGATTGCCATACAATACTTAGGCGGTGGACAATTGGAAAGCTCCGGCCTGGAAGAGGGAACAATCCCTGTATTTGGTTTCTTCGGAACCAACAAGGACGGCCGCAATGTGGAAATCACCGTGACGAAGCAGGGCGGCGCGGTGCTATGGATGATGGCCGAGACGCCCATCGGCACCAGTGGAAAACCAGATGAAGCGACGGGGAAAAAGCTATCCGATGCAGGCAAGTCCTATCTGGATGCCCATGGCTACGCAAACATGGAGGCCACCTACGCACAATTCTATGACGGAATTGCCGTGCTGAATTTTGCTGCAACTGAGCACCAGATTATTCTATACGCGGATCTGGTCAAGGTATATGTGGAGCAGTCCAGCGGAGCAATTGTGGGAATTGATGCAACCAACTACCTAATGTGCCACAGCCCGCGCACACTACCCATGCCCACCATTACGGAGGAAGATGCGCGCGCAACCGTCTCCGAAGCGTTGGAGATTAAATCAGTGCGGCTGGCACTGATTCCAAAGACAGCTTCCACTGAGGTGCTGTGTTATGAAGTCAAAGGTACAAGCCAACAGACAGATTTTATTGTTTATATTGACGCTACCACGGGTTCGGAACAGGAAATCTTTGAGATCATTAACTCCGAAGAAGGCCAGCTTGTTGTATAATCCAACAGGCAAAGTAAGGTAGTTCTATTTGCACGGATGCAGATTCTTCAAAATAGCGCAGCATACGTCTGCGCTTTTTTATATTTGTTTTATTCGCTTTCCGCTACAACTGGGTCAGTATAAAGCCCTTCCCATACGCGTCTTTGAATTTCTGATGCAATAAATAGCAATCGACTAGTAAAATCATCCTGCATATTCATGTCCATTTCGTGCTTCGTTTATCATACCATCCAATAGAATCTAGAAAATCCATTCATTTATTCCTGAAATTTTTATTCCAAGACAAATTGCATCTGATTCTCCTTTATCATCTATGCATGGACAGGGAACGGCCTCTTTCCCTGTCCAAGGAGGAAAGGAGTACGACATGGTGAACTCGTTGAATGCAACGACGCTGGCAGCAAGGATCGACGCATATTTTACCGCGTGTGACGAGACGGCGGAACGTGTGACCTTGAAAAATGGCAGCGTCAGTTGCCGCCAAACCCCGTATACACTGGCAGGCTTGAGTGAAGCGCTCAAGGTGTCCCAAGCAGAAATCCGGGAAAAGGCGGATCAGGTTCGCAGCTGCACCGGCAGGCTATACGCCGATGCAATGCGGCGCATTGAACGCTACACCGTGGAACGCGCGCTGCTCGGTGAATTGCAGTACAGCGTCGCGGCAATGCTGTTGCGCGAACTTGGCTCCGGTGACGACAAGCTTCCGCCGGACGAGAGCGACAACCGAATTGTGATCGTATTGGAGGATCCGGAAGGGTGGAGCGAGTAACGTGGAAATACATTTAAAAGGCTGTCCAAATCCACGGCAAAAAGAGTTTTTTGCGTCCCACGCCCGGCACACTGCCTACGGCGGCGCGCGCGGCGGCGGCAAAAGCTGGGCAATGCGCAGAAAATTTGTGCTACTTGCGCTCCACTACGAAGGCCTCCAACTCCTGTTGCTCCGGCGTACGTTACCCGAGTTGACCGAGAACCATGTGCGGCCGCTGCTGACGGAATTATCCGGGTTTGTCAATTACAACCAAACGCAACGCGTATTTACGTTTCCTAACAGCAGCCGTATCTGTCTCGGGTACTGCGACCTTGAAAAAGATATTTATCGATATCAGGGTCAGGAGTATGACGTGATTGGTCTAGAGGAGGCTACCCATTTTTCGGAGGAACAGATGCAGTTTATGACCACCTGCAACCGTTCCGTCCGCACCGATTTCGCACCGCGGATGTACTACACCTGCAATCCCGGCGGTATCGGCCACGGCTGGGTCAAACGTCTGTTCATCGACAGGACCTACCGCAACTGCGAGCGCGGAAAGGATTATGTGTTCATCCCTGCACGTGTCACCGACAACCCCGTGCTGATGAAGAACAATCCAGCCTATCTCGAGACGCTCCGAAACCTGCCGGAGCATCTGCGACGAGCGCACCTTGAAGGTGACTGGGATGTGCTGGCCGGGCAATACTTTGCCGAATTCGCGCGCAATCGGCACGTCGTCGAACCGTTCTCCATCCCTACGGATTGGCGGCGTTTTTGTGCCATGGATTGGGGCTACAACGATCCGTGCGCCGTGCTGTGGTTTGCCGTTGCGCCCGGAGGACGCGTGTATGTATACCGAGAATCGTATGAGCGTGGCGTGCTATCCAGCCGGATGGCCGAGCGCATCCGTTCTTACACGGGGAACGAGCGGATTGCATACACAGTGGCGTCCCCGGACGCATGGCAACAGCGCGGCATTCAACAGAGTGGCGACATCGGAGGAATGTGTATTGCGGAAGTGTTTGAAAAAGGCGGTATTCCGCTGCTCAAAGCCGACAACACCCGCGTGGCCGGTTGGCAGCGCGTGCGAGAATATCTCGCAGACATGGACGACGGACTACCAGGACTGCATATTTTCTCCAGCTGCACAAACCTCATTCGCACGCTGCCAATGCTGACCTACGATGAACACTTTCCCGAGGATGTTGCTGCAAACTGCGAAGATCACGCGCCGGAAGCGCTGCGATACGGGCTGATGTCAAGACCCGTCAGTCAAAGAACACGCATGTTGCCTAAAAAGCGTGTCTATGATCCGTTTGCAGCCAATGAACCTGCCATGGACGGCTTTGTACAGCTATGACGACATTTTTTTTGAGGAGGAACCATGAAAACAGATATGGAAACGGGAGATAAGCGGTTGCTTAAGCAACGTGCTTACGGGCTGTTTGCAGAATTCCGCAGCGCTTATGTCGCCGAATGGCAGCGACTGCAAAACTGCGAACGAATGTACCGAGGCGACCATTGGTACGATGTCCCAATGCTGGATCGCAACGAGCCGCGGCCGGTAACGCCGGTCATTCAGTCCACCATTGAAAACATAAAGTCAGAGTTGATGGACCGCGTGCCAGAAGCGGTGATCGCCCCCGAAAGCGCCGCCGATGGACAGATTGCGCAGGTGATCGAAGCAATCATCCGCCAGAACCATGACGTAAGCTGCTATGTAAAGGAATATCGTAAAATTATCCACGATCTGTTGGTTGGCGGATATGCGGTGCAGGAAGTCGGCTATGACAGTGCGCTCAACAGCGGCCTTGGCGGAGCATTTATCCGGCACGTGGACGTGCGCAGCATTCTGTTTGATCCGCTGGTCAGCGAAATGCAAGAAGGCCGTGGGGTATTCAAAATCGTCTTGCGCACCAGGGATTGGATTGAACAGCATTTCCCAGAGAAATCAGCCTTTTTGACCGACGACGCCTATGGCAATTCCGAAGCAGTTGAGGATGAGGTTCTGCACGGCGACCGCAAGAATACGATGCTGCTAATCGAATACTGGTGGCGGGAATACGACGCGGAAAGCGATCTGTTCCACGTCCATATGGCACAATTGGCCGGCAATACGTTGCTCTCCGACAGCAGGGATTATAAACCAAATGGATATTTTGACCACGGGCTGTACCCTTTTGTGCTGACTCCGCTGTTTGTACGCAAGGGATCCTGTCTCGGGCTTGGCATTGTGGATATGTTTGAAACGCAGCAGAAATATGCGGACAAGCTTGACCAAATCGTTCTTAAAAACGCACTGATGGCATCCCACAACAAGCTACTCGTCACTGAGGCCTCCGGTTTTGATATCGATGACCTCCGGGACTGGTCCAAGGAAGTCCATCAGGGTGAAAGCTTAAACGGGGTCACGTGGTTTTCCACCCCTCCCCTGCCCGCTTACGTCATTACGTATATTGACCAGATTCGCCAATCCATCAAACAAGAAAGCGGAGCCAACGATTTTTCCCGCGGAATGACGACAGGCGGCATTACCTCGGCAGCCGCAATTGCTTCATTACAGGAAATGAGCAACAAGCGCGCGCGCATGGTTTCAAGATTGCTGCATGAAGCATTTCGCGATGCGGTGCGACTGGAGATTATGGTGGAACGAGAATTCAACTTCTTTACCCGCACAGTGACCGTCAACATAGACGGCGAAATGACCGAACAATCCTTCGAGAGCGCAATGCTCGTCCGTTTTGCACCGGGTAATGTCGCCCTGCCGGTTGAATTTCTCATCTCCGTAAAAGCGCAGCAGGAAACGCAATACACGGCCATGACACAAAACGAGCTGGTGCTCAAGATGCTTCAGGCAGGCATGATGCAGCCTGATCAAGCAGTCGAATTAATGATGTTTGATGGCAAGGAACAGTTACTTAAGCAACTCAGGGACCAAACCAACGAGGCGGCGAATTTGCCGCAAGGAGGAACGCAATGAAACAAAATCACAGCGTAATTGAGCGCACACTTGGCAGCGAGGAAATGCAATCGCAGCAGACCATCCCACAGACCAATCCCCATCATGCGCAGGAACCGGCGTTCCCCGGCATGCGTCAGGATAGCATGGACGAAAACTCCGACTTTGAGGAAATCGTAGGAGAATTTTACGAATTGATTCGCAAAGGTGAACTTCCGCAGAGTTTTGACATCAAAACAGCCTGCGAAGATCCCGCGTTTGCAGATTTGCTGGCTCAGTATCCAGCAGATGCATCTGTACGCATCTATACTGCTGAACAGAAAGCTGCCATGGCTGAAAGCAACGCCATGCAGCAGGTGACTGACCGCGTAAAAACCCGTAACGCACTGCCGCGAAGCCAGCGTGGTGCAGCAATGCCTGCGCCGGTCAACGACTATGCCGGCATGAGCAGCGAATCGTTCCGCACGCTGTTACAGCAGGCCAAAAAAATGGCCCGTAACGGCGGAAAAACCAGACTGTAGTACAAAGGAGAATCATCAATGAGCAATAGCAACACCACAATCAATACCGCAAGCACGACCTACCTACGCAAGGATTTCTATGACCGTCAACTATTGGAGATCGCAAAGACCAAGCTTGTCCACGCGGAATTTGGCCAGAAACGCTCCATCCCAAAAAACGCCGGCCGACGTGTGGAATTCCGGCGCTATGAACTCTTTTCGCCCGACGCCAGCAACTTGGAGTTAGAGGAAGGCATCACCCCCGCAGGCCAGAGCCTGACCCAGTCCCATGTTGAGGCCGAGGTTAAACAATATGGTGCATATGTGGAGGTAACCGATCTGCTTGATTTGACAGGCTATGATCCGGTTTTAGGAGATTCGACTGAGCTGTTGGGCGAACAACTCGGTACGGTTGTGGAATGGGTAACACGCGATGCCCTGAACGCGGGCACCAACGTGCAGTACGCAGGCGGCAAGACCAGCCGATTGGCGCTGACCGCAGCCGACAGACTGACGGTCACCGAAATTCGCAAGGCCGTCCGCACACTGAAAAAAGCTAAGGCGCGTATGTTTAGCACCGCCACTGACGGTCAGGCCAGAAAGCCGCACTTTATTTGCATCTGTTCGCCTGACGCAACCTTTGATTTGCAGAGCGATCAGCTTTGGCAGGATGTGAGCAAATATTCCGATGCGGAAAGCATCTATTCCGGTGAGATTGGCCGCTTGTTTGGTGTGGTTTTTGTCGAGTCCACCGAAGCGAAGCTATTCGGCCAAAGCGTATACACCAGCGTCAGCGCGCACACTGCAGGCAGTGCAGTCGTGACCGTAGAGCTGATTTCCGATGCAGTCGAGCGCTATCTGACCAACGGCGCTAAGCTGAAAATCGGCAACGCAGAATATACGGCCGTGCTCTGCGACAAGGCCGCAAAAACCATCACCTTGTCCAAGGCCGTAGCCACACAGATACCAGCAGGCACCAAGGTATTCAGCGAGGATGCGGGCATGCTGGATGGTGAACAGAAAGGCATGGAGGTCCACAGCACGCTGGTATTCGGTGCGGATGCTTACGGCATCATCGACGTCGAGGGCAGCGGCTGCGTGCAGACAATTGTTAAGCCCGTCGGCAGCGGCGGCGCTACCGACCCGCTCGACCAGCGCGCAACTGTTGGCGCCAAGGTCACGGCTTATGCGGCCAAGATTCTCAACAACCTCTGGTTGATCCGGATCGAACATTCCGTCAGTCTATAACAACAATTTGCATCATTTACGGGGAAGCAATTAAACTTCCCCGCACCACTTAAGAATACAGGAGGAAACCATGCAATACATCAGCGAACAGGAAATCGACAAAATTACATCCGAAACCTGCAGACAGTTGTCCGCAGAAAAAAAGGTCACCATCACCATTACACCGGAAAGCGGAGAGGAATACTGGGAAGGTGGCATCAACGGACACTTCTTCCGCATCAAAACCAGCACACCTGTGCAAGTACCAGAAAGTCTTTCTCGTCAGATCGCCCTGTCCAATTGCGTCAAGCGCGAGGGTGAAATCACCGTACGCGCCTACCGCAAGGACGGTGGTAAAAAGGTATCGTAAGGAAGTGAACAAACGTGACATTAAAAGAACTGTTGACAGGATCATTGCAGCAACTGGATCGCAATACCGACGCGCAAACAATCGAACTATGGCGCGACAAACTCACACAGTATTTGAACGACGCGATGATCGATCTAGCCGGAGTGTTGCAGCTTCGGAGAGCCGATCCAGTTATGATTGCGACGGGCCAGATCGATACTGCCGCGCTGCCGCGGACATGCATCAAAGTTGTTGCACTCAAACGCGGCTGCACGCGTCTACCGTTCTATTACGGTGCAGGCACAGGATTGCTACACGTGCCCGCCGTCAAGGACGGTCCGGCGGAATTGATCTATCGATATCTGCCGCCAGAGCTTGCTGCCGATACGGATATTCCGGAGTTGCCAGGATGGTGCCACAGCGCGCTGATGGCGTATGCGGTTGGCAGAGAACGTGCCGCAGGCGACGCAATGAGCGTAGATGCCGCGCGTGCATGCTTTGAAATCTATTACTCGGCAAAACGCAACCTGCACGCACACTGCGGAGAACTGGATGCGTTTATGATACAAAACCGTTATTAGGAGGAACTGCCACATGGCATTGACGCAATACCGTATCCCGCTATTTTTCGGAATACATCAGGGAATGTGTGAAAACGCGCTCGACTCCGGCGACAGTCCGGATGCATGCAATATGGACACCTTCGGATGTAATCTTGCTGTGGCACGAGGATATGTTCGCCACAGCGAGCTTCCGCTTGAAAGCCCCGCAAACATCCACCGATTGTTCGTATGGAATCGTCCGAGCGGTACGATTTTTCTTGCCGCAGTTGGCAGCAAGCTGCTAGCACTACATGCAGGGGCGGCCGCGTGGCGGAGCATCTATGTATATCCTGGCATTGTCTCCAACACCGTCATGTTTGACTTTCAAGTGCTCAAAATTCAAAGCACCGAGTACCTGTTGATTGCAAATGGACGCGACCAACTGCTCAAATGGGATGGTATCGCCGATATGGCTGTATTGTTTGGCAGCAGCCAAGGGTTATCAAATCTGCCAGTCAATTATGTGGAGCTCTACTTCAACCGTCTTTTTGCCGCAGGAGACCCCGCTCATCCCTGCCGTCTCTACTGGAGCCGCGCGCCGGGCGATACGCGTACCATTGAGGATTGGTCCGCTGCGCAAGAGGGGGAAAACGTCAGCGGCGGGCATGTGGAGATTGGCACGGATTCCGATCCCATCACGGGAATCTTTGCGCTGTCAAACCAGCTATTGATCTTCAAGCGTGACTCCCTTTATCGGTTGCTGGGCGACCGCCCTGGAAATTACCGCATTTGTCCGATCAACGCCGCCATGCGTCAACCCGTACACACTTCAATCATCCGCTATGGTGATGTGCTCTACTTTTTAACCGATGGTGGCATGTATTACTACGACGGACAAAACGTGCGTCGCCAGCCCGATGCGGATAAAGTCCAAACACTGCTTGAAAAAGCCGACCTTTCAGCCTGTCGCGCCGCGGCCTGCCGCGATGTACTCTATTTTGCCCTACGGGAACAGCATGGTGCACAGACAAACGATGCAGTGCTGACCTATGACCTTGCCCGTGGTACGTATATGGTGCGCCGCGGATTTATCCCCCGGGATCTGTTTAGCAGCGGCGGCATTCTCTACCTGCTTGACGAAAATGGATATCTTTGTCGCTTTAACGAGGGCGACAGTTATGCGGGCGAACCGATCCAAGCCTATTGGAACACGCCCATGACCGATCTCTCCCAAAAAATTAGCGGTAAACATCTACAGGAGCTCTATTTGCGGGGCACAGGTGGCATCCTTGCGGTTGAAGCAAGGTCAGGCGACGGCGCAACTTACTATGAGCGTATCCTGCCCGGCAAGAACAACGAAGTGCTGGAAATTCCACTTTCTGGTGATGGCCGCGCCTTTTCACTACGATTTTCAAACGTCAACGGCTCCCGTTTAACCGTGGAAGGCGGCGTAGAATTGCTTATTGATCTACAGCGCCGTGTTCTGTAAGAAAGGAGAATCTTGATCTATGGCCTATTTACCCACCGGCTTACAAGCATTGTTCCCGATATACCTAAGCCGCATGAACGGGAACGACACCAAGCGCGACGACTATGACATTGCCGTTGCACAGAATGAAGCCAACCTCAATCAAAATCTCGAGACACTTTATCTCAAGCTGATTGAAATTGAAACCAATTTGGCAAAGCCAAACGCGGCTACAACGGAGGTAACAAAATAATATGGCGACCAGAACATCAATTCGAATGCCCAACAATCCAGCACTCAAAACCAAACCGGTCAATACGGGGTTCAATGTACTCAAAGATATGGTCACCGGCAGACAGAACAGCAATCAAAGTGGAAACGAACCAGCCCCACCCGCCGTTGACCATGCGGCGCTGCTACAAGGTTTGACCAAGCAGATGTATCAAACCACATTCCGTCCGGAACCAATCCAGTTTGATCCATTGTCTGAAGATGAGCTGAAAAGCCAGATTTCCGGCTGGTTGCGTCCCAGTTATGATCAAGCGATTTTGGATCGTCAGAAGCATACTGTACTCACCCGCGCCGAGCTGGATGCGGATGCCATCTCCCGTGGTATGGGCGCAAGCACCTATGTAACCGATGTCAAAAACCGTCAGCTACGTTCAGAAGCGCAAGACATTGCCCTGCTTGAAACGAATTACGGCTCGGTACTGGCAAAAAACTTGCAGGAACGCCTATCCGCGCAGCAAGATCGCAAAATGGAAGTGGATCAGTTCAATCGGGAACAGGAGGCGGCAGCCTACCGGTTGGCCTATGACGCCGCTAAGGTGTTGTTTAGCGGCTACCTTTCAAGCGGCGCCAGCAAACGCGGCGGCGGCTCCGGCAGGAAAAGCGGCAGTTCTTCATCTGGCGGTGTCACAAGCGCAGCCAATTGTGATGCATTTCTCTCATCGCTCTCCGGGACAGAACGCGCAGCCATCTATGCCGGCACCTCGTCCCAGGCAACAGCATATCGCAGCGAAATTCTAGCATCGGTAGGCTCGGGCGGCTTTTATCAGCTGCAGCATAAATACCCATCATTTCCATAAACTATGCGGTTAGCCGATCATGATACGATGTTTTTTCGACAAGCCCAAAGCCCGGCGCAATTGCACCGGGCTTTTATTTCTGTTATACTATACGCGAATAATTGATAAGCATCATGGCTGCGGAGGCATTTTCAATGGCAGACGTATATATCATCTGGAATCCCATTGCTGGCAATGGTGCGGCAGTTAACACCTATGCCACCGTGTCTGGCGCATTGGATGCGCGAGGTATCCCGTTTATCGTAGGAAAGAGCGCCTATCCAGGTCACGCAATCGTGCTTGCCAAGCAGGCAATTGCCGAAAACTGCAAGAAGATCATTGTCCTTGGCGGAGATGGCACCGTCCGGGAAGTTGCCACCGCACTATATGGCACCGATGTTCCAATGGGCATAGTCCCCTGCGGCACAGGCAACGATATGTCCCGTCCACTCGGCATTCCTACAGACCCACTGAAAGCCCTAGAGATCGCGCTCAACGGAACGCCGCATCACATGGATGCAGCAATGGTCAATGACGAGTTGTTTTTTAATGTAGCCGGCTTTGGATTTGACGTCGATGTACTGGATTATACGGAAATCTATAAGAAGAAAACGAAAAATGGTTCACTTGCTTATCTGCGCGGTCTCCTGCGCGCCATGACCGACCTGAAAAATCGCGAAACAACCATCACCTGGCCTGGTGGCACACTCCAAAAAAGCACCCTGCTGATTGCCGCAGGCAACGGCACGCACTTTGGCGGAGGCATGATGGTCACACCCAAAGCCGACCCGTTTGACGGACTGTTGGACATCTGCGTGATCCATGACGTAACTAAGCTGGCATTGCTGATCGTGTTGCCGCGCTTCATTAAAGGCAAGCATCTTGGTACCAAATATGTAACGTACTTCCGTACCACGGAACTTACCGCCGTATGCGATCCCGTTTCCCGCATTGATGTAGACGGTGAAGTGATGCCAGGTACCCCTGTGACATTCAAAATTCTTCCGGCATCGCTATGGATCATCCGTGAATAACCTCCTCCTTTTTCACTACGAGAAATTGCATGACACAAAATGTTTGCTTTACACGGGTGTGTACGGCTGTTAGACTGTTACTCTGCTGGGAGACGAAATGATTATGGCTACGCAACAAGGGGCAAGGCGTCCTTATCCATCCAACAACCGAAGACGTAAAAAGAAAAAAAAGTCCAGGACATTGTTGTTTTCCATGGGCATTCTTGCTGTGCTTGGCGCGGCGGTGCTCATCTACCAATTGATTTTTTCCAAGCAGGAATCTACGGTTTCCATGAATCCAACGCCCATCTCGACCTCGTCCACCTACCTGAACACCGGCGACGGCATTCTGTATCAAACAGATGGTCAGATTCATTTTTATCATTTGACTGACAGTAAGCAGAATTACACCTACGGCATGGGTGCTTCGGACATTCGTATGTCCGGCAGCAAAAGCTTGACCGTGGTATTTAACGCCGCTTCCTTACAGGTTGTTGGGCAGAAGGCGCCACTGGCCTTTACCGGTGAGGTAAAAGAAGTGGAATGCGGTACAAACCATCTTGCCGTGCTGCGTACGGGAGAAGACGGCATCGATTCCGTGCTGATTCTCAGCCCTGATGGACAGCAGATTGGAGAACCACTGATCTTCTTGGATCAATACATCGTTGATTTTGGTTTTTACAAGATTAGCAGCGAAATGCTCTGGGTGGAAACACTGAATGTAAACGCCAATACCCCGACAACCACCATCTCTACCTATGATCTTGCAAAGCAGTCCGTTACCGGAGTGATGCATATTCAGAATCAACTTGTGGATGAATTGTTTATCACGCCCAACAGCGTCTTTGTTGCTGCAACAAACCAGATCATTCGCTATACACACGACGGCAACAAGGAAGTCTATCGCAATACCATCTATGGATATCACCCGGTGGATTTTTCCGCAGCCTCCGGTTCTCCAACGTTTCTTCTCACGCCTCGAGGTGGCGATTTTCATACCGTAAAAATTCTGACGTTGGCCGAGGACAGCGCTGCCAACCCCGTGGAAACCTACTTGCAACTTCCAACCGAGGGCGTGGATGCATTCATTATGGGCAGCCGTCTTGTGGTTGTTTCACGCGAGAAGGTATTCACCTATTCTCTGAAGGGAAAGCTGCAATCAACGGCCGCATTTGAGCAGGCCATTGACGCTGCCGTTAAACTCACAGATTCCACGCTCATGCTTTCAAGCAATGGAACATACTATTTGGCAAACGTGAAATAACGCAGCGAGCGTTTAAACGCTCAGCATCATTGTGAAAGGACGGATTGGATTAGGATGAATTTCATCGACATCGGCATTCTGTTGATTCTAGCAATCACAATCCTGGGAGGATATTACCGTGGATTTATCAGCACCGCCCTGAATATTGGTGCTACGCTGGTTTCTTTTTTGATTGCCCGGCTGTCCATTCCGTTACTGGCTAATGCGATTCAAGGTCGGGATAAGCTCTTCAATATGATGCTGTACTACACGGAAGGCTCTGAATATGTGGCAATCACCGACGTGGAGCTGACGAGAACGCCCATCTCCAGCCTTTCTTACGATACGTTACGCACCGTCATCCAGAACGCCGGCATGCCCCGGCCCATGGACTCCGCCATCACGCGCAACATCGCAACGGAGGCGTTTTCAGCGGATGGAATCACAACGCTTGGCGATTATTTCAACCAAACCATCGTCTGCGTGGTCATCAACATCATCTCGCTGCTTCTTGTGTTTCTGGTGCTGCGCATTGTCTGCGGGTTTCTGATTCGCGGCGCGGATTTTGGATGCGGCGGATTCCCCGTGCTCCAGCGTGCAGACGGCCCCATCGGGGCGGGTCTGGGCCTGATCAACGGTGTCCTGCTGCTATTTATCGTCTTTTTGGTCATGCCAATTTTGCTAACCGTGCTACCCAAGTTCTATGATTTCCTTGGCGAATCGTTCTTTGGCGAGTTTTTCTATAAGGCAAACCCGTTCTTATTACTGATCCCCGCAACATAAATAAAAAATTGCTCAACCCATTTTTCGGCAGAACCATTCCGCTGCCGTTTTTTGGTTTGCATATAACCATTCGAAATCACTTGTCGAATTTTTTAAAAACCCGTATACTGTGAACATGAATACCATCAGCTTGCAGGATGGGCTGCACGAACTATGTGAAAAGCGCCGCATTGTCTCCGGCCTTGCGTTCGCCTATGGAGACGGCAATCATGCCGTTTCAGACGTCTGTGGCCTGGCACAGGAAACGACGCTTGAAAACGGAACATTTGTACCCGCCATCCGCCCGCTGGTCATGGCTAGCTTGTTCGATTTAGCATCGGTTACAAAGCTATTCACCAGTCTAGCAATTCTCCAGTTGTCCGAAAAAGGCGCTCTTCGGCTGGATGATCCCATCGGCCGGTTCGACGCGCGTTTTTGTTACATTGCCGATCTTTCTATACGGGATTTACTCAGCTTTCGCGCCGCGCTCCGTACCGATGAACGCATTGATACGCAGCAGAACCGAGAAGCCGCACTCGCCCAGCTCTTCTCCATCAAGTCCGCACCGGAGCCGCTCATGCGCTACTATTCCGATATGGGGGCCATGGTGCTAAAGTATGTGATTGAAGCTGCAGCAGGTATGCCGCTGTTTGATTATATTCGGCAGCATATTCTTGCACCGCTTGGCATGTCGGATACCTATTCCCGCATACCGGATGGTGCGCACGCCCGTGCCGTCTGCTACAACTATGAACGGCGTATCCTGAATGGTGCGTATGATTTGGACACCGGCTGCACCGCTGGCGTTGTCCACGATCCGAAGGCGCGCATTCTTCGGGCAGATGGTGACGACCTATGTGGTCATGCGGGGTTGTTTTCCACCATCGAGGATATGATCCGGCTTGCGCAGGGTTTGCTCAATGACCGGCTGTTGGCGCGCAGCACATTGCTGGAAATTGGCAAAAATAGAACGGGGCGCCGTCTACCTGACGGTACCCATACGCAATACCTTGGTTATCTTTGTTTTGCTAAGCATCCCGATCAAACCTATAGCGAGGTTCCTGCCTGCTTTGGCGATCAAACCATCGCGCTCAACGGATTCACTGGCAATCATTTTTCCGTTGATCCGAATCGTGGTCAGTTCATCATCATACTTGCCAACAAAATCCACAATCGCGTAACGTTGGCAAACGGACGTGCCGATCCTTTTGATCCGACCCAATGGGTCACGTGGAATGACGGCAGGAAATATCCAGTTTCTCAAAACTACACTTTTTTGAAAGATCGCTATCTCAAGGAACCAATCGGTGAGCTGCTTGGCGACATTCGCCGTAACCATTGAGCGTCCCATTAACTTAGTTTATGGGTATGATGCGATGAGATCGTGCACCGCAGCATCCGCCGCCGCTATCGATTGTCCCCTACTCGTAAAGATATCGCATCCCCCACGTGCGCCATACCAGAGCACGTCACCCGTGCAAACGCCGCGCCGGCCGCCAGCATACAGGGCAAGCGATCCTGCTTCAAAAGCGGGCAGTCTGAATCGCAATGTTTCTGAACCGTCGTAACCGTCACCTCAGCATCGCCGATCCGCAGAACGCTGCCTGGCACAAGCGCTGCCATCGGTACGCCCCTAATTAATAGATTTTCTCGATATTTGGGAAAGCACAGGCCCGCCGGAGACTTCGTCTCCATCCACTGGCGTGCCTCTTGCGTCAACAGGCTGATCTGCCGCTCTCCACCAACATGCCAATCACCCGTCATACCGCAGTCCATCATGAGCACACAGTGATCGAGTGGCACCCCGGGCGCACCTTTGTCGGTAAAGCAC
>JAVVXB010000017.1:0-31700 GCA_036651815.1 Clostridia bacterium
CAATCGCGGCTGGTGTTTCTGGTACATAGCCGCCAGAGATCAACTCCGTGGAAAGCTCGCTGAGCAATCCGGTGCTGAGAAAAATCACCATGGTCGCATGGTGCGCAGCGAATGACGCAATGCTCTCCCGTTCCGGCACGGCAGTGCGGCCGGCCATCCTGGTGATGATGACGCTTTGGCTCACATCCGGCAAGGTATACTCCGTTTTGAGCGCCGCAGCGGCACCGCAGAAGCTCGATACACCCGGACAAATATCATATACAATATGCAATGCACCCAGTCGGTCCATCTGTTCCTGAATCGCGCCGTATACACAGGGGTCTCCCGTATGCAATCGCACGGTCGTTTTTCCCGCAGCCTCCGCCGCACTCATGGTATCGATGACCTCATCGAGGGTCATGGTGGCACTATTATGCACAGCACAGTCTTCATTTGCATACTTCAATAATTCAGGATTGACCAGTGATCCTGCATAGATGATGACATCTGCCTGTTCCAGCATAACCTTACCGCGCAACGTAATGAGATCTGCCGCGCCGCTACCAGCGCCCACAAAATGTACCATACTATTTAGCTTCTCCTCCAGTTTTTCATGAGTTCTTCCGCATAATCGTTCTGCATCAATACCCCCGCACACGGCGGTGCGTTGGTAAAACACACCCAGCCCACGATTGTATCCGCCGGCACATGGCAACAGAGTTGAAAATCGATGCGTCTACCCAATTCTTTCATGGTATCCTTGAGCAGTTCGGTTTCATAGAGTAACTTCAACGCCGCATCCGTCGTGGCACAATCTGAAATTTCCTTCAACAACGGCGTTTCAGCACCCACCGCCAGCGCACAGGCGCAGAGCGTTTCCATGCGGCCATCACCGTTGCTCGAATGGGTGTTCATTAGTCCAATCCCCAGCTTGACCAGCTTTCCAATATGCCCAATCATCAAAATTTTGCGAATGCCGCACTCTGCCGCACCGGAAAGCGCACCGCCAAGAAAATTGCTGCACTGTACAAGTTGCGCCGTATCCAACCGCAGCGTATCCTTTGCAAATATTTCACCATAATTTCCGGGACTCATCAGCAGCGTTTCCACACCCGAAGCGGCCAACACAGAAATTTCCGCCCGGATGCTGTCGATCAACGCTTGTTCGCTCATCGGTTCTACAATACCACTGGTGCCAAGAATCGAGATTCCCCCAATGATACCGAGACGTGGATTAAACGTTCTTTTTGCCAGCTCCGCTCCATCTTTCACACAGATACGGACGGACAATCCTGCTGCATAACCAGTCTCCTGCATCACTTCACGCAACGCGTCTGCGATCATGCGCCGTGGTGTGCTATTGATCGCCGCCGCGCCCACGGGCTGATCAAGCCCCGGTTTGGTGACGCGCCCAACGCCCACGCCGCCTTCAATTTCAATTCCCGCCGTAATACGCGTAACCATCGCGGAGATTTCCGCGCCGTCCGTCACATCCGGATCATCGCCCGCGTCCTTGACCACCATGCAGCACGCGCTCTGCTCGGTTTGTTCAGCATGCATCACATCCATCGCAGCCAAAACACCCTTTGGCGTGCGGATGAGACTGCGCTCCGGCACGTTTCCAGTCAACAATAATTCTGCCGCAGCCTTTGCCGCCGCAGCAGCGCAGGAACCCGTGGTATAGCCGCACCGGAGGAATTTATTGCCAACATAGCGTGTTGTTTGCATGAGCATCGGCCTCTCTTTCTGGAGCATGAAACATAAAAAACCACGAGTCGTACGAACCCGTGGTGCTATGCTCTGATCATTTCCGTTGTCGAAACTTCTCAAACCATATCCTTCGGTGAACGCAAAGGAATATGTGGCTTGGTATTCCGACTATCACGGCAACGTACTTGTGAGGGAATTTCACCCTTCTTCCCCAATTCGATTGTTTTGATCATACGCCGATCCTATGTGTTCTGTCAAGGCTTGATAAGAATCGTTGCGAAATACCCTTCATTATCACCGGAATCCGCGATACATGGGTACACGCGCTGATCCGGCAGTCCACAGTTGGCAACGAGCGATGTGCGGTCAGATAGACCCGCCGCTTCAATGGCCTGCTTTACCCGTGGTAGCGCGCTAGCTGATTTCATCAGCACCTTTGTCCCATCAAGCGCAAGTGCGCCGTCCAAATCCGCAAACGATGCAGGAAAGATATGCAGCGGCTGTTTCATGCTGGTCAGGCTTGTGTCCAATGCTGCCGCCACCGCGCAGAAACTCGTAACTCCGGGAATCGTAATCGTCTCGTAACCGTGCGACCGCACAAGATCTGCCAGATAACGATAGGTACCAAACAGCGATGCATCACCGAGATTCAGCATCGCTACATCCCGACCGGCAGCTAAATATACACAGACCTTGTTGGCCTGCTCGGTATGGCTACGATCCAATGCTTCCTGATCGGAAATCATAAGAAAATCAAGATAAACAATCTCCATTTCCGAAAGATCCACCACGTTAGATACAATATCCAGCGCAAGATTGTTTTCACCACGCGTGCGAGGCACGGCCACCACCGAACATTTTTGCAACCGTCTGACTGCCTTAAGCGTAATCAGTTCTGGATCACCCGGACCAACGCTGACGCCATAGAATGTCCCTTTGTGTATCTGTCCGTATTCCGTTCTGCTCACGCCTGCTCCACATGCTCAAACATTTTGTTGAGCCAGTCGCCTTCAAACAATTCAATCACACCTGCGTCACAGGCTCGTGTCAGCGCAGGATCCATGGGTAGCCGCGCCACCGACGGAATATTATACTTTTTCGCAAGCGCATCAATATGGCTCTCCCCAAACACCAAAATTTGTTTTCCACAGTCTGGGCAGGTCACATAGCTCATATTTTCCACTAGGCCAAGCACCGGAATATCCATCATCTTAGCCATGTTGACAGCTTTTTCCACGATCATACCCACCAATTCCTGTGGACTCGTCACCACGATGACGCCATCCACCGGAATAGATTGGAATACCGTCAGCGGTACGTCCCCCGTGCCCGGTGGCATATCGATAAACATGATATCTACGTCTTCCCAAATTACATCCGTCCAAAATTGCTTGACCATCCCTGCGATCATCGGCCCACGCCAGACGACAGGGTCCGTCTCGTTTTCGGTAAGCAGGTTCAAACTGATCACATCAATACCCATCTTGGTCGAAACGGGATATAAGCCATCTTCGCTTCCCAGCGCCCTGCCATGTAGTCCAAACGCCTTTGGAATAGAAGGCCCAGTTACATCAGCATCCAGTATGGCCGTTTTCAATCCGGCACGATTGGCCAACACCGCCATCAGCGAGGTTACCATAGACTTTCCAACGCCACCTTTTCCGCTGACAACACCAATTACTTTACGAATGTGGCTCTGCGCATGAGGTGCCTCCAATAAACTAGTCTTCTCGTGCGAAGGACATTGCTCCCCGCAGGACGAGCAATCATGCGTACAATTTTCGCTCATTGCTATTTCTCCCTGTCATGTTATGATATCTTTCGTTTTTTGCATTGCGTCAGATGGAAAGAAAACTTTCTTAATCTATTATACGCGATTTTCCGCTGTTGACAATGCCTAAAACCAAATGGTCACCGTGGTGCCTATGTTCTTTTCGCTCTCCATGGTCAACTCCGCGCCATGACGCTTTGCAATCCACATTGCCAACGGAAGACCCAATCCGCTGCCCGTTCGTCCGCCATCATAGTGGGTATAGAAGCGTTCAAACACATGAGCAATCTCCGTTTCATCCATGCCACACCCCTCATCCCGTACTGTAATTACAGGCCGTTCCTGCTTTGTAATGTTGATCTCAATCCGGTTACCCATATTGCTTGATTTTAACGCATTGTCGATTAAAATGCCAATCATCTGACGGATCCGTGTGTAGTCACCAGTAATCATGCAGTCCGTCTTATCTATACAACGATTGCTAAACAACAGAACCACACCGTGTTCGTTCGCAATAGGCTGCATGCTGCGCTGCAAATCATGGAGTATATCGCAAAGGTAAAGTGGCTGGCTATTGAGTGAAAACTCAGGGCTTTGCAGCTTCGCCAATGTCAGCAAATCCTCAACCAACCGCTGCATCTGACGCGTTTCGTCTATAGCTGCTTGCAGATACTGCCGCTGTTCATCAGGATCCTTTACAATGCCGTCAAGCAACATCTCCATCTGTGCGCGGATCACGGTCACCGGTGTTTTTAGTTCATGCGAAACATCCGCAAAAAACTGATAACGTGCCCGCTCACTCTCCTCCTGTGTATGCTGTACCTGCAAAAGCCGCTCCGCCAATACGTCCATAGAGGTGGCAAGCGCACCAATTTCATCGCTGCGTTTTACATCAGTGCGAATTGAATAATCCTCCGTTACCCAGGTTTCAGCCGCCAATTTCATTTTGAGCAACGGTCGTGAAAAATAGCCGGATATCAAGACGGCACATACTGCGGCAAACGCAAGCGCAACTGCTGCGCTGAGAGAAACGGCGGTGTTTGCACTGCTGATTGCACGCACAACATGATCATTGGACACCTGTGATATAATGGCGGCAATAACGGTGCCATCCACATCCACCACGGGCGCTCCTACTCCAAACATATTCCGGTTCCATATATCTGAAAACTCCTGATTTCCAACGCTCTTACCGGAAAAAATCCGTGTCAGCATCGTACTATAACGAGAGGGAATCTCATCGAATTCAAGCACGTCCTTCTGCTCATTGTAACTAATCATGATCGTGTCACCGGCCACCACCCAAATATCGGCGTACTCAAGCCGCGCATATTCGCGCAGGAACAAAAGTGAGCGGCATTGCTGTACATCCTTTTGGAGAAATGCTTCGAGAAATCCAGTCTCCTCAAAACAATTTTGAACCTGCTGGCCAACCTCAGAAGTCATTTGCGTTAATTCTGCTTCATAAGTATTTTTAAAAAAAACCGCTCCGAAAAAGTGACGCGTCACCACTGCATTGAGCAACAGAACCGCATATAAAAATAGGATCAGTTTTACACGCAAGTTAATTTTTAAAGTTTGTCTCATTGATTCTTTCAAATTTATAGCCAACGCCCCAGATGGTCTTGATTTCCCAATCCGGATGTGGGCAATCCGATAAGGTCGCGCGCATACGTTTAATCTGCGAATCCACTGTTCGAATATCGCCAAAATAGTCCTTGCCCCAAAGCGTGTCCAGCAGTAACTCCCGCGTAAAAATCTGATCAGGCCGTCCTGCAAGTGTCCAGAGAATCTCAATAGCCCGCTTGGTCAACGTAACATGCATGCCTGAAACCGTTACCGAGTATTTCCCAATATCTACCGCGAGACTGCCAACCGTTAATTGGTCGGCATTTTTACCGCGCTCACGCGGCTCCAACCTCCGAAGCACCGCGCGGATACGTGCCATAACCTCGCCCGGCGAAAACGGCTTGACAATGTAATCGTCCGCGCCGATATCCAGCCCCATAATGCGCTCGAAATCTTCGCTGCGCGCAGTGATCATGAGGATGGGTACGTCTGACGCCTTGCGAATTTCCCGGCAGACGGCGAATCCATCCATTTTTGGCATCATAACATCCAGCAAAACGATGTCTATGCTGTTGGCTTGAAAGGCGGAAAGCGCCTCCAACCCATCATATGCGGTCAGCACATGGTAGCCGTCACTAAGCAAATACTTGTTGAGAACGCTGACAATCTGTGTATTATCGTCTGCAATCAGAACCGTTGGCACACTGTTTCCTCCTTACACGCTTATTGTTTTGGCCAAATGGGCATTTTCCTTCAATTAAATATACTCAATAATCCTTCTAATCTACAATACTGATCATAATTCAATTTGTCAACAGCATTCCGATTGTGTCATTCTTTCCAGATAATTGACTTAAATAATTTTCCATCTACACATGCATTGACAAATCTCTTTGTTAAAATACTAAAAGTTAGTAGGAGGAATCTATCATTGCGGAGTCCGATAAAAAAAATTTGTGTTTACCTGTCCGTTGCGTTGCTGCTATCCGGCTGTACAGGTCATCCAATAAGCACCTCCGATGTCGATTCAATTGCGACTCTGCCGGAAAAATTGTATTCCGATGGACTTTATCGTGGTTTCTATAACGATGGCGGCATTGAACAGCTCAGCGTAGAATTTGAGCTCAAAGGAAATACTTTTGTTTTTGTACGTTACAAATCCATTAACTATAAAGATGGCAATTACCTTGGCGAAAACGCAACAAACATCCAATCTCAGGTTGCTTCTCAATTTCAGCAAGCCGCCATGTACCTGATTGACAAACCCGTTTCTGCAATTATGGATCTGTTAGATTCCACAATAGTGGTTTCCGATCGAGATGCGGTCACCTCCGCCACGCTACGCACAAATAAACTTGCCTCCGCCTTGCAGGATGGCCTCAATCGTGGCGTATTCTCTGCCACCGATACGACAAAGCTCTCACTGCCAGATTCCGCAGCAGACGGACGTTATCGCGGTTTCTATTTTGACGGTGTACAGGAACAGGTGTCCGTGGAATTCAATGTGGAAAATAATATTTTTACATTCATCCAATTGCGCACACCCGCTGCGAATGCCACCCCAGATGCTGCGCTATACGCTTCCGCAGTTGCTGAGCTCACGGGAAAACCTCTGCTTGCGCTCTGTGAGCTATATCTGTCAACAGCCGACAATAGTAGCTATCAGCAAGCCGCCGCCATGGGTAAGTTGATTTCCGCTTTTCTGGATGCGCTCAACCGCGGCGTTTACAGTATCGTCTCCACCACGGTGCTTCCTACACTTTCAAATTTTAAAAATGGCGTCTACCGCGGCTTCTATTACGAGGGCGGCATTGAACAGGTATCTGTACAGTTTGAAATTGTCAACGATACCTTCGTTTCAATTCGCTATCGCGGGTTAAACTACACAGATGGAAACTATCTTGCCGAAGATGCCGGTGCGCCGTTAACAACGTTGCACCATCAGTATTTGGAACTTACCGACTATCTTATCGGCAAAAATGTTTCGCACGTGTACGATCTGTTCGCGCCGGAAAACATTGCCACCGATGCAGATGGGTACTCTGCGGCAACCCTCTGCAGCAATAAACTAGTTTCCGCATTGATGGATGGGTTGACGCGTGGGATTTATCGTGCCGAAGATCTGGATTAATTATAGAAAACAATATCTCAGCAATCCGGTTGCAACCTATCACAAACAATTTTCGTAACGTTTATCTAAAACGCGGAGGACTACTATGAAGAAAAAAGTACCTGCTTGGCTGGTTTTGATGGTCATCGCATCGGTCGCCGGACTATTTTTAAGCACTACTTACGCCATCACTGCCCCAATCATCAAGGTGCGCGCACTGGCAGAGGCAGATGTAGATCGTTATGCAATCTTCCAGAATGCCACCTCGTTTCGTGCTATGAAGCTGCCGGACGATGCTCCGGTCATGAATTGCTACGAAGCACTCAGCCAAGATACTGTCATCGGCCATATCGCACAGATTTCTGTCACTGGTTACAAAGGGCCGATTGAAATTATGCTTGGATTGGACAGTAGCAATACCGTCACCGGAATAAGAATTGGCGGTGCAAGCTTTGCCGAAACCGCCGGTCTTGGCGCTCGTGTGAAAGAACCTGAGTTTGGTGCACAGTTCTGTGGAATCACCATCCCAGCCAATCTTGGCGAAAATATAGACGGAATTTCCGGCGCAACCATCAGTTCCGGTGCCGTTGCCTCCGGCGTAAATAAAATTGCGAAGTACATCAACAATCTTGGAAAAGACCCTGCTGAAGTTGATTTGTACAACAACATTCTCTCCGGTGAAACCAACTATACCGAGCTTCCTGTTGACAATACGGTGGAACGCGCCTATCAAACTGACAGCAGCTATATTGTATACGTAACCGAAAATGGATTTCATGGTGAAATTAACACAGTTGTTGTGTTGGACAAGCAGGGCGTAGTCACGCGCGTTGCCATTGATGACGTCAACTTCATAGAAACCGCCGGACTTGGCGAACGTGTGTTAGAACCGACATTTCTTGCGCAATATATAGGTAAATCCGGTGTTATTGGCGTAACGCCATCCGGTACGGAATGGTCCGATGGCACCAGCGGTGCAACCGCCCAAACTGACTGGACTGCTGATGCTGGCGACGCACCGACAGCGCCCGCCATCGTCTCCGCAAGCAGCTGTGATGACACAAAGCACAAGAATGACGAGGATAGTGAGGACGATGATCAGGAGGACGATGATCATAAAACAAATTTCGATGCTGCAAGTTCAGCAACCGTAGAAGCTACCGCCAGCGTCACGACCACAGCTGGTCTGCCGGCAAATGCTGCAGGCGAAGTAGGCTCGGATGCCACTTCGTCCGCGACCACCGTAGTCGAAGTGATCGAAGGTGCGGATTCGATGATCGACTCTGTCAGCGGCGCGACCATCAGCTCCACAGCCGTGACCAAGGCAGTCAATGCGGCAATCGCATTCGTGCGGGCTTTGCTCAATGCTTAAAATCAGCATAAAACGCTGTTTTAAGATAAATCAAACTTAATTTATCTGTAGGAGGATCTCATGAAAAAACTGATCACGCTTGTATTATGTCTGGCCATGGTGACTGCCACATTTGCCGGTTGCACCACTGCGCCCGCAACGGAAACACCCACCGCTACCGAAGCACCCGCCACTACGGATGTGCCCGTCGCTACGGAAGTGCCTGTAGTCGAACCCACTGAAGCCCCCGCTGCAGGTGGACAAAAAACCGGTTTGGCAGTGATTACAACCGTTGATAAATCTGTTGCCGCCGGCGAAAAAGATGGAAAGGCGCAGGCTGACTCCATGATCGTTGCTGTCAGCGTCGATGTAAATGGTGTCATCTCCCGCTGCAACATTGATTCTGCGCAAACCGCCATCGGCTTTAACAAAGACGGTAAGCTGACCACTGACGTTGCCACACTATTCCCTTCCAAGCAGGAGCTTGGTGCCAACTATGGTATGGCAAAAGCATCCGCAATCGGTAAAGAATGGAATGAACAGATTGATGCGCTTGCGGCATACTGTGTCGGCAAGACCATTGATCAAGTCAAGGGCATTGCTATGACTGAAACCACCGCGCCTGCTGATGCCGATCTGGCTGCATCCTGCACCATTTCCATCGCGGGTTATCTTAACGCCATCGCCAAGGCTGTTGAGTATGCAGCCGAGACGGACGCAATGTCCGGTGACAAGCTGGGTCTTGGTGTAATAACCAACATGCGTAAATCTCTGGATGTTGCAAAAGATGCTGATGGCCTTGCCCAGGCTTATTCTACTTATGCCGTTGTTACTGTGGATGCCAACGGAAAAATCACCAGCTGCATCATTGATGCGTCTCAGGCGAATGTCAACTTCGATAAGGCCGGCGCAATCACGAGTGATCTCACCGCAGAAGTCAAGACCAAGAACGAACTTGGCGCAGCCTATGGCATGGCCAAAGCTTCTGCCATCGGCAAAGAATGGAATGAACAGGCGGCTGCGTTTGCAGCATACTGTGTCGGCAAGACCGCCGATGAAGTAAAAGGCATTGCCATGAACGACCAGGGTCTAGCCGCCGATGCGGACCTCATCGCTTCCGTGACCGTCCATATTGGTGAATTTATGGATGTTGTTGCCAAGGCCGTAGCCAACGCAAAATAATTTGAGTATTTTTACATCAGAAACTATCCATTCATTTACAAAGCTCTTTCTATCAGCGCCTCAAAAAGTGCTGCAATAGGGTTGAAGAAAAGCCCGAAACGTGCCATAATGTTTCGGGCTTCTTCTATTATTTAATGCAAAGGTGGCAACCGTGAAACAGTTCTTTTCCTTATTGACTGCCGTCATTCTTCTATTTATGTTCTGTACCGGATGCAACACGGTCAAGGTGACAGAACCCGATTCAACCGAAAAACTCTCCCGCTATGAAGGAAGTTTCTTGGATGTATTCGACACGGTCACCCGTATCGTCGTTTATGCAGAAACCGAGGCAACCGCTTCTGCAATCGTCGATAATATCCACGCCCAGCTGCTAAACCATCATCAGCTTTTTGATATCTACAACGATTATCCGGGCATCCATAATCTTAAAACGATCAACGATAACGCTGGCATCCGTCCAGTTAAGGTGGATAAGCAAATCCTCGATCTCCTCGATTACGCGAAAAAAATGTATACGTTCACCGGCGGGAAAATGAACGTTGCTCTTGGCAGTGTTCTGCAGATCTGGCACAACTACCGTGAGGCAGGCATTGATGATCCTGTCAATGCCGCCCTGCCGCCCATAGCGGATCTGAAAGCCGCAAACGCCCACACCAACATAGATCATCTCATCATCGACCGGGATGCTTCCACGGTCTATCTAGCTGATCCAACTATGCAGCTGGACGTTGGCGCAATCGCAAAGGGTTACGCAGCGCAATTGGTGATTGACAAGCTGCGTGCAGAAGGCGTACAGCACCTGCTGCTCAGCATCGGCGGCAATGTATGCGGCATTGGTCTGCGTGGAGACGGAACGCCATGGAAGGTTGGCGTCCAATCCCCGGATATGCAAAGTAATCTCTGCACCGTCGCCTTGACCAATCTCAATCTTGTTACCAGCGGCAGTTATCAGCGTTATTACACAGTAAACGGACAGCAATACCATCACATCATCGATCCCGAAACGCTTATGCCTGCGGATTACTTCGTTTCCGTTTCCATCCTCTGCGATGATTCTGGCAAAGCGGACGCGCTATCCACCGCATTGTTCAATATGCCGCTTTCCGATGGACGCACCATGATTGAATCGCTGGATGGTGTTGAAGCCATGTGGACGGATCAGAATGGCGTAGAAACTTTTTCTTCCGGGTTCGAATCATTACTCATTCACGATTAATGTCACCCATTAATATTATATGGTTGACATTATTCCATTCGTGCGCTATTCTATGATTATTTCAGTATCGCACGGAGGAAATCATTATGGCTGAGCCCACACATCCAATCAATAATCGCACAAAGGTTCTTGTCTATATGGCATTGTTCGTAGCATTAATTGCCGTCTGTGCTTGGATTTCGATTCCTTTCACCGTTCCATTTACACTGCAAACCTTTGCAATTTTTGCTGCGGTCGGTCTGCTCGGGGGTAAACGTGCCACCCTTACGGTTTTGGTATATTTGCTGCTCGGCGCCATCGGCATCCCCATATTTTCCGGATTTTCCGGAGGCTTTGGCAGGCTCCTTGGTACCACGGGTGGATATCTGATTGGCTTCATATTCTCTTGCGTCGTCTCTGGCCTAATTCTGCACAAATGGGGACGCAGCATATTCGTTATGGCCATTGCCATGTTTAGTGGATTGATCGTTTGCTATGCGTTTGGAACCGCTTGGTTCCTCTGGGTCTATGCCCGTACAACCGGGCCAATTGGTTTAGCGGCTGCACTTTCCTGGTGTGTTGTTCCGTTCCTGATTCCGGATGCGGTTAAGATTGCCCTTGCGATTTTTATGACCAAACGACTTGAACCATATGTTCAACTGAGCTCCATCAAAAAAGGATAAACACCATCGTTCATCCTCAATCTGCGATAGAAAACGGCCTTGGCTGCATCATTTGTCAAAGTCGTTTTTGGTTATCAGAGTTGCTCTTGCAAGCGCAGCGTGATTTCACCGCTCTTTAGTGTAGCCGTTGTACCGTCATCATGTCGCACCATCAGACCACCATCGTCGTCGATTCCAATTGCTTCTGCACTGATGGCCGTTTCTCCGCGTGTGTAAATAATCCGTTTACCAATCACCAAGGAGCATCGACGATAATCATTCATAAATGCGCCATTATCCGGTGCTTCGATGAGCGCCAGCAATGCATTTGTGATCTCAGCAATCCAGCGGTTTCGTGGGATTTCATCCGTATTCAGCGAAGCGGCTATGGTTTGAATCTCTGCAGGAAAAATTTTGGTACTCACATTCAATCCAATACCGATGAGAACGTGGTCTACGGTACCAGCTTCAAAATCAGTCACTCCCTCGGTTAAAATACCGCAGATTTTTCGATGATTGAGATATATATCGTTTACCCACTTGATCTCAGGATGAAGCATGGTTAGCCGTTCGATGGCACGCACAACAGCCACTGCGGCCGCAGCCGTCAATCGAATTACATCCTCGATACGGGAACGTACATGAAACGCGAGCGTCATATAGATACCAGTGTCCGCAGGAGAATAAAAACTGCGGCCACGCCTACCCCGCCCTGAGGTCTGACAGCCGGCTACAACCAGTAGCGTTTCGGCAAGCCCTGCTGCAATCCTACGCTTGGCCTCGCTGTTGGTTGAGTCAATCGTATCAAACGCACAAATCTCCAGCGCACAATACGCCGGCGACAGATAGAACGCAATGCCTTCTGGCGAAATCTGATCATTATCTTCCGCAAGTGTATACCCTTTATTGTTAACAGAAGCTATTTGATACCCGCTTTTCTTAAGCGCGCACATCACTTTCCATACAGCATTACGCGAAACGCCAAACAATCCAGCAATTTCTTGACCCGAAATGCTTTCTCCTCGATGCTCTTCCAGCAACCGCAGTACATCGTTTTTAAGCGCCATTTCGATCAACTCCTTTTGATCCTCAACTTTTTGAGGATGATCATCGCACGACATATTGATCTAATAATCATTTTATCAATGATGACACTGTCCCGTCAACCGATCTGCGTGAATCATGCTTATCTTTCCGTATTCTTTGGTAGCCGAATGCCTGAATAAAAGTAACACCCACGATAAATGAACGCGCTTTGCCGCCCTTAATATCCGGCTTCACTGCAGTTGTTTTACAAACAAGTCGGTAACGGTCTGGTCACTGCCGACTGTCAACAATTTGCTCCGTTTTTTGCCTTCTTTTGGCGTTTGCATAGAATAAAGGATTGGGCAAAATCGCCATCATCATCCCTTTTGCTGATTCGTTTCACCCGTTTACCGCTTCGCTCTCTGTCCACTATGCGGTATAGATTCCACCCGACCCAATTTACCATAAAAATAAGCAGGGCTGAGAATTTTGGTTCTCTGCTCTGCTTTGGTTTCGCTGTTTCATTTCAAATACTGATATTCGTTTGACCAACGCGACTTTTTAGCGCATCCATATGATTACTCAAAATCAACAACGCCCACCCATGAAAGCAGAAATTCGCGTTCTTTTTCGTTCCCCTTGACAGATTGCGAAGCCGCAACAATAGGCATCCATTTTTGAACATATTGCTTTGCCGTATCGCTTTTTTTGCAGAAAAGATCTAGATATTTTTTTGCGCTCTCAGCATTGCCATTCAGGCAGAAAATCAAGTAAGTCCTTGCCACGTCGGCGCTTGCATTCCCTTGGGTCGCATGAGCCCAGTCCAGAATATACGGAGTTTCGTCGGACGTTATGATGATGTTGGAAGGGTTGAAATCTCCGTGACAAACCTTGGCGTTATTGGGCATGCCTTCAAGGCGCGTATGTAAATCATATCGCGTTGTTGCGTCCAGATTTGTCTGGCTGATTTTTCGATTCATTTTATCCTTGAGTCTATTCAGAAGAGGCGCTTTCTGTGCATGCACCGTCATCTGCAGATCCACAAAACGCTCCAAGAATTCATCGTATTTTTCCGGATGATCCTCCATAAGCTGCGCCAACGTTTTTCCTTCGATAAATTCCGTGATAATTGCCCATCTATCTTCGATTTTGGTTACCTCAAGAATTTTTGGGATGTTCAACGCCGTTTCTTCGACACGCGCATGATTCAAAGCTTCATTAAGAATATCGGCCTTTGAATAGCCACTGTTGAATGCTTTGATTGCTTTATCTCCATCGCGATAGATAGTTTTTGTGGGCCGTACAGCAATAATCTCATCAAGTTTCATCTTCGTTTTCTCCTTACACTTTGATTTTTGTGCCGTAATAAGCGTTGAGATACATCTGTTTGATTTCGCTCATAAGTGGATAGCGCGGGTTGGCGCCAGTGCACTGATCATCGAACGCCTGCTCAACCATCGCATCAAGACGGTTGAGAAAGTCCTTTTCATCAATACCATAATCCTGAATCGTCTTTTTGATACCGACTCTTTCTTTCAACTCATCGATCGCTTTGATTAGATTTTCAAGTTTCTCGGAATCATTTTCCCCTTTTATGTCAAGATAATCGGCAATCTCGGCATAGCGTGCAAGCGTATGCGGGTGATCATACTGTGAAAAAGTCCCCATTTTTGTTGGAATCTCTGCCGAATTGAAATGGAGAACCTCGTCGATCATCAACGCATTGGCAACGCCATGTGGAAGATGATGGAATGCACCCAGTTTATGTGCCATTGAATGGCACACGCCAAGGAATGCATTTGCAAACGCCATTCCCGCCATCGTTGCGGCATTGGCCATTTTTTCACGCGCTTCCGGATCATTCGGACCATTGTCGTATGCGCGCGGCAAATATTCAAATATCACTTTAAGTGAACGTAGCGCAAGCCCATCGGTAAAATCAGTTGCCAACATAGCCGCATATGCTTCAAGCGCGTGGGTAACGGCGTCAATGCCGGACGCACTGGTAAGCCCCTTGGGCGCAGTCATATGCATATCCGCATCGATAATCGCCATGTTTGGCATCAGTTCATAGTCGGCAAGCGGATACTTAACGCCCGTTTTTTCGTCAGTGATCACCGCAAACGGTGTTACCTCGGATCCTGTCCCCGCAGAAGTCGGGATTGCAATGAAGTAAGCCTTCTCACCCATCTTTGGAAAGGTGTAAATACGCTTGCGAATATCGACAAAGCGCATCGCCATATCCATAAAGTCTGCTTCTGGATGCTCATACATGACCCACATGATTTTTGCCGCATCCATGGCGGAACCGCCGCCCAAGGCGATAATTGTATCGGGTGCAAAAGCGCACATTTGAGCAGCACCTTCGGTTGCACAGGCAAGCGTGGGATCGGGCGCCACATGGTAAAATGTCGTATGGGTAATTCCCATCTCGTCAAGCTTATCGGTAATCGGTTTTGTGTATCCATTATTATAAAGGAAACTGTCCGTTACAACAAAAGCCTTTTTCTTGCCCATAACCGCTTTCAGCTCATCCAGTGCGACGGGCAAGCACCCTTTTTTCATGTATACCTTCTGAGGTGTTCTAAACCACAGCATGTTCTCTCTCCTCTCGGCAACGGTTTTAATGTTTAACAGGTGCTTCACACCCACGTTTTCGGACACACTGTTGCCGCCCCAGGAACCGCACCCAAGCGTGAGAGACGGCGTAAGTTTGAAGTTGTAAAGATCACCAATTCCGCCGTGCGAGGAAGGCGTGTTGACAAGTATGCGGCAGGTCTTCATGCGCTCCGAGAACGCGGCAAGCTTTGCAGTTTCAGTAACCGCATTGAGATAAACGGATGAAGTATGGCCGTAACCGCCATCGGCAATCAGGTGCTCCGCCTTTTCTATCGCTTCCTCGAAGTCCTTCGCCCGATACATAGCAAGAACAGGTGAAAGTTTCTCGTGCGCAAATTCTTCAGAAAGCTCAACACTTTCGACCTCACCGATCAGAATTTTTGCATTCTTCGGAACTTTGATGCCAGAAAACTCCGCAATCGTATATGCAGATTGACCAACAATCTTTGCATTCAGAGAGCCGTTAATGATAATGGTTTTCCGTACTTTTTCAGTCTCGACTTTGTTTAGAACATAGCAGCCTCTGTCAAGGAATTCTTTTTTCACCTGCTCGTATATGCTTGCAAGTACAATCACCGACTGCTCCGAGGCGCAGATCATCCCATTATCAAATGTTTTGGAGTGAATAATTGAGTTTACCGCAAGCAGGATATCCGCACTGTCATCGATTACTGCGGGTGTGTTCCCGGGTCCGACGCCAATTGCAGGTTTTCCGCTGGAATACGCCGCCTTCACCATCCCTGGGCCGCCAGTAGCAAGAATAATATCGGATTCCTTCATAACAAGATTTGTCATTTCAAGGGTTGGAACATCTACCCAATCGATGATTCCCTCAGGTGCGCCTGCCGAAACAGCAGCCTCAAGGACGATTCGCGCCGCTTCTATCGTACTGTTTTTCGCGCGGGGATGAGGGCTGATGATGATGGCATTTCTAGTTTTAAGCGCAAGCAGCGTTTTGAATATTGCAGTTGATGTTGGATTTGTGGTTGGAATGACCGCCGCAATAACCCCAATTGGTTCAGCGATCTTCTTGATTCCGTATGCTTTGTCCTCCTCGATTACGCCACAGGTTCTTGTGTTTTTGTATGCGTTATAGATATACTCGGCAGCATAGTGATTTTTGATAACTTTATCCTCAACAACACCCATGCCGGTCTCTTCAACCGCCATCTTTGCCAGCGGAATCCTTGCCTTATTTGCAGCACTCGCCGCAGAAAGAAAAATTTTGTCAACTTGTTCCTGTGTATACGTAGAGTAGATCTTCTGCACGGTCTTTAGTCTTGTTAGTGCGTTCTCCAGTTTTTCAACGCTATCGATACTATCGCGTTTCATCATTGTTTCCATCTGTATTATCCTCCTGATCACTGAATATTTTTTCTGTAAGATGTTTGGACAGTACTGCAAGCGATGCAGCCATGTTTTCACTCTTTATCATAATGTTTTCCGGTGCTTTCAAATGCGTTGGAGCAAAGTTCCAAATCGCAACCACACCGCTTTCAACCAGCATATTGCAAACCGATTGTGCACATTCTGCCGGAACTGTTATGATTCCAATGTGAATTTTCATTCTTTGACATAAGTTTTTCAATTTATCAACTTGCAGGATTAGTTTCCCGTTGACAATTTCATTGATAACACCAGCGTTGGTATCGAATGCAGCAACGATATTCAGTCCATATTCACTGAACCCTTCATATGACAAAAGTGCTTTCCCGAGATTGCCTGCGCCAATCAGCACCGCGTCATTTGTGTTATCGTACCCAAGCGCAATTTTAATATCGATGATCAAATTTTCAATGATATAACCAACCTTGGGTTTTCCGCCATTGCTTACGGATGCCAGATCCTTCCGTACTTGAATATCAACAAGTCCTAGTTCCTCCGCAATGGCACTTGAAGAAATATTGACTGCTTTTGATTTTTTCTTTTCTTTCAAAAAATTCAGATAGAGTGGCAGACGCTGCAATGTTTGCGTTGATATATTTGTACTCATGCTGCTTCCTCCTCGTTTTTTTACCATATTATTGTACTGTAATTTAAACAGATTGAGACGATACAAAAACGGTATATCGATATTCTTTTATCGATATACCGTTATCGGTAGATGGCGTTCGCTCTGCACCGTCATCCATGGCAGAGCTTTGATCAGAAATCCACTTCTGTATCAAAGTAGCAACATTCCAGCAACTTTTTCATTTCGTCAACACTGGGCTGGCGGGGGTTCGATCCGGTGCAAGCATCTGCAAGTGCATTCTTTGCAATCTCAGGCAGTCTTTCCATAAATACATTTTCCGGAACAAATCCGCTTTCGGTGGGGAAACTATCAGCACCATAATTCTTTATGCAATGGGGGATCTTCAGCGCATCGTTCATATCTCTTAGATATTGAATCAAAGCGGAAACCTTCTCGTCATCGCTCACTTTTTTGTCACAGATGCCCATATAATCTACGATAACACCGTAACGCTTCTTCGCAGTCGGATCCTTTGCATTAAACGCAATCACCTTCGGAAGATACATGGCATTTGCCGCTCCGTGAATGATGTGTGCGCCGCAATCCTGAAAGGCTGCGCCCGTTTTGTGCGCCATCGAATGAACAATGCCGAGCAGCGCATTTGAAAACGCCATACCGGCGAGGCATTGTGCGTTATGCATTCTATCACGCGCTGCCATATCCCCATTATAGGATGGAATGAGATCTTTCAAGATCATTTCAATCGAATGAATGGCTAACGGATCTGTAAAATCGCAGTTTGCGGTTGAAACATATGCTTCAACTGCATGGGTCATTGCATCCATCCCTGTATGAGCAACGAGCTTCTTGGGCATTGTCTCAGCAAGGTCAGGATCTACGATCGCAACATCCGGGGTGATTTCAAAATCAGCGATTGGATATTTGATACCATTTGTGTAATCGGTGATGATTGAAAATGCGGTAACTTCTGTCGCCGTACCCGAGGTGGAAGAGATTGCGCAAAAATGAGCCTTATGCCGCAAGCTGGGAATTCCAAATACCTTGCACATTTCTTCGAAGGTGATTTCAGGATACTCATACTTGATCCACATGGCTTTCGCAGCATCGATCGGAGAACCACCGCCCATTGCAATAATCCAGTCCGGCTGAAATTTCTGCATGATAGCAGCACCCTTCATAACGGTTTCAACCGAAGGATCCGGTTCTATATTTTCAATCAGCTGAACTTCCATTCCCGCTTCTTTCAGATAGCTAACCGCTTTATCAAGAAAGCCGAATTTTCTCATGCTGCCGCCGCCGACACATACAATTGCCTTTTTCCCCTTGAATGATTTAAGTGCTACGAGAGCACCCTTTCCATGATACAAGTCTCTGGGCAAAGTGAATCTTGACATTGTTGTTTTCTCCTTGCTTTTATGATATGACTTATTATGCTTCGTAAATTAGAAATTGGGTAGATACGATAATGGTATATCGATATCCATTTATCGATATACCATTATCTATTTATGCAAATCGGGTCTTCACTGACCGGTTTTCTTAACCATATCATCAATTCCTATTAAAAATAGCTCGTCGTTCTCACTCAATTTATAGTTTTCCCGATACACCAGAATATCCTTATATTTATTCTTAGAGATTTTACAAGGGATTTGAACAAGTGAGAAGCGATCTAACACGTCCTTCGGCACCGGCGAGCTCAACAAGAACGTTGTGTGAATTCTGGAAAGCAGTTCAAGCTGGCTACCGCGTTCATAAACCGCAATATGTTTCTTTTTCTCGTTCAAAGCAGCTTGCTCGCGTACCTGTGCAATGGGTAGCGATGGAACGGTGGTATCCCCGAGCATAATCTCCGTGTATTTTCCCAGTTCATGGGGATCAATGACCTTACAACCGCTAAGCGGATGCTCCGAGGACATCAACGCAAGGTATTCAAATTCCCATATTTCACGGTAAAGAAGCTCTCTTTCTTTTAAACAACTCAGAAAATACGGCTCATATACGGTCTGATAACGCACAATGGCGAGATTGCTGATACTATCCGCAACATTTTTAATGGCCTTAACAGAATTTGTCTCGCGGTAATGAATGCTTGTATTCTGCGACAGCTCTAATGATTTTACGAATTCGGCAAACATATGAGAAATGTCGCTTGCCCGCGGAACCGAAATATCAAAGCTCTGCTTTTTCGTTGGTATTTTTTTATAGAGATTTTCCATTTCATCAATTTGGGCAATAATACTTTTGGCATATGTTAAAAACTCCTTGCCCTGTTCAGTCGGAACAACACCTTTTGATGAACGCTTAAAAATTTCAATACCGATTGACTCCTCGAGCTCACGTATCGCTTTGCTCAAATGTGGTTGTCCCATATACAAGTTTTCAGCCGCTTTTGAAAAGGAGCCCGCCTTTTCGATTTCAACCGCGTATTTCAAATGAAGAATACTATTCATTACCATGTTCTCCCGTCATCCGTTAAATTTGCGACGTCATCACCTGTTTAGGCGTCCGGCAGCGTTTCCATAATGTCGTTAGTATCGCACGACATGGCGTTGCATATATTGGGGCGGATTCCAGTATTGACATTTTGATTATTCCCGTGCTTCATGACCAAATTCAAATCAATGGTGGCAGCCTTCTGCCGAACTTTTTTCATGTGTTTATCAATCAATAATTTCCATGGTTTTTTATAGCGGATAACCATGCCTGCACGTTTAAATCAAGCTTCCGTTTATGATAGCACGCGAATCTTCGCTCAGCAAGGTGAATCCTTTGCAAACGCACGAATACCTGCTTTATTCTGTTGATTTTTAGGATATTGCAGGAAATGATGATTAAGAGATTTTGCGCCCTCGATCGATACAATCATGTGTAGCGGCGAATTGTCAGTGTAACAACAGCGCCGCTTCCATTCGTTTTATTTGCAAGATACAGCCGCCCATGATGGTTATCTGCTGCGGATTGAGCGATGAAAAGTCCAAGACCGTAATGCCGGCCATCGCGTACCCTGTGTTCCGTATAAAACTTCTGGGTTGCATTCTGAAGACTCTTCGCAGAAAACCCGCTGCCGCTATCAGTTACAGTAAACGTAAGCATATCCGCCGTCGCACCAACCGTGAGATCAATATGCCCGAGCGGCGGTGACCATTCGATTGCATTTGTAAGAATGTTTAAAACCGCACGGATCATTAGCATCTGGTCTCCACAGAAGTTCTCGGGCAGCAATTTCTTCTCCATGGTCAATGTCATGTTTTTCGAAAGGCAAAGCGCCTTTGCCTGCCATTCGATTTCCGAAAGCATGTCGCCTACTGAAAACGGTTTCGGATCAAAATCCACAGCGCTTTCCGCTTTTGCAGCAGCCATTAGCTGGGCGAGATATTGCTCAATTTTATCGGAGCTTATGTGGATTGCCTCCAGCAATCCCTTGTCTATCTGCGGGGAATCTGCCTCCAGCATTAGTTCGGTATTGCCTTTAATAATCGTTAAGGGCGTTTTAATATCATGGGTAATAACAGAGATTCTTGCCTTTCGGCTTTGTTCGGCGTTCCATTGTTGATTAAGTGAACCCTCAAGTGCAGTTTTCATATCCTCGATGGACTCCAAAATTGTATGGAACTCCTGAATGTGTGTAGGCAAAATTATAAAATCCAGTTCTTGCCGTTTGATTGCATCGGTCGCCAAAATCAGTGGGGACAGCTCTCTACCCAGCTTTTTCCCAAACAGTACGGCAATGACACCCGCCAGCGAAAAAAAGGCCAGAAAAAATAAGGCAATCGAAATCGTCTCGGGTTTTGGAAACCATTTGTGTAGGATAGGCGATGAAAAATGTGCCAGTATATCATATTGAATGATGCATGTTTCTTCCGCGCGATCAATGCGCAGATAACGGCCTGGGGATGTTTTTTGTTTTTCCTTCAAAAAGTCCGTTGCTTGCCGTAGTTCTTCATCCGTCATGTTGTCGCTTATCAGCTGATCGTTATGGTCAAACAAGGCATAGACACTGGGAAACGGGATTATCGACGCATCAAAAGGTTTGCTTTCGATCAGTTGTTTCTCCGCTTGTTTGAGGTTTCGCTCTGCATCATTTGCCGGTAGAATCGCACCGCTTTCCATTGCAATATAAAAGCTCAATCCAATCATCGCGATGAGTAAAATCGTAAGGCAACAGAAAACCGTCAAATATCGCAAAAATAGCATATATAGCCTGATTCGTTTTCTGCTCTTCAGTTCCACTTGTACCCTACCCCCCAAACCGTTTCAATGGGACACTCCACACACTTCGGAAATTTGCTGCGAATATTTTTAATATGCACCCGAATGGCATTGACATCGCTCTCCGAGTCAAATCCGAATACCGACTCCAGAATATAATCCAGTGAAAACACCTGACCCCGATTGCGCACTAAAAATTCACAGATGGCATATTCGCTCTTGGTCAGTGGAATCAGTGTGCCATCAGCAGCAATTGTCTTTGCGGACAAGTCAAATCGAAATACACCCAGCGAAAGCGTTTGGTGGTGTTCCCGGTGCTCCCTCCGCAGATGCGCCGCCACCCTTGCCCGCAGTTCTGAGAGATTAAATGGTTTTTTGATATAATCATCCGCGCCAAACGAAAAACCATCCACGATATCCTGTTCCATTGTTTTAGCAGTCAAAAACAGAATAGGACATTCCACATCCTTACGAATTTTGCGGCAAAGTGAAAACCCATCCAGTTCTGGCATCGTCACGTCGAGCAGAACAAGATCGTAATCTTTAAAATCCTGCGCGGTTAAGTATGCGGCGCTATTTTTCGTAGTGACAGTGTATCCGTCCTTAACAAGCACACGTTCTATCAGCTTGCAAATCTCGATTTCATCATCGATGACGAATATATGAGGCATTCAATTCCTCCATTCCCCCCTGCTTGCATCGATTTGATACGTGTGGATTGTAGCATGAGGATTGATTGAGCCGCTATCCGGGCGTGCTTCTTAAAGCGAACCTTTCAGTTTCAAATAAATTTTTCGTCAGCTCAAGCGAAAATTCTCGGGTTCACTGGAGATGAATCTCAGATTACGAGCGCACAAGCAACAAAAAAGATACCGAAAACGCTTTGTGGGGATCCATTTGAAACGTAACTTACTCCGAATCATTCCTTTTTCCCTCCCATTTGGCACTCCAAAGTACCAAAAACAAAAGTAATGCAGCGGTTGATATTACAATATTGACCAGCGCCGACATAACTTCCGTATCATTGATGAAAGAAGCATTTCCTGTCTCGCAATTCACTAGCATGCTACATAACCGTACAGCTATGCTCCAAGGAAGAAATGGCCAAATCCGGTCTCCAAGTCCTGTCAGAAACAGTGCGGAAAGCAGACTGCCAACGATCCCAAGACTCAACCCAACACCCTTACTGCATGCAAAGCTTATGATGTATTGTAACATATACAAAGGCAGATTTCCTAGCAGTAACAACATTGTTGCCTTACTATACAGTGAAAGAGAAAATTCAACATTTCCCATTAAGATAAAAAAGATTCCGAAGCCAAGGACGGCAAGTATGGAAGATAGCAGCCCAAGCAATAGCAAGACCGTCAACTTTGAAAAATGAGGAATCGTTTTTTTACCGGGAACAGACAGCAGCATTTGACAGCCGCCTGCTTGCTTCTCCCGCTCTGATTCCATAACCGTTACAATCCCAATTATCAGCGGAAATGCCATCGCTACCACTTGTAAATAGGCGGCTATTTTCTGCGCTTCATTCCATGGAGAAACAGTATAATAGGCAAGAAACACGGTCAAGCCAAAGAGTGGCACAAGCAGATGAACCAACAGCAAGGTGGAGTGTACAGCTTTGTATCCGTCTGATTTGATTATTCTCATCAATAATTTCATGTCTACGCCTCCTGTTTTCGAAACCAGCGTGTGGTGGCTACGGTCAACACAAGCAAAAGCGCAGCAGCAATCAAGACACCCGGTAAAATGACAGCAGGATTCGTGATTTCGCTGCCGGCCTCTGCGCTCAGCCCATTAGGCAGCACCCCAATGACGGCACACATTAGCCTAGCGGGAATGGAAAATGGAATCCACCAAATACTTTTTACCGCACATACAACCGCAACACCGAAATTACAGAGCAAGCTTAATAGAATTGACGCGAATATTCCGATTTTTTCCGTTGCAAACATCCATAATGGAATTTGCCATGCAAAGGTGACAAACAGTAAAACGCTGGCAAAAAAACTTGCTCCGATATTAATCGTTTGTTCAAACAGCAATCCGCCGAGTGTTACGCCAACGAAAAAAAGCATGCAGGACGCAAACAAAAGCAAACTGCAGAGTACAATCTGCACAAGCCAAAGTCTATCCTTTTGCACTACAATCCCAAATAAACCATGACGATTTTTTTTTCGCTCTTTCGCTACCATAAAAGCTGAAAGCAACGTACAGCAGCTTGGCAGTAGCATCGTATACCACCAGTTGTAAGCACCTTCCTGCAGATATCTCCCACCCATCAGCATCAATGCCAGCAAGATCGAAAAAAGCGGAGCTATCCACGGTAGTATCAGGTTGAAGCTATGCTTCTGTTTGAGCCATTCAGATTGTAAAAAGTGATGCACTTTGCTCACCTGCCTTTCGTATCACCTCCATAAATAGTGATTCCAAGTCGTCAGCCGCATTCGCTTTTTCCTGATACCATAGCTCACCGTTTACAATAATTCCAACATGATCGGCGATTTGTTCAACCTCGGATAATATATGACTAGACAGAATCACCGTGATGCCCTGTTGCGGGAAGGTTCGAATCAATGCTCTCAAATCACCGATGCCAATGGGATCCAGCCCATTGGTTGGCTCATCTAATATCAGTAGTTTCGGATGGTTCAGCAATGCCACTGCAATCCCAAGCCGTTGCTTCATGCCCATCGAAAACTGCCCCGCTCTCTTTTTACCGGTGTTGGTGAGGGCCACTGTTTCCAGCACTTCCTGAATGCGGCTGTCTGGCAACCCATATAACAGGGTACGTACTTTTAAATTCTCGTGAGCAGTCAGATTTTCATAGAGTGGCGGCGTCTCGATCAGCGCGCCAATGGATAGCAAATCATTTCGAGTCCATGGTTTACCGTTAAAAAAAACTTCTCCGGCAGTTGGGATAAGCATTCCAGCCAACATTTTCAACAACGTGGACTTTCCTGCACCGTTTGGTCCAAGCAGCCCATAAATCGAATTTTCCGATACCGCAATTGAAATATTATAATTCGCCTTTTGTTTTTTGAAGTTTTTGCATAAATTATGCGTTTCCAATATATTGTTCACTTGAAAATGTCCTCCTCTCTTGTATCACAAAAGTATAAAGGACATTTATAAAGATTCTATAAAGTTATGAAGATTGCTTTCATTTGTTTTTTATTCTGAATTAAACTAATTTTTGCTGCAACACTCAGCAGTCTTCTTGCTATTTTAAAAATGTTCTCGCATATTAGATACCCCGGAATCTTTACGCAAACTGCCGCGCCAAGTACAATTCTGAAAAGAATGCGGTTTGTACGTAGCACGGCAGTTTCAATGTGATAGATCCTTGCGAAAAAATTGGTTTTCGCCTACTTGATCGTTTTGACTAGTGTTTTATCCATGGCCGCATCGGTCAGTTCCTGTCCAATGCCTGGCAGATCCGGGCAGGTCAGATAGCTGTCAACAGGCTGATAATCATATTTGCAAATATCGCGCATCTCCTGCTTGATGGCACATTCGTGAAGCTCATGAATCAGGAAGTTGGGGATAACGCTCTCAACTTGCATAGCAGCAGCTGTCGATATGGGACCGCCACACACATGAATTTGCACCTGCACATCGTAGATAGACGCCATATCGCTAATTTTTTTTATTTCACTGATACCACCGCACAGGCAAACATCCGGCTGGATAACCTGCAACGCACGTTTTTCAAAGAAAGGACGATAGCCGTAGCGCGTATAGATGCGTTCGCCAGAAGCGAGCGGAATATCAATTTTTTTATGAATCTCAAGCATGGATTCCACATTGAGCGGATGCACTGGTTCTTCGCAGTAAAGAATGTTCATGTTGCACAAAGCCTTACCAAGTTGAACGGCTGAAGTTGTATCCGTATAGGAATGAAGCTCAATAACGATACCCAGATCAGGGCTCACATCGCGAATGGCCTGTACACGTGCAACAGCCAGATCAAATACATGCTTCGGTAGCGGTCCGCGCATACGCCAAGCAGGATCCGTATTCTCTCTGCCCCATACGCCGGCATCTGTCACGCCAATCGGATCCACTTTGATGCAAGTGAAGCCTTCTGCCATGGCCTTGCGCGCTGCTTCCGCATACGCTTCCGGCTGAACAAGGTTTTTATGTTCACATCCCCAATCAAACTGAATTTGGCTGGCATAGGTCCATAGCTTCTGATTCGTCTTTCCACCAAGTAACTGCCATACAGGCTGGTTCAATGCTTTACCCTTAATATCCCAAAGAGCAATGTCCACCGCACTCATGCCACCATTGATGACGGTTCCTCCTCCCATGCCCCAGAACGTATTCCGAAACAAATGCTCAAAAATTGCTTCGCTTTTCAAGGGATCTTTTCCAATAATCTCGTTGGCAAAGTCGATGGCAATTCCTACGCCTGCATTGCGTGCTTTTCCATAGGCTACGCCAACTTCACCAAAGCCACTGATTCCTTCATCCGTATTAATGCGAATACAAATAGGCTGACAGGTCTTTAACGTTTTATCCAGCGCGAAATCAAATACGTCTACACTCGTTATTTTCATATTATTTCTCCGATCATTATTCATTATTGCGAAACTCTGTCCTTACTCGTTCTCTAGATTTACAACATAGTTCAAGGGTTGTTGAGCGATATATCGCCGAATGTTGTCCAGTGAAATCTCCTTCAGTCTGTCAACGGTGCGATCGCCCTTATAGGCCTGATGCGGTGTGATATAAAGGTTCGCGCAATCCCAATAGGGACTGTTTGCAGGCAATGGCTCAGTGGGCATAACATCTACCGCAGCCTTACATAACCTACCTGAACGAAGTGCTGCGCAGACAGCATCCATATCTACGAGTCCACCGCGAGCAATGTTTATCAGGTATGCTCCGTTTTTAACGCAACGCAGAAATTCCGCATCAATAAAATTGGCGGTTTTTCTTGTCAAAGGCATTGTTGCAACGATACAGTCGTATTCGTGCAATGTTTCCAGTAATTCACGCCTATTTAGATACAGCTTCCGAATCAGTGGATAGTCAGTTGGAAAGATGTCATAAGCGCTGACCTCCATGCCGAGTGCAGAAAATCGCTGAATCACCTCACGCCCAATGGCACCAGCTCCAAGCACAACTGCTTTTCGTCCCATGAGTTCCATGGATGCTTCGCCGGTTTTCCAGCAATGTTCCTTCTGATTATGCATATAAAAATCATAGTTTTTTGCCATCATCAGTAGCTTGCAGACAGCGTCCTCAGCCAACGGAATATTGGAAGATCCACGCGCGTTTGTGAGCGTAATTTTCCTGCTAAGGATTTCCTCTTTCGGTATTTTGTCAAAGCCGATACTCATCAGCTGGATCCACTTAAGATTGGGAAATTTCTGAAATAATGCTGGCGTTAATGCGTATCTTAGGCATATAACGCCTTCCACCTGCTTGGCTTGTATTTCTGTGCAGATGTCCAAATTTCCATCAAATGGGCCTAGGTTATCCTTCGTTCCACCGTGACCACCGTTAAATAGAATAATGTCCGCATCGATGCTGTGCAGTTGCTGCTCATCAAAACGCAAGCTGGATAAAATGATCATACCTTTACCATCTTCTTTCATTCATGGCTATTGTTGTATGTCCCGAAATACGAGTTTTACAAAGAACAGCAAATCACCGGTTGTGGTAAAATGCTCTTCCATAACGATTGGCTTCATCATTCAGCCAGAACATTCTATCCGGATTTCGTTTGGTTACACCACTGAGGAAGATGGCATATCGATTTGTTGGGCCATATTGATCCATGGCATCCCGAACGGACTGCCTTGCGGCAGCCTCATCCGCGTCTGGCTGGTTGCCTGGGCCAAAGGAGTCCCACCCGCCAATGCAGTTCATCCCATATCTTTCTTTTGCACCTTCTATGTCATTGAATATCTGGAACGGTTGTATAGCCTTAATGCCTATCTCCGCCAAATCAGGAAGTATCGCGCTGATATCGCCATCCACATGAATTTCTGGCATGACCCCTTCCTCAATGAGCGCATCACAAACCTTTTTCTGTGCAGGCTTGATAATCTCCCGATAAGTTTTAGGGCTCATCATCATGCCAGTTGCCGTTGCCATATGATCAAACAACATACCAAGATCCGGTTTGCAATACTTACAGAACTTGTGAAACGCTTTTATCTGATAATCTGCCATTGCTTGCAGAAAATCATAACAGGCTTCCGGCTCCTCCGCGAGTGCACACAGCGCCTCCTCAAAGCCAAAGCCGTAGTGCATCTCTTCCCAGAGTTTCGATGTGGTATAATTGATGACCTTCTCTCCCTCGCTCATTTCACCATAAAGCGATCTGGCATTGAACAGCGCAGACCTAGCATCCTGTTCCCAGTCCACACGATCAAGGTCTACCTTTGGCATATATTCCTTCCATTTTGTAATATCCTTGAAAGCAAAATTGCCGTCGTTTGTATGAGCGGGTGTGTATCCATCGATGGTACTAGTGAAATCCACGCTGCAAAAGTCAACCAGATACCCCGTAGCTGGATTCAGTTTTCTTGCCAAGCAGGCTGGTTCGATGTTCATTGCTGCGGCGCTAAAATTGGGAATCCATTCCGGTTGCCGGCCTTCCAGCATCAGCAGCATATTTTCTCTTTCAGTCAGTTCGCGCATTATTGCTATTCTCCTTGTTCTTCTGGTATCACACAAATACAATCACAATCATTGAGCACAATTACTTCAGCAGGAACATAGAAATCTCAGGCACGAAAGCGATAATAAACATCGCAATGATCAGAACACCAATGAACGGCAGGGCAGCTTTGACAATTTTGTTCATGCTGATTCCGGTCATGCTTGAAGCTACAAATAAATTTTGTGCAACCGGTGGCGTTACGTTACCAAGCGCAAATGCCATCGTCATAATGACGCCAAAGTGAATTGGATCCATGCCGACACTCTTCAGCACAGTCAGCATGACAGGTGCAAAGATAACCGTAGCTGGTGTTGTTTGCAGGAACATGCCGATGATGAACAGCATACCAATGATGATGGTTATGATCACGTAGTAATTTGTGGAGATGCCCGTAAAGAAGTTGCTGACTGTCGAACTAACGCCCAGATAGGAAAATACAGCGCCAAGCGATTTCGCAGCAGCAAATACGAATATCATGCCGCCAAGGAATACAACGTTCTTGCGATACAGTGTCCATACGGTTTTAAATGTCAGCTGTTTATAAACGAACAAACCGATGATAATGCCATACACGCACGATACGACGGCAGCCTCCGTTGCAGAAAAAATGCCGCTGTAAATGCCGCCAAGAATAATAACTGGCATCAACAGTGCCCATTTTGCGTCCCAAAGCTGCTTTCCAACGTTCCGCAAATTGAATCTCTGGCCGGATCCGCTGTAACCACGTTTTTTACACATGACATAGTTCACGATAATGAGCAAAACAGCAACCAGTATGCCAGGACCAATGCCTGCAATGAACAGATCGCCGATAGATTCACCAACCGTCACGCCATAGACAACCATTGTGTAACTTGGCGGTATGAGCAATCCTAGTCCACCGGCAACGGCCACAAGTCCTGTTGCATAGTATTTGCTGTAACCATACTTGACCATCTGCGGAATCATAATGGCACCGATGCAGGCCACGGTGGCTGCAGCAGAGCCAGATATTGCACCAAAGAACAAGCAAGCGAGAACCGTCACAATACCGAGTCCACCGGTTACGTTGCCCACCAGCGAATTCGCAAAATTCACCAGCCGTTTGGATATACCTGCTTGCTCCATAATACTGCCAGCTAATATAAAGAATGGCATGGAAAGCAAAGTAAATGAGTCGAGACCAGAGTACATCGTCTGCGCTACATAAGTTACCGGCATGATGGGATCAACAGCAAGCATAGCCAGCACAGCCAACACCAGTGAAAATCCAACCGGGATACCAATGAACAGTGTGATTCCAAGGGTAACAAATAATATAACAGTTCCCATTACTTCTTATCCTCCTTTGCCGGCGCATCGGCTTGCGGTGGCGGCACAGTTTCGGCATTTGCTGCATTCAACGGATCCAGCACCTTCATAATTGTCTCTTTTGCCTCCGTTTGCAGCTTCTCCTCAGATTCCTCATCACCAAAGTCAATCGTGGCTTCCGAGGCTCCGAGCGTCTTTTCGTTCTCTTTAAGCAATGCAATCGTATCCTGGACGAGACGAATGCAAATGAGAACCATACAAATTGGGATAATTGCATAAGTGAATGGCTTGGAAATCCCAAGAATAACCGATTTGGTATGGGTCTTCATCATGGTTTGAATCACCTTGATCAAAGGAATGTTAATATAAGCACAAAACCCAAACACGACAACGTTGGACACAATCAACATAACCCGTTTAACTTTAAAGGGTACTACGGAAAGAATTGCATCAATGCGGATGTGTTTACGCTTGAGCGTTGCAGCGGCCATCCCGAGATATGCCAACCAAATATAGACAATATTAGCAAGTTCCTCTGTCCAAACAATCGAGCTGTTAAACACATACCTAGAAATAACTTGGACTGTACACAATACTGTCAAGAACATAAACAGTATGGTTCCGGCATATTCTTCAAAATTGTTTAGTGCATTCATTAGCTTTTTGCTTTTTTCATTCATATCGCCAACCCCCATCTTTCTTCAAGACACTGATTTGCTGCATTTTACGCAACTTTTTTATACGGGCGAGGAATGAACCTCGCCCGTATAAAATTTCATGTCACTATTCATGCATTTGATTTATTTTTCAAGTTTCTCGTTGATTTCCTGCATGGCAGCAACCGCTTCGTTGAAATATGCTTCACCGCAGTCGGCCTTGATCACATCCCAAGAAGTCGATGCAACATCCTGAAATGCCTTTAATTCTTCAGCAGATAATTCCCGAATCTCAAGTTTCTCAGCAACTTTTGCCTTGGCGTCATCAGCAAATTTTCCAACAGAATCCCAGGCTGCCTGTTCAGCCACCGCTGCGGCCTCCAGCACAAGTTGCTGTAAATCTGCAGGCCAGCTATTAAATGTCTCGTCAGAGCATGCGGCAAGCGTTGAAGTAAAGTTATGCTTAGTTTCTGTTACATAATTCTGCACTTCGTAAATCTTCTGTCCCCAAATGGTGATATAGGGACTCTCTTGTGCATCCACAAGTCCCTGTTGCAAAGCTGTAAACAGTTCTGAATAAGGAGTCGGTGTACAGTTGGCACCCAGTGCTGAGAATGCAGCAATCTGATAAGGATCCGCCATGGTTCTGAGCTTAAGTCCCTTCATATCGGCAGGTGACTGAACCATCTTTTTCTTGCTGGTGAGCATGCGGAAGCCCATCGGAACATACGCAAGCTGTTTCACACTGGCATCTGCAAGAAATTGTGCATTCATTTTTTCACGGAATGGACTTTTCGTTAGTAATTCGCGTGCGCCTTCCTCCGAAGGAAAGAAGAATGGAGCATTGATCGGTGCAAAAGCTGTAGTGTATGTACCAATCTGACTGATGTTGCATGTGATAAAGTCAAACGATCCGCCCAAAAGTCCATTGAAATACTCTTCTGTGCTACTTGCAAGCTGGCTACTATAGAAGATATCAAGCTTATATTTCCCGTTGGACTTTTCACTAAGATAATCTTGAAATGTTGTCCAGAATACACCGTTTGAAGTTGTTGCATTTTCGCTTTCAGCTGCGCCAGTTGCCAGCTTCAGAACCATTTCCGGTTTCACAGAATCCGACTCCGCAGCATTTGAGCGCGCTGCGGATTCCGCATTCGATGCAGTCGGTTGCGCACAGCCGGCAAGCAGCATAGCGGCCATTGCAACGGACAATGTCACGGCCAAAATTTTAGAACGATTCATTTTTCCCTCCGCTTTCTTTTGATTCCCTAGAATTGCATGGATTGACATAGGACGTGTTACGTCTTATGTCTATATTACTGCTCCTTTTCATGGCTGTCAATAGAAATCATTTGCTTTTGCATGCGCTATTTGATGCCAGCAGCCATCAACCCAATTCAATTTAAGGTTGGACATCAGATGTCGTTTGGCCTTGTGCTTTCGCTGTAAAGCAGATATAATCATAAAAAAGAGGCAAATAAAGTGAGATTCATATGATGAATGATAAAAAAATGCTTTCTGCAAATGTTGCTGAAGAAATAACCCAGATGATTATTTCAGGTCAGTTTCCTCAGGGTTGTCGAATACCAAACGAGCAAACATTCGCTGACATGTTCAACGTCAGTCGGGGTACAGTACGTGAAGCAATTAAAATTCTCGTTTCCGCAGGTATTTTGGAAATTCGCCGCGGAAATGGTACTTTTGTTCG
>JAVVXB010000017.1:31710-38681 GCA_036651815.1 Clostridia bacterium
TTCGTAGTTTGACAGGCATTAGTGAGGACCCATTTGGTCTGCGTTTTGTTGCGCAGGACTCCTTGATGACAGAGCTGGAGGAACTTCGGTATCTGATTGAGCCACAGGTTGCCGCTCTAGCCACCGAACGTGCAACTGACGAAGAAATCGCCGAGATGGCAGTCATACTTGCATCGTTGGAGGAAATCAGCCAACGTTTTCATGCTACGGATGATTCGTGCGATGATACCTTGAAACTTGCGGCAGAAAAGGATGTTGCCTTTCACAACATGTTATATAAAATGTGTCACAATAGTGCGTTGGAACGCCTGATCCCCGTCATCAGTCAGCCTTTAATCAATTCCTTTACTAGAGATAGCTTCAAGGGTTTCTACAAATCCATGGTAAACTGCAGTACGCATAGGCTCATCTATACCTTGCTGGTTAACCGCAATGCTGAGGAAATTGCAATCGTCACGCGTCGACATTTGCAGTGTTCACTAAGCACAGCAAGGCACGAGCTTTCTCAGGCACAGGCGGCTGCATCCAAAGTAACGGAATCAAGCAATTGTTCCTATACCAAATCAGAAAAATAGATTAGCACTATTTTGTTTGTTCTTTTCAACCGCCAACACAATGAAAAATTTAAAGCACAAACAACCCATTGCCGACGTTTTATTGCATCATTCGCAGGATAATTCTCTCCCAATATTTTTCGATATTTTACGCTCCCACATTTTTTGCGCTGCCATTTTTACCGATACTTTTGAGCATTCCCCACATGAAATGTAGACGTTAGCCCTGCAAAAACAGCGCCACCGAAAACGGAAGCGCTGTTTTGTGTTTTTATATATACCGCCACGCAGCCGCTGCATATATCATATCGTTTGAAAGCAACGTGGCAAATCAAAAACGCAGTCTCCTCGCAGTTGGCCGTTAAAGTTCTATATTTCGAGATACAAGTGATCCCATTATTTGTGCCAATCATCCATTGATTGTACGAATGAATGTTTCTTATAACCCGATGCGTTGTGCAAAGCAATCCAACGCTTTGGAAGTCTGTTGATCGTCAAAGCAATAGCGAAGAGTCGTAAAGCCGCTGCGTAGTTTTTTCACTTCAGCGGTAACGTCCCGGTTACGCAGTATGACGTCCGCCATAAGCGAGGCAAGCTTCTCAAATTCCGCATCACCAAAGCCAAAGCGTGTCATCTCAGCGACGCCTGTACGCAGCGCACCAGCAGCGTTAAAGCCTGTTTCGTCCGGCGTAGCCTGGTGGTTGACAATGATGTTGTTTTGTTCCATGCGTTCAGCGATTTCCATGCCCGCTCCACTGCCCACCTTGATTATGACCTGATGCGTCTCCGTATAGGAAATTTTCTCGTCGCCCGCAACGTTCACTCCTTCAGACTTGAGCGCTTTCGCGAAATGTTTGGCGTTATGAATAACGTTCTTTTGATAGGCCTCTTTGAAGCAATTCATTTCATATGTGGCCATCAGCAGTCCAAGCAGCGTGCCAAGGTGATGGTTACTGACGCTACCGGGAAACACGCGGGATTGCACCGAGGCAAATAATGCTGCGTTCTGCTCATTATTTTCCGTATTGACGGCAATAACGCCGCGCTGCGGGCCAAAGAAAGTCTTATGGGTTGATCCTGTAACGATGTCTGCACCCTCTGCAAATGGTTTTTGAAAATAGTCGCCCACAAGCCCCAGAACATGCGCCATATCATACATGATGACGGCGTTCAAATTCTGTTCCTTCAGAAACCCCGCAATCTCAGCGACAGGTTCGCGATGGAGCACCATGGATTTGCCAAAGATGATCAGTTCCGGCCGATACCGATCGATCAATTCCTTGGTTGCTTCCACATCGACTTTGAAAAGATTATCCGCGCAAACTGGAAAATTCACCACCGCCGGTTTCTTCGTCGCCGGGTCGATAGCAATGCAATCGTGCAGCGCACCCATGGGTTGCGCGCTCAGGTGCCCCCCACGAATGATATGATTGTTCAGTACATAGCCAAGACGCTTTGCTTCCACCGTTCGATTTGAACTGTTTTTTAAATTCATCAGCGCCGAAAACGTAGCTGCATTGGCCATCTGTCCACTCAGTGCACGCGCTTCAACCTGCGTACAGCCGAGGAAACGTTTCAGCTCTGCAACGACCTGTTCCTCTACCTTGCCAATAAAACCGGTGCCTTGATAATAAAACACCTCATGATTATGGATCGTCTTGTGCTCGGCGTAACGAAACGACGGATCAGACGAACAAAGCAGCCGCACCGCGCGGGACTGCGTCATCTCCGACGGAATGAGGTTGATGCAGCATTCTTGCCGCCACTCATGGTTATCCAGTGCGTTATCAATCAGTGTAAGCGCTTGGCCGGTATAACCATCCACACTTTGGTTCTTCTTTTTCTCCGGACCGTTCTCCATAGCAGTCCGCTCCCTCTCACCCATAAGATATCTCCTTCGTTGTTATATGCTAAACGCAGCGCGCAAAAGCGGCCGCATCGCTTATCATAGCACAATGCGGCCGCTGAGTGAATAATATTTCGTATAATTATAAGTTTTTTAAGAAAATTGTAGCCGTTCCCCCATCCGTTCATCTGAACGAATGATTTGTTTTGCCCATTGATGATTCCATCATTTTCAGATACCCCAGGTTCTGACGTTTGAGCACGTTTCAAAAATCAATAAAAACGATTTCGTTTCTTAAATTCTATTTCCGCGCTCATAATCCCAAAATATACGTTCAATGAACCTGTGAATGCTCCACTTGTACGGACAAATATCCACTCAAAATCACAGGTTTGCTTGAAGCAGCACGCCCTAGATCAGCAGATAAAGCAGCGTGATAACGACCCCAATGCCAAAGAGCATCAATTCAAACGCTAACGTCTGTGGAATACGGCCAAACTGAACATACTTACGCGAATAGTGGGCAAAGTGATCATCTTTTCCAGGGTTCCATCGCGTGAACGCACCAACCATCAACACTTTTTTCATTAGGAGCACCGTCCAATCGGTCATACAGTAGACAGTCCGCGCTACAAGTGCTCCAAAAAACGCAAATCCTTGTAACAATGGACGATACATATTATTTTCAATGGAAAACAGTGTTGGCACAACACGATCGTATCCGGTTTTCCGATCCGTCAGCAGCAGCCGCACCACAAGCACATATAGCAGTGCGCCGATGATGATGGAAATGGCTGCTCCCTGTAAGCTTTCAATCGAAAAGTAACGCGCGGAAAGTTGACCTGCTCCAAGACTGTCCGCAGCGACATTGGCAATCCGTTCATACGTCCGATTTGGAATCAACCCAGCAATCAACAGCAGTACGGATGGTACGCCGATGGCCAGCGCAGTGCCGGTATCCAATTTAATCGGGCAGCAATCGCCTTTCTCCACGAATAGGCGAACGAACAGTTTACCCATATAGGCAAGGGTCATGCCGCCCGATAGCAGAAACAACCATTCTGTCACTGAAAGCAGTGCCGAAAGCTGAGCGCCAGACACAGCCATGTTTTCTACAATCGCTTGATGAATGAGACTCTTGCTCACATAGCCGCCAAAGCCGGGAATACCGGCAATGGAAAGGCTCCCTACGATAAAGCAAGCCATCAGCGGTAGATTCCCGCGTCCCGCGCCACGCAGCCGATTTAAATCCAGCGTGTGATTGCGCTTGTAGATTGCACCTGCCGATACAAACAAAATGAGTTTGATGAACGCATGATTAACCATGTGCAACACCGCGCCCCCCGCCGCGGATGTCGTCTCCTTTCCCAGTCCAATTAATGCGCATGCAACAAGGATAAAACCGATCTGTGAAAGTGAGGAACAGGCCAGCGTACGCTTGAGATCATTGGAAACAAGCGCCAACAGCGCACCAAGTAGCATGGTGACTATCCCCAGCACGAGAATGACCAATGCAAAACGCACATCGCCCTGATACAAGCCGGAAACGCAAATGAGAATGCCAAATATACCGCCTTTGGTCAGAATGCCGGACAGTAGCGCGCTAGCCGGCGCAGGCGCAACCGGATGGGCTTTGGGTAACCAGATGTGGAGCGGATACATACCGGCCTTTGCACCGAATCCAAGCAATAGACAAAAGCCCGCGACCAACACCCTAGGATTGGCGAGAGACGCCCCACGCAGTGCCCTGAGTGCTGAAAACATCAGCGTTCCCAATTCCTGTTGCAGCGTAAAAAGGCCATATAGCATCACCAGTCCACCGATGACCGCAATGGCCAGATAGGTATCGGCAGCCTTACGGCTTTCATCGGTTTCATTCTGGGCGATCCACACCCAACTTGAAAGTGACATCATCTCGAAAAACACATAGGTTGTGAATAGATCGTTGGAGGCAAACACGCCCATAAGCGCACCAAATGTGAGCAGAAAGAACGCTTGATAACGGCCGTTGTTTGCCCCGCCCACAAAGTATGCGTGGGCAGACAGCGCGGAAAGCGGGAATACTGCCGCACAAAGCACCCACAACACCGACCGGAATCCTTCCACTTGAAAGCGCACGCCAAGTCCGCAGAAACCGGGGATCTCTGCGGTCGCACCCCTCGCCGCACAAGCGCACGCGCCGACAAACACAAGCAGTGATATAGCCACGGTGCATGCATCCATGAGCATGTGGGAACGTCTTCCCAGCAGCCATGCAATCGGAGCCATCAGCATCGGCAGAAATACGCAGACGAACAACAGCACACTCACAGCACCATTCCTCCCATCAGCCAATTCATCAAGGTCGTCTGTACACCGCCGGAAAACAAACCCAGCAACACAATGACGGCCACACAGAAAATCAATACACCGTTCATGGCCTTTGTTTCATAAACTGGCCCATCCACCACAAGCACACAATTTTCCGGAAAATACGCGCGGATCAGAATCGTAACCAGATACAACGCAGTCAACACTGCAGAGATCATCAGTGCACCAGTGCCGATGAATCCAAGCGTTGTCCCCGTGGCGACGGCGGCAGTCCCCAACGCCCACTTACTAAAAAAGCCAGGCAGAGATGGAATGCCGATGAGCGCGAATGACGCAACCGCAAAGCACGCAAAGGTCACAGGCATGCGCTTTGCCAAGCCCTCAATCTCATCAAGATAAGATTTCTTAGCTTTCGTCATCATGGCGCCAACAGCAAAGAACAAAGTGATTTTGATGAAGGCATGATAAACCATGTGCTGACATGCTGCCAACAGCCCTGCGTTTGTCATCAGCGCAGTGCCAAAGAGGATATAGCTGAGGTTTGCCACGGTGGACCAGGCCAGGCGGCGTTTCAGATGACGATTTCGTAGCGCCAAAAACGATCCCATTATGATGGTCAGCGCCGTTGCCAGCAAGATGGTGTGCTGCGCGACGGTGCCCGCAATCAGCGTTGTTCCAAAGCAATAGTACGTCAGCCGCATGCAGGCAAATGCACCTGCCTTGACCACCGCAACCGCGTGCAGCAGCGCGGTGACTGGCGTTGGCGCCACAGAAACCGTCGGCAACCAAAAGGACATCGGTAGCAGCGCGGCCTTGACACCAAAGCCAAAGAACGCCAGCGTGTACGCCACACGCAGCCCAGTCTCATGCCCAGCAATCTTGCTCACATCCAACACGCCGCCGATTGTAAAATCCAACGGAAGGCCATACCGCACCAGAAACGCAATGGCAATAAAACCCAGCGCAGCGCCCGTCATGGAATAGATCAGGTATCGTTTTCCGGCATATCGCGCCTCATCGTCCATCTTGTGCATCACAAGTGGCAGTGTAGCAAGTGTCAGCAGCTCAAAGAACAAATACAGGGTCACGATGTTTGCCGCAAACGCAATTCCCATAGCTACTCCATAGGAAATTAGAAAAAACGCGTAGAAACGGCTCAGATGCTGCTCATGTTTCATATAATCTAAGGCGTACAACGTCGTCGCCGGCCAGAGCACAGCAACGATAGCGCCATACACTCGGGACAGACCATCCACACGCAGTGCCAGCGTCAGCCCGTCCGTCAATTCTATAAGAGAAAGAGAATCGCCGGAAGGAAAAGCAATGTTCAGCAACGAAAGAACGCTGGTTACAAGTACCGTACAGAGTACATACGCGTTACGCAACTTCACCCGCTGCATACATTTGCAGCAGAGAGGCAACGCGCAGAGCATTGGAATCGCAATACTAGCGAGCATTGTCCAAGACTGCATCATGCAGCACCTCCGATCAGGCACATGGAAATTTTATGGAATAGGCCGGTAAGACCCATTGGAAACGCGCCGGCAAGCAACACAAACAACGCCAATACCGCCAGCGGCAGAAGCATCCGCCAATCTGTTTTGTTGGATACTATCGTCGCTCGATCGCCCGCAAAAAAAGCATTCCCAATAATCGGAAACAGGTATCCCGCGGTTAACAGCGCGGAAACAAGCAGCATCACCACCGCTGCTATGCTGAAGGAATTGTTTTCCTGTAAGACACCCATGCCCAGCCCCCATTTCGCCACAAATCCCCCAAAGGGCGGAATGCCCACAAGCGAAAGCGAGAATGCCGTAAAGCAAAGCATGACGCCAGGCATCCGTTTCCCTATGCCCGTGAGTTGGCTGACCCGCGTATATCCGGTCTGATGCATAATTGCACCGGCACATAGGAACAGTCCGACCTTGGCCGCCGAGTGAAAAGCAATCTGCATCAGTGCGCCGACCAAGCCCGTCGCATTGAGCGTCATAATTCCTAGAACAACATAGGATAGTTGACTTATGCTAGAATAGGCAAGGCGTTTTTTGAGCATCTGTTCGCGATAGGCCAACATAGATCCAACAAATATCGTGGCCAAAGCCAGTATCAACAGGACTGTCTGTGCAAAAGATCCGCGCACCGCGTCTACCCCAAACACAAAGTAGCACACGCGGATAAGCCCTAGCATACCGGCTTTCGTAATCACGCCGGAAAGCAGCGCACTTGCGGGAGCTGGCGCTTCCGGATGCGCTGTCGGTAGC
>JAVVXB010000017.1:38691-66825 GCA_036651815.1 Clostridia bacterium
GGAATCAAACCCGCCTTACAGCAAAAGCCAGCAGTCATCAGCAGCAACGCCCAAATGGATTGAGTGCTTACCGGGAGCTGCATTCCGCCCGCACTGAACGGCTGCATGCAATCCCTGCCCAATAGCAGCATGCCAAACAGCGCCATCGTCGCGCCAAAGACGGAGAACCCAAGGTATTTGACAGAGGCTCTGCGCGCTTCTTCGGTACCGGTATGCAGCACCAACGGGAATGAAACCATGCTGAGTACTTCAAAGAACAGGTAGAACGTCAGCAAGTTCTTTGCTGCCGACAATCCGACCAACGCCAGCAGTGTTAATAGCAAAAAGAGATACAATCGTCCGCGGTGTTCATCATGCTCCGCATAGGAAAGCGTATAGAGCGCGGTCAGCAAAAATAGTGTGGCCGTCAAAGTGGCAAAGAACACGCCGACACTATCGAATCCCAGAGAAAACATCAGGCCGTCCGTAAAACTCATGAAATCACATCCCCCCCAGTAGTTGGAGTCCGCGCTCAATTACATGAATCACTGGCGTGCAGAAAATACCCAACGCAACCACGCACACGGACAACACACAAGCCGATACCGCAAAGCTTCCGTTCCGTTTGACAGACGTTTGAGCCATATAACCGCTTGGCGTCCATAGTGCGATCACAGCGGGTATGTAATAGATGGCATTAAGTACAGTACTCAGCGCCAACGCAATGAGTGCAGGCCAGAGTATGATGGAATTGTACAGTGCAGCATCTGCAAAGAACCACTTTGCCATAAACCCGCCCAGCAGTGGCATACCAATCATGCTGAGCGCCCCAATGGAAAAGCCCACGCCTGCCAGTTGATCGGTACGGGCGGCACCGCGCAGACGATACAAGCTCTTTTCATGTCCCTGCACCTCCGAGAGTCGACCTGCACAAACGAATAACAGTGGCTTGGTAACAGCATGCACCAGAATCTGGAAAAATGCCGCAACCATGCCAGCACCCACACCCATGCCGATACCAAGGAAAATATAGCCGATCTGCGCAATGGACGAATACGCAAGCATGCGCTTAATATGTTCCTCCCGAATGGCACCAATAGAACCAAAGATCATCCCGCAGATGCCAAACACAAACATCACATTCATAATCTTGAGCGAATGAACGACCGTGATGGTAAACACGCTGTAAAACAGCTTGATGAGTAAGATAATGTAGCCCTTGAGTACCAGTCCGGAAAGAATAGCGCTAGAGCTTGTCGTTGCGCCGCCATGTGCCAGCGGCAGCCATGCATGGAAGGGAAACAGTGCGCACTTAATCGCGATACCTACGGTAATCAGACCCACCACCACAGTTAGCGGCTCCGTATACGTGCCTGTTTGCCAAAGCTCAACGATTTTCTCCTGCAACTGCGGCATCAGCAAATGCCCTGTGATACAATACAGCAGTACAATGCCAATTAAAAACAATCCGCTGCCCAAGAGACTGATGACTAAATACCGGATGGTTGCAGCTATGGTTTTTGCGGTGTCTCGAGCCATGACAATTGCGCAGGCAGCAATTGTGGAAATCTCGATGAACACATACCCCGTGAAAATATCGTTTGTATAGGTCAGCGCCATGAGTGCGGCAAGCAACATGTTGATCATCACAAAATAGTACGGTTGCTTTGGTTCCAGTATATCGCTTTCAATTCCAGATTGTCCGCCAAGCAGCGACAGCGCCGTAATCAGCGAAAACATGGCCGCAAGCATTGCCTCCAATGGCCCTGCGGCAATCTCATTGCCCCAGGGTGCAGAAAAATGTCCCATTTTATAGGTAAACCGCTCCACATTTTCATTCAAAATGACAGTCAACAGTACGGAGAGCGCAAATACCGTCAGCGATACGGTAACCGTAGCAATCAGCGCCGACCGTCCACGCCGGTACAGCGGCATGGTAATGCCCGTGATCATGCACAAAAAGATACAGGCAAAGGGGATGTTCTGATACCAGGGTAGCATCATTCAGCCTCCTTTTTCATGAGCATCATGATCTCGTCAAATTCAACCGTGCCATATTTCTTGTACAACCGCTGGACCAATGCCAGAAAAAATGCCGATACGCTGACCGATACCACGATACCCGTGAGTACCAATCCCGCCGGAATTGGATTAATATACGTGCTTGCGCTCATGTTCGTGCCCACCAAAACCGGTGCGATACGACCCTCAATATATCCCTGAGACGCCAGAAACAAGAACACCGAGCTGTCCATCACGTTGAATCCGATGATCTTTTTAATCAGGTTTTTTTGCAGCAACAGATTCATAAATCCGATACCAAACAGTACGATTGCCCCGATTTCAAAACGGTAAGTAATCATCTGATTGAGCAGTTCTTTCATCATTTATAGACGCCCCCTTGCAAATAACGCATAAAATCCGTACATCGTGCAGGCGACCACTGCGCCCACGCACAGATCCAGTACAAAAATGAGACCGGAGCTAAAGAGCGCGCCGGGAACGCCAAGGGGGATTCCGCTGGGTAGGTTGTTCGCCCCGGTAAAAAATGCATACGCCTTCGAGCAGGCGTAGGTCAGCAGCGCTGTGCTTGTAATTACCTTAAACGTACGTTTGGTAAAGAATTTTCGCACAGCTGGTATGCCAAAGCTAGCGCCATATACAATCAACCCCGCACCCATGATTGCACCCCCCGAAAAACCGCCGCCCGGTGAGATATGTCCGTTGAGCACCACATAGATCCCAAAGAGAAGAATGCACGGCATGACCATCAGAATCACCTTTTGCAGAATCACATCCTGCATCTCCCGTTCAATATAAAGTTCGTGTGCAGTCTGGATATCCTCCTCATAATGAATGTTGTTTTTATCACGCGAAAGCAGCATCAACACGCTGGTGATTGCCAGAAACAGCACGCTGGACTCACCGAATGTATCAAATGCACGGTAATCCAGAATCATGCCGGTCACAAAATTGACCGCACCAGTTTCCTCCACGCATTTTTCGATATAACGTTTTACAACTTCGTTGCTTGCGGGGTTGTTCGGTGCACCAAATAGTGGTAGTCTGAACACCGTGAGCATCAATATGCTGGCAATGCTAAGGCACACAAGCACAGCTACCGTATGATAGATATGCAAAAAGCGCCTACTTTCCCGCTCGGTAAGCTGTTCTTCGTTCAGATATACGTGTTGCTTTTGGCTATGTTGGTGTCCTTGGGCTTTCTTCATATAGATTTCTGGGTCATGCGTGGGTTCACCGTTGACCCAACCGCAGAGTTTACGCCATGCGGAACCGAATTCTGTTTTCATATGTCGGCTCCTTCCTCATTCGTCTTTCGTGCCCTTGAGGGCATGTATCTTGCGCAGCGTAAGCACAAATAGAATTCCCGTCACGCCCGCACCAACTGCAGCCTCCGTAATGGCAAGATCTGGACTCTGTAGCAGCGCCCAAATGATTGTCATGATCAAGCTATAGGCCATATAGATAATCACCGCAACCAACAGACGCTTACTGAAAAACGCAGAAATCGCACATATAATTAGCGATGTAATCAACAATACTTCAAATACGATCATCATTGGGAACAACCTCACATTCATCCGTTAGGTGCGCATGTGTCATAATCTCCGCACGCGCAATCAAATGGCTCATTACGGGGCTTGCCAGCCACATAAACGCTATGATCACAAGAATTTTAAGCGCTTGCCAGCTCAATCCTAGGATCACGATAAGCCCCAGCAGTATAAACAGTAGCCCAAGCGTATCACACAGCGATGCCGCGTGCATACGGTTGAGAACATAGCGAAAACGGAACACACCAAGCACTGCAATTCCAACAATCAACACGCCGATAAAGATCAGTGCCGCCCCGATGATACTGAAAATCAGCATTGCGTCTTCTCCTTTTCTGCGGCATCCGCTGCACGGATCACCTGCGCCAGCCCCGGCGCCGCAACCTCAGCGGATTTTGCCAGCGTCTCAACCTTCTCTATTTTCTGCACGGTTGCCGCAGCTTCCTGCTGCTCCCGTTTCTCTTGCGCACGGCGGCGCACAATGACAAGCCGCGTCAGCACAATAATGGAAATAAAGCTCAGCAATGCATACACAATTGCGATATCCACAAGAAATGCCTGCTGAAAATACACGGAAAGAATGCACATAATCATGATCGTCATGGTTCCAATCAAATTCACTGCCACAATTCGATCTGTAAAGCGCGGCCCTTTGGCAGCGCGCACCAATGCAAGCAGCATCATGACGGAAAGCGCCACGCAGCAGGCCAACAAAAATGTATCGAGCCACGGCATCCCAGTCATACTTGCCGTCCCTCCAATCGCTTCAATTTCCTCGTTAAACTGTTATCCGCGATCCCATCTAGAAACGAAGCATCCAACGCATGCACCCGATAACATCCGTCGGACAGCTCCACAGTGATGGTCCCCGGCGTAAGCGTGATGGAATTGGCGTACATCACGCGCAGACCTTCCCGCCAAATATCGGAGTTGAAGTAAATTAGCTTGGGTTGAATCTCCCGAGATGGATGCAAAACCAGCGTAATGACATGAAACCCGCTCTTGCATATTTCTATCATAAGTTGAAAAAAGTATCCAACATACTTCAAAGCACAAAAAAAGTGCGTCATCTCATATCTGATCGTGTGTCCGGTCATCTTCGCGGTAAACAATGCCAGCGCAGAGCATACCACCAAGCCAACAAGCACAAGTTCCAGCGTTACGCGGCCGTTTAAAATCAACCATAGTACAAAATACGCAGGAAACATATTTCTTCACCTACCGCTCCTTAAATTCTTCTTCAGAACGCATGCACTATAGCATAATAGCAGATGCGTTTCAAGATAAATATTCATCCGAAATACAAGGCCTTCATTCTGCCGCAAATAAGACGAAATGACCTCATTTTGCCACATTTTCTTCTCCTTCCAGGCCTCGCAAATGCCCTTAAAACGCATCATAATTTTTCGTTTGAACCCAACAGCCTCTCTTTCTCCTGTCACATTTGCGGACAAATAAAAATTATCCCTAAGAACACTACAAAACAAACACTTTATAATCCCAGGATGCATTTTTGAGATGCGTACCTGGCCTTGCTGACTTTCAAAATGTTCCAAAATTTTTGTTTGGTTTTTTATATAAACATGTTATAATTACTCATAATTTCAAGGACTTAACGCACATTGTATACATGAACCAGTTGAATTTAAGGAGGAGACATCAATGAAAAAAAATTTGTTCGTAATCTTGGTCAGCAGTCTGCTCACTGTCATGCTGCTTGGCTGCGCAGCAACAACTCCGCTTGCCGCTCCGACCGCCGAAGTCAGTTTGGAGTCGGAATCCGTCCCCGATATCGGTCTGCCCAACCCTGTGCATGAGGTAGACAGTTATATGACGTTACTTGCCTCAGTTCCCGGCGTCATCCTTTCCAACGCACCGGAGGGTGCTACGGACGTGATCTACAGCTATATTGACGGCAGCCCTGTCATATCCCAAATCCAGTTTATTTACAATGACAACGATTACACGTATCGTGCAGCTGCAGCATCCGAGAATGCGCAAGTGGATATTGCCGGCGTATATGAACAATTTAATTTAAAAGAATCACTCTCCACGGCGGGTGGCACCTACATACTTGATTCTATCTCCGGCAAGGATCTTGGTCTAGCCACTTGGTATTTTCCAGCCACAAAGTGTCAGTATGCTCTCTTTACATCGACCGGCTGCAATATTAACCAATCTATCAAAGATGTCATCGATCTCGTGCTGCCCCTCAGCATCAATATCAACGGCATGCCTTTGGTCTTTGTTACGCCCGAGCCAATGCCCTCTGTCACGCCTTCCTCTGAAATTGAGGGCATCATACAGAGTGTTGCGGAAAACGATATTCTCGTCAGTCTGTCAAGCGGAAGCACCCTCTCCTTCCTGCTCTCATACATTGGCGATCCGGGCGTCAAGGTCGGCGACACCGTGAAAATTTCATACTCTGGTGATATCACAGATGCTCCAGAAGCGTTGAGCATCACCGTATTGAAATCAGCACCCCTCGCGCCAACCGTCCACGGCACCGTTGTTATGCATGATGCAGCCAGCGTATTTGTCAGCACCAGCACTGGAGAAGTATTTGGCTTTGTATGCAACAAGACTACCAAATACAGCGGTGTCAGCACAACCCTCAAAATCGGTAATACCCTTACCATCAGCTATACAGGGGATATCAATAATTCGCCCGTTGCAACCGTGATTAACACCACCGCTGTAACTGACAAACAAGAACCCAAACAAGATGATGATCCATCACTGGAAAACAAAACACTAAAGGGTTATGTAACCAGTCTTTCTTCTCGCAAAGTGACCGTACATACCAGTTCTGGACATCATTACACTTTTGTGAAGGATGGTACAACGGAGTTGTCCGGCAAGTATGCACTTGACGAAGGTTGCCAGATTCGCGTAACCTACGATGGCTACGCCAGCAAATCTCCTTTAGCGAAGAAGATTCAGGTGCTTGCGCCCTCGGATCCTACCCCGCCCTCGCCAACCACGCGTACCATCCACGGAATCGTGACCATGCAGGCAGGCAATGGTCTCACCGTACAGGCAGACAACGGCAAAAGCTACAGTTTCTTGTTAGGTGCGCCTGAAATCGAGGGTAGTGGCGGTGAAGGCAGCTACGTCCAAGTGACGTTCACAGACAGCAACGGCAACTATGACGTCAAAAAAATTGTCTATGAAAACCCCATTATTCTAGCAAGTGGTCCAGTCATGGGCTAATCCGTCTCAGGACGGTATCCGTTATTCAGCGGCTGTCTGAAAATTAGTTTAATGTCAAATGTTGAGCGAACTCGATCGTTATGCACATTTAACAAGAAACCAATCACGAATTCGTGATTGGTTTCTTGTATACTTTCTTTCAATACTATGATTGAAGAATTCGCTTTACATTGCACGAATTCTATCATTCATATCAGCATCCCTGGGTATGTATGAACAGGCATTTTCCTGCTCTGCATCCACAATATATTATTTCATGTCATATAGTTCAGAACGCCTATTGAGAAATATAGGGATCAAAGCGCGAGTTTTTGTAAGCTCGATCAGTTCCGCTTCCGCTGTCAGAACCATCTCCTCTGCCCCTGCCTGCGCTAAGACGACGCCCATAGGATCAATCACAGCAGAATAGCCGCCATACTGCGTATTGCCCGCCCGCCCACAGGAATTGCACAGGACAACGAACATCTGATTCTCAATGGCTCGCGCTTGCGTTAGCACTTGGAGATGTGAAATGCGTTTATCCAGCCACTGGGAAACCACAAACAATACATCCAGCCCCGGGAGCGCCAGTGTTCGGACATACTCAGGAAAACGCACCTCGTAGCAGATGATGATTGCGCACCTGACTCCATCTAAACTAAACCAGCAAAGCGATTTCCCCTTTGAAAACGCATGATCCTCACCCATAGGCACGAACAAATGTGTCTTATCATATTCAGCTATACAAGCGCCCGTTCTGTTGAACACCAGTGCCGTATTGAATATCTGCTCACCGCGCCTGTTTGCCACGCTGCCAGCCACGATATTAACGTTCAGTTCTGCCGCAAGTGCAGAAAAGATTTGCTTGGTCTGCTTGCCGTCCGTATCTGCACAATCCTCCAGATGTTCCTTTGGAAAGAAACCTGTGTTCCAGGTCTCCGGCAGCACCACCACATCCGGCTGTTCGGCTTTCACAGCCTGCCGCACCAATGCTTCCGCATGCGCGTAATTATACGCATTGTCTCCAAGCCGCATATCCATCTGAATACAACTGATCCGCATGATCTTTGTTCCCCCTTCACAGATTTTATCAATGATTATTCTGTACACTGGTCTCCACGATATACACCCCGCTACAATCACCAGCCACGCTCAGACCATCAAAACAATCCTCGGATCAGACCTGCAACCAATTCCTGTTCTACCAATTTATCTCGCAGAACAACTTGTAAAACCGAGCCGGCTTATTTTTGTATTTTGCTGCCCGCACCGATATTCTACGCAAGCAAGATGCGATATTCTTTGGAATAATAATACGTTCAACAAACTACCGCTCTTGTTACTATAAAATAAATTGTTTGCTTGAAGGATACGTCCGTAAACTTTTTGATAGCTTCAATCGTTATTTATGGTAATGTGATAAAGTTCCGCAGCATTCTGATACAAAATTTCCATTTGCTCTTTCTCTGTAAGCGCAAGCGAATCGAATCGGTTTCGTTCCTCCACAGCCGACCACATCGGATAATCCGTACCAAAAATCACACGCTGCGCACCATAGAGCCGGATGATGTGCAAGGCTTCCTCTGGCGTCAGCGCAAACAATGCGGAGGAACAGTCCACCATCAAATTGCTATATTCGCACAGTTTGGGCGCGGCCTCTTTCCAGATGGACCAGCCGCCAAAGTGCGCCCCGATCAGACAAAGGTCGGGAAATGATCTGAGTACGGGGATCACACGGTTCGGATTGGAATAATCGTACCGATTGTCCCCCATATGACAGCATATTGGCAGCACACCTTCACACAGCTCGAATATTTTAAGATAGCGCGGATCGTCCACAGCGACTTTTTGTGTGTCCGGGTGCAGTTTCACGCCCACAAGCCCGAGTTCCAACAATTGGCGCACGTCCCCGGCCTGATCTGTACTGTCCGGATGCAACGTGCCAAGGCCGGTCATCTCATCCTTATGCTGTTGTACTGTTTTCGCAATGAACGTATTGATGGCCTTTACCTGGTGCGGTGTTGTCGCCACTGAGCTCACTATAAAGTGCACAATTCCCGCACGTTTTCCTTCAGCCAAAAGTGTGCATACGCGCCCATCATACATAAGCGGACGATTATAAAAGTTGCCAATCCCCACCACAGCACGCGCCGCAATGGCATCCGGATAGATATGACAATGGGTATCAATGGCTGGAATCATACAATAAATACCGTCACGCGGGCACCTTGCCCACTCCTGTTTCTCAATTATTACTTTTCCGTTATGAAAAGTACGTTCTATCCTTCTACTCAGAGCGAATGCTCGCTTCTTTCCGCAATCCGCGCTTTATTGCAATTGTCGAAAATACAGGCCGCTTGTACGAGAAAATTCCGGCACTTCTTTGCGCAGAAATTGTTGATAGACACGCTCTGCCTGTTCTTGTGTTTCTTTGGTAAATCGAAGCGTAACAAAATCGACTTCACCCGTGGGTTTATCGCCAATATATAGCGGTACGCCATTAAGCAACTCGGTATACCGTCGTTCGTGACACAACAGCATAAAAGGCTCACCTTTGCTGTCCATCAAGTTACGTCTGCCGTTGCAGCCGCCACAACCGTGTTGATCCTGGGCGGGACAAACACGCATTTTCATAAGTGGTAGATACCCATACGCAAGAATGCCACGTGGTAATGTGCCGGTCAGCGCACGGATTTTCGTCATTGCCAATTCAAAAGACACCGTCGCGTCCACGCAATCAAGGCGCGCATACTCATTCAGCGACACACTGTTGAGAATATTGAGTCCATAATCCCCATGGATGGTTAATTCCAGTTCGCTTGCCAATCGGAGCAGTCCGAGATTATTCACCAACACATCCGTCAATCCGGCTGCTTTCAGCGCCAAAATACGTGAACGAAGCGCATCCATCTCCTCCGGAAAGCAAAGCGCAGGAAGCTCGCAGATGAGACGTCCCCGCAATGTCGTCAACATCTGCGGTAATTCTTCGATGGCTGCAAGGGGCAAGAGCACCCGCTCCGCCTCCGGTGTATCAAACATCTGTGCAACCGTTTCAAAGCGCACCCGAATTGCGGGCTCCTGTGTCGGCCTGTGCTTTGGCAGCGGCGTTGGAATTGCGCCTGTCCCCTCATGCTTTGGACGAAATTTCCGCATTTTGGTAAGTTCGGAAAGCACATCTCTGCGGAGCTGCTTCTGCGCCGAAACGGAGAGAGACATTCCCTCATCGATTACAGCGGTGAACGCATGCAGCACATATGGCGTGCCACCCATCTGCGATAGATTTTTTTTCGCAACTTCTGCCGTCAAGACGACGCTACGCGCTTCCTCCGCCACCGAACCTGTGACTTCCGCCGAGTAAACGCCATCTGTGGCGGTTAGCACACTGGGCTGTGCCGCTCGTATCACAAGCGATAAATCAACAGGTACCGAGCCATTCTCCCGGGCATACAGATTGGAAAACGAGTTCAGCACCTTTGCTGTAGCCGTGACATCTTCCCTTGTACGATGGCCGAACATATCGATTGTCCGCTTTCCGGTTAAATACCCATCTGTAAATCCACTGCGGGAAAAAATCGCCTGCAAGGCTTCCATATCCGGTTTTTCTCCGGCAAGTACCTGACGACATGCAGTCACTGCCGCCGCCACATACTCTGGTCGCTTCATACGCCCTTCAATTTTCAACACACTCACGCCCGCAGTGCGCAGCGCGTCAATATGCGTCACCACGCTCATATCCTTCAGCGATAGCGCATATTCGCGCCCGTCTCCGTCCAATTGAAAATTGGTTCGGCAGGGCTGTGCGCACAAACCACGGTTGCCGCTGCGCGTCCCAATTACAGAGGACAGATAGCAAGCGCCCGACATGCACATGCACAATGCGCCATGCACAAACACCTCAAGACGAAGGCTACTTGCCTCCGCAATGGCTCGAATTTCATCAATGGACAGTTCCCGCGCCAGCACCACCTGTGAAAACCCCAGTTCCTGCAATACGCGTGCACCTTCTGCGTTGTGTACCGTTGTCTGTGTTGAACCCAGTAGGGGCAGCGATGGAAATCGTTCCCGAATCAGCTTCGCAACCATCAGATCCTGTACAATCACCGCATCCGCTCCGGCATCAGCGATTGCATCCACCTCCGCGACAAGCTGCGGCAATTCGTCATCCATGACCAGCGTGTTCACCGTTACATAAACACCGACATTGTGCTCATGACAATAGGCAATTGCCTCGGGTAACGAATCTTCCGCAAAGTTCTCCGCATTTCTCCGTGCATTAAAGCCCTTTGCGCCTAAATAAATCGCGTCTGCGCCACAACGAACCGCGGCCAACAATTGTTCTTGTCCGCCAACAGGCGCAAGAATTCTGATTTGTTCTGATTTTTTATCCATTCTTTTTCTTCCTTCCGTGCGCTTTGCTCAGCCAGCTTTGCGTCGGAAGCAATTGAACCTCAGCAACGCAAGTATAATTAATCCAGTTAACGTCAGCGGACGTAGCAACAACGCAAGACAGTGGGCACTCACCCCAGTTTTCGCCCTACTCAAACAGCATATAATCGACCGTGTAACCATCCAAGTTATCAAAGATGCACTATTATTCTCAGCTTTCGACTCATCCGGTATTTCGGGCGGCCGTGCTGCAAAATTGGAAACAACCGCGCGTCGTAATTATCAAAATAATAGATTCGCTCAATGCTCAGTCGTACAACCACCATGGGAAATGGCTGCGACAACCGTGCCGTATCAAACTGCGCAAGCCATGCTACGTACCGACCTTTAAACTCCCGTGGTTTACAGCATCGATACGCCGTGTTAAACTGCGCAAGCCGTGTTACGTACTTGACCCTATCGCAAACGCAATTATGCAAAAAATACTGCTCGGCCTATGATCTGCATTGCAGTTTGGCTGATTGAATGTTTTATGATTAATTCCATTTTTCAATTTTCGTTTCTGATGTTTTTCATCTTACGAACGAGTGATATCCGATATTTCAGGATCGAACTGTGCCACGTCATAATCATGCAGTGACCCCCTTTGCCTTCGAAATCCCCACATCATAAATAAAGCACGCTGATATTCTTTGGGTATGTTAGAATTTGCAGCGCTTGCTCAGAGCAGCTTTCGGTGGCATATGCCCTCCTGTCATCGATGGTGTCGCTTATACACAGGAAATGAGCATCGTTATGAATCAATTGAGGGTTTTTCTGCACACAGCCAATCAGCAACAGCTGCACAAGCATACCTGCAAAGATTCAATGATCCTTCTCCTTGCAAAGCGGATATTTTTCTTGTGCATTGCATGCGTAGAGACACTCCGCTTGGTACTCGCGCGAGAGAATGAGCATCGTTTCAAACCAACGCCGCACATAGGGCCGTATCTCAGGTATACTATTTTCATCTAATCGGGTGAGCATCTGCTCCTCGCGTACAACATCCAATATGGGCAGCCCATGTGCCCGCTTACAGATGCCAATCGTTTTACATAGCGCCATACGCCGTAAAAACAGCGCCAGCAACTCGTCGTTGACTGCATCGATCTGCTGACGCAGATGTTTGATTTCTTGTTCCATCCTTGCCTCCAAGAACATGTCCATTCGCACATTAACTTTCAGATTTAGAGTGTGTCCCTAATAGAGAGTTTTGTGCTTCAAGTGATTTTTTTGTCAGTTCAAGCGGAGCATTTATAAGCTCACTGGAAATCAACCTAGAATTGCACGAAAATGACAAAAAGTTACCGCGAACGCCTTTCATAATATTTTGAAATACGGCTCAGTATAACACGCACGAAAAACCAAGTAAAGTAACGTAGGCGCAAATCCCACAATTGGCGTTCACCCGTCATTTATGATATACTACATCGACTGTTAAAAAACAAATGGAGAGCGTATTTCATATGGATATCAATGCAATTATTTCAAAGGAGCTGACCATTCAGCAAACGCAGATTGACTCGGCCGTACGTCTCATGGACGAAGGGAACACCGTGCCGTTTATTGCCCGTTACCGCAAGGAGGTTACCGGCTCACTGGATGACGCGCAGTTGCGTGATATTTCCGACCGGCTCACCTCGCTACGCAATCTGGAAAAGCGACGCAATGAAATCATTGCCTCCATCGAATCCCAAGATGCCATGACGCCCGAACTCATCAGTGGAATCCAGAGCGCGCAGACACTTTCTACCCTTGAAGATTTGTATCTCCCCTACAAAAAGAAACGGAACACCCGTGCAACCATTGCAAAAGCAAAGGGGCTTGAGCCGCTTGCGCTTTCCATCTTTGCACAAAAGGCGGATGTGCTACCAGCGTTGCTTGCCAAAGACTATATCGATGCCGAAAAGGGTGTTACAGACGTTGCGGAAGCACTTGCCGGTGCACAGGATATCCTGGCAGAAATGATCTCCGACAACGCACGAGTACGTGGCTCCCTTCGGTTGCTCATGGAACGCACCTCAAGCATCCATACCTCATCCAATAAACAGGAACCAGGTACCTATTCGATGTACTATGACCTGACCGAAAAGCTGATCAAGCTGCCGCCGCACCGCATCCTTGCCATTAATCGCGGTGAAAAGGAAGGCGTTCTTAAGGTCTGCATCGACACGGATATGGATGCAGCGCTTTCCATGGTGCGTCAGAAAGTTCTCACAACCGCTACCCCAAACGCATGTACCGAAGTTGTGGTGGATGCCTGCCAAGATTCCCTCAAGCGCTTACTGTACCCCTCTTTGGAAAACGAGCTACGTACCAAACTATTTAATGCAGCTGCAGAACAGGCAATTCATGTATTTGCACTAAACCTCAAGCCTCTTTTGATGGCACCCCCGCTGAAAAACCGCGTCACCATGGGCTTTGATCCGGCGTACCGCACGGGCTGCAAGATCGCAGTAGTGGACGCAACCGGCAAGGTGCTAGCCGTGGATGTCGTCTATCCCACGCCACCGCAGTCAAAAGTTGAGGAAGCACGGGAGAAGCTAACCGCACTCATTAAAAAACACCACGTCACCGCCATTGCAATCGGCAACGGTACAGCAAGCAAAGAATCGGAAATCTTTGTATCTGACCTACTGAAAGCGCTAGATGTAAAAGTGGATTATATGGTCGTCAGCGAAGCTGGCGCATCCGTCTATTCCGCATCGCCTCTGGGTACTAAGGAATTCCCCCAATTTGACGTATCCCTGCGCTCCGCAATTTCCATTGCACGGCGCTTACAGGATCCGCTCGCAGAGCTTGTCAAGATCGACCCGCAGGCGATTGGCGTCGGTCAATATCAACACGATATGCCGCAGAAGCGGCTCGGTGAGGCCCTTGGCGGCGTGGTGGAGGACTGTGTCAACAGCGTTGGCGTGGATGTGAACACCGCGTCAGTTTCGTTGCTGTCACACATAGCAGGCATCGGCCCTTCGTTGGCACAGAATATCGTCAATAGCCGTGAACAAAATGGCTGTTTTCCTTCCCGCAAGGCACTGATGGACGTTCCGAAACTTGGCAAAAAAGCCTTCGAGCAAGCCGCCGGATTTTTGCGTGTTCCGGACGGCGATGATCCATTGGACAATACTGCTGTTCATCCGGAGTCCTATGCGGCGGCAAAAAAACTGCTGAAACTCTGCGGCCTGCAGTTGCAAAGTCTAAGAGTTGGCGGCGCGACCGAGTTGAATGAAAAAATAAAGGCCTATGGAGAACCCGCACTTGCAAAGGAACTGGACATCGGCGTGCCGACACTGCGGGATATGGTCTCCGAATTGAGCAAGCCAGGCCGTGATCCGCGTGAAGAAATGATCCCGCTGGCCATGCACTCGGATCTGAAGGATCTATCCGATCTCAAAGCCAATATGGTATTGGACGGAACGGTACGCAATGTTGTTGACTTTGGCGTATTTGTGGACATTGGTGTACATCAGGATGGTCTTGTTCATATTTCCCGTATCTGTGACCGCTATATTAAGCACCCATCTGAAGTGCTGCACGTAGGTGAAATTGTAAGGGTCAAGATACTGGAGGTAGACGCGCAAAGAAAGCGCATTTCGCTCACCATGCGCGACGTGTAATCCATGCCTCCCTGTTTTAACGAAAGAAAGCGATCACGTCAGGAGAAATTCTCAATTGTGCAGTTCAAACGCAATCGTTAAGCAGTCTTAAAAATTTGATTGCTTAACGGTTGTTGTTTATTATTTGCAGTTTGCTCCATATATCTAAATGCTTTTCTATCTGTTTTGGGAATGTAAACAATTTATGTATCTATTGTATTCGTCATTATAGAAGTTATGTAGTTTAAATTCGGGAATATGATCTTCAAAAGCAGACAAATGACGTTCTGTAAAAGCAGCTAAGTCGAGTCCCATGCCTTCAATCGCTAGGCTTGCAGCACCAATGCAACCGAATTCAGCACATTGGTATGAACGGATCGTTTTACCCGTGACATGCGCAAGAATATCACAAAATATCTGACTTTTGCTGCCACCACCAAAAATAGATAGTCTCCCAACTGCTACGCCAGCCCGTTCTGCCGCATCCAAATTCAAGCGTGACTCATAGCTCAATCCTTCGTATAATGCCCGTGCCATATCGGCACGCGAGGTTTTCAATGTCAACGGCATGTAACCGCCGGCCCAATATTCTCCTTTATGTGGAGTCCCTGGCGCGGTAAGATACGGATAAAACAACACCCCTCCAGCGCCTTGCGCACTGCACTTCGCAAGGTCATTCATCTCTTTATAAGTCACCTCTGAAAAGACGGTGTTCTTTACCCATTTTATTGCGGCACCTGCCGTATTAATACATCCCTCCATCACCCAATTGTTTCTGCGCACATAGGGAAACGTTGGCAGCGAACGCTCTGGATGGAGCATTGGCGCATTTAATAAAAATTCAAAGGCTCCGGCCGTCCCCATCGATATCGTCGCACTACCTTCTACTAGATTCGCGCCAAACGCTGCGACTTTTTGATCTTGTCCGCCCACCATCACCAGAACATCCGTTGTCAACCCGCAGCGTTCGGCAGCTTCCGGCAGGAGTGTCCCCGCAACAGTGCCCGACCACCGAATTTCCGGTAGTTTTTCTTTATTCAACGAGAGTATCGAGAGCAGTTCTTCGCTCCAGCTGGCTTGTTTAATATCATACAGCATTGTTCCAGCCGCCATAGAATGATCGGTTAGGGCCTTTCCCGTGAAACGTGCAATGGCGTAATCCATCGGTAGTAGAAACTTGTCGGCACGCAGATAAACATCTGGCTCGTTCCTTTTCAGCCACAACAACTTTGGCATCGTATACGCTGGCAATAAGAACTTGCCCGTCACATCATAAATGCGCTCCTTATCAAGAGCTTCTTCAATGCAATTGCATTCCGTTTTGGCACGCGTATCCAGCCAGCAAATTGCATTTCTAATCGGAATGAAATTTCGGTCAACCGGAACCACTGAGATTCCCTGGGATGAAATGCCTATCGCGCGAACGAGTTTACGCTCAATGCCAGCATGTTCGACAGCATCACAAATGACCGTTGCGGCTGTTTCATACCAAGCGTGCGGGCTCTGTTCAATTTGATGATCATCCGGAAAAAGAAGCGTTTCCTCCTGTGCGGCTTCTCCGCATATACAACCCTCCAAATCAAACACCATTGCCTTGATGGAAGTGGTTCCTAAGTCCAACGCTACAACGTAATACATATAAATTCAGTGCTCCTGTTTCTTATATTCCGGTTTTGGGCCGTGCGGTAGAATCCCGTATAATCAGCTTGGATTGCAGCGATACGTGTTGTACGATATGTTCTCTTGGCTTCTCGATCAGATCATGAAGCAACTTCACCGCGACGGTACACATTTGAGATACAGGCGTCATGATGCTCGTCAATGGAATTGGCAGATACTCGTCAACATCAATATCATCAATCCCTAAAATGGATAAATCTCGTGGAACCTTGATACCTGCTTCCATCGCTGCGTGAATCGCACCGATTGCCATTTGGTCATAACAAGCAATAATTGCGCTTGGCAGGTTGCCCTTTGCAATCATCTCACGCATGCGCAAACTACCACCTAATTCAAATCGTTCTTCTCCGATTGCAATATTGCGTTCCAATAAATTCATGTCATTATGAACGCAAATATCCTGTAATTCGCGCAGGCGTTGGTTGGATAGTTTTTCTCCAATATATCCAATAGAATGATGGCCAAGCTCCTTCAGATGATTGACAGCCAGCTCCATAATATAGTTTTGACTGATAAATATGGTATCTAAAGGAATGGTCGTTCCCATTTCGGAAAGCAGAACAGTCGGAATATTCTGCATTTTTGCATAGATTCCAGCTAATTCGTTGCTATCAATTGCGGAAAATACGAGGAAAATGCCTGACACTTCATATGCTCTAATGTCATTGAGTGTCATGCAAATTTCCGTCTGTGAATATCCACTCACAACCGTGATAACTTTGTATCCCTTATTACCTAAGTCAGCGCGCAAAGCATGTATCATTTCCGAATAGTACTGACTCAGCAGTTCCGGCACGATGATCAAGATCGTTTTTCGCGCAAGAATACGATGCTCACGTGTAATATATCCGATTTCGTTCGCTACTTCCTGCACCAATATCCTTGTCGATTCGCTAATATCATAGCTACCGTTGAGCGCGCGGGACACAGTTGAGATGTTCAAACCCGTTTTCTTAGCAATATCGCTCATGCGTGCCATAAAAAACTACCACCTTTTCTATTTAATTGATTTTATCATAGCATATGGATAGACATATTGAAATAGTTTCGCATTTCTTTCGGTTCTGTTTCGTTGTTTGCAATGCAATTCTTTGATACTATACATATATAAGATTTCGGTGCATGTAAAATTACTAACGAAAATATATGGAGGAAAATAAGATGCCGGAATTATTTGCCGGGGTTGCTTCAGTTGATATCTCTCCTAAAAAAGGTCATGATCTTGGCGGGTATCCGCATTTCCCACGACCAAATACCGGCATTCATGATCCGCTCATTGCTAGTTGTATCTACTTGAAAGCCGATGATGTGCAAGTTGCTCTTGTAACGCTGGATTTGCTATTTTTCTCAAAAAGAAATGTTTCGATTGTTCGTACGGCAGTCGAAAAAGTATGTAGCATCCCTGGTGCAAATATATTTATCAGCTGTTCTCATACGCATTCCGGTCCATGGGCATCTGGAAAACTGGATGAAGAATCGCTGGTAAATGATTCGCAGAGTGAAGATTCATCCTATGTCGAAAGTCTGAATGCCAATCTGATTGATCTAATCTGTCAAGCCAAGCGTCATTTATTTGCAGCAAGACTAGGCTATGGGATGAAACAATGCGGCGCTGAGAAAGGAATCGGTGGTAACAGGCGAGACCGCAACGGAATTAGCGACCCAAGCGTCAATGTGATCGCTATTCAAGACAATGACTTCAATATTCGCGGAATATACGCAAACTATGCGCTGCATCCGACATTCATTCATGAGGATAGCGACGTCGTTACCGCAGATTATCCTGGCTATATCCGTGCAACATTAAATGATTCATTTCCAACAGCCGTGTTTGGATTTACGCAGGGAACCTCCGGCAATCAAAGTTCGCGCTACTTTCGTCAAGGACAGTCTTTTGAGGAAGCCGCACGTGTCGGCGGCGAACTTGGACACAGTGTGATTTCCGTCATTAACCAAATGAAATTCACGGACAATGTGCTTATTCGCACAAGCAGCCAGACAATTCCGCTTTATCTCCGCGCTATGCCCGGCATAGAAGAGGCTGCTAATCGTAGGAACGAAGATCGAAATATCTATGAAAAACTAATCGCCGAGAAAGCTTCTTATCTTGCCATACAAAATGCAAATGTCAAGATGCTTGGTTCGGAAGATTTGTTCGGGTATGCTTTGCTGCAATCTAAAAATCTTCCTATAGATCTTGTCGTTAATGAACGTGATCCGGAAATTATGGCGATTGCGCTCAACGACCTTCTTCTGATTGGATTACCCGGAGAAGTATTTGTAGAATTTGGCCTCGAGATTAAGCAAAAATCCAATTTTGATCTCACCATTGTTGCTGAACTTGCAAACGGCTGCATGCCTGGCTATGTCTGCACAAAGAAAGCCATTGCCGAAGGCGGTTATGAGGTGGATACCTCCATGGTTCATCCCGATATGGGCGAGATGTTCGTTCATGCAGCTTTACAAAACGCACAAAATTTAAAACTTGATTGCGCTAAATAAAAGGAGAAATAATTATGAACAATCCATTTACATTTGAACCGGCACCTTGGATTCCATTTCGCGACAAAACCATACTTGCAAAATGCAGGAATTTGACAAGAGAACAACTCGTGCAACATCCCAATCCCGATTTTAAAATAAAAATTGTCCCGGATGCAACTGGTATTTGGATTGCAGATATGGTAGTTCGCATCAAAGAATCGGATGATCTTAACAAACGCTGTGTTATGATTATTCCTAATCCCTGCCCTGGCGTATATATCCAGGTTGCGGAGATGATCAATCGTTTTCGAATTCATTGCCGCAACGTGCATCTGTTCGCTATGGACGAATGGGCCGATCAGGATGGTAATGTTGCACCATTGAGTTATGAAGCCGGCTTTGGCCATTCAATGATGAAATATTTCTATGGCACAATTGACGAAGATTTGCGTATGCCACTTGAACAAGTACATTGTCATACAACCAAAACGATCAAAGACTATACTAAAATTCTTGAGGATGTTGGTGAAGGCGGCGCGGATATCTGTTATTCTGGCCCCGGTTGGACTGGACACATCGCATTTATTGATCCGGACACCCCGGAATTTGCCTGCAGCAATATTGACGAATTCATCAATATGGATGCTCGAATTGTAACACTAAATCCGTTGACCATTGCACAGAATTCTCTGCATGGATGCTTTGGTTGCTCGGGCGATATTACGAATGTTCCACCCAAAGCAGCAACCATTGGCCCTCGTGATGTAAAGAATGCACGTAATCGTCTGGAAATTCACGGCTTAACTACAATGGGTACATTGTCCTCTTGGCAGCGCATGACTTCCAGATTAGTTACGCATGGGCCTGTAACGCCGCAGGTTCCCTCCTCTATTCTCCAACTATGGCCAACAACGATTTACTTATCTGAGGTGATTGCTGCACCGTTTCACTGCGACGAAGTGACCGGTTACTAATAAATCACAAGTTAACCATAAAATTGTCAGTCTTCGGATGATGAATTATCAAGTCAAGTGCGCCATTTCGTGTAAAAATATATGAATGGAAGATTTCCACTCCAGACATTTCCGCGATCTGGAGTGGATGAGGAACTAGTTATGCGTTAAATCTTCTTGGTAACCCACGGCATAGTCTGCTTTCTTTGGGTAAAACGCACGGAGCAGACCGTTGACATTTCCGTTGCTTCCACGCTGTCAAAAAGAATAGGCATCCGGAAAATAAAGAGTTCACCCAAACTGTTTCTACATGCTGTTGTCGTAAACGAAGTCTTTTCCACAGTCAGTTGTCCTAGTCTTGAACGTGCCTTTTGGCAGCGTGCCTAAATAAACCACATCGCCTGTAAACAGATAGCTGCATGTCACTTCATAGCAGCACAGATGACCGGGCGCCTGAGCGGGGGTGTGAAGAATTTCAATGCGCCTTCCGCCCAGATCGATTCGTTCCCCGCCATGCAGTGCCTTTGTGGGACACCGTTGAAAAAATTCATAGCTGTTTACATCCACCCGTATATTACATCTCCTTCCGACATCATTGGCTGTCTACCAACTAAATGGAATCAACCGAAGTTTTACTCGCTACATATAATCCGCATATCCCAGCAAGCCCGTTTTCAAAACCTTCTCCTCATTTTGAATCCGCTTTGCTAAAATAAGCGGCAGTATATAGAGAAGGGAAAACCAGGATTGCAGCACAAGCGGAATAGAGGAAAACAGAAGCAGTACAGAAAAATGCATAGAGTGACGAACGATGCCGTACAGCCCCTTGTCAATGACCTGCTGGCTTTTCTGCACCTCCACCATGCAGGAGAGGTTAGCGCTCTCGCGTATCCCCTCTACATATAGGGCATCGGTAATCAGAAATACCACGGCTACGATGAAAGCCGCCATTTTGGTCAAGCAACGTGTGGCGTTTTACTATCACGGCAGTGAGGGCAGCCGACAGCGCGCCTGGAGTCGCTTAATCTCTGTTTCAAGGAGCAGAGTTGGTATCTCTACGCCCATTGCACCCTGCGGGACGATTTCCGCTTTTTCAAACTACGACGCATCAAGAACTGGGCGCTGCTGGATGAACACTTCGACCGCAATACTCCCGCCAAAATCTTTGGAAAAGAGAAAATGTTTCAAGATGATTTTATCGCCATAACGCCGATACTCTCCCAGGAAATGGCCTATCGGGTATATAATGAATTTCTGAACTGTGACTTCCTGCCCGACGGTGGCTTTCGGGTGGCCTTCTCCATACCACGAGGCGACTGTGTGTACCACTACCTCGCTACCTTCGGCGAGCACTGCGAGATTTTTGAGTCGGAGGACATCCGACGAGAGGTATCGGACAATCTGCAAAAAGCTTTGACGCAATATTATAAATATTATGACACATGGAATGAAATTTAGCCCATGGATTTAGCCAGAAGCTTCACCGGTGACTTTAAGAAATACCTAACCTGTGACATGAAAACTGTTATATTGACATTTACATTGCTTTGAAATAGAAAAAACGAGGAAAAGTCGGATGGGAAAGCTGATGAAGTTAGGGAATTTTTTTGAAAGGTATGCCCACTATGGTGCGGTTTTACCGAGATGTTCTTGGCTTTGAAATTAAGGAAGAAGAGAGCGAGGAATATGTCTATTTGGTGAAGGATGGAACGCTGTTTTTGCTATATCGCAGAAGCGATTTAGAGCAAATGACAGCAAAGTCATTTGCTTATGCCAACGGAGTCAACGGTCATTATGAAATTGCCCTGCGTGCAAAAAATTATGCTGCAGTAGATGATGCCTTTAAAAATGTCATCTTAAAAGATGAAGTACCGGTTTTGGCACCTACCGCAGAGCCATGGGAACAGCGAACCTGCTAAGTTGCAGCCCCAAAGGCAACTTAATTGAAATAGGTTCCTTTACAAAATAACGACAATACCAAAGGAGGAAACCATCTATGAATTACAAAAAAAAGAATTTGAGCGCATGATGGGCGCGCAAACGACGATTGCCTTGGCAACGGCGGTGGAAGATGCATGCAGCCAACGTCCGCTTGAAATCACCTTCGACCGCGTCGATTTGGTGCTGGATTTTGCGCATATGGAAACCATTGTGATGTAGACAAACTGCCCTGCTGAATTCGAAATCAACAGGGCAGTTTGCTGCTTATTTTTTCTTCACGGGAATCCAAATTTCACTGTAATACCGCTCGTCTTGTACGCCGTTTTTGTAGTTGGCTGGATCACTATACATCTCCACATTGTAGCCTGCTGCAAACTCATAGTCCTTGCAGCCGGGCAGCCATTCGGTAAATATTTTACGATTTGTTTCCGGCATAGCATTCGGCATTGCGCCGATGCAGGGGAATACCGCCCAAGTAAATGCAGGGATCGTTCTGGTTACAAAGCCTTCTGGCACCCGAGATTTGCCGTCATAATCGTCTGCCAGCAGATATTCAAACTCTTTTCCGCTCATTTCTTCATCAATGTTGATGCCGTACATGCCGCACACCGTTTGATTTTTGACGGATTGATAATGCTCTGCCCAAAATTTAGGGACCTCTATCTGTGCGTTGTCGTAGGGGAGTTTTTTTGCTGCCGCAATCACCGTAAATGCGTCTTTTTTTACAATTTTGTAGTCCATGGGAAACCCGCCTTTCAAAGTAAATAAGATGTTGAGAGGTGCAAAAGATTTTAGTGTTGCACCGCATTTTCGTGCAGCCGTGGGAGTAATGCCATGAAAGCGGGTGAAGGCTTTTGTGAAGCTGTCGGGGGAATCGTAGCCGTATTTGAGTGCGAGGTCAATCACCTTTGCGTCGGTGCAAATCAGCTCACTACCGGCAAGAGCCAGCCTGCGCTGACGGATATAGTCCCCTACCGTAAAGCCACAAAGCATTGAAAATCCCTTTTGAAAATAAAAGGGTGAAATCAGTGCATGCTTTGCGATTTGCGCTACGGTCAATTCCTCAGTCAGATTTTCCTCAATATAACGTATTGCCTCGCTGATGCTGCCCACCCATTCCATGGTGTTCACCTCCTCGTCTGTGCAACTATTTTATCGCTTCAAAAATCTGCACGTCCGACAGATTGTGCTTTTCTCTGTCTCGAAACCACACATTTATTAGGTACGATCGGCGCAATAAATTTCAATGGCGTTCGCCATAAAGGCGGCGGTGCCGATTCCGTTTTTATCTATATTTTCCGTAAAGCGCGCATCGCCCACGTACATCTGTCCAAGCCCTGATAAAATTTCATTGGTACAGCGGTAAAAATTAGCGGTGATGTAGGCTTGCCAACTTGCCACAAGTGCCTGCGTCTCATCGCTCTCGGGTGGAAGATTGCGGTTTTCGCCAAAGCGTTTGAGCAGCTCTGCACCCTCTGCGTCCAGCTGCGTCCATTGTTTTTTATCATAGCCGGCTGTCTTTTTTTCGCTCTCCTTGTAGGCACCGGTATGTCCCCAACGTGCCTTTGCCTCGGCTGCGTACTTATTTTTGCATTCCTCCAACTGAGTTTTATCAAATTGCTGAAAGCTCATATCGTTTTCTCCCTTCATGGTGCGTTCCAAAAGTGCAAGCAGCCCATCAAGGCGGTTGCGTTTTTGCAACAACAGCTCTTTATGGCGGGTCAATGCCTCCGCCTTGTCATACTGCGAATTTTGCATGATGCTTTTGATATCAGAAAGTGAAAAATCCAGCTCTCTGAAAAAAAGAATTTGCTGTAAGACCTCCAAAGCGGCATCGTCATAGATGCGGTAACCCGCTTTGGTCACTTGGCTGGGCGGTAGCAGCCCGATTTCATCGTAGTAGTGCAGGGTGCGGACGGTGACGCCGGTGCGCTTTGCTACTTCGTTTATTTTAAGCTCCAAAAATCCGCCCCCTCTTTCAAGATTTCATCGGTTGGCGTAATCGTCGCCTCATAAATGCTCTTGCCTGTTTTGCGTAGATAGTGCCGAATGAGCGCATATCCGCAGGCGTAGCCGCCGCAATAGGGCATCCCGACGGGTGCAGTTCCACGCATAGTCATGATTTCATCGCCATACAAGTAAACCGATAACTTGTTAAAGTCACTTTCCGCAAGGTTCGTTCGAATTGCGGGTTTGATGACGGTTTCCAGCGTTTTTTGATCTGTTTTTGTTACCCATTTTCCGATTTTATCCTCGCTGAACATCGCTGCGGCAAAGTTTTCCGCAAGCCCCTCGGATACCATCATATCCCCCAAGGTAATGCCGGGATTCCACTTCATAAACTGCCAGCGGACGTTGTGGTTTGTTTCATGTGCAAGAGTCACAGGCAGCATTTTCAGGGATTTTTCGTTGGGCACAATCGTGCCGATGATGTATCCAGGGATACCGCCGTCCCCACAGGTATCGCCATTCATGGCTGTGATTGGATTTTTAGGGTCGCTTAGCAGAACCGTGAACACATAATCCTGTGTCGGCAGCCGGATACCCTGCCCCTCAAAGCCTTCTAGCGTATTACGAATACTATCCTCGCAGGCAGCCCAAAAAGTATTTTCGCTGATTGCTTCGATTTCCGCAAGCCGTTCTTCGGTAATTTGCGCCGGAGCATAGCCGCCGCTCATGGTTGCGACCGACACCACATCGTGCCCGCCATTCTCCGCTCTCAGCGGTACGCCGATACAGCGGAACTTAAATTCAAATGGTTTCATCAGTTCCTCTCGGTAAATCATTTCTTTCTCGTCTTTTGTAACGCACATCATTTTACGGTAGAGTGCATTAGAGCGAATTGCTTTTATATTCAAAATGGATTCCTCACTTTGTCATTTGTTGTATCTGGACTACAATACTGAGTATATACTATGACGTATCGTGAGGGTCAACTTTTTTCTGCGTTTCTATGGGCATAAACTATACCCAATTAAATCACAAAAGACCTTAGCCATGTCGGTATTATCGGAATTCCAGCAGATGAAAAGAAATAACCGTTCCTGCCAAGAAATTCATCCGCTGTTTTCTCATACACAATTTGCCGAACGGCTTCATGAAAATCCAACACTTTGGCTTACTATCCATCAGCGGCAAACAGTTTAAACTGCAAAAGTGCAAGCTGCTCGCCAGAACGTTGTAAGCGTCAAACGCCTTCTCCCCTGGTCAGTAGGACCGCCTCTGGCGTCAACTGTTCCACCAAATCCGGCTGTTCAGCCAGTCACATCGGCACTGCCTTGAGCAGCCAAACGATGTAGTCATACGGCTTGATCCCGTTCTCCTTGGCGGTTTCAACCAAGCTGTACATGCCTGCGCTCCTCGGGCGATGTTGGCAAAAAGGAAGTTTTTGCGCCCGATCACAAAAGGTTTGATGCTTCGCTCCGCGCGGTTGTTGCTGATCTCCAGCCTGCCATCAAGAAGATCGTTCTCAAGATATTTCTTCTGCCCAAGCACATATCCGGCGGCATTGCCGAAGGCGGATTTTGTAGACGCGTTCAGCAACCGAAGCCAACGGAAGAATTCTTCCATGAGGAGCTTGGACTCTTTTTGCCGCTGCTTCTGTCGTCCCTCTGGCGAAAGCTTGGCAATCTCTTTTTCTAGCGCAACCAGCCGGTCGCAATACCGCTTTACTTTCTCTGCAAGAAAACCAACTCTCGCTTTTTCGGCCATGCCCTTCAATACCTCTTCAAACTTGCGACGGGCGTGCACCCAGCAACCGATGATCATGATCTCATCCGGCAGGCTGTGATATGCGGTATATCCGTCCGTGTGCAGGTAGCCTTGAAATCCATCCAGAAATTGCGTTAGATGCTCCTTGCCTCTATCCGGCTGATCGTCATACAGCACGATTTGGGATTCTGCATTCCCGCTTGTTCGATACAGCCACATGCTGCTCTTGCTTTGGGGGCTTTTCCCCTTTCCCGTGAAGTACCTGCAAGGTGGTTTCATCCGCATGGAGGACGGCATGCTGTACAAGTTGTTTTTTTGAAGATGTTGTAAACGGGAGTTAGATAATCCTCTGTGCATTTGATCAGCCAATTCGACATGGTCTGTCTTGAAAGCGGGATGCCGGCTCGAGCCCATTCCTGTTCCTGCCGGTACAGCGGTATGCCCATGACAAACTTCTGCGTTCACATGACAAACTTCTGCATTCACATGACAAACTTCTGCGTTCATATGTAGGCAACCGTTTCCGGCGATGCAATGCTGCCCTTGATCAAGGGCGATGGCATCTCTGCTTTCAGAATTGATGTAGAGCAGCCATGCTTTTCGCAGCGTTCACAAGCGTAGGTGTAGGTGACATCCTTACGAAGCTTTGCTGTTGCATGGATGATCACCAGCGTTTCCCGTTCTGTCTTGCCATTATACTCTGCTTTTTGCTCTCGAATAAAGCGGTCAAGTTTGCACAGGAGTATGAAACCACCATGCAGATCGTGGAGGCTTTCGTATGGACGTTTGGCAACGCCAACTCCATCATGCTGTCCTCACTGCTTCTTCTGCTATTGTTTGCAGATATGCCGTTTATCCGTTCGGTACGCCGTTCTACCTCATGCGGATAGATAGAAAGACATGGATCACCGGGCAGGCATTATACATTATTGCCGCTACGACGCTCTATCTCGTCTTTATACTTGTGGCCACCTCGCTCGTTTGCATGACGCAGAGCTTTATCGGGGATATATCAGCAATACTAGGGTATTCGGGCACAGGACAGGCGATAGCTCTCCCCGCACTCGTAAAGACGCTTGAAATGTCTACCCCCTACGCCTGCATGGGGACAATATTCCTGCTCATGCTGCTCTACACACTATTGATGGTGTTTGTCATGCGCATATTCAGCCTTTGGATAGGTCAGCTTGCAGACGTGGTCTCCGTGTTCGGATTCAGCCTATACGGATTTTTGCTCAATCCGCAAACGCTCAAAGCCATATTCCAGCTTCCCGACGAATTGATCTGCAAAATAAAAAGCGTAGGCGGCACGCACAATGCCGTCCACGCTTTGTTGCTGTTTTAACCCAAGAAACCAAATTTTCTTTACTTTGCAATATATCCGAAAAATTCGTAAGTCTCTGCGTCAATCACATATATGGGATAGGAATCCCGGTTCGAAGGATCAAAGCTCACAAGCCATAGGGAGCTTACCATTTTAGGTTTTATCTCGTAAAGCCCGCTTAGCTCCAGGATGGTATATTGTGCCAGATTTTCCGGCTGCGCTAATTCCACGTTTGGGTTATTGATGTTATAGGGCATGCCATATACGGTATGTATTACTGCAAACCACTTTGCTACACAAACCGCTAAGTCTTTTCCCTGCTTTGCCTTACTCGGCGAATCTCCATCAATGCACTCCTTAAGAAGGCTCTCATATTCCTGCATGATATAGGCTGAACTGCCTTTGACACCCTCAACTTTACTTAAACGCGTTGCATCTCTATAATAATTCAAATAATCCGTATTATCCGGAAAATCAATGCTAGTAATTTTATAAGTACCGTCTTGGTTTGGAAGAAGTTCTATTTTAAAGATAGAGCCGAATGCTGTGGTTTTAAAATAGCCGTCGACTATCGTTTTATCCTTAGCAGGTGTTATATTGATATCTTCGATTGCGCTGAAATATCCCATATCCGATGCTATGTTGTAGTCCCTAAAAAGATGGGCAAGCGTAATATGCTGCAAGTAATTAAACGTAACAATATTGCTTTCAGTAAATTCTATTAACCCATCAAAGTTGTTCCTGCCTTTGCCTAGCCATCCTCCGTTGTTTGCCGCTTCAAAATACCTTGTCAAAAACTCTTCCGCTATTTCTTCCGGCTTTGTTCTATCAAACACCCGTTCCGCTTTTGGTGCCTGCAAAGGAGTAGCCGCCGGTTCTAAAGTATCCTCAGTCTCATGCGTATTTGCTAATAAATTAATCGGGGTAGATTCAGGCTTGTCAGTTTGATTTTCAAGTGTTCCTGTGCAGGCAACTATGGTTGCAACGGTAATAATTAATGCTATAATTAAAGCCGTAAGCTTAAGCATTCTAGGTTGGTGACCTATCAGCGAGATTCGCCCTTTTAATTCTTTCTTGCTTGACGACATCATTGTCACTCCCTTCAAAATCTCAGGCATATTCTTGTTTCTATCAATGACGTTTATGAGTGCCATTCCGTAGTCTTGGCATTTTATTGAGTTAAAACTCTTTAAAACATGTATATCACACGCTGTTTCACATGTCAAGCCCCCAAAAACCTGTCCAGACTGAATGTTAGTAAAACAACAATCCTT
>JAVVXB010000018.1:0-64148 GCA_036651815.1 Clostridia bacterium
CGAGTGGGAGTGATTGCAGCGTTCTCTAAAAGCCTGTAAACACCGGACTTTTTGAGGATTAGAGCCTTTCGTGGTTGGACGTTCTCCACACTGTTGCATTGCAGTCCTGCCTGCTGCATGATTTCATACGGTCTTTTTCGGTCTGCCCGTCGTTGCTGTAGTGTGCGCGTGTCGTTCCTACCCATACAACATAAACCTCCGTTTGGGTGCTGCTATCTTACACCCTCTCGGAGGTTTATACAAAATGTGGGATAGTCTCCATCGTTTGGCGGCTTCGTTTTACGTCGACGATACATCTGAAAGAGCAGCCGGCATTCGTAGCGCATCTGATACCGGAGGCATTTTTGTTGACCAAAAGCGAGGGCATTTGACGCTTACTTATTCCATACCCCGCAGTTTTGCGATCGTATTTTTGAGCTATGTTCCTTCTCCGTTCTTGTCGGTTATAATGTTACAACTTTGGTCTGCAAGATTTTGAAGCACCATACTTCTCTCTTTTTTCGTTTACTCCCATGTTTCGTATAGAGCCGCTTTGCTCGAAAATCCATTGAAACGTCATACTCCTCATTATTTTACTTACCTTAATGTTTCGTATAAAGCCTATCATTTTCGATGCCGTGTCCTCATGGCTTTCAAGTTAAGCGGCCATTCGCCGTTTAGCGAATGGCTCTCTAGTAACGGTTGTCTCTCCTTCACTCCATCGATTGATATGGTGTCTTAACGGTTCACGCGCAACCGAGATTATTTGGAATCATCCCGAATAGACAGTTCCTTCCCATCATAATCCACCGTCAGCACCGTACCTGGTTCCCGATCCTTGGAAATTATCTCTCTGGCCAACAGGGTTTCAACGCGTGATTGCAGATATCGTTTGAGCGGACGCGCACCATACGCCGCATCACTTCCAGCATCGACAATGTGCTGCTTGGCTGCATCCGTTACCATCACGGACAGTTGCTGATCGGCCAGTCTTCTCTTTAAATCCGCGATGAGCAAATTCACAATATCCGTCAGGTTGGCTTTTGTCAGTGGCCGATAAAACACAATCTCATCGAGTCGATTTAAAAACTCTGGACGAAAATGTGTCTTTAGCAGCGCAAACACAGTCTTTTTGGCTTCTCCACTAATCGCGCCATCCGCGTCAATCCCTTCGAGAATCACATCAGATCCAAGATTGCTGGTCAAAATGATGATGGTGTTCTTAAAGTCCACCGTTCTGCCCTGCCCGTCGGTAACACGGCCGTCATCCAGCACTTGCAGCAGCACGTTGAGTACATCCGGATGTGCTTTTTCCACTTCGTCAAACAGCACAACCGCATAGGGCTTTCTGCGCACAGCTTCGGTCAGCTGGCCGCCTTCATCATATCCCACATATCCTGGAGGAGCGCCAATGAGTCGTGAGACGCTATACTTCTCCATATATTCGGACATATCGATACGCACCATGTTTTTATCATCGTCAAACAGCGCCTGTGCAAGCGCCTTTGCCAACTCCGTCTTGCCAACACCGGTCGGTCCAAGGAATAGGAAGGAACCAATCGGACGGTTGGGATCCTGAATCCCGGCGCGGGAACGCAGAATTGCATCGCTGACACGATTGACCGCCTCATCTTGGCCAATCACACGCTCATGCAAAATTTGCGGTAGCCGGATGAGCTTCTCCCGTTCACCCTCCATCAAGCGCGAAATGGGAATCCCCGTCCAGCGTGCCACGATACGGGCGATTTCTTCCTCCGTCACACGATCGTGCAGAAAGGTGCTCTCGCGGTTTTGCTGCTCGGCAATCTTTTCTTCTTTTTCGAGCTCCGCAGTCAGCTGCGGCAGCTTGCCATATTGCAGCTCTGCCGCTTTGTTGAGATCATACTGACTCTTGGCACGCTCAATCTCCGCATTCGTCCGCTCGATCTCCTCGCGCAGCTGTTGCACCTTGCCAATGGCCTGTTTCTCGTTCTCCCACTTGGCTTTCATACCGTTAAACTGTTCCTGCAACTCGGCCAATTCTTTTGTGATCACCGTCAAGTGCTCCTTGCTCAGCTTGCCGGTTTCCTTCTTTAACGCGGCTTGTTCAATCTCCAGCTGCATGATTTTGCGGCGGATATCGTCCAGTTCGCTCGGCATGCTATCCATCTCAGTTTTGATCAACGCGCAAGCCTCATCCACAAGATCAATGGCTTTATCCGGCAGAAAACGGTCGGAGATATAGCGATTGCTGAGCGTCGTAGCCGCAATCAACGCCTGATCCTGAATCTTAACGCCATGATATACCTCATAACGTTCTTTCAATCCACGTAGGATGCTGATGGTATCCTCCACCGTTGGTTCGCCAACCAACACGGGTTGAAACCGGCGCTCCAGCGCCGCGTCCTTTTCGATATATTGGCGGTATTCGTTGAGCGTAGTTGCGCCGATGCAGTGTAGTTCACCACGGGCCAGCATGGGTTTGAGTAGATTACCCGCATCCATGGAGCCTTCGGTTTTACCCGCGCCCACAATGGTGTGCAGCTCATCGATGAACAGGATGACATTTCCATCGGACTCCTTAATTTCATTGAGCACAGCTTTGAGCCGTTCCTCAAACTCCCCGCGGAATTTTGCTCCAGCAATAAGCGCACCCATATCCAGTGCGAATACCATGTGATCCTTAAGATTCTCGGGCACATCCCCGCGAACAATTCGCAGTGCAAGCCCTTCCGCAATGGCTGTTTTACCTACGCCAGGTTCGCCGATCAGGCACGGGTTGTTCTTCGTTTTACGCGATAGAATTCGAATGACCGCGCGAATTTCATCGTCACGGCCGATGACAGGATCCAGTTTCTGATTGCGCGCAAGCTCCACAAGATCCTGACCGTACTTTTTGAGGACATCGTAGGTTCCCTCCGGATGATCACTCGTCACCTTTTGGTTGCCGCGAACAGACTTCATCTGTTGCATAAATCGTTTTTCGGTGATCTCAAACCGGCCGAAGCGTTTCTTCAGTTCCGGTGTGGCTTGATCCAACAGCCCCAGGAATAAATGTTCTACAGAGACATACTCGTCTTCCATCTTCGCGGCACGTTTTTCCGCCTCATTCAGCGCACTGTCCAATTCACGGGACAAATACACCTGCTCCGCATTGACCCCCGATACGGTCGGCAATGCGGTCACCGCCTCCTGTACGTCTTCCATAAAGGCACGTGCATCCACGCCCATCCCTTTGATCAGGCTACCGACAAGCCCTTCCTGCTGAAACACAAGAGCATGCAGCAGATGTTCCTGCTGTACCTGTGGATTATGGTGTTCCACCGCGCAAGCCTGTGCCGACTGTACCGCTTCTATACTCTTTTGCGTCAGTTTATTAATATTCATATGTTGATTTCCCCCTCCTATAGAATGATCTCGCAATTGCGCACATATTCGGCATAGAGTCGCTCCACTCCATTGAGCGCGTACTGCGGGTTTGTTAAATTCTCAAAATATAGTTTTAGTGCATGGTCGAACAGGTCGATGTATCCCGCAATCGCTGCACCAATGGCTTCATTGTCTATCTGCCCATCCCTAGGGCAACGGAACCTCCGCACATAACGCCCGTCTTCAGTGGCATATTCCGTTGCACCGATATAGCTCTGCTCAATCCTTGTCCAAAGCTTAAAAAATTGGAGCATGGTCAGCATCAGCGTACTGTTTTGACTGCGCACCGATACCCGAAGCTCCCCAAGCAACGGCACATTGTTTTGATAAAGCTCCACGCTGTATCGCACCGTCGGGTTATACTTGTAAGACAATGCACTGCGCAGTGAAAACATGGAATCCGACGGTTGCAGCAGAAGCTGGAACACATCGCCCCCCGTAAGCATTCGTTCGATGCGATCGAACACCTCACGCATGCGCTTTTCTGGTGTGATATAACTTACATACTCCGCTAAAATTTGGTTGATCATGTTCGATCGGCTAGTCGTCGCCTCGTATGCCAGGTGGTCAATCTCCTCCACCACATCGTCCGTCAACACCAGTGAATATACGCTTTTATGCAATCGATTCACCCCCTTCTTTTGCATTCATTATAGCAAACCTCGTGTTCATTGTTAATAACCTCTCACACATTTTTGCATTCGTTTCACATTTTTGCTATACTTTTATTACATCGCTACAGAAAGTAAGATGATTTTTCATGCGCTACAATTTTGATGAAAGAATCGATCGTAAACAAACAAATTCCAGCAAATACGAAGACGGCGTTTCCATCAATCCATATCTGCCAAAAGAATATCTGCCGCTATGGATTGCGGACATGGATTTTGCCTGTGCAGCGCCCATTTTAGAGGCGATGCACCGCCGGTTAGATCGCCGTATTCTTGGTTATTCCAGTATGGTTGACCCCGAATATTACGCGTCCGTAGTGCATTGGATGCTTCGCAGATTCGGTTGGATCATTCAACCGGAGGAGATCACCTTTTCCAGCGGTGTGGTCACTGCACTCTATGCCGCCGTGCAAATCTTGACCAAGCCTGAGGATGCGGTTCTGTTTATGACACCCGCCTACGCGCCCTTTGACCATGCGGCAAAAGAGCTTGGCCGTAAACCGCTATACAATCGTCTTCTTGAAAACGATGGGCAATATACCCTTGACTTTTTCGATTTTGAACAAAAGGCCAGCCAGAAAAACTGCAAGCTCTGTTTCCTTTGCAGTCCGCAGAACCCATCCGGACGCGTTTGGACTGCGGACGAGCTGCGCCGTATCGGCGAAATTTGTTTTGCCAACGATGTATTTGTCATCTCAGATGAAATACATGCCGATCTAACGCGCATAGGTGTGCAGCATATTCCATTTGGAAAAGTTTTCCCGATGGAAAAACGCATCATTACCTGCACCAGTCCATCCAAGACGTTCAACATCGCCGGCAACCGCCACGCCAATCTCATCATTCCCGATGCTGCGATCCGCGACCAGTTTCGGCACAATGCTTACTGTGGCCATCCGGGCGCGTTGGCCATCGATGCTGCGAAAGCCGCCTATAATGACTGCGAAGACTGGCTCGGTCAGCTTCGCGTGTATCTGGATGAAAACTTTCTACTGCTCGACACCATGCTGAAAAATCTGCTCCCCGCCGCCGTTTTTCACATTCCAGAAGGCAGCTATCTGGCTTGGGTGGATTTGCGCGCGCTGGGTCTAAGCGAGGCAGAATTGAATCAACGCGTCTCGAGCGCTGGAGTCTTCGTCCAGTTTGGTAAAGACTTTGTCGATAATGGGGATTGCCATATGCGTATCAATCTTGCGTGTCCGCGCAGCGTGCTTGCGGAAGGAATCTGCCGCATCTGCAAGGTTCTGCGCACTTAGCGCTTTTCCTGCTAGACCGCCTGTTGGTCAGCGATTTTGGCGTTATATGGCTGATTGATATGATGAAATTCATACAGCTGCGGTTGTTGAATGTGCTGCTTCGCATGTTGGCTCTAATGCAACCGGCGCATGCACGCCCGATCGCATTGGTATCGCGTGAACGGGCAATAACAATTGTTTTTTATACGCATGGATGGTGGCGACCCATGTGATTCGTATGATTCAGAGAAACAGTCGCCAATTTTCAGAAAATCTTCATATGCAGTTGATATTTCCTTGCATTTTATATGATATGCTCCATTCGCTGTCTAATACAAATACAAGGTGGATCAATTATGCAAAACGCGCTGCCCCTTTCCCCTGCTGCCAAAGCACAGCCTCTGCGCAAGTTTCGCGCCGCAGCAGCCGTTGTATCCTTTGTGCTGTTTCTCGCGGTCATTTGCCTCCTCGTTGGAAAGCCAATGATGCAATTTGTTGGCAATCCCACGCAGTTTCGCACTTGGATAGACGGACATGGCATTTGGGGGCGTCTTGCTTTTGTTGGCATGATGACTGCCCAAATCATCATTGCGTTCATTCCCGGCGAACCGCTTGAAATCGCCGCTGGCTATGCGTTTGGTGCTCTGGAAGGAACTGCACTGTGCATGCTCGGGTCTCTATTTGGGGGGCTGATTGTGTTTGTACTCGTCCGCCGTTTTGGTATGCGGGTAATCGAGGCGTTCTTCCCGCTCGAACGCATCCAGGAAATCCGTTTTTTAAAAGATTCTCGTCGACTAAAATTGCTCGTGTTCATTCTGTTTTTCATTCCCGGTACGCCAAAGGACATCATGACCTACTGTGTTGGACTGACGAAGATATCTCTCGCCAATTGGTTGGGCATCTCCACCGTAGCGCGCATTCCATCGATTGTGACCTCAACACTGGCAGGTAACGCACTGGGACTGGAACAATATCAATTCGCAGTGATTGTATTCGGGATCGCCCTGCTGTTCAGCGCGGTCGGTTTACTCCTATACAAACATCTGTAATTACAAAATCGCTTTCGCCTTGAAAATAGGCAAAAGCGATTTTTACAATTTGATACCATTCCGTATCCGCATTTTAGGTACGAAGCCATTGGGTTAAACTCGTACGATATAGTCTTTCTTGCGCGGTGCCGCTTCACCCGGCGTCGTGGCCGCGTAGCCGAGAATACAGTGCCCGATACCCACATATTTTTCATCTACGCCCCATTTTTTCAGCAACGCTTTTCCCGCTTCAGATTCAAGTTCTTCCTTTGCACGATGTACCCAGCACGAATCCAGCCCAACCGCATGCGCAGCATTGAGTAGATTGGTCAAGACTGCTGAACCGTCCTGCACGCAGGTTGACGCGTTTCGATCCGCCATCACAATCAGCACGGTTGGCGCACCATAGAATGGGTCCGTATCCGCGTCCATCACTGCAGCATTCAGACGGGACAGTTGTGCAATTGTTGCGTGATCCTGCACAACGAGAATGATGGGTGATTGCCGTCCGCTGCCAGTGGGTGCGAACGTTCCCGCCTCTAATACCTGCTCCAGCAGGTTCGCAGGGATCTGCTCCGGCCGATAGGCACGGACGCAGCGGCGGGTTTTAAATACCTGTAATGTTTCGTTCATGAAATGACCTCCTGATCAGATGAATTTTCGATCGATACCAAAGCTGATTTCATTTGTATCTTAGCACGCCCACAAGCAGCGCACAACAACATCATTTAAAAAAGCAGATCCGTATTGCCTGATGCGGGCAGGTGCGCTTGCAGTCGCCACAGCGCACGCACTCCCTGCTGTTCGGCGTTTGATAGGTGCAGAGATCCAGTTTGCATGCCCGTTGACACGCACCACAGCCCGTACATTTCTCCCGGTCAATGTCATAGTGCACTACAGCAATTGGATTGAAAAAGCCATAGATCACGCCCAACGGGCAAAGATAGCGGCAAAACGGCCGCCAAACGAGAATCGACAGCACCAGCAGAAATACCAGCAACCCCATCTTCCACCAAAACAGTCCACCCACTGCATCCTGCAAGGATGGATTGGCCAGAACCAGTGGAATCCCGCCCATCAAAGTGCCGGATGGACACAAATATTTGCAAAACCAGGGATCAGCAATTCCGAACGCATCCCGGATGATGGAGGGAAGCAAGACAACAAGCACCGCGAGAATTACATACTTACCATACCGTAAAACGCGGTCACCCGGTAGCTTTTTGATTTTTCGTGAGCTTGGTATCTTATGAAAAAGATCCTGTACCAAGCCAAAGGGACAAAACCAGCCGCAAACAAAGCGCCCCAGCACCGCACCAAACACCACAAGCAGTCCCACCACATAGAAAGAAACCCGAAATCTGCTCCCTTCCACCGCCTGCAGAGAACCAATGGGACATGCACCCAACGCACCTGGACAAGAATAGCAGTTAAGACCCGGAACGCAGATATGCTTCGTATTGCCTGTGTAGATGCGTCCTTCGGCAAACCCTTTGAAATTACCGTTTGTCAGCACCATAAAGCCAATCTGCACCAGCAGCCGTGCATGGCGTTTGACCTTTAAAAGCAACTTACCCAATGCCGATACACTCCAGACAGATATTGGCCGCTTTTTGGAAAACAATCCGCGTTTCCCCCCGTAGCAGTCCAATGGCAATCAGCACGCCGCCAATTGCTAACAACAGTATCCATCCGTACCTGTATGCAGCCTGTCTCAATATTCGCACCTCATACATCCCCATGCCTATAGGCGTGTTTTTTTTGCAGTCCGCAACTTTCGCAGAAACCGTCACACACCGCTTCACCGCAGGAAGCATCTTCATTGCCGCCTCTGGTTAAAAACGCTGCAATTTGTTTACATCATCGGTTCTGCTGCATCAACAATGGTTGCATCCTGCTGCGCAACGCTCTCCAAATAGCTTTCAATCATATCGCGCCACGCGTTCTCGTCCCGTACTCCAATGACCACTTTTCCAAGGATATTGCCTGTCCGATCCACAAACATCGTGGTAGGATATGCACGTACGTTCCACAGAACGGACTCTATCATGTCTTCAGTAGGCATCATGGTTGGATAATTTGCGCCTGCTTTTTTGGCAATATCCGCAACGCTGGCCATCTCATCGGCGGTATAGCCGCCCTGTCTGTCGCCCACATCACCGATCAACCCGATCACCTGAAACCCCTGATCAGCGTATTCGCCCGCCAATTGATCAAGTATAGGCATTTCGTCGATGCAATAGCCGCAAAACGTTGCCCACACATTCAACATGGTTAATTCGGCGTTAGCAAAGACTGCTTCCGTAATTTCATTTCCATCGGCATCCTCCGTTACAAAGCTTCCGATGGGTGTTTTCTCGAGATCAGCAGATGCCAGATCGTCCGTTTCTGCAGAGGGCTGAATCGTTGCGGAGACATCCGCCGGTTTTTCGGGTTTCACACACGCAGACAATCCGATTGTTAGCGCCAACGACAGCGCTATTAGCGAGCTAAACTTGAATGCATTCATTGAGATCCTCCGCATATTGTAATATATTCAATTGTCATTGATTCTGTAATAATATCTATTACAGTTTGACTTGTCAAGTGAATTTTATCCGCTCCATATGATTAGTTTTCTCGAAAGATCCGCTCTTCCACATCCTGTATGGACACATTGCTGAGCTTTTCTCGGCAACAGTCATTCATCTGTCCATAGATATGATCCATAATATCGGCCATACCCGAAGCAATCAGGCATTCCAGCTCTGGATTGCCGGAACGCCAACCGATAGCTACCAGTGGCTGATCTAGTGCGTCCAGCACATGCAGCAGGGTAACCTCCTTTGCATCCAGTGCAAACCGATATCCACCGATGGCACCTTCCTTGGTCTCGATGAGTTTCGCTCTTTTGAGCTTTGACATCACCTTGCGAATCCGCGCTGGATTGGTGCAGACATTCCCAGCCAGCAGATCGCTGGATACCGTCTGCCGCACATGATTCAGATAAACAATTGCATGCACCGCAATCGAAAACTCTCCCGTCATCCTGATACCTCAAGTCATTTTTCTAACTGTAATGGTATCATTTACAGTTAGAGAATACAAGCACTGTTTTCAACCATGCACAGCAGCAAAGGGCTTCTCAACCCGCCTTTTCAAAAGCGGATGTGCGAATGCCTTAAATGATCTCGCTGATCCAATAACAAAACTACTTCTTTCCGCATAAGGATGCCCGATGCGCAATCAGCTCAGCAGCCACCGAGATTGCAATCTCCTCTGGTGTTTCGGCCAAAATTGGCAACCCGATGGGCGTATGCACGCGGGCAAAGTCCTTCTCTGTGAACCCTTCGTCCAACAATCGCTGTTTAGTCAGCGCAATCTTATGACGGCTGCCGATACAGCCGATGTAAGTCGCGTCTGTTTTCAGCGTCTGCCTCAAAATTTCAAAATCCGCCTGGTGTCCGCGCGTCATGATAATCACGTAATCATGTTCGGTCAAGGTAATCTGTGCAAAAATGTCTGTAAACGGGCAAAGCACCGTGTTTTCCGCTGCGGGAAACAACGCCTTGTCGGCAAATTCAAACCGATCTTCGCACACCGTAACACGAAAATCCACATATTTCAAGATTGGAACAAGTTTTTGCGACACATGCCCACCACCAAATACATAAACGCGCGACACCTGCGTCACTGGTTCAACCAGCAACTGCGCAGCGTCATATTCCACCATCACCGCGCGCGGCGCAAGATGTTCCCGTACCGTCAGCACGTCCATTCGTTCTGAAAAATGCAGTCCAAGTGCATCATAAACGCCTGTATCAATAACCGCCCCATCCAGAATTTTTCGAACAAGATAGGCCTGCCGTCCTTGTTCGGTCGCTTCCTTCAGCCGCATGAACAGCGACTTCGTCTCTTCATTCGCAGCAAAGTGCTGAAACAGCACCCAGATGCGACCGCCGCAGATCATGCCAAGATCGGCTATGGCATTGGGATTCAGCGTAAAAAGCTGCGTCTCAGAACACTTGGTTGCAAACAGTTCCACTGCATGCCTACCCGCTGCATATTCCACAGCGCCGCCGCCAATGGTACCTTTTTGCATACCGTCCTGCGTCATAAGCATACACGCACCCGTACCACGTGGCGAAGAGCCTTCATTCCGAATGATGGTGGCCAGCACAAAAGGTTCCCCTGCCGCCAGCAAGGTGATGATGTCGTTCAGAATGGATTGCATTGGGAATACCCCGCTTTCAATAAGAATGATGCCCGCGCTATCGGCAGGGTATGCATCCCCTGCCGATAGCCACATAACAAAGCACATAAAAAAGTATACCGTTGTTTTAGATTAAAAACAACGGTATACTTCCATTTCATCGCAAAAAGCGATTATTTGCTTAGTACATACCACCCATGTCCGGTGCGCCACCTGCTGGCATCGGCGCCGGTGGCGTCGGAATGTCCGCAACGAGGCTCTCGGTCGTCAGAACCATGGCTGCAACGGAAGCGGCGTTCTGCAGTGCGCATCTGGCAACCTTCGTTGGATCGATGATTCCTTCCTCCTCCAGCATTACATAGGTATCGTTGGTGACGTTGTAGCCATAACCAGGCTTGTTGGCACGCTTGATGTTCTCGACGATTACGCTGCCCTCGACACCTGCATTGGTAGCAATCTGCCGAATTGGTTCTTCCAGCGCGCGAATGATGATCTGCATACCGGTCTTCCGATCGCCAGTCGCACCTTCCGCAAGCTTCTGGACACGGCCGATGACATTCAACAGCGCAGTGCCGCCGCCAGGGACAATCCCCTCTTCCACGGCCGCACGGGTTGCGTTGAGCGCATCCTCAATGCGAAGCTTAAAGTCCTTCATCTCGATCTCAGTGGCTGCGCCAACCTTGATGACAGCTACGCCACCAGCCAGCTTCGCCAGACGTTCCTGCAGCTTCTCCTTGTCGTAATCAGAGGTTGTCTCCTCGATCTGCGCCTTGATGGAGCTGATGCGAGCTTTGATCTCTTTCGGATCGCCTGCGCCTTCCACAATGACGGTATTTTCCTTATCAACCTTAACCTGATGCGCTTTGCCCAGCTGCTCAATCTTGGTTTCCTTGAGGTCAAGACCAAGCTCATCGCTGATAACCTGTCCACCAGTCAAAACTGCGATATCCTGCAGCATGGCCTTGCGGCGATCGCCGAAGCCAGGTGCCTTGACCGCCACGCAGGTAAACGTACCGCGGAGCTTGTTGACCACGAGGGTTGCCAGCGCTTCGCCTTCAACGTCCTCTGCAATGATCAACAGCTTCTTGCCCTGCTGCACAACCTGCTCGAGTACCGGCAAGATCTCCTGGATATTGCTGATTTTCTTCTCAGTGATCAGAATGAGGGGATTGTCCAGCACCGCTTCCATCTTATCGGTATCAGTCACCATATAAGCGGATGCATAGCCACGGTCAAACTGCATACCTTCGACAAAATCCAGCTCGGTCATCATCGTCTTGGATTCTTCCACCGTAATGACGCCTTCATTGCCAACTTTCTCCATTGCGTCGGAGATCAACTTGCCGATGTTATCATCGCCTGCGGAGATGGCGGCAACCTGCGCGATGGCATGCTTGCTGCTGACGGGTTTGCTCATTTCCTTGAGACCCGCAACCGCTGTTTCCACAGCCGCTTCAATGCCACGGCGCAAAACCATCGGATTGGCACCTGCAGCCACATTCTTCATGCCTTCACGAACAATTGCCTGTGCCAGCAACGTTGCGGTGGTGGTTCCATCGCCAGCAACGTCATTGGTCTTTGTGGCAACTTCCTTAACAAGCTGAGCACCCATGTTCTCAAATGCATCCTCAAGCTCAATTTCCTTGGCAATGGTCACACCATCGTTCGTAATGAGCGGAGAGCCGTATTTCTTGTCAAGCACAACATTGCGGCCCTTGGGCCCCAGCGTAATTTTGACGGTGTCGGCCAGTTGATTCAGACCGGATTCCAAGGCATGTCTTGCCGCTTCTCCATATTTTAATTGCTTTGCCATAATAAATCTGCCTCCCTAAATTATTCCACGATCGCCAGAATATCGTTCTGACGAACCACGATATACTCGGTTGTTTCGAGCTTGACTTCCGTACCGGCGTATTTTTGATAGATCACCTTGTCGCCGACTTTTACGTACATGGTAATATCTTTGCCTTCCACGACGCCACCGGGGCCAACCGCGATGACTTCTGCCATCTGTGGTTTCTCCTTCGCGCTGCCGGGCAGGACAATGCCACCCCTTGTTACTTCTTCCGTCTCGATGCTCTTGAGAACAACGCGATCAGCCAATGGTTTCAGTTTCATTGTATAAGCGCCTCCTGACCTGTAATTAGATGAATTTTTGTTTTTTGTTAGCACTCTATTTGATTGAGTGCTAACCACGATGCTTATTATACCACGCTGTCTCACCAAGTCAATTCTGAAATTGCAACGAAAATGTGAAACCTTACAGGAAAAACAAAGAAACCATTCAGTTCCCAATTTATTCACAGATGGTCTGCAGTGCAATCGCACATAGGTAATAAAATAAAAGACAATGCTAGCTTCAAAATGATATTTGTGGTTTGCTAAAAATCAATGGCAACGAAGGCGCAAGCTTAAACAGAAAAGAGTAACCAAGCAACGGAATATCGTCAACGTTTATCACCTATACGCAGAGGCATCCTGTGGCACAGATTACCCGAAGATACCGAATGCATGAAAGACCGTGCATAAGTGTTTTACGGATGAACCTGACGAGCAATGGCATGTAATTTATCACCGCACCGATCGTTGTAAAGTCGAAGCACAAAGCCCTGTTCGAGCAGACGCATCCGGCGAATACCATCGAAATTGCCGCCCACCGCCATGTCACAGTGGAATAGTCGAGCGTCCATGCGCACGGTCAAGCATCCGTGCAGAAATAAAGTCGGGGCAATCGCAAATATGGTGCGTATACTTCTTTGCGTAGAGCCAAGTACCAGCAAAAATGAACGGAAGTGATTTACCGTACTTTGCACAAGTTCATCTCAGCGGGCAGACATAAACAGCTTACGGATTATCAATGGCCTTCGAACATGATTTGAAAATCTGCCTCAACATGAGCCCCCCAATCAAGGAGTGGAAATCGATCTTCATATGATGTAGCCGCGCCGCGCCCAGGGCTAGCTCTTTAGGACACCAACCCGTTATTTACAAGCAATCTTGCTAGTGAGCGCAATACACAACTGTAGTTTGCGCTTTTATAAAGTTGATACAACCCTTTCAGCAATGCCTGTTCGTGAAAACAAATTGAGTATTTTCGATGCACAGAGTCCATTGTGAACGATTCTAAAAAATATGGGGTTTGAAAGAATCGTCAAATTTGACACGTCCAATTGTGTATAATTGTGCACAAGCTTTTTCGTGAACATGCCCGGAAACCTTGTAGAAATAGCGCTTGACAATTCACTCCCAAATCGCTAAACTAGGTAAGAACGTTAAGCGCTTGTAGCTCAGTGGATAGAGTGCCCGGCTACGAACCGGTAGGTCGCAGGTTCGAATCCTGCCAGGCGCGCCATAAAAACCTATTTCCCGTCAAGGGTGAGATAGGTTTTTTTCTATGCTTGAAAATGTACGATAGTCGGATAAAGATTGTTTATATTTTACGAAGGAGGTATTCTCATGAAAAAGGTGAAAATTGCAGTTCTTCATAAAGAGTTTTATCCGGATTATGCAGATGCATACCTAATCGATGGAAAATCTGTCGGTACGTGTCCGTTGCTGGAGATCGGTGATGAGTTCATTTTTGAAGGCAGTGCAAAAATGCCTGATGGCTTTTGTCCATGGGCGTGGATTGACATTTATCGCAGCGTGCGGCCGATAGAGCCGACACAAGAACCAAGCATCACCCCGGGTTCATTCGGCAGCGAAAATGCCTCGTAGAACATCCCTTTGGTACGATAAAACGAGCCTTGGGTTAGACTTACTTTCTAACTCGCAGAACGGAAAGTGCGTGGGCTGAATCTTCAATGCACTTTTAAATATACAACATCAAAAGAGTGCTGCAAATACTGGGAACAGCAAGAACAATACAGGCAGTTTCCGTTTGATTTAACGTGATTCGATTGTAAATATGCTTCATGGCGCATAAAGATACTTTGTTTTCACACAGTCTGGCGCATATTCCACGCCAAACCGCAAATTTTTTTCTCATCATTTTCACATAAAGAAACCTGTTTTCCGTCAAGAGGATCATGAGGCTTTTTCTATATTTAAAAATAGACTATATTTGAATCAAGATTATATATGTTATTTGGGCGTAGCAAATATGCAGACAAAAACATTGTTGTTTTCCATATAGTCCAGAATGAAGAGATGACTGTCAAGCCCCCAAAAACCTGTCCACCCAGAATGTTCGTAAAACAGCAATCCTGAAACCGCTTGTTACCTGCGTATCTACTCGGCATTACGTTGTCAAGGACGGCGGAGCCGCTTGTGAACCCCTTGACTCGGTAAGGCGGAGCAGACATTCTGCATCAAGCGGTCAGAGGGATCATCGTCTGCGGGGCAGGCGGCCTGCCACCCAACCTGCCATGTGGTCGTATTTGGTTATAATAACGTACCCAACGCTCCGTCAGAACTCATACCTCATACATGTTTGCAAACAGCTCTCCCTCTAGAAATTCATCTCTCATCCGAGAATTGAAGCTTTCAATATATCCGTTTTTCCACGGGCTTCCGTGCTCAATGTAGGCTGTTGCAATGCCAATATCGCCAAGCCATTTCCGTATCGTATTTTCTGTAAACTCGCTACCATTGTCACTTCGAAGGCAAGCAGGGACTCCGTGCAGCAGGATCAGATCGGACAAACCCTCAATGGCTTCGTCATTACGCCAGCTTCTTTTGGGTACGCTTGCCCGGCATTCCCGCGTGCTTTCATCCAGTATGTTTAGAAAACGGATCTTTCGTCCATCCATGGTGCGATCCTCTACGAAATCATAACTCCCTACATGGCTCCTTGGTTAGTCGTTTTATCATTTTTTACTAACAATCAAGCTGGTTCAATTATAAGGGAGCGGGTCAAAACTGTACTGGCAATTGAGCGCGGCGCATAGGTGCAATGGTTTTTTTCTTCCAATCTGTTTTTCACCGATCGTTTCTATCAAACCGGATTATTGAAATGCACGCCATTCTGGCGACGGTACTCCGCAGGAGAAATTTGTTCCTCCGCTTTGAATCTCCTGATATAGTGCCCTGCATTGCAAAAACCCAGTTTTTGGGCAATCGAATCCATACTCTCCATGGCGTCGGCCAACAACAGCTTTGATTTCATGATGCGATAGCGCATGATGTATTCATGGGGTGCAACTCCATGTACCTGTTTGAATTTCCGAATAAAATAATATTTGCTGTAACCGGCCCGCTCCGCCAACTCCTCAACGCTGATGGCGCGGGCGAGATTTTGTTCAATATATGCATTCAGCGCGAGAATACGTCCGTAAAACGCCCGGTTGGATAGATCGGTATGCGGACTTGGCTCTGCCGCACGGGTTAGATGATATAACAGGCTGTATAACTCGATGGAAGGCTGATAGTCAGCATCGTCCTCAACACGATCCAAAATTGTCATAATGGACAGCACGGTTTCGGAAAAAACCAGTCCGTTAACAATGGGTGAACCTGACATCTCGATAATATGGCGCGTTAGTTCTTCGCTGTTTGCGCCATAATATTCGATCCAAGTGAGTCCGAGAGGATCATCGGGGTCACTTTTGTACGCATGGGCCTCGTGCGCACAGAGTAGATAAACCTGGCCGGCATGCACGGGAAACGTCTCCCCGCGGAAGGTCACTTCGCCCTTACCGGAGATAACGCACTGGAGATTATTCATTTTTGTCGAGGCGTTCCGCCGTACAATAAACACGCCGGATAAACGGCTGATCGATCCGGCACGATTCAGCGAAAAGCAGTGGTTTTCCGTCTCTTCTCCATAGGGTGCTATATAGATGCGGTCATGGGAAATCATGGGGGTATCCATAATGATCTCATCACAGTAAGCAGACTCATCAATATAGGGTTGTTCCCGTTGTGATTTCATAATTTGAGTATAGGCGGATACTCGATCTTCTGTCAATGCATCCTTCGAATTTTGCACGACGAATATGCGCAACTCTGTACCATGAAAGGCCAATTGCATGACTCGCTAAACGTTTTGCTTCATATTATGATATCCTTATTAAACAGTTTCCATCATCAAGCGCACATGCGCTACCGTATGAATTCACATACTCAGCAGCACTTTTCACAATTGTAATCAAAATAGAGAGGATGAATAATTTTTATGAACAGTAGAGAACGTGTACTTGCAACTTTTCAGCGTAAGCAAGCGGATCGTGTCCCCATGTGGTGCGGCGCTTCGCCAGAATTCATCGAAAAAAGCAAAAAGTTTTTTGGCGTAGACACCGAAGAGGACGTACTTGTCCGGTTTCACGATGACTTTCGCCGCGTCTATTCCCGCTATCAGGGTCCGGATGAATTCAACCCTATTCTAAACGCCAAGAAAGGTATCAACATCAACGTATTTGGGGTGGAACGCCATGGATATGGCTATGGCCAACCGGTTCGACACCCACTCAAGGATGCCACGCTCGAAGAGATCGAAGCCTATCCGTGGCCAGATCCCGCATGGGTCGATGTCAGCCACATCCGGGAGGATGCGCTCCAATGGAAGGGTGAATATGCCATTATGTGCGGCGAATGGAGTCCATTTTTTCACGATACCATTGACATGCTTGGCATGGAAAACATGATGATCCTGATGTATGAGGAACCGGAAAAGGTGCAGGCTGTCATTACCCATCTTGCTGACTATTACTATGAAGCAACCAAACGTATACTTGCAGAAGCATCGGATGTGCTTGATATTTTTTTCTGCGGCAACGATCTTGGCAGCATGACCGGACCGCTCCTTGGTGAAAATCTATTCCGTGAATTCATCGCTCCTCATCTCAAGCGGCTCTGTGATCTGGCACATAGCTATGGCCTTTTCACCCAGATGCATGTCTGCGGCAGTTTCAGGCCCCTCATCCCCGCCATGATCGAATGCGGTCTGGACGCTGTACAGAGTCTGCAGCCCGCCACACGCAATATGGCGCCCGCGGATCTCAAGGCCGACTTCGGCGATCAGATTATTCTCAATGGCTGTTTGGACTCCGTCAACGTGCTCATCGAAGGCGACGAAGCCCTGGTGCGCGAGGTTACCAAGAATACCGTGCTGACCATGAAGCCAAACGGCGGATACATCCTCTCCCCCAGCCACGACTATCTATTGGAGATGACGCCGGTAGAAAATGTAATTGCTATGTATGACACGGGTCTGCTCTACGGAAAATACGACGCGTAAAACGCAGGAGGTCACCTTTATGACGGGTCTCGAACGCTTCTATGCCACGCTGGAACGCCGTCCTGTAGACCGTCCGGCAGCATGGATGAGTGCGCCGGCCGGCGCGGAAATGGGTATACTGTGCAAATTCTACGGCGTGAATAATTGGCACGAACTACAAGTCAAGGCAGGCGACGATATTTATGCTTTTGACATTCCTTATGATTCCGGCTATGCCAGTAATATTGCGGCAGCCTTTGATTGGTATCAAAACGGTACCAACGTGGATCCCGATCACCGGACGCTGACCGCCGACGGTTGCTTTAAAGATGCGGAGGAACGCAGCGATCTGGATTTTTTTGATTGGCCCGACCCACGCAAATACATCGATGCAGATGAATGCCGCCGCCGCTGTGCAGCCGCGCCAAAGGGACGCGCCACACTAGCACAGGTCTGGAGCGCCCATTTTCAGGATGCATGCGCAGCTTTCGGCATGCAGACAGCGCTCATGAACATGGTCTGCAATCCGGAAATCTACATGGCAGTCGACCAAAAACTTGTGGATTTCTATCTTCGCGCCAACGAGGTTGTGTATGAAGCCTGCAAGGGCATGCTGGACGCCATCATCATTGCAAACGACTTTGGCAGTCAACAAAACCTCATGATCTCCCGGGAAATGATCCACAAGTTCGTCATGCCGGGTGCAAAACAGATCGTCGATCAAGCGCACAGCTACGGTATAAAAGTTATCTACCACTCCTGTGGCGCGGTATTCGAGGCCATGCCGGAGCTGATTGAAATCGGTGTGGACGCCATCCATCCGTTGCAAGCCACGGCAAAAGGCATGGACCCACGCCGCATCAAGCAAGCCTATGGCGATAAAGCCAGCTTCTGCGGCGGCGTTGACATCCAGGAATTATTGCCCAATGGTACGCCCGCACAGGTCAAAGCCAAGGTGCGCGAGCTGCGCGAAATCTTCCCCACCGGGCTAATTGTTTCTCCAAGTCAAGGTGTTATTTTGGATGATGTACCACCCGAAAATATTCAGGCCATGTTGGAAGCCATGCAGGAGATGTAGCCTTCGCCACACACACTATTGTGAAGGATCACCGCCTTACCGATCGTTTGTATGGAGGACAAGAATTCTTGCCCTTCATACAATTATATCGCTTTGCTTTCTGTATGATAGTGCTTACCCATATCCAATCTCTGTTGTACAAGCAGCCGTTACGATTCGCAACGCCGTCTTCAGCGTGAAGACGGCTGCTTTGATTTTGATTCCAATTTTCAAATTTAACATTAGGAGTCGATTATGAAAAAATTCAGCATGGCACCGGATGCCATTGACGCATCCATCATCCCTCAGAAACGATTATACACAGGTGCAAAAATGCCCGGCATCGGACTCGGTACATTTGGTTCGGACTATGTGCCCAACGATCTGGTGGCGGCCATCGTACGTGATGCGCTTCAAATTGGTTACCGTTATATCGACTGTGCAGCCTGCTACGGCAACGAAGCGCAGGTAGGCGCAGTTCTGCGGGACGCCATTGACGGTGGTCTCGTGCGCGAAGAACTATTCGTTCTCAGTAAACTCTGGAACGATATGCATGCGCCTAAGGATGTGATCGCATCCTGCAAACAGACTTTGCACGACCTTCGGCTTGACTATCTGGACTGCTATCTCGTCCACTGGCCTTTCCCGAATTTTCATGCCCCTCATTGTGATGTAGCCGCACGCAATCCCGCATCCCGACCGTATGTCCACGAAGAATTCATGGAGACCTGGCACGCCATGGAGCAACTCGTACAATCCGGTCTTGTCCGCCATATCGGCACAAGCAACGTCACGATCCCAAAGCTTCGCCTGCTTTTGCGCGATGCCGAAATTCGCCCTGCAGTCAATGAAATGGAGCTACATCCCTGCTTCCAGCAAGGGGAATTGTATCAGTTCTGCGTGGACGCAGAGATCGTTCCCATCGGCTATTGCCCCGTCGGTTCGCCCATGCGCCCAATGCGGGATCGAACGCCCGAGGATTGTGCGGACGTTGACGAACCCGTAATCAAACGGATTGCACTGGCGCACGCCATTCATCCCGCAACGCTCTGCATTAAGTGGGCAGCCGCCCGTGGACAAGTCCCGATTCCGTTCTCCACAAAGCGTCAAAACTGTTTGAATAACTTGTTAACCATATGTACCGATCCGCTGACCGTTGAAGAGCTTGACGCTTTGAAAAGCTGCGAACGCAACAGTAGGCTCATCAAGGGGCAGGTATTCCTCTGGAACGGCGCAGATACCTGGCTTGATCTTTGGGACACAGACGGAACCATTCCGAGCTGGAATGGATATGAAAAATGTGTGGAGGATGAATAAAATGACAAAAGAAACGATGTTTGGCGCAATTCTGCCGGGCAATAGCACGGTGGAGCTAAAAGAATTCCCAATTCCGAAGCCTGGCCATGGCCAAGTACTGGTGCAGACGATGGCCTCAACCATCTGTGGCAGCGACATTCGCTGTATCTACCGCGCACATGTGGGCAAAGGGCCGGAGGGTTATCAGCCAGGCATGATTGCTGGGCACGAACCCTGTGGCATCATTGTCGAAGAGGGCGAAGGTCTGCGTCGGTTTAAAAAAGGCGACCGTGTGGTTGTCTACCACATCAGCGGCTGCGGCGTATGTCACAATTGCCGCATGGGGTATGCCATTGCGTGTTCAAGCCCATTCCGTGCAGCTTATGGATGGCAGCGAAACGGTGGTATGGCACCCTATCTGCTCGCCGATGAAAAAGATCTCATCGCCCTTCCAGATTCTCTCAGCTATGCAGACGGTGCACAGGTAGCTTGTGGTTTCGGCACCGTCTATGAAGCATTGGAAAAAATCTCTGTTTCCGGCGATGACGCACTCCTAGTCGTGGGTCTCGGCCCTGTCGGACTCGCGGCGCTGATGTTGGGCAAATGCATGGGCGCAAACCTGTGTATTGGTGTAGACGTCAAAAAAGAGCGGATCGATCTTGCCAAATCGCTCGGATTGATCGATCTTGGTTTTACACCGGACGTTGCGTTGGAAGAAATTCTAATACGAACCAACAAAAATGGCGTTGAAAAGGCAATTGATGCAAGTGCATCTGAGTCCGGCCGCACACTTGCCATCCGCGCCACCCGCGAATGGGGGAAAATCGGATTTGTAGGAGAAGGCGGAACGGCACGTTTTGAACCGAGTCCCGATATCATTCACGGGCAAAAAACCATCTATGGTAGTTGGGTTACAAGTTTGTGGCGCATGGAGGAGCTGGTTGAACGTATCGAACGCTGGGGTATTCATCCGGAAGCACTTATCACGCACCGTTTCAAGCTTGCAGATGCAGACAAAGCCTATGCCCTGATGGCAAACGGCGATTGCGGCAAGGTGGCAGTTGTGTTCGATGGAACCGAAAACCAATAATATTCGTTTTGACTATGAGGGGCGCGGCAGGAAATCCTACCGCGCCCTCCATTATATTCGATCATTTGATTCCTTTAATTTATGGTTGTTATCCGCCCGCCACTGGCATCAGCCAAAGATTCCATCCACTGTTTCACGTGCAATTTTTGCCCATTTCCAGAGTTTCTCCGGTTGATAATCGACGGTTGAAATATCCTTCATCACAATTTCAATGGAGCAACCTTCCGTTTCCATAATAATTTGCTCAATTTCTTTGCGGGCACTTTCTGCAGAAAAATCACCCACAGCAAACTTTGCAGGACTCGGTTTACAGCTCATAACATACTTACCCCGGCAACGCACCGCGGCCTCATCCCACTTGTTCCATGGACTCATGGAAATCTTACGCAAATTTGGAATTTTGTCCATGATATCCATCTTGCGGTGTAACGGTTCGCAGCAACCATAGTAGGTCACGCCAAAGCACTTGAGCCATTCCATCTCATATTGCAGTGAAAACTGCCAATGCATATCCGGGCTGACCGTGGTAAAAATCTGTGCATTTCCACAGCCCCACATTTGTAGTGGATCACAGTGCGTCTGCCCATTTTCCCGCTCATTCAGACAGGAAATCAAGCCATATCCACCGCTACCCACGCGGCAAGAGCTGTTGTTGCTTGCCCAGACACCCAACTCTTTATATTTTGACATGCGGATCATAGCGCAGTCAACATACCGTTTGACCACCGCCTCCACAAAATCCGGTTCATCCACGAGGTTGATCATCGTCTCGTTGATCCCCATTACGCGAATGAGATAGTCCCAAGGCGTAAACCACAAGCCGCGGGCACCAACAATTTTAATGGGTAATATTCCGTTAAATATCTCCCGCATCACATCCGTATACTGAGCCGTGCGCTCCATATCCAGATAGATTTCCGGCGCATGAATTTTCTCGACATCATCCATAGTGAGAATATAAGGTTTGAAATGTCGGGACACGACATCACTGTTGCGATCGGTGTGAATGGTATCCACGTGTTCATCAATGCCAAAGCCACTGTCGTATACCACAAGTGGGCTCTCGAGATAGTCCTCGATGATTTGATCGCCTAGTCCATGCTCTTGGCAGTATAATTCCTTACGTATGAAATCTTCCAACTCCAGTGCAAATGGATGCGTGCAGAGGTTATCCAGTTCGTGGTCTTTATTCAATTCCTGCCAGCAAATTTCGTCCACATAGATCGGCGGTTTCTTCATGGCCAGATCGTTGGTCGCCCGCCAGATTTTTCGGCGTTCCTCCATAACCGGCAAGTTCGCATATTCGTGTTTTTTCTGCGCCAGCATCCGCAGAATTTTCTTGTCCTCCGCAGGGATGTTCAGCGCGTCCTCAGGCAACCGGCCAAGCTCCGGTTTGCCCGCAACTGTCAGACCAAATCTGTCCGACAAATTCAAGTATCTGCTCATGTTGCACCCTCCGATTCTGATATATTCGTACTTTCAATAAGATCGTGTACCCTTAGATTGATCATACCCTGATGCACTGGAAACCGCTAGGACACAATGTGATATCATGGTTGCAGGATGTGACTTTTTCGATAAATAGAGGGAGAGATTCGCATCTGCTGAGAAAAGGCTCTGGAAAACGCCTTTGCGTCCGTATAACCTACGCTTGCAGCCGCCTCACCCACATTTTTTCCATTCAAAAGCAAACTGGCAGCTTCCGTGATGCGCGCCATCACCAGCCACTGCTGTGGAGACATCCCAAGTTGTTGGCGAAATAAGCGGGAAAAATATGATCGTTCCATACGTACCGCCGCAGCCATGGAGGAAACGCTTATATTGGAAACTCCTTCCTGCGAGATCGCACTCCAAACACCGTCCAATCTCTGATCGAACGCACAAAAAATACAGCCGACTTCCGCTTCTAATACGGAGAGAAGCGTTTCTAGCAACCGTGTAAGTTGCTCGATCAATGTGATGTTCTCCGCGCCGGAAAGTGATTCTACCAACATGCCATTTGTTAACCGTTCCATGGCATGAAGAATATGCCAGACGGCACTGCCATCAACAATGTGCACATCGATCATTTTTTTTACAAACCGGCCAGACACGCGTACATGCTGCCATAGTACATAAAATGGGTCTGTCGGATCCTGCCGCATACTGTAGGTGCCATACTGGGGCAGCAGATACAGATGCCCCGGCTCAAATTCCATCAGGTTTTGGCTGTCATAGTAACGACAGCATCCACCCAGAACATAATAGATGCGGCAAAACGCTGCGGTTTCATCCTCGATCCCCCAGCGTTGGCCGCATACAGTGTGTCCATATCCAAGCAAGCTAATTCTGTTCACGATTAATCAAGATGATAGAATTCATCCATGTCGGCCCACCATTCGCCTTCCTTACGGCTGTCAAGCGGTTTTTGGCAGGGCATGCACTCGTCCCACCACTTTTGTGTCATAGGATCGGCCGCCATCTTCGCCATATCCGCCGCGTAATCATTGCCGGTATATTCATAATAGCTGAACAAGTAGCCATCATGATAGTAGATCGAATAGTTGCTAATGTTGCATTCTTTAATCATGGCATTGATCTCTGGCCAAATGTTAGCGTGAAGCTTCTTGTATTTTTCCACTTTTTCCGGTCGTAGTCCGATGATCGATCCATAACGTTGTACGTTACCCATCTGAAAATCCCTCCAATTATTTTTCTTTGATGAATTCAAATTGATGCAAGAAAGGGGCGACGAAATTGTCGCCCCCCAAGGAGTTTTTATCGATTGTTTACCACTGTGGCGGGTAGAAACCATCCACGTTTTCAGTGGTGATGATGTCCTGAGCCAGGTAGCCGATTGCCGGAACCTCCTGGCCTGCAAAGAACTTGGCCATGCTGTACACAACAGCACCACCGTCGCCTTCTGCGGTCTGATAGTTGATGGCCAGTAGGTCACCGCTCTTAACGAGATCCATACCCTGCTTGGAGTTACCGGCTGCAACAACCAGTACGTCCGTGCGGCCCGCTTCCTTCAGCGCATCGATCGTGCCAATCGCCTGTGCGGAGTCATCCGCGAGGAAAATGGCGGTCAGTTTATCACCGAAACGGGTAATCCAGTCAGACACAACCTGTTTGCATGCAACTGCATCAAAGCCAGGGGTCTGGATGTCGAGGGTTGCGATGTCAGGAGCGATCTTCTTAAACTCAGTGATCGGCCCGTAGGTACGAGCAAAGTAAGGCGACGTACCAGCGTTATGCGTAATGTAGCAAACGCCACCCTTATTGTTCATCGCGGTAGCAAGCTTGCCGGCAAGCAGTCTCATCTGACCCCAGTCATCGGGACCAGTCCAGCTAACCATGTACTTCATGGCATCGGAGGTCGGCAGGGTGTTTGAGCCAAACACCGGGATGCCGGCTTCGTTGATCTTACGGAACTGCTGCGTTGCGGATTCCGCGTTCAGCGGAATGAGACCGATCGCATCGGGCGCGGCGTTGATCGCCTGCTCAATTAGCTGGTTCTGGACGTTGACATCCCAGTTCGGGCTCCAATATTCGATTTCCATACCAAAGAAGTCAGCAGCCTTCTGCAGGCCATTTTGGTAAGCAGTGGTCCACGGGTGATCGCCATGAACGATGACAATGACTTTCTTACCCTTCGGGCCATCGGCGGGCGACTCGGGAATGTTTTCCTTGGTCGCGGCATCCCAACCAGCATATTCCATGTCGTAGTAACGGCCAGCATCATCCTCGGCAAGCGCTTCCGGATCGGCGGGACGCTCGGGGAAATCTTTAACCGTCAAAGCAGGCATGAGTACCTGACCATCCGTGGACTTTACGGTCGTAGGATCGCCCAGGTCGACGCCAGCGGCTGGTTCCTCTGCGGTAGCCGCTTCGTCCTTTGCGGGTTCAGCCGTTACTGCGGGATCTTCTGCAGGTGCGGGTGCGGTCGGCTGTGCGCAAGCAACAACCGAAAGAACCATCAGAACTGCCAACATAAGAGTCACAATTTTCTTCATGTTCATTCCTCCTGTTTTTTCTTGCCCTTTTTGGGCAGAAATTTATGCTGTTCAGGCTTTTTGCCCGTTCAACTCCATATTTTCATATTCATGCACAAGCTGTGAACGGATGCCAATCTTTTTCTTTCTGTAGAATTCCGTAATCGTTTCGTAGAGTACCACGGCAGCCAGCACGATTCCGTTGCTCAAAATCTGTACTTCATACTTGCCAACAAGAGCCGTTAGCACGTTGAACATGGCCATGAGTCCCAGCACGGAAATATAAGTATTCCATACACTGCCCCGTCCACCATCGGTTGATGTTCCGCCAATGATGGTTGCTGCCAGTGCAACCAGTAACGGAGCAACACCCTTTTCACCGAGATTCGCGGCCGCTGACGACTGTGCAATAGCAAAGATCACGCCGCCCAATGCAGAGATGAAGCCGGAGATTCCGAAGGTAACGATCGTCACAAGGTCGCTGTTGATTCCGCCGAGCCATGCGGTTTCCACATTGCCACCCATGATATATAGGTTGCGGCCGAAGCGCGTCTTCTTGAGTATAATCGCCAGTATGATGACCACCGCAATGGCAATGAGAAATTTCGGGGTGAGCGGAAATGGCTTGAGAAATTGATTCAACCAGTCCGCCAGCGCAAAGTCATTCTTGGCCCCGATTTCAGCGCCGTTGGAATAGGTATATAGGAAACCCTTGATTACATACTGCATCCCCAACGTAACGATAAAGGAGTGAATTTTGAACTTGCTCACAAAAATGCCGTTGAGTATGCCAAAGGCGGTACCCAGTAGGATCGCCAGCGGAATTGCTTCCACCCAGGACATCTTCTGCAACGTATGAAATCCCATGACCATCACCGCGCCCACATTAGCCAAAGAGCCAACGGACAGATCCATATGTCCCGCAATCATGCAAATGGTAAAGCTGATCCCCAGCATCGCATAAAACACCGTGGAATCCAGGATGGATTTGATGTTATACGCTGTGAAGTAATTCTTTGCGAACAAACCCAGTACGCACATCACCGCCACCAGCAGATATGCGCGGTTGTCGTTGATCAGCTTGGGAATTGAGCGTTTTTTCGTAGTCATTAGCTTTTACCCAGCTTTCTATCAGAATTGGTGTTGATCCAAACGATCAGCAGGAACGTCAGACCAAGAATCAGATACTGCGTAAACGTTGAGATCCCGATGAGGTTCATAACGTTCTGCAGAAGACCCATCGTGAGCACCCCACCAAAGGTGCCTACCATATCGCCCTTGCCGCCAGCGAGCGTCATGCCGCCGAGCAGCACCGCCGTACAGCCGCGGAAGTCATAACCGTCACCATTGTAATAGGCGCCCATCTTCGACATGGAAGCGAGGAAAATGCCGGCAACCGAACAGCAGAACGCACAGATGATATATACGAGGATCATCGTCCCCACCACATTAATACCGGATAGCCGCGCAACTTCGTAGTTGGAGCCAACAATCTTCACCTGATTGCCAAATTTGGTTCGTGTAAGAACAAATCCTGCCACAAGGAACATGACGATCATCACGATGACCATGATCGGTAGCGTAAAGTTACCAATCTCTATGTTGGTGCGGCTGATTGCAAAGAAGGTCTTCACAGCCGGGGAATCATCGCCCGCAATCATATCCGGATAAACCTGGTTACCACCGTAGAGCCAGCGAACAATGCCGGACAGTACAAAGTTGAACGCCATGCTCCATACGATGGGGTGTGCACGGAACTTCCCGATCATGATGCCGTTGATCACGCCCATGGATGTACCAACCAGTAAGCCCAGTAGCACTGCTGGAATGAATCCAAGGCGAATGGCCGATACGGAAACCATGCCAGCCAGCGAAATAATCATCGGCGCGCTCATATCGTTAAAGTTTGCCGAATAGACCACAAATCCAATACCGATGGCTACCATCCCCAGAATGGACACCGCTTGGAAGACCGATCGGATGTTGTCCATCTTAAAGAACCCTGCTGGATTGACAATTGCACCCGCCACAATGAGTAGCAATACAATGACGTATACGCCAAGGCGGTTGACGATTAACATAAATTTGTTCTGTTCTTCTGCGCGGAGATCCTGGATGGGACCCGCCGAAGCTGTCTTTTGATTAAGCATTGACGTATTCCCCCTCTCCGTTGGCCGCAAGCAGTAACGTGCTTTCCAGAATGCCCTCGCGCGGTATTTCGCCAATAAAGTGGCCGTTTCGCATCACCATAGCACGATCGCTGAGCCCGACCATCTCCGGAAGATCTGAAGTTAAGAGAATGACTGCGCTGCCCTTCTTGGCAAGCTCCGCAATCGCCTTATGGATGATTTCCTTTGCGCCGATATCTACACCGCGGGTCGGTTCATCCAGAATCAATACCTTTGGCGCAGTGGCAAGCCACTTGGCCATAAGTACCTTCTGCTGGTTGCCACCGGACAGATTGGTCACCGGACGTTTTGGCTCCGGCGGGTAGATGCTCAGATTCCGAATCAGCTCATCAACGGTTGCCGTACCAAAGGATGGTTTGTAATAGCCGCCCTTGGCATAGTTCGGTATGGACGCTGCCAGCGTATTTTCCCCAACGGTCAAGCGGACTGCCAGCCCATCGGTCTTACGGCTCTCCGTCAGGTAGACAACGCCACTCTGGATGGCTTCGAACATATTCTTGAATTTGGCGGGCTTTCCTTTGAGGAACAAATCGCCTTCATCATATTGATCGATCCCAACGATTGCACGTGCAAGCTCCGTTCTCCCAGCACCCGCAAGCCCGCAGATGGCTAACGTTTCACCTGCATTGACGTGGAAGTTGATGTCGTGAAAAAAGCCCCAACGACTCAAATGCTCTGCACGAAACATTTCGTTGCCAATGGTCGGCTTGCGTTCCGCATAGAATTCCGCGACACTACGCCCAACCATCAGATCGATAATCTCAGCCGGCGAGGTTTCATTTGTTTGATAGGTTCCTGTCTTCTTGCCATCACGCATAACGGTGACGTTATCCGATATTGCAAATACCTCTTGCAGATGGTGTGATATGAAGACAATCGCAATGCCCTTTTCCTTGAGCGTGCGAATGATGGTGAACAGGCGATTGACCTCTTCGCTGGAGAGCGCCGATGTTGGCTCATCCATCACCAGAATCCGCGGATTATCGCCGAGTGTCTTGGCAATCTCCACCAGCTGCGCTTCACACTGGCTGATGTCCGCAACCGGCATATCCGGATCGAGATAATCCAGCCCAACCTCGTGCAACAGCTCCAATGTGCGGGCGCGGACGGCTTTCTTATCCACAAACAACCCCTTGACCGGCAGACGGCCAACCAAGAGATTTTCTGCGATAGAAATTGGACGCGCTAAACTTAATTCCTGGTAGATCATGCCGACGCCGTGCGCTTTAGACTGTGCAGGCGTATGCAGCTTAACTTCCTGTCCATCGATATACACTTTTCCGGTGTAATCATTGAAAGAGCCGGCAATCAGCTTCATCAGCGTAGATTTACCAGCACCATTTTCACCAACAAGCGCGTGAACTTCACCCGCTTTAACGGTTAAATCCACCTTGTCAACGGCCAACGTACCCGGAAAACGTTTGGAAACCCCTTCAATGCGAAGGATTTCAGTACCAAGTGTTGTATTGGTCATGCATTTGCTCCCCAAAACCTAATATTATATGAAGGACGAAACGTGATGAAATAGAGAACGAAACGTTTCGAGTTGTGTATGATTTGATTTTACCTCGATGTGGAAATAACGAGAAGGGAAATTCTTTATGTGTGTCTTGAATAATTTTATATGTCCCATGGTCGTCAAAATCCATATGAGCTGTGCGCGTAATCTGTGGTATAATCCAAATATCATGTGTTCATTAGGTGTTTATTCATGTATAAGCTACTAATTGTCGAAGATGAAGATCTCATTCGCAATGCCATTGTGTCCGGCGTAGACTGGCACAGTCTTGGGTTCGAGGCCGAAGGCGCCGAAGACGGCGAAGTCGCATTGGAAATCGTGCGTCGTTTTCGGCCGGATATCGTATTAACCGATATTCGTATGCCATTTATGGATGGATTGGAGCTGACGCGTGCCATCAAAAAACAATTTCCACAGACGGTTGTGGTCATTCTGAGTGGGCACGACGAATTTTCCTATGCGCAAGAGGCATTGCAGTTAGGCGTTAAAAAATACATCCAAAAGCCCATCGTTCCCGCCGATCTCATCCGTATTATGCAGGATTTGGTTGCAGAGCTGAACGCCATTGCAAGCCGCAAAAACAACATGCAGAAGCTCCGTTTACAAGTGCAGGCGAGTATGCCCATCCTACGGGAAAAATTGCTCAATCGGCTTTTGCACAACACCATCTCCCCCGCTGAAATCCCCCAGATGCTGGATTTTACCGGCTTGCGTTTACGGGGACAGGGCTACACGGTATGTCTGCTTGAGTGCGAACCGGATGAAGCCGTCAACGGCGAAGCCGCCGCAATGCTGAACCTATCCATCTCGCAAATTCTCGAACACGAGCTTGGCAGCGACGGAATTGCTTTTGAAAGCTCCACCGGGCGGCGAGTTTTCATCTATTTGGCACGTACCCAAGAGACGGAACGGCCATATGTAGTGGAACTGCTCGGTGAAATATCCGATGCCATATTCAACGCGCATGGAATCGTCACCACCTGCGCTATCGGTACGCGGGTTACCACCCTGCCCGAACTGCATATTTCCTATGAGAGTGCAAAGGTCGCACTTGAACAGCGCATCTTCGATGGCCGTGGCAAAATCTACGATGCTTACAAGCTGCAAAATGCTCAGAACTATTATCCGTTCGCCCTTTCCCAAAATCTACTGGACAAGCTGAAATTGCAATCGGCACAAGAGTTTTCATCCTCGCTTTCCAGCTTTTTTGATGATCTGCGGCAAATGCGCGCACTCACCAGTGAGATTTTACTCACGATCATGCTTGATCTCGTCAACTGCGGTCACCGTATTCTGTTGGAATCTGGTTGCAAGGACGAGCAGAATACGCACAAGATTTATTCCGAGCTGTTTTCTCTGACCACACTGGATCAATATCAACTGACCATCACCCGTTTTTTTACATTGCTGCGCAATAAGCTTGAATCACAGCGTTCCACCAAGGGCGGACAATTGATTGGTAACATATGCCGCCACATCAGCGATCATTTCTGCGATCCCGCACTGTCGCTCAACTCTGTGGCCGCATCGGTATACATCAGTCCCACCTACCTATCCATCCTTTTTAAAAAAGAGATGGGCACAACCTTTATAGAATATGTTTCCCGCCTTCGCATGGAAAGGGCCAAGGAATTGCTGCAGGATAGCAATCTGAAAACCTACGAAGCTGCAGAACGAACCGGCTACAATGACCCCCAGTATTTTTCCAGTTGCTTTAAAAAATACACGGGTTTCACACCTTCGGAATACAAAGCGCAGCTCAGCGCCAGGCGGGAGATGAAGGGATGAACTATATCAAGAAGATTTTTAGCCAGTTGCGTATTCAGATGACGGTCGTCATCATGCTACTGGTGTTTTTTGCGTGCTTCATGCTCTCGCTGTTGGCCGGTCATCTCACTGAATCCGCACTCAAAAAGCAGGCTGCTCAAAACACGGAAGCGCTGTTGTCCCAGGTAATCCGTAATGTGGAATATTATCTTGACGACATGGAATCGCTCAGCAAAGTGGTCAACGGTCATCATTCCGTACTAAGGCTTCTGCTCAACGATGCCTCGACGGAAGCAGCTCTATCCACCTATTATGAAGATGCAAAATCCGTTCGCACCTTTCTCAATGATTTGTCCCGACTGCGGTCGGAAATTATGTCCATCACAATTGCCGGTGAAAACGGCTCGTTCGTCGGTACGCAGGAACTCAACTATACCGTGGATCAAATGAGTGCCGATGAGATGGCGTGGTATAATCTGGCCATGGAAAATAGCGGAAATCCTCTATTTATGCCGCCACATATCATTAAAAATCTTACAGGAAACGGCCAGTATGTCATCTCGCTCGTCAAGGCGCTTTCACTCGGAAACGCGCCTCCCAGTGGCGCCATGAGCATTAACCTAACCCTCGAAACCCTGCGCAGAATCTGTTCCAACGTCAACCTCGGCAACAATGGTTACGTCTACATTGTGGATGGCAACGGTAATTTCATCTATCATCCCGATTCACGTTATCTTCAAGCAGATCTAATGCCCATAACCAATGGCGATGCCGCCATCACGCGGCGCGTACTCAATGGGGAGAGCAACTTTGTACAAAACGACAAGTTCATTGTCAGTGAAAACATTAAAACCGCCGATTACCATGTGGTCGGTGTGGTTCCAAACACATTGATCGTAGGTGCGGCCAATACGCTGCGCGCCACAGAGATGTGGATCGGCCTTGCCTTTTCCGTCTTGATCGCAGCCGTAGTTGGCCGATTGCTGCTCAATAATGTGTTCCACCCGTTGGGCGAGCTGAAAGGCCTCATGAAAAAAGCGAGGGGCGGCAATATGGATGTGCGGGCCATAGAAATTCCGCGCAATGAAATTGGTGAGCTAGGCGCAGGCTTCAATGCGATGCTGGAGCGCATTCGTCTGCTAATTACCAGCAATGCGCAGAAAGAAAAAGAAAAACGCAAGGCGGAGCTGGACGCGCTACAAGCACAGATCAATCCTCATTTTCTATACAACACACTGGATTCCATCGTCTGGATGGCGCACTATCAACCGGATATTGCCGCCTCCATGGCCGATTCTTTGGCAAAACTGTTCCGTCTGATGTTAGGCGGAGGCGAGGACTTCGTGCCACTCTCTCAGGAGATTGAGCATGTTAGCCAATATTTGAGTATTCAGAAGCTGCGCTATGCGAGCAAATTTTCCTATAAGGTCGATATGGAACCAAGCACAGTCAGTATCCCCGTACCGAAATTGATTTTGCAGCCGCTGGTTGAAAACGCCATTTACCACGGCATAAAACCCGCACGCAAGAGTTGCAATCTGCTCGTGAAAACCATGCTGGATGGTGACCATCTGGTATTGATCGTAGGCGACGATGGCGTTGGAATGAGTCCGGAAAAATCAAAAGCCATCCTCTTAGGTGATGATGTCTCGGAAAAGCACATGGGTGGTATTGGAGTGAAAAATATAAATGAACGGATCTCCCTGCATTATGGCGAAGGCTATGGCATTTCCTATTACTGCATGGTCAATATTGGAACACTTGCTATTCTGACGCTTCCCGCGGGTAACACCCCCTGAAAAACATAAAAATATTCCACAACAATACGAAGGAATTCTCTGTTCACTGCGTGATTTCTTCTACTATAATGAGCATAAATAGAGACACCCATTTTAACCACCATCTTGCTTTAGGAGGCACATTCATGAACAGCATTGAACGCTTCTATGCAACTGTTGAACGAAAGCCTGTAGACCGTCCGGCCGCATGGCTTGGCATGCCACATCCCGATGCGCAGCCTGGTTTGTTCAAACACTATGGTGTCAACAGTTTGCACGAGTTGAAACTGGCCGTTGGTGATGATTTTTATGCAGTTGAGGTTCCCTTTAAATCCGAGACAGCATCCGCTATCTATGCCGCATTCGATTGGTATATGAACGGTTCCAACGTGGACACTGAGCACCGTACGCTGACTGCGGACGGGTGCTTTTGGAATGCTGAAGACATTGCAGATCTGGACTTTTTCCAGTGGCCGGACCCTGCGAAATACATTGATCCTGAAGAATGCAGACGCCGCGTCGAGATGGCGCCAGCCGATAAGGTTACGTTGGGTATGCTTTGGTGCTGTCATTTTCAGGATATGTGTGCAAGCTTTGGCATGCAGACAGCGCTCATGAACATGGCTGCCAATCCTGAGATTGTGGAAGCAGTGGACGCACACATTATGGATTTTTATCTCAAAGCCTGCAAAATCTTCTTTGAAGCCACCAAAGGCAAACTGCACGCCGTACTCATCGGCGATGACCTCGGCAGTCAGCTGGGGCTGATGATTTCTCCCGAGATGGTGCGTCGTTTCGTCATGCCGGGTGCAAGAAAGTTGGTTGCATTGGCTCACTCTTACGGGCTCAAGGTGCTCTATCATTCCTGCGGCTCCATTGCGGAAGCCATCGATGATCTCATTGCCATCGGCGTGGATATTGTCCATCCCATTCAGGCCAAGGCCGCACACATGAGCGCCCCAGAGTTAAAGGAACGTTTCGGCGGTCGCGTATCCTTCTGCGGCGGCGTGGACACGCAGGATTTGTTGCCTAACGGCACGCCAAAGCAAGTGGCGGATAAAGTGCGCGAGTTGCGCCAGCTTTTCCCAACCGGATTGATCATCTCCCCCAGCCACGAAGCCATCCAGGCCGATGTTCCGCCGGAAAACATCCAAGCATTGTTTTCGGAAGCAACAAAAATCTATTGAATCTCCGCAGCAACCAGCCACCCGCTGTTATCCATCCATAGAGCTGGAAGGACGTGCATGCAACGGAAATTCCAATTACCCGATAGAAGGTTCAAGGTCAATCGTTGAGGTAAAAACCAAAGACTATACAACAGTGGGAGCCATTTGCGAAGAAACAGATGGCTTCTTTGTGTTGCGTATAAGAAGGCTGCGACGGCATTCGTTGGTAAGCAAAACCTTACCTTGATAAAAAAGTCAAGGTAAGGCTCCTTCAGTGTAGTGCAGCACAGTTGGGCGGCACCTATTCGCTTTTTTTCATCCGCACAATCATACAAATGAATATCCAATCAATAATCAAAGCGGATGGTTTTATCATCTCATGAACCCGGATAAACGTTTTCAGTGCGAGACCGTAACGCAGCTTTCCGATCTGTCGGGAAATACGATCTGCTGTGAACATCTCATTCAGATTCTAAAGGGACCTCCAGCCATGTCAAGCAGGTCTATTGCTGTCGCACCAGCTGTTGATGCATCTCCTTCATGCCATCGACTTGATCGCACACCGGTTTCCATTCGCAGGCACGGCAATCCATTTTCAAATCGGCCAGCACATGGTTCAGAGCCTTCGTAATCCGAACCGTATCGTCTGCAAGCCGGTCAAGCGCCGGATAAGGTACTTTCGGCAGGGTGATAAACAGAATCTTTACCGCCAATACATGCGGATCTTCTTTATAAGTATTGATGCACAGATTGCCCACCTGTTCAAAGGTTAAACCGTTTTCCCACGCAGCCTTAGACACCCGAACCTGCTCACGGTTGGATAGTGCAGAGGCCCGCAGCATGTAACCCTTTGGCGAAATGCCATACTTTTTTAGCTCAATGTTTTTGATGACAGCATAGATCCCCTGTTCCCCGTTCTGTTCAATGTTATCCGTGCGCAAAAACGTGATTCTTGCAAAGCTACTATCCGCATTCAGTTGCGCAAGATCATTCCCGTATAGTAGAATTTGATCTTCTCCAACCAGCTCCTGCTTATCGGTCAACGCGGTAAAACTGACGCTCGCGAACGTGCCTGCACCCAGTTCATATGCGGCGTCGCGCTGCAGGATCAATTCGTTTTTTCGTCCTTTCTCCGCTGCTTTTCCCGAAACATAGGGATAGCTTCGGAACTGCAAGCCATCAAGCAGTTCCGAAGTTTCTCTTATGATATCATCAAAGATTTTCATTATAGACGCTCTTTTGTTTCCTTGGAATCATGATGCTTGATGATCGCATCGTAGATCTTTTCCACAAGCTTCATATCCGCATTTGTAATATACATCAGAAAGGTCAGCGCAAAAAACGCCCCGATCACAATTGCAACAATCCAATACCAAGCCATTCTTTCACTCCTATTCTATGCCCGATTTCCGAGCACATTCGATGGCGCTCAATCGCCTGTCCATAGCAGGCCGCGCAGGACGTTTTCCGCAATACCGGTTTGATTGAACCCATTATTTCGTCCCATCGGTATCTGCTTTGTCTTTGCGCAGTCCAACATCCTGTTTTGCTATGGAATTGTGCTTTACCAGGTCAAATCATCATCGTATTCCACCAGCGTTGGATCAATTGGTTCTGCACGGAACACAGTGGACATATACCGGTTAACGCGGTCACGCATGGCTTTTCTGGAAACCGTACGCGGATCCATCAAATCATGTTCCACCCAGATAAGATGGATGCCACGCTCTCTAGCCTGGTCTTCAAAGAGTCCCTGAAGTCCCGCAAAATTCTTGCAGGAAACATGATTATACATAAAAACGATGTTGGCATTGAACTTTTCGCACATTTTCCAGCATTCATCAAGCGCATTTACGTAGCCGCCGTTGGAATGGGAGCGCATGGTCATACGTTCATAGCCCTTCGCCATATCAACTAAGCTCTTTTCCTTGTCTTCCACATCATAGAAATGGTGCGTCAACATGCATTCCATATCCACAAGTGTTTTGATGCCCCAGCAATTCTGCGCCCAATAAGTAAAGTTGCTGTAATAGTGCGCCGGGCAGGACCATACGATGGCACGGTATTTCGGCTTGTCATCCACCTTCACCGCATGCTCATAGCCCTTGAGCATCAGCTTGTTCACCTGTTTGTCCGCCTTGGCGAAATAATCGTCCAACGAACTGGCAATCTGGAATTCATATTCACGGTGCAGTGCAAGGCCAGCGCCGCAAACCTGCGGATAATCGGTGCAGTTGATGTCCCACTTATCCATCATGTATTGGGTTTCGATATTGTGGCGCTTCATCACCTTGAAGTAAGCGTTCCAATCGAACTTTACGCCCATTCGATCTTCAATAAACTTAATGCATCCTTTAATATTTTTGACGGCATATTCCTGCACTTCTTCCTCGTTGAATCTCTGGGGCGGTGTAATCTGGTAGCAGTCCAGATCCTTAAAGTACCGTTCCGTATACATGCAAGACACTACGGAGCCATCGCAGGGCATAATGCTGGATACATAGAGCTTGCCCATTTTCGGATAGTCGTCCACGACGGCACAACCGCATTCCGCTGCCGGCAGCGGGCAAACATCCGGTGCCAAGCCAAAGTGTTCGATGGCATCGATATAGTACATGTTCGCCTGTTGATCGACTTCGCCCGCTTCGAAAACGGGGATCATCTGCAGCGGAATGCCTTTGAGCGTTGGAAAGCCCGCCATAATCTGAATGGGCATCATTTCATCAAAAATAATCGTTTTTTCACGCAGTGCCGCAGATTTTTTTGATTTTGGATTCACGTTTTCGTCACGTTTTAAAATATCCTGAACCATCATGACAGAGTTGCGCAACACCGCATAGAACTGAAGATGCGTATACCGAAGCTCGTAACCGCGCAGTCCGATTGTATGACGGTCTACAAAGGCAGGCGTGGTCAGATACGAAACCATCCAACGATAGCGGAATAACGCCTTCCCCATCTGGGGAAGCACACAAAACAATTTTCCGCCAAGCAGTCCAAGCAGCTTGAGCCAGCGAAAATAATCATAGAATGTATCGCGCAGGCCCCGCCATTCACGGTGCGCCATAGAGCGGCGTTTTGCTTTGTAAAGATTGCCAAGACCTTTTTGCTTTTTCTTCTTTACCATGTCTATTTCATCTCCTGCTGCGCGTTCTTCGCACTGATTTTCTTGATTTCCAGGCTTTCAACAAAGGCCTGCACACGGGTGCGGAGTTGTCCACTGGTTCTGGACATATACGGCCGGTCGATAGACAGCGTGGGAATATTGCGTTCCTCCATCATCACGTGGCTTGCCAGCGCGCGCTCATAGGACCAATAGGTACAGAACTTCATTTGCTCGTAGATAATACCATCGGCATGGAATTCTTTGACCAATTGCTCGGCAACATCATATCGATTTTGCACCTTATGCGCACTGATTTGGCGCGGGCAGAGTGAATCCAGCAGGTACTTGCGGCAGATTTGCTCAAACGCAGGCTGATCCGGATTCAGCACAATTTCGGAGCGTCCGGGTATTGTGCCATAGCAGAAGCGATCGGCGACCACAAGCGCACCGCTGTCTTCAATAAGCGTTATCAGTTCAGGATCATCGATCTCGGAACCAACCACCGCTACCTTGACACGAAAACGCTTCTTGATATCCGCTTGCCGTGTTTTCAGCTCCTCAGCGGTTTCACGAAGCTTGTCCAAAATCAGATATTTGGGACAGCAATAGCTGACCAAGCTAAGAATATGATATTCATGACCCGTAATTGTAGGATTGTCCAGCTTTCGATATTCACCGATCTCCGCAAGCACACGGCAGATTTCGTTGTGGGCTTCCACGGCCTTTCGGATTTCTGTGTCCGACGTATCAACGCCCAGCCGTTCCTTCAGCGGAATCATAACTTTCCGATTAATTTGTTCGCAATAATGCTTTACGCAGTCCTCATCATCGGAGAACGGCACGTCAATATTGCTGATGAAAAAATGCTCGTTGCTGTTGATATGGAGCAGCTCCATATTTTCCATGCTGCGATTCATGCATTCGCAGGCATCCACGCCCGCAAGCGCATCAAGGAACTGGTAACCGCCCTCAAGTCCTCTCTCAAGAAGTGCTCTGGCGTACTCGCAGGTCGCATTGGACATGTAATAAGTGGAAACGTCTAGCGAACCAGATCGTGGCGCGCGAAGCCTAACCGAGAAGCACTTGCCAAGATTGAGCAACACCTCCGGCATATGAAAGCAAGTGTAGCCAACCGCGTAACCGCCTTCATTTTTCGCCTGCTGCACCAACTCGTTGTTGGCCTCCGTCAGCAGATTTTCAAAGTAATACAAATGTTTTAAGTCCTTCACCTTCACACCCCTTTTTCTTGAGAGACCCTGCAAACAGTATTGCGAAACCATTGTTTGACCGGCCGATTAACGAATGTCCACTGCACCTTTCGATAGCCAAAGTTCCTGTTTGCGCCGTCTCTGAATTTTGGATTATTTGTATTCGCTGCTAAACGATGCCAATCGCATCGAGCGCTTTTTTCACGCCCACCACAAGGTTGGAATCGTCCGGTAGCAACAAAATGCTTTTGCCTTGCACATCGTAGAATGCAAGCTCCGGATCGTCCGGAATATAGGCCAACACCGGAACATCGCCCGTATCGATATAAGCTTTCAACGATTCATCGTTCATGCGATTGATGATCACCCCGATCTGCTCATACATCACAAGCTCGTCGGCAACCTTTTTAATCGTGCGGATGACGCCCGTCCCTTTTTTGCTGGGATCCGAAATCAGCAGCATATGCGTGACCTTCTCCATCACACGCCGATTCACTTGCTCAATGCCCGCTTCCCCATCGATTACCGTATAGTCAAACTCGCCAGCAAGTAGGCTGATGACCTCCTTGAGATAGGCATTGATGCTGCAATAGCAGCCGGAAGCCTCCGGCCTGCCAACGGCAATAAACGCAAAGCCATCCTTTTCCACCATGGTATCCAGCAACCGAAACCGGCTCTCCGACAACAGCTCGATGGCGCGCTTTTTCTCCCGGTCATTTTTCCCAGAGTCCATGATCTCCTTACGGATATCGTCAACCGTCATATGCACATCCACATCCAGCGCCGTAGAAAGACCTACGGCGGGATCTGCATCAATTGCTAGAATTCTTGTCTCTGGATGTTCCTTTACAAGCTGACGGACAATTGCCGCGGCAACCGATGTCTTGCCGACTCCACCTTTTCCGGCAACTGTAATTACGATTTGTTTCATGTCAATCCTCCTAGAGCATGAGAATCGTCCGCTATCGTGATATTCCTTGCGATTAAGACCTCATACAAAGCAAATCCAACAGCGCAGTTAAAATGACGCTATCATCATAATGCCCTTGAAAAGTTTGTTTTCCATGATATCCGAATTTACTTTTCATGATATTCAAGTAGGAAGGGAAAACAGTCGGCAAGATCTTTGTCTGGCATTATAAAAACGGTGAAACAGTCATTCGATTGTGCTTTCCTCTTTGACAATATTGCTGCTCGCGGCTAATCCATGTTTCTTTCGATTATGCTACTCATTGAGCGGCATTTGTAAGCACATGCCGTTTCCTTTCATTATGATTATTCAGATTCATTACTAGTATTATATGAAAATATTCAAGGGATATCAATAGCTTATGCAATAATATATCAGTTTCGGCCGCACAACATCGAATTCTGCCGTTGTCTGACGGTCATTTGTTTTTTAATAGGCAAGAAAGCTTTGCTGTGCAGAACGCATGGCAAAGCTCTCTGTGATTTACGGTTGATGCTACCAAACAACCGGAAAATTAAGTTAATTCCATTGCAAACCAGAAATGCAATTAATCCTGATACTTGATGCCCTTACATGCCAGCATGATCTTTTCGTAAGTAATCGGCATCTGGTTAAGGTTCAAATCCGTACCGATTGCATCCCGGATGGCATTAATCAATGCAGGCGCAATGGAATTGTCGGAAGGCTCGCCAATGCCCTTTGCGTTATAGGGTCCAAGTCCGCCGCCGCTCTCGAGAATGACAGTCTCCACATCCGGCACATCCACCGAAGTCGGGATCAGATACGTCGAGAAGCTGTTGGCTTTCGTAATTCCATTTCTCCATTGTAAATCCTCATGTGTCGCCCAGAGGCCATGGTATACGCAACCACCCTCAACCTGCCCCTCACAGGAATTCTTATTGATCATCTTGCCGGCGTCAATGCCCGCAATCATACGAAGGATCTCAAATTGACCGGTCTCCTCATCCACCGCAACTTCTACGCCATGACAGGTGTACGTCATATCAGGGTTTAGTTGGCCTTTGATATCCGTCAGATCCGGTACCTCTGTCGCAGGTGCGTTAAACTGCGCAATGGTCTCAAGCTCACCACCGTCATTGCTCAGATTGGCAACTGCACTGGCAAACGTTATATTGACCCGCGGATCATTGATTAGATAAATCTTGCGCCCGCCAAACGTCAGATTCTCTTTTGTATAGCCAAGTATGCCGGAAGCAGTGTCCAATAGACGGTCCTTCATCACATTGGCAGCCTTTAATGCGGCGTTTCCGGACATATACAGTTGACGCGTCGCGGTTGTGGTGCCGCACAGCGGCGTTAGATGGGTATCCATAATAAACGGATGGACATCGGTAATCGGCAAGCCAAGCTCCTCTGCAACAATCTGCGCAATTACGCTACCCTGACCGCCACCAAGATCCGGTACCCCCGCGCGAACCGTAACGCTGCCATCCAGTTCCAGACGGATGGATACGCGGGACGAATCGTGCATAAATGTCAGACGGCCATACACCATATGACCAATTGCAATCGCGCGGCCGACCTTACGTCCATCCGGCAGCCGTTCTGGTTTCGGGATTTTATTGAGGGACTTATCAACTTTATCAAGCAGTTCTTCCAATGCAATATGTCCCTGTGGAATGAATCCCGTCGGTAATTTATCGCCATTGTGCATGATATTGCGACGACGCAGTTCCAGTGGCGAAATGCCGAGCTTATCGGCAATCTGATCCATCTGGCGCTCATGAGCAAAGTTCACCTGCGGACCACCAAAGCCACGGTTTGCACTGGAAAATGTATTGTTTGTAAACGCGGACACGCTCTTGATGTGTACGTTTGGAATTACGTATGGACCGGCGGCAGCATAGGTAGAATACATCTGCACCCAAGGGGTCAGATAGGTATAACTACCGCCGTCCATCACAATGGAGACTTCCTGTGCAATGATCTTTCCGTCTTTCGTTGCACCGGTCTTATAATGCAGATATTCCGGATGACGCTTTGCGTGCGTCTCGATGGATTCTTCACGACTCCAGACCATCTTGACAGGTCGTCTGGTTGCATTGATCAGCAATGCCAAGTACGTTTCAACCGTAATATCCTCTTTGCCGCCAAATCCGCCGCCCATCGGTACGCCCATATTGCGTACTTTGGTATGCTGCAAACCCATAATTTTTGCAACCGTGCGAAAATGTTCCAACACCTGCACGCCAACTCGTAGCGTAATTACGCCGTTTTCATCCAACCAGCCCATACCGCCTTCCGTCTCCAGATAGGCATGCTCATGTGGGGAGGTCAGATAGTCACCCTCGACGATGACTTCACACTGCGCCCAGGCTTTTTCAATGTCACCATCCTGCACCTGTGTACGCATAATCACATTGCTTTCATCTTCACTGGAGACAAGATATGCATTATCCTTAATTGCCTCACGCGGATCAAACACGCCTTCCTGCGGTTCGTAATCAACCGCTATCAGCTTGCAAGCTTCCTCCGCAATCTCCTCGGTTTCCGCAGCAACAAGCGCAATTGCTTCGCTCTTGGAGCGGATTTTCCCGGTCGCCAGAACCTTATAAAGCCCTTCGAATCCGCCACCAACATCGCGCATCTGACCGAATTTACTAATGTCCTCATTATGTAGCACATCTGTAGCAGTCAGCACCGCGTGCACGCCGGGGAGTGCCTTTGCTTTACTGGTGTCGATTCCTTTCAGAATCGCTGCGGCATATTTACTCCTGAGAACCTTGCCATATAGCATTTTGGGCATCGTCCAGTCGTCACTGTACAGCTGCTCACCCTTCGCCTTGGCCCATGCGTCATGGCGCGGAACCGCGTTGCCAACCAGTGTAAAATTGCGCTTCATGCCAGCACCCCCTCTTCTAACTCCTTGGCAACCTTATAAATTGCATCAACGATCTTAACATAACCCGTGCAGCGGCAGAGGTTGCCGGAGATGGCCTTCTTGATCGCTGCACGATCTGGCTTTCCACCGCGTTTAAGATAGTCAAGCCCAACAATTATCATGCCTGGCGTACAGAATCCGCACTGTACTGAACCGCATTCTACAAATGCAGCCTGTAATCTTGCTGCGAGCTTATCCTGGTAGCCAAGTCCTTTATCCGTCCAGATTTCATGGCCTTCGCAAGCGGCCGCAAGCGTAATGCAACTTTTGGTTGGCACACCGTCCAGCAATACCGTGCATGTACCACAGTCGCCTTCCTCGCAGCCACATTTTACATCCCACACATAATGATCGCGCAGGACACGCAGGAGATTCTGCTGCGGCTCGATGTCCCAGCAAGCTTGCTCACCATTGACTTTGAGATTCAATTTCATCATGTTGCTCATCGTTGTGCCCTCCTTACTGACATTCGCCAAACGCGGCCAGTTTGCATGCACGCTTAACCAGTACCGGCACCACGGCGCGCCGATAGGTAACGGTGGCGCGCACCGATGGATTCCGGGGATTTATATCCGACTGTACGGCTTCGCCAACCTCATCAAACACCTTGTCGTCAAACATCTTGCCAATCAGCGTCTTTTCCGCGTGGTATGCACGAACCGGAGTGGGGGCAACCGCGCCAAGCGCGATGCGACAATCCTCCACTTTTCCCGCATGATCCAGCTTGATATAGGCACCCGCCGATGCCATCGAAATTGACATTGACTTGCGCATGCAAAGCTTCATAAAACCAATGTGCGGTTCCGCTTTGAACGTAAAGTACGTCAAAATCTCATTGTTCAAAAGTACTGTTTTTCCGGGTCTCGTGAACAGATCACAGACCTTCACTGCACGCTCACCTTGCAAGTTCTGCAGGTGTGCAACCGCATCCAGCACCATCAACGAGGGAATGGTGTCTCCACCTGCGCCCGCATTGGCGACATTGCCGCCGATTGTTGCACTGTTGCGTGTCGTCGGATCGGCAAACACATTGCCGGCTGCGTACAACCCCGGTGCATTCTCTTTGAGTAGCTCACTGTTTGCAATGTCTGCAAGCGTCGTCAGCGCGCCAATCTTGACCAATCCATTTTCCAGTGAGATGCCCTTCAGTTCCTGAATGTCACGAATGTTTACAAGGGTACGGTCATTGCGTTTTCCGGCGCGGATATACACCATCACATTGGTACCTCCCGCGACAAGAAGCGCTCTCTCGCCAAGCGCATCCAGCGCTTTTAGCGCGTCCGGCAGCGTTGGTGCATTCACATACTCGAAGTTTTTCATGCCTTAGTCCTCCTTCATACGCTCTGCCGCAGTCATCACTGCGTTGATGATTGCAATGTATCCCGTGCACCGGCAGTAATTGCCGCGCAGATAATCCTTGATGAACGCCTCGTCTGGATCTGGATTCTCCCGCAGCAGAGCAGTGCTGGTTACCACCATACCGGGCGTGCAGAAGCCGCATTGAATCGCAGCCTTATCAACAAACGCTTGCTGAACCGGGGAGAGTTGATCCCCATCGGAAAGTCCCTCCGCCGTGGTGATTTCCCATCCGTCCGCCACAACAGCGGGGATCAAGCAGCTCATAACGCTGCGATCTCCATGCAGCACCGTGCAGGCACCGCACTCCGCAATTCCACACCCATACTTTGTGCCGGTCAAAAACAGCCGATCCCGTAGAACATTGATGAGCAGTTCATTGCTCTTGACTTCTAATGTGCGAAGCGTACCATTAACTTTCAGTGTGATCGTATGCATACTCATTGCAGTTCACCTCCACTGCGTTTCCATGTTTCCTCAATGGCATCCTCAGCAATCACCTTCGCCACATCCGTACGGTATTCCGCCGTTGTGCGGTTATCGTCAATCGGCCTGATAAACTTGGAAATTTTAACCGCTGTTTCATTGATCAAAGCCAGTGTCATTACTTTGTCAGCCAGCGATTCACTGATCTCTTTCAAATACAGTGGCCTTGCAGCAACCGCACCCATCGTGATACGGCAGGATGAGATTCTGTTGCCGTCTCGATGCAAAACAACGCAGATGCTGATTTTGGCAATATCGGATTTTACACGGCTAAGTTTGATAAACGTCGCACCTGTGTTTTCTTTGGGTGCCGGTAGGTGCACAGCGGTCAATAATTCGTCCTGCTCCATCACGGTCACGCCGGGTGCTAAGAAAAATTCCTCAGCCCTGACTGTTCGGATCGCATCTTTTTTCTTGAGTTCGACACTGCCGTCATAGGCAAGAATTGCGGTAGTCGCATCGGCAACCGGAGATGCGTTGCAAAAATTGCCGCCGAGAGTCGCCATATTGCGCACGGAGATGGATGCCATCGCCTTGAGCGCTTCATACACGCCGATAAAACGGTTTTTGATGTCACCATTGTTTTCAATCACAGAAATCTTTTCCGCTGCTCCGATGGTAACGCCGTCCGCTTTTGAAGTAATCCCAAATAGTTCACCGATACCGTTGATATCCAACATCGTATCCATAGCAATGGGCGCGCCCACCTTCAGCTTTACAATGAGATCCGTCCCGCCGGCAAACACCTTAACCTTCTCCCGGGTAGCAAGAATCGAAAGCGCGCTTTCGAGCGTCGTCGGTTTGATATATGCAAATTCGTTTTCTAAAATCTTGGTATTCATCCGCGAGCCTCCTCTTCCCTCTTCTTGAGTGCGGCCAAAACAACCTCCGGCGTAATTGGCAGTTTGTCAAAGCGAACGCCAATCGCATTATAAACGGCATTCGCAATGGCTGCCTGAACCGAAGCCAACGCCGCTTCGCCAATGCCTTTTGCGCCGAAAGGACCTGTTGGTTCGTAGGTATGGCATAGTTCTACTTGAACATTGCTCAGCTCCGGCATCTCCATGGATGTTGGCATCTTATAATCGACCAGCAATCCGGCATTTTTATACGCGCCTGTTTTTTTATCAAGATCCAGATGCTCGTAGACCGTATAACCAAAGCCGCGGTTGAATGAGCCAATCAACTGCCCTTTCACCAAATCCGGATTCATCGCAACACCGCAATCACCATACATCAGCACACGGGGTACGGAAATAATGCCGGTTTCCAGATCAACTTCCACTTCCACAAAGTGCGTCGTAAAGCACGGCGGGCAATTTTTCTGTCGATAACTATCAGCAAACTGCATCGTTCCCCAGCTCATGTTCTGCATGCGTTTGGCAATTTCTCCCGCCGTCATGCTCTTCTGCGGATATCCCTTCACCTGCACGCGCGCTTGATTTGCTTGCGTATCCATCATCACTTCGAGGTTATATGCATGCTCATCCATAAACTTTCCGGCGTTCTCAAGCAGCTTCTCCTTAACCTTTTGTGCCACATGATACACGGCACCACCACCGCAGTACACGCCACGAGTAGCATGGGTACATACGTCATAGCCGGTGTTCATCGTATCTGCAGGTGACAGCCCCACGAGGTCATAGGGCACCTGCAATACTTCAGAAACGATCTTGCGCAGCGCATCCCATGTCCCACCGCCGTGATCGGTGACCGGTGTGCAAAGATCGACCGAACCATCCTCATTGATTTTGATCATACAGCTGCTGTAGTCAATAACCTCCCCTTCTTTGGGGCCGCCTGTGCCGGAACAGTGAAATCCGCGTGCGACACCAATGCCGCAGCGCTTCTTGCCGGTCTTTTGAGACGGATCAATCCTGTCGTCAAAATGGAACACCTTGCGGCCTTCCACCAGGCTCTCTTCCACGCCACAGCTCTTGATAATCGAGCGGATCGTCGGCCCCTGACCCCAAAACTCATCACCAACACCACGATAGTTTTTGAGCCGGAGGTCAATGGGTGAGAAGTGCATTTCTTCGGCAATGATATCGATCATGCTCTCAATTGCGAAATTGACTTGTGGATTTCCATATCCCTGCATCGCGCAGCATGGTGTTTTGTTCGTATAGACGGCTGTTCCCGTAAATCGAATGTTGCCTTGATATTTATAGAGCGAAGCAAACCAACCGGCAACACACCCCATGTATGGCAACGGTTGCACCTGATGGGCGCCGAAATCAACCAATGCACTGACATGGGCGGCTGTGAGGATGCCATCTTTGGTTACCCCGATCTTGACGTGAAATTTAGTCGGATATTTGTTATGGCTGTAAAAATCGTCCTCACGCGAAGAGATGAGTTTGACCGGGCGGCGTGCTTTCCTGGCAAGATAGGCGCAGATCGGAATCACCGTGTTCACCTGTATGGAAGAACCGAACGCACCGCCAAATGGCATTTTTTTGACGTTGATCTTGCTCAGCGGCATACTCAGAACGCGGGCAAGCAACTGCCGCATACCGTGGATGGATTGCGTGGTCGCCCAGACGGTCAAGGTGCCATCCGGTTCTGGTTTGCACACGCTCCCCTTGGTTTCCAACTGTGCATGATAGATGCGGCCAAGTTCAAAATCATGTTCGAAGATGCGGTCGGCCCGCATGAATCCGGCATCGCAATCACCTTCATCAATGTCGCGAATGACACCAATGTTGTTTTTGACTTCCACTTTCTGATCACCCAGATAAATGAAATCATACAGCTGAGGCGCACCGTCCTGCATCGCTTCTTCCGGTTCAAACACCGCAGGAAGAATTCTGTACTCAACTTTCAGCGTCTTAAGTGCCTGAAAGGCTAGTTCCTCTGTTTCGGCAGCTACAGCTGCAATCGGTTCACCAACATGGCGTGCCTTTTTTGGCAATACGAAGCGGTCACGATAAGTCGCGTCCGGCACAGATACGCTGCGCTCGTTGTAATAAATAGGATTGATATCATCGAATGTCAAGCAGACAGCGCCCATTGCCTCCGCCTCGCTTGTGTCAATCGAGACGATTTCTGCGTGCGCATGCGGACTGCGCAAAACCGCACCATACAGCATGCCGGGAATGATGACGTCCGACGGATACTGCATGGTTCCTGTAGCCTTGGCAAATCCATCACTACGCGGCGTGTTTTGGCCAATAACGCTTTTGTATTTCGCTTCCACCATTGCTTCACTCCTTATCAACATACACTGCCATTGTTTGTTACTATATTATAACATGCAGCCCTGACTTTTCAGTATGCCAGACATGTATAGATGCGATAAAATATACTTATTTATTCGGCATAGCGCATAAGAAAAAGTATCATATCCGCCCGTTTCATCGTTATACTTTCACAAATACATCGATGCATAAAATCATGATTCCTATGCGTTTTATATCAACGAAGCATTGGCTTTCGTTCCCCGCGCACTGCGGAAAAATCCATATCCCGCCTGTCGGTCGGATATGGATTTTCTGTGCATGTTTTTCTCTATACTTCAACGCCAGCTTCAAACGCTTGTGGAACCTCTGCGGCTTTCGGCGCATGTTCCAACGTGCGCTTTGTAATTCCGCAATAATTGCGTACACGCTTTGGTATGATCCCATTGGGACGCACAATCAGCATCGTCACAAGAATCAGTCCATAGACGAGTTGTTGAAAATCTGCAAAATCACGAAGCTTTTCACTGATAATTGCCAGCAGAAACGCGCCGACGATAATCCCAATCGAATTATCCATGCCGCCCAATATCACCATGCAGATCAATACAAGCGAGCGGGCAAAGTTGTAACTGCTTGGGCCGACGTAGGAATCCAGCCCGACCAGCAGCGAACCGGCCACACCGCAGAATATGCTGCCAATAACGAACGCAAATAGCTTTTGACGGGAAGCATTGATACCCAGGCAGTTAGCCGCAATTTCATCCTGTGCAATTGCATTGAGGGACAAGCCGGATTTACTGTAATACACACGCATGGCAATATACGTAAACAGAATCAAAAACCCAATGCAGAGTAGCAGATACGGAATTTGCGGTGCAAATTTTATGCCAAACACTGTATATTTTTTATACAGTTGAAATCCGAAAATTGAATACTTTTCAACACCCGGGATGCCGTTTGCACCGCCGAGAGCCGGTATATTATTCATAAGTTGTGTGAACGCAAGTTGAATTGCCATGGTCACAAGTGACAGGTAATACCCCTTCGTTTTCAGCGTCGGTAGTCCTACAATAAGCCCAAGCAATCCGGATATGAAGATGCCCATCAGCATACCTACCCAGGGCGATAGCCCAAACTTAGTGGTACAAACAGCAACCGAGTAAGCGCCAATACCCATAAAAGCCGCCGGCGCAAAATTTGTCATATCGGTGGATCCCATTTGGAAGTTTAATCCCAAGCAGGCAATGCCATAGACGACCGCCATCGTCGCAATATGCGCAATATAGTTGTTGCTCGTCAAACTGATTGGAATCGCAATCACGAGCATAATTCCGGAAATAATTGCCGCCGTTTTTTGTGCGATATAGGCATCGAACAAGGCATTGATAATGCCGAATTTATCTAGCAAAAGCATTGCAACAATCACCGCGACCATCAGCACGAGGCTGACGATAAAATCCGTAATCAGAATCTCTCGAATCAGCACTGCGATGATGACGTTGCATAGGATCACCGCAAAGGGGTTGCTCAGTACCTTCTTGAATTTATCCATGATGTACCCCCTTACACTTTCTCAACCGTTTTCTCGCCGATGATACCTTCCGGGCGAAAAACGATGAAGATGATGACAACCAAGAATGCAATAATATTCTGATACTGCGTTCCACCAGGGATATAGCCCGCAGTGAACACCTCCACAAAGCCAAGCAGCATTCCGCCGATGACAGCGCCCCATGTGTTTTTGAGTCCGCCGACAACCGCAGCCGAAAATCCTTTACTTCCATACATCGTGCCACCGTCAAATCGGATGATCGTCTGATAACTGGAAAGCAGGAATCCGCCAACAGCCATCAAAATGCCGCCGATGATAAACGTTATGGTGATCGTGCGCTTGACATTGACGCCAGTCATGAGCGCAAGCTCTTTATTCTGCGAAATGGCCTGCATGGAGAGACCCATTTTCGTTTTATTCAGGAACAGGAACAACGCAACGAGAATCACCAGTGTGACCGCGATAATGATCAGATTGCGTTCATTGGTCGTACCGTTTGCTGCAATTAGCCGCGGCATTGCCTGCGGATTGCGGCCGCCAACAACGCTGATCGGATCTTCTACGCGGGTCACCGCCGAGGCAAGGCCATTGACCACCGGTTGGAAGATCAGACCAAGGACTTCCTTAATCACAACGCCAAGCGCAATTGTGGAAAGCAGTGGCATCAACGTCGATGATTTTTCAAACGGTTTAATGGAGAAACGATAGGCCAGCAGTCCAAGCGCCGCGCAAAGTACCGCCGCAACTGCCAACATAATGAAAATCGAAACCACAGAGGGCACCGACTGAAAAATGCCGGCGCTGTATAAAATCGTATAGGCGCCAATTATCGAAAATCCGCCGAAAATCGCGATATCGCCGCAGCAAAACACAACAACATCCAATACGCCGAAAAACAAGCAATAGCCGATTGCAACAAGCGTATAGGTGCACCCCATCAGGATTGCGCTGACAAGCAGACTTGTAAACATTTCCATGGACAGTAGCAGCTCCTTTCGCCGTGAGGGCTGATGAAAATTTCCTGCGCCCCTCAGACGAAAATCAGGAAGGCGAGCTTGCAGGAAACTCTGAAAACTGAACGCCCCGTACCCACATGTGCACGTGCGGGGCGTTCATCTAGGCATGTTTCTCGAAAAAAAGAATCTGCCGTCTCGAGTGGATAATTTGGTTCATTTGCGCTGAGAATTTGCAGATTTACTGGCAATAAATGTTGAATTATGAACACAGAAATCGCAAACAAGCTATCGAAAACGTTCTTCTGAAAAACTGGAAACACACCCGAATCATTTTCTGTTAAACCAAGGAATTATTTCCCGCCGAAAGCACGGGTGCCGGCCGCATACTCGGAATCTTCATATACAGTCCAAACACCATCCTGCACAACATTTAGATAGGCAGCAATCAAATTTGTTTGGCCGATTTCATTGAATGAAGTATCGCCCAAGATCCCTGTGAATGTTCCGTCCTTGATGACATCGCGCATATGTTCCGGGGTCAGCTCACCGCCACAGTCTTTGAGTGCGCCCAGCAAAATCAATGCTGCCTCATAAGCATAAGGCGTATAGGCTCCGATCGGCTCAGCATATCCGCCGGCTTCATAATCAGCAATAAATTTACGGCCAGCCTCGGTGCTTTCAAGTACGATGCCAGGCTTGACAATCAACGCGCCTTCCGCAGCTTTTGCGCCGATTTTCAGGAAGTCTTCAGAATAGTTGCCGGAGATACCGCAGAACAATGCGTTCAGCTTCTCTTCGTACAGTTGTTGCTTCAGGATTGAGCCCTCGGTCACAACACCGCCCCAATAGACGCAGTCTGCGCCAGTATCCTTGATCTTGCTGATGATGGCACGAAAATCGACCGTACCTTCCTGCACCTTTTCAACGCCAAGCGGCTCCAGTCCGCGGTTCTTCATTTCCGCTGTAAAGGCGGCGGTATTCCCCTCGCCATAGGAGGTTACATCGGAAACGATAAAGATCTTGTTGTAACCCATGTCATCCAGAACAGCCTTGGCCAGCGGGATGTTCTCTTGTACATCGGTCGGTGCGCTGCGGGTGATCCATGGATAATTTTCCTTGGAAATCAAGCTTGCGCTGATTGCGCCCCAGATCAAAAACGGAATTTCATTTTCTTTAAATACAGGGATTGTTGCTTCCGCGACACCAGAATTCCAGTGTCCGGTTGCAGCAATGACCGTGCTGTCCGCGACGATTTTCTGCGCGCCTGCAACGCCAACCGTTGCGTCGCTCTGATCATCCATGATGAGCGTCTTGATCTCATATGGATAATCGCCGGATGCATTCGCTTGCTGGATGGCCATCTCGAATGCATTGCGGGCGGCTGCGCCTTCCGCTGCGTTCGGCCCGGTGATCGGCGAGAGGAAGCCCAGCGTAACAAACGTCGGATAGTCAGCCGTCTCGCCCTTTGCGGAATCCTCAGCCTTGGCTTCTTCCGTCTTTGGCGCTTCCGCGTCTGTTTCTGTTGTTTCTGACGGTTGGGCGCAGCCCGTAAACAACGCAACAATCATCAGTAATGCCGTCAGCCATGCAACAATGCGTACCTTTTTCATTTCTTTTCCTCCTTATTTATTATCTGCCCAGTTATGAGCAATTCTGTTCGTTTTTTTACATAACGGGATTATCCATAATAGCGCTCTTTTGTAATTCCTCCGGATCTCCGTCAAAAATAATCTGTCCTTTCTGGATCACATAGCCAAAGCTGGAAACACCAAGCGCCTTCTTTGCGTTCTGTTCCACCAGCATGATGGACATCCCGTCGTTTTTATTGAGTCGCTTTACAATGCGAAAAACTTCGTCCACTACAATTGGCGCAAGGCCCAGCGATGGCTCATCCATAATGAGTAAATGCGGCTTGTTGATGGCGGCACGGGCAATAGACAGCATGGTGCGCTCTCCGCCGGACAATGTGCCGGCCTTCTGCTGCAAGCGTTCCTTCAAAACCGGAAAGGACGCATAGATTTCCTCGAGACGCTCGTTTAACACTTTTGAATCGTTGATGTTATATGCGCCGAGCTTTAGATTCGTCTCGACCGTCATCTTGTGGAACGTTCCCGTACCTGCTGACGCAACCTGAATGCCACGTTGTATACGTTTATAGGTCGGTATATTGGTGATGTCTTCCCCACGGAAAAAAACCGACCCTTTATCTGCCTTAACCATACCGAGAATTGCCTTGACAAGCGTGGATTTCCCTGCACCATTTGCGCCAAGCACACTGCATACGCTGCCATCATGAAATTCCAGTGATACATTCAGTAACATGGGAATGCGGCCATAGGACGTATATAGCCCTTGGATCTTGAGTAATCTATCTTGGCTCATTCGTCTCCACCTCCGATATACGCATCAATCACATCCTGATTGTGAATGATATCGTCGTAAACACCCTCCGCAATTTTCACGCCGGCATTGAACACCACGATACGCTCCGGGACACGCTCCATCACCTTCATGTCATGTTCAATAATGATGATCGCGATGTCCTGCATCTTCTCTTTAATCTTGCGGATATCATCCATCATCTCCATGGTTTCATCGTCGTTCAGCCCCGCGGTGGGCTCGTCAAGCAACAATACCTTGGGCCTGCTTAGAAGCGCGCGGGTAATCTCAATACGGCGGCGGTCGATATGCGGAATGTTTTTGGTCAAGTCGTATCTTCGGTCAATCAGATCCGGATTGAAATAGCTGAGCATATCCATGCTCTCCTGCACAAAATCATAGATCTGATTGTTTACTTTTTTGGGCGTAAATATCGTTTGCAGAAGGTTGTATTTTTGCGATGTATAGGTCCCGACCAACAGGTTGTCGGCTACGCTCAAATCCCAGCAAAGCCGGCTGGATTGATACGTTCTGGCAATTCCTTTTTTGAAAATCTCGTACGGTTTGAGATGGGTGATCTCCTCGCCGGCAAGATATGCCGATCCCCGTGTTGCCTTGTAGATGCCGCTGACGATGTTCAAAAACGTTGTCTTGCCCGAGCCATTCGGTCCAATCAGCCCGACAATCTGCTTGGGTTCGATTGTGAAATTCACATCCGACACTGCCCATAGTCCACCGAAATTAATCGACACCTCTTTGGTTTCCATCAAAGCCATAGAGATCATTCGCCTCCTTGATGTTTGAATCCGTTATTTATAGAAGCTCACCGCTCGCGGTTCAGGGAAAAACATAAAGTCTATCGTTTGTTAGCACTGTACCACGTTAAAGCATCGTGGCCTCGTTTTATGCTTGCGTTCTGTTTAGACGTTTTATGCAGGTATGATTTTTTTGCGATTGTCGATTATGTTTCTGTTACGCATTTGTTGAGAAGCATTCATTATAATGTGCTTAGATCGTATGCTTTTCGTATACGTTGAATGCTGGATCTATCGATTAATATATTTCGTCAATTCTGTCTCATCGTTCCTAAGAACGTACATAGTGTATCATATGAAATCTGTTCAAACAAGTTGTGAATAAGGTATTTATAATAAAATAATCTAATATAAAATTGACTGATTATAAAAATATTATAGTAATGCAACCAGTCAAGTACTATCATAATAAATCGACTTATTCCTACATATATAACGTTTTGTTATGGATAATGCGGATAACGTTCTAGCCGGAATTCCATGGAATTCCGGCTAGAATTATTACGCATATCATTCAATTGCTTTGATGAACTTTCCGGATGGTGTTCCTACAATTTGACCATCTTTTGCGATGGTTTTCCCCCGCAGGATTGTTGCAACCGGTCGGCCTTTCATCCGCATGCCGTCGTAGGGTGAAAGTTTCGTACGTGAATGCATGCTTTCCTGCGAAAAGGTATACGTCTGATCCAAATCAATGACGACAAAGTCTGCATCTGTTCCTATCTGCATAGAACCCTTCATCGGATAGGTGCCGTACATTCTCGCCGGCTGTTCGCTAAGTACGCTACATAGATCCTGAATGGTCAATTTTCCTTCATTGACTGCGTTGATCATCACGGGCGCCATTGTCTCAATGGTGGCCATGCCCGCCGGTGCATCCCATAGACTCTGCCTCTTCTCCTCGGGCGTATGCGGGGCATGGTCCGAGCATACATGGGAAAGCGTGCCGTCCATCAAACCCGCCCACAGCTTATCCTGATCATATTGTGTGCGCACCGGTGGATAGCCCTTGATCATTGCGCCAAGCCGTGCGGCGTCGCGGTCGGTCAATGCGAGATAATGCGGACACGTCTCCGCTGTTACCGCCAGCCCCTCCGCCTGTGCGTTTCGGATGAGATCCACGCCATCGCCAGCAGCCAGATGTAAGATGTGTAGATGCGTGCCTAGTTCACGTGCAAGTGAAATGGCCGTTTCAATGATGGTTGTTTCGCTCATTGCCGGTCGGGCGCGCAGCATTGCTGCGTAACTCGTGTCGCCACTCATAACCACTTCATCCGTTAAAAGCTTGATTATATCGAAGTTTTCCGCATGAATCGCAAGCTGCTTGCCGGTCTTGGCGACTTCACGGAAGATTTTATACACCTGACCCTGGTCAAGCGGCGGAATGACGTTATCCATGCCCTCTTTAAAGTTGTAGATGAGCTGATAGGTTCTCGCGTCAATCGCATATCCCCAGAAAAACTTGAATCCGACTACTCCCGCCTCCGCCAGTGGCATGAGCTGATCGTTGTTCAGATCGCCTAGGCACAGTCCCCACACGCCAAAGTCAACATGCGCTTTTGGTAGGATGCAATCTATCAGGTCGTTCATACGATCTACGTTATAGACCGCCGGATTGCAGTTTGGCATTTCATAGATGGTCGTAATTCCACCGCAAGCACCGGCCATGGACGAATGGAAAAAGTCTTCCTTATGATGCGCGCCCTGATAACCGTCTCGTGAATGGCAGTGCGTATCAATCAGTCCAGGCAAAACATATTTTCCGGCCGCATCGGTTGTTTCCTTTACATTGCCCGGTAGCTGCGCTGCAGTGATCGCCGCAATTTTGCCATCTTTTATATAGACATTTGCCCGTTGTTCATCTGTCGAAGTAACCAACGTTCCGTTGAGTATGACATGATCCCAGTCCATGGATGATTCTCCCTTCTGTAGGAAACGGGCACGGCTATTGCCATGCCCGTTCGCTCTTTTTCGTTTGCTTACACCCTGCCGGTCACAAGGCCAAGCAGTGCCATGCGCAGATACATTCCATTGTGCGCTTGGCGGAAATAAGCCGCACCCTCATAGGCATCAACCTCCATTGCAATCTCGTCCACACGTGGTAGCGGGTGCAGAATGGTAATGCCTTTCTTTGCGCTCTTGAGTAGTTCGTTATCAACGATGTAGCTGCCCTTGCTACGCAGATAAGATTCTTCATCCGGGAAACGTTCGCGCTGTACGCGGGTAACGTACACAAAATCAGACTGTGCCAATGCGGCCTTCACATCCGTAGTTTCGGTGATATCAGCACCTTTTTCGCGCAGATCCTTGGTAATCTCCTCTGGCATTTTCAGTTCTTCCGGCGAAGCAAAGATCATTTTATTGTCCAGTTGCTGCATGAAGTAACCAAGCGAATGCACCGTACGACCATATTTTAGATCGCCCAGGAACGTGATGGTCTGCCCGCCAATATGCCCTTTTTCTTTGCGCATGGTATAAATGTCGAGCAATGCCTGGGTTGGATGCTGGCCTGCGCCATCGCCTCCGTTAATCACCGGATGTTCTGCAATATTTGCAGCACGGACAGCTGCACCTTTTTCTGGATGACGCATGACGATTACATCCACATAACCATCCACGGTTGCAATGGTATCTGCCATTGTCTCGCCCTTGGCAGCGGAGGATACACGCGCATCCGCCATGGAAACACATTTTGCCCCGGTGCGATTGATGGCCGCTTCAAAGCTCAAGCGAGTACGCGTAGATGGTTCGAAGAACAGGCTGGCAACCACCATCCCGTCCAAGTCATGAATAACTTCGCCTTCTTTCACCCGTCTTTCATACAGAGCCGCCGTGTTCATCATTGTGTCAAGTTGCTGATTTGTGAATTGGTAACCATTTAAAATGTCGAGTCCTTTAAAAACCGTCATATCCAAAAACCTCCGTTTTAAAATTCGACTGGATTGTATGCTATCTACCGCAACAGCATGTTTTCCCGAATAGATTTCCTTTCTTTATGAGATCGTCGTACCTGCTTTTCCTTCTAATGACACAACGGCCTGATCCAGCGAAGTAATGATCGATTTGCGGCCGGGTTTGCTCTCTACAAATTTTAATGCAGCCTCGATTTTGGGCAGCATCGAGCCTGGTGCAAAGTGACCTTCCTTAATATATTGCTTCGCTTCTTCGATCGTCATATGATCCAGATCCTTTTGATTGGGCTTATTGTAGTTGATGCTAACCTTTTCAACAGCCGTCAGAATTACAAGTGCATCCGCGTTGAGATCTTCCGCAAGCTTCTCGCTAGCAAGATCCTTATCAATGACGGCCGCCGTCCCTTCCAGATTACCTTGTGCATCGCGGATAACCGGAATACCGCCGCCGCCGACAGTCACAACGATGAACCCGCCGTCCACAAGGCACTTGACCGCATCCAATTCGACAATCTCCGTCGGCAAAGGCGATGCTACAACCCGACGCCAACCACGGCCGGAGTCTTCCTTCATGACATACCCCTTCTCTGCCGCAATCTTCTTGGCCTCATCCTCTTGGTAGAACGGTCCGATGGGCTTGGATGGGTTCTTAAACTTCGGATCGTTCTGATTCACAAGCACTTGGGTCACAACCGTGACAACCTCTTTTTTGTTGCCGCGATTCCTAAGAATCTTGGTCAGCCCCTGTTGAATATGATAACCAATCATACCCTGACTCATAGCGCCACAAACATCGAATGGCATAGCGGGCGTAATTGCATTTGCATACTCGTTCTGAAGAACCAGGCGTCCAACCTGCGGTCCGTTGCCATGTGCAATCACGACCTCGTAACCCTTGTCAATGATATCCGCAATGTATTGGGACGTCTTTTCGACGACCTTAAGCTGTGCTTCTGCGGTTGCTGGCGTACCTGCCTCTTGCAGCGCGTTTCCACCCAACGCAATAACGATTTTTTTCACTTTTGTTTCTCCTTCATCTGTGTAGTTGATCGTATGACGTGACTGACCTGTCATCGTGAATTATATCCGTGCAACCGTCCGTCTGTCAATTACATTTGTCGCCATTCACATCAAAAAACAGCCGATTTACGACTGTTTTAAGACTGTATGATGAATCGCAATGGACATCAATCCATACATAAATGTATGTTATTCATCTATTGGCTCGAAATTTGCCGTTTCGCGCACAAAATCACGAAAACGTAACACAAGCGGTGAAAGTGAACGTCTCTTTGGATAAACGAAATAGAAAGCATGGTGAAAATCATAGTTTTCCACAGGCAGCACTTTGACGTATCCGGCTTTCACCTTATCATCCACGGAAGCGCGTGAAACAATCGAAAGCCCAAAGCCGGATTTTACACACAGCACGATCATCTCATTGTTATCCATATAGGACAGTACTTTGGCGGGCTTACCTAGATTTGAAAAATGCCTGTAGGCAAGATCAAACGCTTGCCGCGTACCGGAACCGTCTTTGCGCAGCAGTAGCTGTTCATCCAGTAGCCGTTCAAACGATATCGTTTTCATCTCTGAAAATGGCGAAATATTTGGGGCGATTACCACCAATTCGTCATCGGAAACCTTCTCATATACAAGATTTCGGTTGTCCGGATCAGCGCCAATAAAGCCAAAATCCAAATCTCCGGAAACGATCAGATCGGTGATCTCCGTTGAATTCAAATAATGCAGGTTATAGGTAACATCTGGATAGAGCTTATGAAATCCCGTCAAAAGATCCGGCATAATATACTGGCCGGGCACACTGCTGGTGGCAAGCTGCAGCATGCCATCAATCCTTCCTTGATACTGTTCCAGGTTGAGCAGCGCATTCTCCCGTTGATTCAATATCTCCATTGCGGAAACATAGAATTGCTGGCCGGCAGGCGTCAACACCGTTTTTTTGTTGTTCCGTTCAAATAACGTAATTCCAAGTTCCTTTTCAAGCTTGCGGATATGGTTGCTCAGTGCGGGCTGTGTCAGAAATAGTTTTTCGGATGCTTTTGAAAAGCTTCTCACTTTTGCAATTGCAATGAAAGACTCCAATTCTTTAAAATCCATGTCGCCACCTCAGATTTCATCCAAATAGAACTGATTGATAACAGATTTGTGTGCGATTGATGTTTTTATTTATATCACATTATAATGATGATCTGAATAGATGTGTTTCTCCTTTCTCGAGAATAACGTTCTCCATCCAGTATTGACAGCGGAAAATAGAACAGATACGATTACAACAAGTTAACCATCGGAGGTAGTTTCATGAAAATGTATATCCCCGTCATTGCTTATCTCGTTGCCTCAACGCTCTATCAAATCATCGCAAAAACCATGCCCAGCAGTATAAATCCCTTTGCAATGCTGACGCTCGTCTACGGCATCGCATCATTGCTGTGCTTTGGGTTGGTATTTTTCACGAAGAACGGTGAAACGCTCGGCGCAGCATTCTCTCCCATGCCTTTGAACGTGATTTTCCTCGGCATCGTGGTAGCGGCATTGGAGGCAAGCACGTTTTATGCCTACCGTCTTGGCTGGAAAGTAAGCGTCTTTCCCGTGCTTGTTTACGTATGCATTATCCTCATCATGCTATTTGTGGGCGCACTGCTCTTTTCCGAAAAAATTACGTTTAAAAAAATATTGGGCGTCGTGCTCTGCATTGCCGGACTAATCTGCATGCGTCTCAAATAACGGAAGGATGGCAACCGCATTTTTGCACCCATTTTTCTGATGTTGCGCCCAGTAATATACCAGTGCAGACAAAAGCGCGTCCTGTGATCCTCAACAGAACGCGCGCTTATCAACGATTATTTGTTTGCAATAGCAGCAAAGCAGCCTACCGCCATTATGCCAATAATTTTTCTACGGCAGCCAGTTTCAAGCAAGTGCAAAACACAGCCATCGCATCCTTCAGCTCATCCAGCGGCGGATACGTCGGTGCAATACGCAGGTTTTCATCCTTCGGATCAATGCCCAATGGATAAGTAGCTCCGGCTCCGGTCATAACGACGCCTGCCTCCTTGGTCAATTGGTTCGTCCGCTTTGCGCAGCCTGGCATGGTGTTCAAGCTGATAAAATAGCCACCATTGGGACGATGATAGGTAGCGATGCCAAGCGGCGCAATTTCCGCGTCCAGCAAATCCAGCACCGCATCAAACTTAGGTTTCATAAAAGCCGCATGTTTTTTCATGTGTTTGAGCGTTGTGGCCTTATCCTTTAAAAATAACACATGCCGGAGCTGATTGATTTTGTCGTAGCTGATGGTCTGCATCCCGATCAATTTCTTCATATAGGTCATGTTGTCCGTGCTGCAAGCAAAGCAACTGATCCCACCGCCGGGAAACGTAACCTTGGACGTGGACGCAAACTCAAATGGCATATCTGGATTCCCGGCATTGCGGCATTCGCTCAGAATATCCCGGAAAGGCACGAATTCTCCATCAAATTCATGGATGCAATAGGCGTTGTCCCACATCAGAATAAAATCCTCTGCCGAGGGTTTAAGGCTGGCAATACGGTGAATCGTTTCGTCCGAATACGTAATCCCATCCGGATTGCTATATTTGGGTACACACCACATGCCTTTGACAGCCGGGTCTTTGACCGCCTCTTCGACGGCATCCATGTCCGGCCCTACCTCCGTCATGCGGATGGTAATCATCTCCATACCAAATGTCTGGCAAATTTTAAAATGCCGATCATATCCGGGCGAAGGGCAAAGAAATTTGATTTTATCCAACTTGCCCCACGGCATCTTGGAATGCAGCAGCCCGTTGGTATACGCCTTTGCTATCGTATCATACATCAGCGTTAGGCTTGCGTTGCCGCCAACGAAGACCTCTGCAGCCTGAACGCCCAGAATGTCCGCGAACAGTGCGCGGCAGGAAGGGAGTCCTTCGAGCGCCCCATAGTTGCGGCTATCTAAGCCATCCGTAAAATAGTTTTCATCTGCTGGTAGTTTGAGAAGTTCATTGGAAAGATCCACCTGTACGCTGGCAGGTTTGCCACGGGACATGTCCAGTTTGAGCCCTTTTGCTTTTTGCGCATCATATTGTTTCTGCACGTTTTCCTTGAACGCAAGCAGTTCCGATTTGGTCATCTCCGTCAATTGTCTCATTGAGCGCCTCCATCTGAAATATCATTTTTTTATTCTACTGGATGCACCGCAGGAAAGCAAACCACAAAAGCATGGTTTTGCAACATTTCATCATCAAATTTCGTTATCAAACGCCATTCTCCGATTGTCCTGCGCTATTTATCCAAATAAATCACCCGTGCGTCGCCGTATTCCTTTGTCCATGAACATTTTCTCCATGCGGCATTTTGCATACGATCCACCAAAACCCAGATTGTTGCTTACTAAATGCCGTGATATCCGTCAGTTTATGAATGTTATATTTTCAAGCTCTTCTATCGGAATGCAACGCCTATCTCAACGGTCATTGAGGGTGTCGGCTCTGCTCCCGAGCATGGTTTCGTACGCACTCAATGCATTGTATATCGTTCTCACGTTACAGGGTTCTCCCCTTCTATCTGATGATGAATCCTCTGCATCTCCAAATCCAGCGACGCAATGTTGTCAGCACAGAAGCGAAGGCTCTCCGTGATGGCTTTCAGATTCCCAATATCTTTTTTGTATTTAATTTTATGCTCGATGCTTGCCCAGAAATCCATCGCAATGGTTCGAATCTGCACTTCCACACAGACCGGTTTTTTCTTGTCTGACAGAAAGATTGGCACTTCCACCAGCAGGTGCAAACTTCGGTATCCGTTTTCCTTGGGGTTCTTAATGTAATCCTTTGTTCTGAGCAGCGTGATGTCATCCTGTCTTGTCAGTAGTTCAGCAATGGCATAGATATCTTCGATAAACGAGCAGATGATACGTACACCTGCAATATCATGAATATTATCTTGAATATATTCAATCTTGCGCGGTAAGCCGAGCGTGTCCATTTTTTCAAGGATGCTCAATGGTCTTTTAAGCCGCATCTTGATACTTTCCACCGGATTGCGCTCATACTTGACCTCAAATTCCTTGTCAAGCACCTCGACTTTTGTTTTTACCTCCATCATGGCGCACTCATAGTACATCATCAATTCCCGAAATGGTTGCACCGTTTCCATAAAAGTCGGTAGCGAAGTATCCAACAGGCCCGTTTTCATATTGATCTCCACCATTTTCTTTAATAAACTAACATGGCATGCATAGGTTGTAAGGTTAATAATGCGCTCAGCCCGTTTGTGCGTTGCCAACTGACCATGTTATCCACCGTGGATTACGTCTGCGTTGATCTGACTTTTGCAGCACCCATTGCACATTTCATCACAATTTTACACATCATGTTGAATTTTATGATTATACTACTTTGAAGCGACAATAAATAGCATCGACAATTTATTTTTTTACAGCCCTATAGCCCCATAATATATTTTTGTTTACGCCGAAGCCCTTCTGATCGAGATTTGATCATAAGACATCGTCCGATCGAATTTGATACAATATGTTCTATGCTGAATCCATCCACTTTCATCCTTCAAATAACCTCGTTCGCTACTTGAAAAACGCAAACAGTGCATCCGCTACTGCCGGGATCCACGCCGCGCACTCCCCGATCAACGCATGTAAACGCAAGGAATCGGCCGTCTCAAGGCGAAGCGTCATGGCTGGTTCCGTAACGGATCGGCGCAATAAAACCCAAGCGCCGTCCGTAAATTCGAGCCGCATCCCGTCCAACATAGAAAGCACCGCATCCTGACGCGCGTTGGCCCATATTTGCATCTGTTCAAATGCACTGTCAATCTGTGCTTGATCTGCGCGGACTCGAATGTCCGGCGTGATGGCCGTATACCGGACGGAACCTAACAGCTTTCGCAGCGGCATCTGCGCACGACATAGAATCTCGCACATCCGAATCAACGCGTATAGCCCGTCGTCCGCGCCGAGTTCCCGGAAAAAGAAATGTCCGCTGACTTCTCCCGCAAGGCAACTGCCCCGTTCCAAAAAGTTCGACCGAATGAACGCATGTCCGCTGCGTTCCATAACCGGTATCCCACCGCCGTGCAAAATCGCATCTTTGACAATGGAGCTGCACTTAATGTCATAGACCACGGAATCCTCCGGCTGCATCAGCGCTTGAATAAAGATGCACAGACCTTCCTCCGCAAGGAGCGGTTTCCCATCCGCATCGATAAAAACAACTCGGTCGCCGTCCCCGTCAAACGAAGCCCCAATATCCGCACCCACTTCACGCATTTTCTCGCAGACTGCTGCCAAGTTGGTCACTACTGCAGGATTTGGGTCACGGTCTGGGAATCTTCCGTCAATCGTGCAAAATAACTCGACTACCTCAAACCCAAGCTTTTGTATAATTCGGGGTGCAATTTCTCCCATTGCACCATTTCCAGCATCAACGAGCACCTTCAGCTTTCCAATACGGCAGCCGCAGGCACTCATCAGCATCGTCTCATAAGCCGGCATGATGTTCTCCGATTTGCATGTGCCTAGTTTATAAGGTGACTGAGTGCTCTCTGCGGAGACCTGAATACTGCGGATCACATCCGGTGTGACTGGACGATCGCCCAACATCAGTTTAAGCCCATTATACGATGCAGGATTATGCGAAGCGGTTACCTGAGCGCAGGCATATGTATGTAGGGTGCGCTTGGCAAAATAGATGGCGGGCGTTGGGAGCTGCCCTAAATCAATGACCGAGGCTCCGCCCTGCAAAAGGCCATCCAGCAGCGCGGCTTTCAGCACGGGTGTATGCGTACGAAAATCTCCGCCCACAAGAATCTCTCTGCCGTCAAGCATGCCGGCTATCGCCCGGCCAATGCGTAACATATCGTCGGTTGTCAACTCGCTGCCATAAACGCCGCGTATATCGCAGTCCTTATAGATGCTCATCCAGATATCCCCTCCGCCTGCATTCAACAAGGAATTGCGCATACAGCGCATCATAGCGGGCATGCAAAGCTGCGTTCGGCGTAAAGTGTCGGGTAAAACGCACGATCGTTTGCGCGGATTGCTTGAGCGTTCGCCCAAGTACGGTTGTTCCGGCAACCATCGCGGCACCAATGGCAGCCTCTATGTTCTCCGGTTCAAGCAGTTCTTTTCCAAGTATATTTGCGCGTATCTGTGACCAAACAGGCGCATGCACCGCGCCGCCGGCAATCATCACCGTGTCGCCCGTATCGCAACCCAGCGCGGCAAGCGTATCATAGCAGAGTCGTTCAACAAAGCCGACGCCTTCCATCGTGCCCGCGTAACGTGCGATGACATCCTCATTTTTCAGTAAAGAGAATCCTTCCGCATCTGGCTTAACAAACGGGAAGCGTTCTCCCTTACCAAGCAAGGGATAAATGAGATTTCCCGTGGGCAGCAGCCGCTCTGACCGTGCATTATACTCGTCGAACTTCTCCTTACCGAACCATTTGTTGAGACAATATCCCCCAACGTTACCTGCGCCGCCGGGGATCCAATACCCGTCCGGATGCTTGTGACAGTAAACTCTACCAGAACCATCTCGGATGAAACGCCGCGTCACGCCCTTGATTACGAGCGTAGTTCCGATGGTTGTATTATATTGGCCCGGCGCAACTGCACCCGACGCAAAGCCGGACGCGCATCCATCGCTAACGCCGCCTGTTACAACCGTATTCGCAGGCAGTCGCGTCAAACGCTGCGTTTCCTCCGTTATCCGAGCAATTTCCTGTCCGGGTGCAATCACGCGGGGCAACCGTAGCGGATCAAGTCCTGTTTTTCCAATGAATGCGGGCCAGCAGTCGTCCATCAGGTCATAGCCGCTTTTCAACGCGTTGGAATAATCGCTGACGCCAATGCATCCAGTCAAGGCCGCAACCATATAATCCGCCTGATGCAGAAAATAGCGTGTGTTTTCATAGACGCGGGGCATTTCTTCCATAATCCAGAGCATTTTCGGCAAGCCAAAGGATGCGTTAAACCGATAGCCAAGCTTTTGTTCAAAATCGTCACAGCAGGCATGAATATGCTCCGTCTGAACCAGTGCGCGTCCGTCGTTATACATGATTCCATGATATAGCGGCACACCATGAGCATCGACCGGCACGATCGTTCCACTCGTTGCATCAACGGATAGCAACGCGCGGTCAATTCGATATTCCTGTTGGGCAAGTTTGTCCGACAGCTCCGCTAAAACGGAAAATGCAGTCTGTTTCCAATTCTCAGCGCGCTGTTCCTTCCATTCATTTTGGGCATCGGCAACATTTGTTTCCGCATAGCTTGCCGCGCTGGAAACAAGAATCTTACCACTGTCCGCGTCCACCGCTACCGCTCGCGCGCCTTGTGTGCCAAGATCCAACCCAATTAGCAATGCATTCAGTTGCATTCATTTATTCCTCCTTGTAACCGATCAGCGCACAGCCCGTCAAAAACTTGCATGAGCTGACCCATTGCTCAGCCCATGGCTGATTTAAAAGCTTTTCCGTTTCCCATTCCATTATTATAAGGTTTTGAAAAATAGTGTGTTCCTTTATGAATAGATTGATGCTACTACAATCGCTTGGCTTCGTCAATTAAAACCAACCTCATACAGTTTCTTTGATAACGCGAATTGTTTCATTTATGATATAGATAACTTTATGTAATACCAGTTGACACAATGTGTTTTCAGTCGCTATGATGAACATGCAGATCCATCATCATTACAATCTTAGCAGGAGGCATTTCATGAACGCATACATTCAGAGAGTACTGGAAGAAACCAGGAATCAGAACACAACCG
>JAVVXB010000019.1:0-56380 GCA_036651815.1 Clostridia bacterium
ATAAAAATGAGCCTAGTTTTATGCCATGTTCACGTGTGCAAATCTCTATGTACTGGCGATGGCCGGGCGAAGTCTCGGGAGGTATCATAAGGGGGTAAGTGCGCCTATTTTTCCGAAAACGAAGGAAATTTGGATACACTTCAGGATAAAATCTATGAGAACTGCGCATCACAAATAGTATTTGCGGTTGTTTTAACGAATGTTGCCGTCTCTTTGCCGGTTGTTCAGAGGTTCCACTGGCTTTGTTTCCATCAACGCCTCATGTTAATCCACCCGCAAGCTCTTATAATGTTTCGGCAACAAGCACGAAACAGAAGATTGTATAGCTTGCGCTGGTTGTGACAGATGTGGGCTCTTAGTTCCTGCGGTACGGTGAATACCATAGGAAAATAGCCCACATTCAACCGGTTTGCCATTTGTGCATCAATCCAACGTCCCTTTACGAGGGCCCGGTATTTTGGGACGGTGTCAATTGCGGCAGGAATTGTAGGATGTTTGAACATCGCAACACTGGGGACAAACATCCATATGCCCGCCAAGTCGTGCAGTTTGGCAACGAACGATAGCATTCATCGCTTTGTGTTACAGAAGGGATAGCTTGTGGTTTTAGCGGAATACCATTCTGTATTGCTCGAAAACATCCGGTATCTCAAGCGTTTCCAGATATCGGCTGACCTGTTGCCTTGCGCTTCTAATCCTTTTCCATCAGATTGTCCAGCGGACTATTTATTACGATATCGGTTTACGAAATGTGAAGATAGAGCATGGCTGTCCAGAGGGTGGCGTGACCGAGGATTTTCTGGATGCAAAACGCATTTACACCATCCACCATGAGATGTGCGGCATAGCTGTGACGAAAAGTGTGCGCCGATGCTGTCGTCAATGGCTGCCAAAAACCATAAGATTTCTTTTCGGGTTAATGCTGCAGATTCTTTGAAGGAGGGTGCTTGCACGGTAAGCGCTTGTAGTTAAGGCTTTGCGCCATGGTCGCCTCAAGCAAAAGCTGAAGTGCACTGCTGTAGGTGCTGATACTTGCCGGAGCAAGCTGTTTTTCGGCTGAGATACTCTAAAAACGCACGAAACTCTGATTCGCCTATTTCATCCGCAGAAATTCCAAAGTGCCGCATGAATACGATGGCTTTTTTTATGCATTCTTTGACAGTATATGTGTTCATTCCTTGCAGTCGGATGCCGGTTTCCAACTTTGCTAAAATTTCTTGCGGTGTCATACAAAAAAATCCCTTATAATTTATTTATACATTTCGGCACAATTACATTTCAAAGGAGCGTACAGAGCTTTGTAATGGCAAGCCACCGTAGCTCAATATATTATAGTATTCGGGCACATCTGCCCAACTAACGGGTTCAATGTTTATCTTTGAAATGCCGAAAACGACTGCCTCGGTGAGAATTACAATATGCCTGCTCCTGCTATGCTCTCACCGGAATAAATGACACGTTGGACATGGATCTTATCATCAATAATTAGTAAATTTGCGCGTTTTCCTACCGTAACGCTACCGACTTCATTATCAATACCAATAAGTTTTGCTGGGTTTAATGCTGCGTATTTAAAAATGTTTGATAAGCCGCAGCCTGTATGCTTCATCATGTTACGACAGGCCATATCCATCGACATTTTTGAACCGCATAAACCTCCTTCAGAATCAAAGCCGAGATCAATAGCGCGTTCAAACTCACCCTTTGGCGGAGCAAATCCGATCGGAAAGCTGTCAGTAATCAGAATAATCCGATCATCACCTTTAATTTTTCTGACCATTCGAATGTTGTGCGGTTTCACATGAATGCCGAGGTTGTCTACAATAAGCTCCGCATAAATATCATCGTCGTAGAGAACAGCTTCATCTGGCCCGCAGTCTCGGATTCCTCCTTTTCCGTCAGGACAAAGCGGATTGACAATTCCAGTGGCATTCATATGGTGCGTTTGATTTTTAAGACCATATTTTTTCAGACGATAAATCATCTCTGGTTTTGCTTCACAATGGCCAGCACTGAATACAACATCAGGATTGACGGATTTTGCATAGGCACAGAATTCATCAATTCCTTCACGCTCTGGAGCAATACACCATACTTTTGCACATTTGCCAGCATGATCCACAAGCTGTTTATACTCGCTTTTTCGAATAGGGTGATTCCACTGATTGTTTTTGGAATCGGCACCGTAATTTGCATTCATATAAGGTCCTTCCATGTATAGACCGAAAATAGTGCGACCATAACCGCGACGGGAACTTTCACGGATGGTATCGATCCCTTTTAGATAACCGTCCATGTCAAGGTTGTAAAAGATATTACTCAGGATGGTCGTGGTGCCAAGTTTAAGAAAATGCTCAGCAATTTCACTTGGATGCTCATGCATCCACATACCATCATAACCATGATTATGAATGTCTACAAACCCTGGCGTTGTATACATACCTTGTGCATTTATACATTCTGTATCTTTTGGAACACAGATGTCGGTTGCTTCGCCTACAGCAATGATATGATCACCTTCAATTAGTACGGTGCCGTTAAAAATGATATGATCTTCTTTTACAATGTTTGTGTTGATAATTGCTTTCATATAACCTCCAGTTAACAGTTAATATTGACAACAAGGAAGACAGGAGACGAATCAAATTACAAACCAGTACCAGTGCCATCTACAGTTGCACTGTAAAGGTCAAAAAAACTGTCCGATTGCAAAAATTCTGAATATACGAGTGTCGCAGCACCAAGCAAAAGCGTAGAATCCATGAGATTTGATACTACGAACTCGATATCCATATTGAAAATTGGAATAATATGTTCTTTAGCTGATTCAATGATCACAGAAAGAAATTCGTCTCCAAATGCAACCATCTCGCCGGACATAATTACAGACTGTGGATTGAGAATATTAATGGTATTTGCAAGTGCAATACCAATTAATCGCGCGGCATGCTTGATAACATTGATACAAAGGCGGTCGTGAGATTCAATTGCGCTTCGAATGTCATCAACAGTAATCGCATCAGGATGGTCACGAAATGTGTAAAGGACACTGTTGCAACCGGATTTGAGCGCAGAAGAAATTTTATCAATAATAGCTGGGAGGGAGCAGGAAGATTCTACGCAACCAAGATTGCCGCAGTAACATGGCTTATCGTTATCATGCACATAGGTGTGTCCAATTTGACCGGCCATTGCCGTATGACCATTGACTACACGGTTATTGCAAACGAAACTTAAACCAATGCCTTTTGAGAGCACAAGACAAATAAAATCACTTTGCCCCTGCGCTAACCCGATTTTCTGTTCGGCTAAGGCGGTCAGATAGACACGGCTGGACACAGTAACCGGTAGTTTTGTAGCATATTCTACCATGGATTTTAAACGAATATTTTTCCAGCCTTTAATATACACGGAAGAAACGGAATATTCACGGTTGGCAGCAACAACACCAGGGTCGCATATGCCAATACCAAGTATCTTCTTGCTGCAATATTTTGCCGCAAGACCATTGATGCTTTTAATGACCAGATCGATGATTTGATTGGCTGACCAGTTTTCATCAAATGGATAAGACAAACGCTCCCATATCTCGCCGCGACTGGAACAGATAACAATTTCAATCATTGGCGGATAAATTACAACTCCGATTGTACACAAGTAATCATTATTAATTTCCAGCAGCGTTCTGCGTCGTCCTTGCCCGGCATAAATCGAACCTCTTTCAACAATGATTTGCTCATCGATTAACTCTTTAACAATATCACTAATTGTTGCAGCACGGTAGTCCGTGATATCGGATAGCTTTGTGCGGCTAATAGAGGAATGGTGATTGATCAAGTTGAGGACGTGAAACTTTTTATAGTAGTGATTGCTTAGCATGGCTATGTCATTACCCTTCAGCTTCATATTATAAATTAATTATATCACGCCTTTTAGGAAAGGCAAGAATAAATAACAAAAACGTAAATAAAAGTCCAATCGCAAATAATAAGCAAGCTATATTTGGCGATATATTATAAGTATAGAAATAAATCGGAAAGAAACGATGGAAATTACGGTGATATTGCACCGTATTAATTACGAAATAAGAAGAAAATCGCAAAAAACGGTATTGACTTTGATATGGAATGCGTTATGATAAATATGTCATTGGATCTAAGACAAAACCTAAAACGGCTCAACTATCAAGCCCGCCACACTTAAGCGGCATACAGAATTTCTAAGCGAAAATCATTTAATTATTCCGTACACAAAGCGAGTTTATTACGTTAGTTACACTGCACTATGCTGATCGAAATAATAAATTTCGACGGCAGTGACCATCAACAAATGCATAAACCAGTATTTCAGTATCTAAGGAGAAAAAATGGACAAGTATTTTTACAACGGCCCGCAGGATTTCAAACTAATGTCGCAAAAAGGAGTTCGATGTTGCTTGCTGCAGAATGAAGTGAACAATTCTATTTGGGATAGCAGCATGGATGTAGACGGCAAATTGTATATGTCGATCTCCAGTGAATTGCAACATTCCGGATATGCGAGACTTTATGAGTTTGATTATCATACCAATCGTAGCAAGAAGCTTATGGAGGTTGAAAAAGTAATACTTCCCCAAGATCGTGCAATCCGTGCAAGTAAATTTCACACTTCCATATCCTTTATGAATAACGGGAAAATGGTCATGACAACGCATTCTACGGATAAAGCACCACAGCATCCCACCTGGCTACCGGAGTCCTTTTATGGAAGTATGTGGGAAGGCTTTGCAGGTTCCAATATTATTACTTATGACCGTGAGACGGGTGAAGCACAAAATCTTGGTATTCCAGCACCGCATGAATCTCTTTATGGATCCATCTACGATCCCCGCCATAATGCGTTATATTCGCTGGGGTATATGCGCGGCCATTTGTATCGATATTCATTTGATGAAAAAAATGTAAAGGATCTGGGTAAAGTGTCAGAGGCGGGTAGTTTCCGCATGGTATTAGGGCCGGATGGAAACATATATTCATCGTCAAAATCGGGATATATGTTTAAGATTGATACAAATACACAAACAGTTATCGATCTCAATTATCGCGTACCATTTTATTACTATGGAAACGATTATACCTTTGAGGCGAGCTTTGGTAACATTGCAGATGGCAGAATCGGACCGGATGGTCGACTGTATTTTTCAATCATGTACGGCCCTGATTTTATTGCGCTGGATACGAAGACCGGCAAGATTGAAAACATGGGGCCATATCTACCCACAAGCAGATATGCTGTTACGGAGAACAGGAACGGTGTATTTGGATTTGATTTCGATAGTAAAGGCGTAATGTGGTACTACGTTTCTTCCGTAAGCGATGGCAGTGTCCCGGAACAGCCTGCACAGCCTGCATCCCTATTTAAATGGGACATCATCCATGGCGGTCGTCCGCAATGGGTTGGTATTCTTGGCACAAAGGAGCGCATTGCCTATGTCGCCAGCGAGCTATATATTCACGAGGATCATTTGATGGTTGTGGAAACCAATCATGCTGATGAATGTGCAAGCGTGATCACGATTGATCTTCAAAAATTCGAGCCGACCATAAATGAAATGAAGTTGGTTGACCCGGAAACTTTGCACGATAATATGTTCAAACCAGGAAATCCTGCTGCATTTGGCTATTCTAGATTGTTTGATAAACAAGGTGCGATTGCGGGCAAAAACCCGCATACATTTGATGGGAAATTAAACAATGCATATCGTATTTGGCGTGAACTGGCACCTGATAATATTGAAAACTCCGCAGTAACTGGAATTGTATGGGACGAAAAAAATACACTTTATGGCATCTGCGGCAAGGAAAAGGAATTTGTTTTTCAAATTGCAGACGGAACGGTGATTTCAGTCAAACCAATTTTGGATTTGGACGCTGAATTTGTTTCGAGGCTACGTAAGGCTGTTATTCCGATGCAATACGATGGAACTTGCCAATTGCCTAGTTATCCGGGCAGACAATACAAAGCAGTCACAACCGCCTGCGCGGAGTTAACGGGTGGCCGCAAGCTGGTTGGTACACTGGACGGACTACTTGCCATCTGCAAAGGCAACCAAGCATATGCTCTTGGCATGGCTGGATACAATGGACCGGTGCGGGCAATGTCTGCAACTCCAGATAAAAAAACAGTTTATGGGGTTGCTGGTGATGACGAGGACTTCGGGATGGTTTTCCAATATGATGATGTACGTGGACTCCAATTAAAAGGCGATATCAAGCATGGATCATCCAGAGGTTCACTTGCGCTCATTGCATGCAATGTACTCTCCTGCTGTGCGGTCAGCAACGATGGAAAATACCTTGCGATCGCTTCAGCAGACAGACTGGGGACGGTTGTTATATACAATTTATAATGCAGGAGGAATAGAAAAGGTGAACATAAAAGTCAAGCACTGCGGAAAAGATCTGTTCACGAAGGTATTTTTCGATTTCCGTGAAATCGGAGTATTGGTACCGTTGATCGTATTCATGCTGCTTTTCACCGTGCAAAACTCAAATTTCATAAGTATGGAAAACATCGTTAACATACTGAGAAATACATCATTTGCATTAATTTCGGGCGTTGGTATGACATTTCTTCTCATAACTGGCGCATTCGACCTTTCGGTGGGAGCCTTGATTGCTTTTTCAGGCGTGATGACGGGGCTGCTGATGCAAGCAGGCGTACCGATTTGGCTTGCAATTTCAATCGGCCTTATTGGAAGCATGTTGGTCGGCGCTCTGAATGGATTCTTTTGCGTAAAACTGAATATCCCGCCTTTTATTGCTGGCATTGGCATGCAATACATTCTAAAAGGGATTGTGCTGGTTGTGCAAGCAGGTGCACCGGTTTACCCATTACCTAGCGCATTCAACGCTATTGGCGCATTCGAAATCATAGGTATTCCGCTGGTTGTGATCCTAGCTGCAGTGATTGCAATTATTGGGCACATTGTATTGAAATATACCGTATTTGGCAGGAAATTATTTGCTGTTGGCGGTAACTGTGAGACAGCAAGACTTGCGGGAATTCGCTGCGATCGAATTCAATATGCGGCCTGGATTATCGTTGCAGTTCTAACGGGCATCAGCGGCATCCTGACAGCGGCCAGATTAGCATCTGCGCAACCTACGGCCGGTGCAAGTTTTGAATTGACGGTGATTGCAGGCTGTATCATAGGAGGAACAAGCTTGTTTGGTGGCGCCGGATCAATTCTGGGAACGGTACTGGGCGCAATTTTTATGAACATGATGACAAACGGTATGACGATTATTAAGCTCAGTCCTTATTGGCAACAACTTGTACTGGGTATCATAATAATTACGTCTGTTGCATTCGATCAGTTCAGAGTCTCCAGAAAGGTGTGAAAACATGGATGCGATTCTCGAAATGTGCGATATTTGCAAAACATTTGGAGTGGTCAAAGCGTTGGACAATGTCTGCTTGACGCTGCGCTATCATGAGATTCTTGGTTTAGTTGGTGAAAATGGTGCGGGAAAATCGACACTGATGAAAATATTGAGCGGCAGTTATCCGCATTCTAGCTACTCGGGTATTATCAAGGTTGAAGGAGAAAAACAACAGTTTAGTACACCGTTTGACTCCGCGAAGGCCGGTATTGAAATGATTTATCAGGAGATCAGCATGCATGGCGAGTTAAACATCGCTGAAAATATTTTTTTAGGCAACATCCCGTCAATCAAGGGTTTTATTCGTAATAGAACTATGATTGAGGAAAGCAAAAAATATCTTGAAATGGTTGGTCTCGATTTAAATCCGACGACTTTGGTACGGAATCTTTCAACAAGTCAACAGCAGATGATCGCGATTGCTAGAGCACTTTCTCGAAATCCAAAGATACTGATATTGGATGAACCGACTTCTGCATTAACAGAAACGGAATGTGAGCTGTTGCATCAAAATTTGACGAGATTTAAAGAACGCGGCATTTCATGCATCTATATTTCGCACAAGCTGAAAGAGGTTTTTAATCTATGTGACCGAATAACAACGCTTCGCGATGGGAAAACGATTCATACGAGCAATGTTACAAACGAAATGGAACAGACGCCAGGTATTATCGAAGAGATGATCGGAAGAAAAATTGACGTGATGTACCCGAAACAAAAGGTTGCGATTGGAGAGGAGATTTTGCGTGTTGAACATCTGACCATTCCAAGCGATATGACTAGAGGCGCTGATCGAGTTAAGGATGTTGGTTTTAAAGTGCATGCTGGGGAAATTGTAGCGATTGCCGGGTTGGTTGGTGCCGGTAGAAGCGAAACGGTAAATGCAGTATTTGGCGCCTGCAGAAAGAGCTCAGGAGATATTTATGTTTGCGGTAACAAGGTTAACATTCGCTCACCTAAGGATGCAATTGTTGCCGGGATCGGACTGGTTACAGAAGATCGTCGTGTCAGTGGACTGATTACGCAGTTTTCCATCAAGGAGAACATATCCGTTGCTAGTCTGGATGATCTTGGCAGCAAGGTTTGGATGAATAAGAAACGTGAGGAAGAAGTCGCGGTGGAAGCGATGCATGCAACCACGATCAAGGCACCAAGCATCAATACGATGATTACCAAGCTCTCAGGTGGAAACCAACAAAAGGTTGTGCTGGCAAAATGGTTGGCTAAAGATCTTAAAGTGTTGATATTGGATGAACCAACAAGAGGTGTTGACGTTGGTGCAAAGGCACAAATTTACGCCATCATGACGGAGATGGCAAAACGCGGTATGGCAATTGTGATGATTTCTTCCGAGCTGCCGGAATTAATCGCAATGTGTGACAGAATGTATGTGATGGCAGATGGTCGAATTACCGCAGAAATGAGCGGTGCGGATATTACGGAAACGAACATGATGAAAGCTGCAACAGGCTTTTAGCATAAATAAGAGGAGGAAAGAAAAGTGAAGAAATTTGTTAGCATTTTCTTGGCAACAATGATGGTATTCGCAATGGTTGCATGTGCTCCTGAGGAAAAGGAACCTGCGGCAGAAGCTGCAGCTGCGCAAGAAACGGAAATTGCTGTTGGAGAACCACAAAAGCAGATTCGTCTTGCCTGGGTGAATCCATCCATTGGTCATCCGCTGTATAATATGCAGGATGAAGGCGCAAAGCTTGCAGCGGCCGACTATGGGGTTACGGTTGATATTCTGGGCACGTCTTCTGCAGCACCAGAAGAATATGTTGCACAGATTGAAATTGCGATTACAGAAAAGTATGATGGAATTATTCTTTGCCCCTTTAGTCCCGCGGCGATGGTTCCAGCCATTCAAAAAGCGAAAGATGCTGGGATTCCCGTTGTTAATACAATTTGCGATACCGGTGATAACCCTGAACTGAGAATGTGCCTGTTAGGGTTGAGTCTTAAGGACTTTGGCGCAAGCGAAGCCGACGCAATTGCAGAAAAGACTGGTGGAAAAGGTGTCGTTTGTTTCACGCAGACCAGATTTGACAACCCAATTCAAAACGAGATTCAGGAAGGTTTTAAAGCACAGTTAGAAAAATATCCGGAGTTAAGTCTTCCGGTTATTGACGAAATTACCATTGATACAATGGTAGCTACTGAAAAGTTTCAGAATATTCTGACTGGCTATCCAGAGCTAAGCGCAATTGTTGTCAACGATGCTACCGGCGCTAGCGTTGCTGCTAAGATGGTAAAGGAAATGGGTAGAAAGATTGATATATTATCCATTGATGATGTTCCGGAGACACTTGACATGATCGATAAAGGCGAGATTTGGGGCACAATTGCGCAGAACTATATCGGCATGGGGTACGAGTCCGTTCGCATTCTAGTTGATCATCTAAACGGCGAGACCGTCCCGGATTTTGTTTCTGTACCGCTCAAGCTGGTCACGAAGGAAAATCTTAAAACTTATAAAGATGAGTTGCTTAGCCTGACACATACCAAAGGGACTACCTGGTAAAGCAATTGGGTTAACCTTGTTGCAAATCGAAAAAACCTCGTTTGAGCTTATGTTTTTGAACCTGTAAGATAAAAGTAGACATTATCAAAAAGATAGTGTCTACTTTTAAAATGGAGGTGATGAGCATGGAATGGAAAGGACGGAAGTTTCGAAAATGGGATGCGGAAACAAAGCTTCGCATCGTAAAACGGCATTTGGATGAAACACATCAGCATAAAGGAGTTAGCAAAACAGGAAGAAACGACAAGCAGTATGATCTGTTGATGGGTACGAGCGTATCAAGAAAAAGGTGTGGATGGATTAAAACCTAAACGAAGATGCGGGAATCCGTATGCCGCCTTGAACACAAGCAAATCCTGAACAGAAGTGGAACGGCTTAGACTGCTTGTTGCGGCGAAGCAGGAGGTTGAAATAGAGCGGCTAAAAAATGATATTGGGTGGAAGGAGCTGGTGTAAGCAAGGAATACGTGATTGGCAGCGGCAGGAATACGAAATTGCCGAAGGAATGAACGGAAGGCATCCGATCGGTTTTCTACTAAAGCTCATGGACGTCAATTCCAGCGGATACTACAAATGGCTGAAACGAAAGGATACTGACAACTGTTACGAGCGGAATCGGAAGAAGTTGACGAGTTTACTTTTTATCAAGAACAGAAAGCACAAATCATGGGGATATCATCGTCTTGCCGCAGAAGTCCGTAAAGAGACGGGATGGTTGTTCAGTGACAAGCTGGCACACAAATGCTGCAAGCAGGCTGAAAGTGAGAAAGCAATCACAAATTGCAAAGACGGGCTCACATGGCTAAGATTATACAGTTTAACAAAGCAAGTATAAAGAGTGAATTGAGTGAGATGGTGTTTGGAACAATGAAAAACATGCTCAACAAGCTGTTGGACGATGAAGCTGACAGGATCCACCAACGCACATAAATTCGAGCAAGTGGAGGGACGGGAGGGTACCCGAGCAGGTCATTATTAGCGAAAACTGTTGACCAAGGTCGGAGAGGTTGAGCTAAAGGTACCGAGATTAAGAACAACTATCAGCATCCCGAAAAATTTTGTGCAAACGTAATTGCACATCATTTTATTTGTTGTGTTTTCCATAAAAAACACTTCCTTTCAGACGTTAACTCTATATGCTGAGTTTTGCCTGAAAGGAAGCCCTTATATTTGCTTTTATACAAAAATTATCGCGGTATTAGTTAATTTGCGGTGTGGGCACTGCTATTTCGCGATGGCCTGTTCAATGGCTTTTGACAGTTGATCGGTACAGGAAGTGGACTTGAATCCACAGGTGTTTCCCTTGAGTAATGCAGCAACCTCTGCTGCATCCTTGCCCTCCACAAGCTTGCCGATGGCTTTGAGATTCCCATTGCAGCCGCCGGTAAAACGCACGTTGTGAAGTTTACCGTCGATTAGGTCAAACTGGATGCGTGTGGAGCATACATTACTTGTCTTGTATTGGTGTTGCATGGTTGAGGCCCTTTCTCGTTGGTTGTATTCGCCGCAGAAGCAGCGTGGTAACTGGTATTTCAAAGCAATAGGTAAGGAGCGTGGCCAGTAGCAGCCCACCCACAAAGGCAATGAACGTGTATTGCATCTGCCAGACATGGTCTCCTGTAAAATTCGGCGCCTGTTCACCCGACCAGTAGGGAATGTGCCATGCTTTTAGCTTGACCGCCAGCCACTGATGCCAGATATACAGATTGTAGGAAATTGCGGCTAAAAAGACCGCCGCTCTGTTGTGAAACACAAAGCGATACCAGCGCGCTGCAAACGCGGAGGATAGCAAAAACAATGTAAATACAACGGATTGAACATAGCGGTGGCTTGCCTGCCAGAACTGTACGGTGGATATGCTGGACACGTCTTTGATCATGTATACGATGAACCAGATGCATCCGAAGGCAACCAGCGTGGATACGGTGGATAGCCATTTTGTGCGTTTGGTCTTGGTAGTGAGCCACACATAACCATAAGCGGCTAGCATACCGTTGGCGAACACACCCAAAAATCCCGGCAATTGATTGAGGGTCACGCGCAGACCTTCTATGTCGCTAAGCGCAAACAACTGTAAATATACCATGGAAACAGACACCATGCCGAGGTAGGTCAAGATCGGCTTTCTGCGGAAACAGTAAGCCAATAAGGGAAACAGCAGGTAGAACTGCATTTCGACCGCGGCTGTCCAGAGTACGCCGTTGAGGGAGGTGCCAAGCAGCACTCCTGGAATAAATGTCTGCGTAAAGGTGAGCGTGGAAAGCAGATCTGTCCACATCCATTTTGCACTGACATATGTACCGGAGGGCAGGGCAAAGCAGAAGAAGATAACCAGCACGCTGAGATAGTAGGGAGGCACGATGCGTACGATTCGTTTTTTGTAGAAAGACAGTGCTTTGGGCGGCTCTTCCCCACAAAATACAGACCGCGCGTGCGGTAAAAACAGGCAGAATGCGGAAATGAGCAACATCATATCCACAAACAGAAAGCCGCTGCGGGGCAGACAGTCAAAGCTGATGGTAGCTGGCAAACCAAGGCGGGTCAAAAAAGGCAGACGAATTACCGGCATCAGCCAGCTTTGTTGCCAGATGTGAAACCAGACGATCAGAAGGATTGCTGCGGCACGGATACCGTCGAGCACATCCACATAGCGCGGATTCAGCGCGTTATGATTCAACTTACATTGTTCCATATTTTGAATCATAACACAATTTCTGCACGTGTGTGAACGGGAAAATTGCAAACTTACAGAAAATCATGTATAATACACAAATTATATACCTTGAGGAAGTGAAAAGTCCGTGAAGGTTGCGGTATTGCAATCCAATTACATCCCGTGGAAGGGCTATTTTGATATTATCCACGACGTGGATCTGTTCATCTTTCATGATGACCTGCAATATACGAAACACGACTGGCGCAACCGGAACCGTATCCAGACTGAGGGCGGACTTAAATGGCTGACTGTGCCAGTTGGAACCGATGAACATCGGCTGATTCTGGATGTTAGCATGCAGGATACGTCTTGGCAGAAAAAACATTATGATATGATCTGCGCCGCCTATCGCCGCGCACCCTATTTTGAAAAATATCGACCTTTTTTGGAGCAGGTATATCTTTCACAAAAATGGGACTATCTCTATGAACTTGATCGGTATTTGATCGAGCATATCAGCACGGATTTTCTGGGTATCCAAACGAAATTTGCCGACAGCAGAGCATTTGCCACCCATGGCGTAAAGCATGAGAAGCTTCTTTCCATGCTGCAATCCGCTGGTGCGGATCTCTATGTCAGCGGTCCGGCGGCAAAGGATTATATCTGTTTTGAGGATTATCAAAAAGCAGGGATTCAGCTTGTTTGGAAAGATTACGGCGGCTATCCCGTCTATCCGCAGCAGTACGGAGAATTTGAGCATGGCGTATCAATTCTAGATCTGTTGCTTAATACAGGAGAGGAAGCCCCCGACTATATCTGGGGATGGAGAAAATGAAGGATCAAAAACTCAGTTTTGTCATTCCCTGCTACGGCAGTGAGAAGACGATTGCGTTCGTTGTGAATGAGATTGTTTCGCAGATGCAGAAAAACAATCGATTAAACTACGAAATCACCTGTGTCAACGATTGCTCGCCGGACAATGTATGGAGCGTGCTGTTGGATTTATGCGATCAATACCCGGCGGTTCGTGCAATTGATTTGGCAAAGAACATGACGCGTATCCCTGCGGTCATGGCCGGGTTTGCGCAGTCGACGGGCGATATCATGATTGTTTTGGACGACGATGGCCAGTGTCCCATGGATCATATCATGGAGTTGCTCTTGCCGTTGGATGGGGAATATGATGTTTCCTGCGCCAAATATCCAGAAAAGAAACAGAGCTGGTTCAAAAACTTTGGTAGCCGAGTCAATGCCCGCATGACCGAGATTATGCTCGAAAAACCAAGGGAACTGCAGTTTTCCAACTTCCTTGCCATTAAGCGATTTGTCATCGATGAAATTCTGCGCTATGAGAATCCGTATCCGTATCTGACGGGACTGCTGCTGCGCACGACGAGACACATTGCAAATGTGGAGATGGAGGAACGGGAACGCATTGCTGGCAGAACCAACTATACCTTCAAGAAGCTCATAGCCCTGTGGTTGAACGGTTTTACGGCGTTTTCAGTCAAGCCCTTGCGTGTAGCTACGGTTGTGGGTTCCTTTACAGCTTTGCTTGGTTTTCTCTGGGGCTTTATCATTGTGTTTCGCAAGGTTCTCGATCCGGCGAATATCCTCGTAGGCTATTCTTCCATCATGGCGGTACTGCTGTTTATCGGAGGCATGCTCATGCTGATGTTGGGACTTGTGGGCGAATATGTCGGCCGCATCTATATCAGCATTAATAAGTCCCCACAATATGTCATTCGAAATATCTATGTGGGTCGGATTGATGGCGCTGATAATGGCAAGGAGGCGTAAGGATAAAATTGGAACAACCCAACCTTACGACGCAACCAACAGCGGCTGGTAAAACTGTCCAGGACGGTCATAAGCCTAAGGCCAACTGGAAGTTAATTGCACTTTTACAGCTTTGCGTGCTGGTATTCTCCTGCAGTTCCGTGCTAGAAAAGCTTGCTTCCCAACATCCCATTCTATCGTGGGCGTGGATCGGGTTGTATGGCGGCGCACTCGTGATCATTGCCCTGTATGCGCTGGCATGGCAACAGTTTTTAAAACGGGTTCCCTTGACGACCGCATATGCAAACCGTGCAATGACCATGCTTTGGAGCATGCTGTTTGGCATGCTGATTTTTCAAGAAAAGGTGACATGGAATATGTTTGCGGGGGTGCTTGTCATCGCTGTGGGTATTTACTATGTGGTGACCGGAGATGAACGCTGAAACGAAAATGCTGCTCAATCTGGGGCTGATTCTCGTCGGCGTGCTGGTTTCGGCACTCTCACAGATTCTGCTTAAAAAGGCCGCGTTGAAAACATATGATAAGTGGATTGATCAGTATCTCAATCCGCTTGTGATGGTGGCATACTTTCTGTTTTTCAGTTCATCGCTGACAAATGTGATTGCGTTTCGGGTTGTTCCGCTTTCCTATGCGCCTATTTGGAATGCGGCGGCTCATGTGTTTGTCACATTGCTGGCGTTTTTGATGATGAAAGAGCGGCCGGGAAAACGGAAGCTGGTTGGATTGCTGATCATTCTGGCGGGCATTGTGTTGTTTTCCTTACAGCTATAAAAACGGAGGAAATTTGCTGCGTGAAGCGATTTTTGGACAATCTATCTGCGCGTGAGGGCCGGCGCTGGGCATTGGCTGCGGTGCTGGCGGCTGCGGTACTATTGTTTGCCGCGCTAAGTTGCACCATCTCCTATTATGACAATGACGATCTGAACATCGCTTGGGCGTTGTATGGCTATCGCAGCGGAACGCCATCATTTTCGCATCCGTTTATCAATTTTATCATGGCTGGTGTGGTAAGTTTTCTGTCACTGCTGATACCGCGTGTACCATGGTGGCTTGTAATTCAATGGGTGGCGATGTTCTGCGGGATGACGGCCGCCTTTTCTGCGGTGTTTAAAATCAGTAATCACAGGGGCGCTCCATTTCTACTCCCGCTTGTACTTTGCGGACTTTTGGTTGCTGGCGTATATTTCTATCCCGTTGTGCTGGTGACATTTACGTTGTCGTCGACCGTCCTAGGCATCGGCGGCGTGGCGCTTCTGCTGGCAGCGGATGGACAGGATTCCCCTAAAAAACAACGTTGCTATTGGGGACTGAGCATCGGGTATTTGTGCGGCAGTCTTTTGCTGCGGCAGTCCTCAGGGATTTGTGTGCTTTGTTTTTGGGCGGGTGCAGCGCTGTATCGGATGGTAGACGCGTTACTATGTCAGCGAAAGCAAGAACTTTCCGTGCAGAACGATCGCCCGGTTCGTCGAGCGGTTGTATCCGTGCTGACGATGGCGTTGTGTGCAACCTTGCTAATTATGGCAAATGCTTTTGGCCGTGCAAAACTAAATCCGCCGGGATTTATTGAATTTGAAGAAGCCCGCGCAGAATATATGGACTATCCACATGACGATATCAATCAAAACCCGGCGCTCTATGCGTCCGTTGGATGGGATTGTGAACTGACCAATCTTACCGATGCGTGGTTTTATATGGACGAACGGGTCAACGCGGAGAATTTGATGTCCATTGTGGAAAACTCCACGGTTCGTCAACTGTCATTTTTACAGAAGCTTCAGCGTGGATGGGAGAGTATAATAGTTTTTCTCGGCAAATATCCAATAGCCGTCTATCTGCTCTGGATGGAAGGGGCGAGTCTGCTGGCGCTGGTTGTAGCATTCTGCGGAGACCGCAAGAGATGGCTGCCTTTTGTGACCGGTCTTGCTTTGACGCTTGGTGCAACTGTGCTCATGGCTTATCTGTGCTGTATGGGACGCATCAACCTTCGCACATTCATGACGGTTCTGTTTCCGACGATTCTTTGCCTATTGCTGCTTACGTGTGAATTGTATACACGGCGTGTTTGGGTTCTTGCGGCGTTTGCACTGCTGGCTGGCTGTGTTCTTTTACCGGGACAGCGTATCTTCCGCACGGTGCTGAGCTACGAATCCGACACAGCAATCGCTGCTTCACGTAGTGTGACCGACTATGTCCTTGCCCATTCGGAAAATGTTTATTTCCGCGACGTTTACGCGGCCAATAATTTTGATGCACTCAGCGTATATGCACAACAGAAGCCTACCAATCTGATCGATTGGGGTGGATGCGATATGCATTCGGCCACTCGTGAAAAGCAGATGAAGGTCAACGGTATGGTCAGCCCTTATGCGGACGTATTCTTTATGGATCACGTGTATTACATCTGCCAGCCGGATGATCCTTATTTGGACATGCTCATGGCTTACATGCGGAAAGATTGGAATGCGTCGGGCTATGAGATTGTTGATAAAATCGATGAGAACATCGCTGTGGTCAAGTTTCTATCCAACGGAGGCAGATGATGGAGCAAAAGCATCGGTATCGGTCGGTTATCAGCGGGACAGGCGGGCGATGGGCGACATCCGCTCTGCTTGCCGCACTGTGCATGCTGCTGACCTTTGCACTGTATCGGACAACTTTTTTGAATAACGATGATACCAATATTATGTATGCCATAGCGGGGTACCGTACCGGACAACCTTTTCCAACGCATCGGTTCATCAATGTGGCGCTTGGATGGCTGATTTATAGACTCTATGGCGCGCTGCCTGCGATTCCGTGGTGGGCCGTATATCAGATCGCTATGCTGTGGCTGTCGACGACTGTCATTTTTTCCAGCATACGAAAGATATGTCAACGTGCGAAGATCGAAGACTGGGTGGCGGTTGTGGCGCTGGTGCTGCTGTATGGAACCATGCTGGTGTATACGGTGGCTTGGGTTGCATTTACACTGACGGCGGCTATGTTGGGTACGGCAGCGATGTCGCTGGTTTTTGCGCTGGACTGGGAAACGGACGCCCGTGCTACGCAGTGGTGGACGGCAGCTGGCAGTCTTGTACTGCTTGTGCTGTGTTTCTTCACACGGAATTCATCGGGTTACAGTATGCTTTGCTTTGTGGGCGCGGCGGTGTTTTATCAGTTTTTAAAAACACGAGGCAGGCGGCGTGCCGCTGTCTGCTGTTATGCGGCGGTAGCGGGTGGATTGGTTGCTGGCGCAGTACTGCTGAATCACGTGGGCATCGTTCGATTAAATGCACCGAATTATGTTTCGTTTGAAGAGGCTCGTGGAGAATTCATTGATTTTCCGCATATCACCTACGAGGATGATCCGGCATTCTTTGCCAAGATCGGTTGGGATAAAACCATCTATGACCTAGCGGATAACCGCTGTTATATTGATGAATGTATCAACGCTGACACCATGATGGCCGTGGTTTCCGCACAACTTCAGCAGCAACCGGGGGTTGGTGCGCGTCTAACCGATGCGCTGAATTACGGAATCAAATATTTCCGCGGCAGCGGCGTCTCTCAATATATGCTTGTGGTGCCTGTGCTGTTGCTGCTACTGGCAACGTGGATCTTTCTGCGTGGGAAAAAAGGCGGCACGGAACTACTCGTTTGCTGCGCAGTGGCCGCCGGCTCATTTATCCTGTGCTTCTACTTATGTGTTATCGGCCGTTTCCCCGTACGCACGTTTATGTTGATCGCGATTCCAGCTGCCGTTGCGGAAGCATTGCTGACTGCGCAACTGTACAGATTGGATGAGAAAGGTTGCGTGCTTGAAAAAAGAATATTTCGCGCGGTACGGGTCGTGCTTTACAGCGTGGGCGGGATGATGCTGCTTTGGAGTATCATCATGACGCAGCGTGCGTTACTTGCCTATGACAAATCCGAGCAGGTGGAACAAAACGCAGCTGCTGAGCAATACGTGATTGCACATTCGGAAAACCTCTATATCACCGATGTGACCAGCCTTGAGAACATCGCGCTGTTTACCGTTTATCCGGATGAAAACGAACGTCCTGTCAATCTCGTTGACTGGGGCGGAACGGGGATGTATTCCGGTTGGAAGCAAAAGCAGCTCCAAACGAATGGATTGGAACGACTGTCCGGGGAGATATTTCGTGGCGACAACGTGTACTTCGTGACCGCAGCAAGCAGCGATCGGCTGGACATACTCTATGCATACCTTGTGAAACATATGGGCGCAACGGGCTATGACCGGACGGATCTGATTACGGGGGATATTGGCGTTTACCACTTTTTGTTTGCTGAAAAGGAGATGGACCAATGAAGACACCGTGCAAGATCTGTCCACTATTTTCCCACGTGTATCATAATATATGGGGACGGATACTGTTTTCGGCTGGAATTGCAGCCCTTACTATGCTGCTGTTTTCAAAAGTTCAGACCATTTCCTATCTTACCAATGACGACAACGCCATCGCTTTTGCGTTGGCTGGATATCAGACGGGAGCGCCGTATCCATATGCCTTGTTTATCAACTGTTTGCTGGGCTATCTGGTCAGCATGTTGTATACGCTTCTGCCCGCGGTGCCGTGGTGGCCGGTATTGCAGCTATGCGTCATTTTTTTATCACTGACGGTAATCGGCTCCGTCTTGCTGCGATTGGGGGAACGGCAGGGAAGATCCGTTTTTTTACCGCTCATGCTGTATGGATCGCTGCTTCTTCTCTGTGCGCTTCAGCCGGTGGTCCTGCTGACCTACACGGTGACGGCAGCTTTTGCGGGCGCGGCAGGGGTAGCGCTGCTTGTCTGCGCGGTGGGGGAAAATATAAAAAAACGGCGTATCCTGAATCTCTTTGGGGTTCTGGCACTTTTCGGCAGTTTCCTCTGGCGGGAAGAAACGGGATTTGTCATGCTGTGCTTTTTTGCGGTTGCTTGTGTTTATCGGGTACTGCTGCCTTTGTGGGAGCAAAAGTTGATGCGTAAACTGGATGGGCAACAGCGGCAGTGTGCTGTATATTTGCGCGATACCGCTGTGTGCTTTCTGGCGGTAGCTTTGCTGTGCGGTGGAGCGTTTTGTCTGAATAACGCTATGCGTGCCCGCGTGGATGGGAAACGGTATACAGCCTTTTTCCAATATCGCGAGCGGTTCACCGATTATCCACGCGATACCTATGCGGAAAATCCAGAGCTGTATGCGTCTGTTGGTTGGGATGAGACGGTATATGCATTGGCTGACAACTGGTGTTTTCTGGATGAGCGTATACAAGCGGACACGCTGAAAAAGATTACGGAAGGTAGCACACATTGGACGATGCCGTCATTACGGACGGCTGCAATGGAGCTTTCCACATGGTTGCATGAAGAGCCTTCGGCGTGGATGACCGTTTGTGTACTGCTTTGTCTGTTGCTTGCGGCAATCTATCAGTTTTTGAAAAATGGGCGAAGGAACCCTTCCGCATTGATTGCCTTACTGTGCTGCCTGCTAGGCGGTATGGCGCTGTGCGTGTATCTCTGCCTTTCCGGCCGTTTCTTACTGCGTACGTTTCAGGTTGTAGCCATTCCGGCCATTACGCTTTCCATGGCGCTGTTTTTAGAACTGCCGAAGACGCAGAGACGTATTGACCATGTGGCGTTGGCGATTGTGCTTGGGGGCATCATGGTTGCGTCGCTGCTATCCGGTGTGCTGCAGGCGAAGGAACTTCGGGTGAACAGCCCCAAACAACTGCTTGCAGACTGCCGCAGCGTCCATGCATATGTACTTGCCCACCCGCAGGATGTTTTTGTACGGGATACGTTGACGTTTAACGATATCGATGCGTTCGCCACTTTTCCAGATGGAAAACCGATTAATCTGTTGTCTTGGGGCGGATGCGGTATGCGGTCGGAGGCATATCACCGACAGCTTGCCGCAAATGGGATTACAGCCCAGTATGCAGATTTGTTCCGCGCAGAAAACGTATATTTCATTACTTCTGCGCAGCGTACCGATGCAGGGGAACTGCTGCTCAATTATCTTAAAACTGTTCAAGGAGCAAGCGGATATGCGCGCGTGGATACCATTGGATCGGAGATTGCGGTATACAAGGTGCTATATTAATGGAACTACAAAATAAAGCTGCATATACCGATGATGGTTACATTGTGAATCAAGCGTGCTTGCATGATGTACGCTATGGTTGCCGCACATCAGACTGTAATGGATGTGGGTGGATCGCGGCTTATAATTTTTTACGCAGCTTGGCGGATGATGCACCAGAGGAAGAGGTAGCGCGCGCCTTGTCCAGCCATGCGTTGTTCCGGGGACTTCTTGGGACGAGCCCATTTCGTCTGCGCAGATATCTCAAACGGCGTGGCTATGCAATTCATAGCTATATTGGACCCAAAAAAGTCGTGTGGGCTGCCGAAACTGCGCGTGCTGGCATTCTGCTGTATCGACATTCGTCCGGTTGGCATTTTGTTGCATTTGTTCGTGTGGATGCCCGGGGCGGCTTACGGTTTTTCAACGCCAGCCCGGGAAACGCCCAGCATATTCTTTCAATGCAGACGTTTTTGACAGTTTGCAATCGAACGCCGCTGTGTTATCTGCTGTCTGTCCAATAAATAACAGCGGATTGAGCAAGACTCCACAAGACTGCCGATCATCTGGTTGCCTAGCGTGAAAACGGATGTTCGACAGGTTGATGTGCGTTACCCAGACGATTGCAGGGATGACAGAAGCCTATTCAATTCAAGGTTGCCACACCTTGTGAACTTAAAAAGCGTCCTTGATTTGCATTGACTGGCTGCATATCCAACTGGATGCGATGCCGGATGCATTAAAATATGCAGTATGCAAGAGAAACATCAGAATTTCAGTCAGGGTACTGTCGCTCATCCTTTAAGATCACGGTTACAAGCATATAAGCCAACAAAATAAAAACAGGCTGCTCCATGCAAAAGCACAAGAACGGCCTGTTGAGAATAGCTACCAAGGATAAACGGAAACGTCCATCGAATTTTCAGAGTGCGCTTTAGATGGAAATATCCTGAGCGACTTGATACATATACGGGTCAAGCTCTTTTTTCATTTGTAAGGCTTCTTCAATGGGAAGCGTGCAGATGCGGGAATCGCGATAGCAGACCACCTCGTTTGTTTTGTTTGCCATGAGCTCTTCAACTGCACGATGCCCCATGCGTGCTGCCATAACGCGGTCACGCGCGGAAGGATTGCCGCCACGCTGAATGTGACCGATGATGGTGATGCGCGTATCTAGACCCATTTCTTCCTTGATGCGGTTGGCAATTTCAACGGTATGGCCAACACCTTCCGCGACAATGATGATATGGTGGTGTTTATTGCGATAGCGGCCTTCTCGAATATGCTCTGCGACATCCCGGTCAAAGTCGTATGGCATTTCCGGTATCAAAATTGCAGTTGCACCGACGGAAAGTCCGACATAAACTGCAAGATGTCCTGCATTGTTGCCCATGACTTCCACAACAGAGGTACGCTCATGAGACTGCATGGTGTCGGCTAGCTTGTCGATTGCTTCAATTGCTGTGTTGGCGGCGGTATCGAAACCGATGGAGTAATGTGAGCAACCGATGTCATTATCAATGGTAGCTGGAATACCGATGGTATTGATGCCTTCCCGAGATAGCGCGAGCGCACCGCGGAACGTGCCATCGCCACCGATTGTCACGAGGCCATTGATGCCGAGATAGCGGCAGGCATCTGCTGCTTTTTGGATTCCATTGGGCGATTCGAACTCTGCGCAACGTGCAGTATAGAGAATTGTGCCGCCTCTGCTGCTGATTCCATTGACGCTGCGGGCATCAAGCTCGATAACGTCGGAATGAATCAAACCGTTGTACCCATGATAAATTCCAACGGGAATGACGTCGTGCGCCACACAGTTGCGTACGGCGGAACGGATGGCGGCGTTCATACCAGGCGCATCTCCGCCGCTCGTCAGAATGCCGATTCTGCGAATTTTATCAGTCATAACCGTTTCAGTTCCTTTCATTTTTAAAAAAAATCACTCACATATTATACTATGTGCTTACTTGCAATGCAAATAAAACACGCTGCATTTCTTTGAAACAAAATATTCATAATTATGAAAGATATAAAAACGAATCCTGCAAAATTTGATGTTATGAAAGGAAGGATGTGGACATGTCCGTCAAATTGATAATCAGAGCAAATGATATATTCTTATGAAAGGAGATACCGAAGAAAGACAGAGGATTAGTGAAAAATAGCGAGATGAATTGATGAGTAAAAAAAACATACAAAAGAGGATAAGCAAAGTGCAGATAAAATATATTTTTCAAAATTGAGTAATATATGTGACAAAATGCAAGTATGCACTAGACAACGCTTCATAATAGCTGTACAATCAGAACGTAGTCGCAAAAAAGCGGCACAGCACATCACATATCAAACAGTTTCATAAGGAGGCACGCGCATGAGCAAGTACGACATCATTATTGACGGCATGGAAGCCCAACTAAGACCACCGACCATCGGTATGAAAACCTATGAACCAAAAGTAATTCCTCTTACAACCGGCGAAGATATGTTGGTTCGCGAAGCAACGCGTGAGGAGATGGGCATGATCATTGACGGCATCAAGGTGCTGCTGGATCATGAAAAAGATTTCTACGACATCGTTTCCGCACGAATCATAGCTGAATTGCTTGGTATGCTTCGTTATCGCGTTCGGGATGAATATCTTTTCATCGGCGCGGTGGATGGCGAGATTGCAGGGATTGTGAACGGACGCCTTGTCAATGAGAAAGTCGGCATGTCTTACCATACCATGACACTCAAACGTGGCGCTCGCATCGGTGCGCAGTTGTTTGCTGCAAAGATGGAATATCATTTTGATTTTATGAATCAAGATGAAGTCTGGATCGTAGCGGAAAGCCCCAATGGTTTCAAACGCTGGATGATCGAATACGAGTTGGAATCTCGCCCGGAGTGCGGACACGAGCTTGGCGGCGTCCCGACCTATGTGCTGACCAGAGAACTCTGGGAGAAGCATAAGGACAATAAGAACGTCGGTATTCGTCCGGCTTTTGAAGATGTGATCGAGGCAAATAAAATCGTCCATATGCCTGCGAAGATCAGCGTCTGAGCACCTGTCAGCTCCACTTGGAAGAAAGGAAAATGGAAATGAGGCAAGTAGGAATTGTTGGCATCGGCCATACAAAATTCGGAAAGTCCGCGGTTCCCTTTATTGATATGCTTTGCGAGGCGGCGTTGCAGGCGATGGATGACGCTGGCGCAAAGACTGGTCGCAAAAATGTCATTGATCAGGTATTCGTTGGTTCGATGGGGTCCGGCATGGTCAGCCGAATCAGCGGTGCGGCTTCTGCTGTGGTCGACACGTTGAATATTCGCCCAGCCATGGCGGAAACGGTTGAGAACGGTCCTGCTTCTGGCGCGTCCGCTGTGAAGCTTGGGTATATGGCCATTGCCAGTGGCATGTGCGACTGTGTGCTGGTCATTGGCGGAGAAGGCATGCGTGCCGTATCCGGCTGGGAAGGCACAGACTTTGTGGCAACCATGTTACATCCTGAGGGAGAATATAAATATGGCTGTACATTACCGTCTTTTGCCGGCTTATTTACCCGTCTCTGCATGAATAAATATGGTGTGGAGAGCAAGGATCTATCCATCATCTCTGTTAAGAACCATGAAAATGCATGCCACAATCCCGTGGCGCATATTCAACGGCCAGTAATCTTAGATCGTATAACGAATCCCGCATATATCAATGCGACGAATCCGTTGGTGGCGGATCCGCTGCGGCAGTTTGATATGTGCCCCGTGTCCGATGGCGCGGCGGCGGTGCTGCTCGTGGCTGGGGACAAACAGGAGGAGTTGGGCTTGGGCGCAAAGAAATTTGTTCGTATTGCCGGTATCTATTCGGCAACGGATACCCATGTGGTTGCCAACCGCGCAAATCCGACGGATCTTCTGGCTGTACGCCTCAGCGCACAGAAAGCATACGAGATGGCTGGCATGACGCCAGCGGATATCGATGTGGCTGAGCTGCATGATGCATTCCAGATTCTGGAAATCGCGGAGAGCGAAGAGGTTGGTTTCTTCAAGAAGGGCGAAGGCCATCTGGCCGCGCGTCGTGGAGATACCAAAATCGGCGGGAAAATGCCCATCAACACGTCCGGCGGACTCAAAGCCAAGGGACATCCGCTGGGTGCAACAGGCGTTTCACAGATTGTGGAGCTTGTCAAACAGCTTCGCGGCGAAGCTACCGGCCGTCAGGTTGAAGGTGCGAAGACTGGCCTAGCCGTCAATTTCGGCGGATTTGGCAACAACGTCGTATCGACCATCCTGACAACGAAGTAAGGGAGGAAATGATCCATGGAACAAATGTATGCCTACAAGTGCAAAAAGTGCGGCAAGCTGCATCATCCTCGCTACATCGTTTGCCAGAACCCGGATTGCGATGGCCGCGAGTTTGAGACAATTCCGTTGGAAGGCCCCTGCAAGCTGCTTACTTGGACCCGCGTGTATAACCTGCCGGAGGGCTATATGTGCCCATGGCTGAACTTTGGCATTGTGGAGTTCCCGAATGGAATTCGCGCCACCGGCCAAATCGGCTTTGACGATGGAATCGAATGTGGTATGGATCTGGTTGCCACAGTTGGGGTCGTTCGCACACGGCGGATTCTATACAAAGAGACCATCGACACTGAGGAGTGCGGTTTCATTTTTGTGAAACCGTAAAAATCAGGATTAAAACCGTGATGGAAGCAGCGATTTTGATGTGTGAACGTTTGCTCGCGATGGCCAGTGATCCATCAACCGGGCACGTGCATACGGTGTTTGATCAAGCTGTCAACATCGACTTGAAAGATAGGCTCGTCAGCATCGTGATGGAACCGAAGCACCTCACTCCCTATGGCTGTACCGTGCGGGCAGACATTCCGTTTCCTGCACGGGGCATAGCTGAGGGACAGACTGTGGTTCTACGCGCAGATGGGATGAGCATTGAGAATCATCTAAACGTCAGCTGGTGCGATGCGGAGGTTCATATACTTTCTGTCGATTCCATTACGCTTTCCAATGAACCAATTCATCTTCGTGACCGCCTGCAACCGGTAATTTCCGTACTGCGGGCGGGATCGGAGGTGGATGGCCTTTCAGCCTTAGCCACAGGGTCGGAAGGGAACATATACACGGATTTTTTGCAGCCACGTTTCGAAAAGCTGTTTGACGCAGTGGCGGTGGAAAATCAAAACCGGGCGTTAACCGCTGTTTCACGTGTTGCCGGTTGTGGGGTGGGACTGACGCCAAGTTCAGATGATTTTCTCTGCGGGTATTTCCTGACGCTGCGGCTGTTGAGCAACCTTTACCGTATGCGGGATGTCTGCAAATTTCTGCCACAGATGGCAGAAGTAGCCGCAAAAAAAACAAATCGTATCAGTGGCACATTTTTGATCGACAGTGGGGAAGGCTTTGCCAATCAGGCAGTCTTATCGTTTCTAAAAGTACTCTGTTCGGGTGCAGACGAATTGGCTGTTCGTGGGGCGGCCGAGCGCGTTGCATCCATTGGATCCACTTCCGGCAGGGATATTCTCACGGGAATTTGCCTTGCTATTTACCAACATGATGGAGGGAAAAACAGTGGTCAAACTGGAAATTCGGAAAAATTCATATTATGATTCCGTGACCCTCATGCTCATCTCGAAAGAGCTGAAAAAACTGGATGGCATAATGGAAGCGCTTGTGGGCATGGGAACCGATCTCAATGTGGAGATTGCGCATAACATCGGTCTTGCAACGCCTGAGTTTGATGCAGGTATTACGCCCAATGATTTTTTCATTGCGGTGCAATGTGATGGCGAAGCGGCGTTTGAACAAGCACAAAACAAAGTGGAGGAATTGCTCAACAAAAAAGCGGAGGCCAAGGAATCCACCTATTTCCCGCCAACGTTAGAGGGAGCAGTGAAAATTGATCCTGATCTTAACATGGCGGTCATCTCCGTACCCGGAAGACATGCTTTCGATGTGGCGCAGAGCTGCCTTGACAACGATATTAATGTAATGCTTTTCTCCGATAATGTAACCATTGACGAGGAGAAGGCACTCAAGGAGTATGCCTACAAAAAAGAACTGCTCGTGATGGGACCGGACTGTGGAACGGCGATTATTAACCATGTTCCGTTGGCCTTTGCCAATGTGGTGAGGGCGGGTGACATCGGCATCGTTGCGGCAAGCGGAACGGGCACACAAGAAATCAGCTCCATCATCGATCAACTGGGTGGCGGAGTTTCTCAGGTGATTGGAACCGGTGGACGAGATCTCAAAAAAGACATTGGCGGTCTGATGATGAAGCTTGGGCTGGATGCACTGAAAAACGATCAGCAGACAAAAGTGATTGTGCTGATTTCGAAGCCGCCGGCCAAGGAGATTGCTACTGAGATATTGCAGTTGGCAGCCGATTGTGGTAAGCCTGTGGTCGTTAGCTTCATTGGCGGTGACAGAACAGAAATTGAAGCGTTTGGACTGACTGCTGCTGTATCCCTTGAAGATGGTGCGCACAAAGCGGTTGCGATCAGCAAAGGCGGTACGGTGGTTGATTTTGCTGGATTTGCAATGGGCGCGGACAAGGCGGAATCACTTGCAAAAGAGATCGCGGGGAAAATGGCGAAGTCACAGAAATATGTTCGCGGGTTTTACACCGGTGGTACGTTGTGCGATGAAGCCATGAAGCTGATGATCGGTAATCTCGGTCATATTTATAGTAATATTCCGTTGCACGCAGAGGATAAACTGCCCGATGCGAGAAACGGCAAGAGTCGCGAGCATACATTCCTGGATTTTGGTGATGACGAATTCACCGTTGGTCGTCCGCACCCGATGATTGATCCAAGTCTGCGGGCTGAGCGAGTGATTGTTGATGGCAAAGATCCGGCGTGTGCTGTGATTATGTGTGACTGCGTCATTGGCTTCGGTTCCCATGAAGATCCCGCAGCCGATCTGGCGGATGCGATAGTTGCAGCAAAGTCCGAAGCCGAGCAGGCGGGCAGACATCTATGTTGCGTGTGCGCCGTGTGCGGTACGGAGGGAGATCCTCAGAGCTTGAGCAGAACCCAAAAGAAACTGACCGAAGCGGGCGCGATCGTACTGCCTAGCAATGCGCAGGCAACGCGGTTTGTTAGCCGCATCCTCGCGAATTTGCAGTAGGGGGGCACAAAGATGAGCAAACTGAACGAACTGTTTGGAAAAGAGCTGCATGTGGTCAACTTTGGCATCGAGTCGTTTTATCACGATTTGATCAGTCAACGAGTACCGGCTATACATGTGGATTGGAAGCCCATAGCGGGCGGAGATAAGGTGGCTGCCGGAAATTTACGAAAGCTCAAACAGCCTGAGTTGACTAAGAAGATTGATGCGGCGAATGCGGAGGCACTCAAGCGCATTCTATCAGCACAACCGACACTTGTTGGGTTGGGCATTGCTGGCGAAGTGATCCCAGGCATGACCAAGAAGACCATTCTGCACGCCGGTCCACCGATTTCTTGGGAACGTATGTGCGGTCCTCAGCGTGGCGCCGTCTTGGGTGGACTGATCTATGAAGGTTTGGCCAAGGACTTGAAGGAAGCAGAAGCTCTTGTACAATCCGGAGAAATTATATTTGATCCTTGCCATATGCATTCCACCGTTGGACCCATGGCGGGCGTTGTTACCTATAGCATGCCGGTTTGGATTCTAGAAAACAAGACATTCGGCAATCGCGCATATTGCACCATCAATGAAGGACTTGGTAAAGTTCTCCGCTTTGGCGCTTGCGATGACGAAGTATTGACCCGTTTGCGCTGGATAGAACGGGCACTATACCCGGTTCTTAAGGCTGCCATAGAACTCAAAGGCGAAATCGATGTCAAGGTGCTGATTGCTAAACTTTTACAGATGGGCGATGAAGGACACAACCGCAATGAGGCGGGTACATCTTTGCTCATTCGTGAATTGGTACCGTCCATTATGGCCTCTGATTTTTCACAGCAGCAACGCATTGATGCGTATAACTTTATTAACAACAATAATCATACATTCTTAAATATCAGCATGCCGGCGATGAAGTGTACGCTCGATCCGATTTTCGATATTCCGTACTGTACGGTACTGGCTACCATGTGCCGTAATGGAACGGACTTTGGTATTCGTATTGCTGGATTGGGGGCGAACGCTTGGTTTACGGGACCGGCCGAAATGGTCAAGGGTCTGTATTTCCCGGGTTACGATGAGTGCGATGCAGCCCCGGATCTTGGAGACTCCTGTATTACGGAAACCGGTGGCATCGGCGGTTTCTGCATGGCGGCAGCGCCAGCAATTGTGCAGTTTGTAGGCGGGCAAGTTAGCGATGCAATCCGTTATTCCACCCAGATGTACGAAATTACAGCTGGGGAAGGGCAGGCGTACAAAATTCCTGCGCTTAATTTCCGTGGTTCTCCCACGGGGATCGATTTACGCAAAGTGATCGAAACCGGAATTCGACCAATTATCAATACGGGCATTGCCCACAAGGATCCTGGCGTGGGCCAAGTAGGCGCGGGCATTGTAAATCCGCCGGAGGAATGCTTTAAAAAAGCGTTGGCTTCTTGCGCAGAAAAATGGGCTTAACGGACGGGAACCATTCAGTTTGTTTCTGACCGATCCGTTTCGTCAAAAAGACGATGATCCAAACACAAAACGGTACTACATTTCTTTTTGTTCGCTTCTTTCTAAAAGAAACGAACAGCAAATTCTATTTTTAGGAGGAGTATACTATGAGCAAGTGGTCTGACATTAAGATGTACGATTTAACAATCCCGATTGGTATTAATTGTCCGCCGTGGCCAACCTATGAGCCGCTGCAAATGAAATTCTTCAAGCGCCTCACACCGAATGGTGCGAATGGACAGCTACTCACGCACAGCAATCATGTTGGTACACACTTGGATGGCCCGCTACACTTTGATACCGCTGGCCGAGATATGGCTTCTCTGGAGTTGACGAAACTATGCGCCCCCGGTGTCGTAGTTGATCTGTCCGATCAGAAAGAGGACTTTGGCATTTACACGCCACAGGATATCGAAAAGCGCGTGAAGGTCAAAGAAGGAGATATTCTGATTATCAACACTGGCTATCATATCTACGGATGGGATTCGCCAACTGCTGATGAGCGCCGTTACATGCTGCGGCATCCCGGCCCATCGCTGGATTTCATCCAGTGGGTACGTGACAAGAAAATCCGTTGGATTGGCGTGGACTGCGGCAGCGCGGATCACCCGATGAACACGAAAATCCGCGAGTGGGAGCCGAGGGAAGCTGAACATTGCGATAAGATTTTCCAAAGCCGTTATGGGAAGACATTGAATGAGGTCTATCCATGGCCAGAGCATTACCAAGCTATGCACATTGAACTTTTCTGCAAGCCGTATGAAGCCATTCATGCCGAGTGCCTTGGCGGTGAGATTGAAAAGCTCAGTAACCAGCGTTGCGTAATTGGCATTTTCCCATGGAAACTCGTGGATGGTGAGAGCTGCATCTCGAGAGTCGTTGCATTTACCGGATTTGATGATGTTTGATTGATTGAATGTGCGCCGGGCGATCGGGGCTATTGACTCATCGCCCGGTTAGGTATATGATCATCATAAGGAGATGCTTATGCGGATTTTTGCCATTACCATTGTTGCCGGCTTAGCGATCCTATTTTGGTGGCTTTCGAGCTTGCGGGTAAAAAAACTGCATGTGCATACGGATCTCTTTGCAAAGGCGCTGTGCGAGGCGGCAGATCATGTTATGCTCCAACCGAGTACCACGGAGAAACTGCAATACACAACGGATGACCATGGTGACATTTGTGTGCTGCCGGAGTCGGATCAACCGCAGGGTATTCGCCAACTGATTGCACGTGGCGTGGATGAGTATATCATCGATCGAATGCATACCCTGTATCAAATGCGTGAGGAAGCGCAATCTTTGCTCACTAGCGTTACACTTGTAGGCAACAAGTACAATGCAGTGCTTAATCGCTGCTATGACCTAACCAATCTATTTTTTTCTTTTCTTGATGATCCAAGCAGACTGACAACGCAGAAGGAGCTGGAAGACTTTCATTTCTTTCTGCAAAAACAGGACTATCTTCGAAATGTAACACTTGCTTCCATTGTTTCGGAAGCATGCAAACAGGAAATATCGATTTAATGAACGCATCTATCGGCTTCAAACGGATATCTTTTTAACAGCATAAAACTGAATTAGGCTTATACCGGAAGGTCTCCATCGTGTCAATAGAAGTGTTTAGTTGGAGGGTTGCAAATGAAGGAATTTGAGTATTTACAACCGGAAACGATGCAGCAAGCCTGCAGCCTTCGTGCACAGTATGGCAAGGCGGCAGTCATCTATAATGGCGGCACTGACATCGTAATTCAGCTACGTGAGCGGCTGATTTCGCCGGACTATCTCATCGACATCAAAAAGATTCCAGAACTATCTAAAATTCAATTTCATAAAACTGAAGGGCTTACCATTGGTGCATGCGCTACGGCTGCCGCAATTGCTGAAAACGCAGATGTGTTGGCTTATTATCCATTTTTATCTGATGCTGCGGGATCGATTGGTTCTAAACAGGTGCGAAATCGTGCAACCTGCATTGGCAATATTGTCAATGCTTCCCCACTGTGCGATACAGGTACACCGCTGTATGCTTTGGATGCCACCGTCCGTATTGCTGGGCAAACCGGCATGCGTGAGGTACCCATTACAGAGTTTATTACATTCGTACGCAGAACAGTTCTTAAAGAGGACGAGATTGTCACCGCAATCCATGTACCCTATGTGGAAGGAACCCGCGGGGTCTTTACTAAGGTGTCACGGCGCAAGGAAGTTGATCTTTCCACCATATGCGGTACGGTGGCGTTGGTAAACGGTTCATATCGTCTTGCCTTTGGAGCGGTTGCTCCAACACCGGTACGGTTGCCAAAGACGGAAGCGTTGCTAAACGAAAACCAGCTTGATGACAAATTGATTGAGCAGGCTGCGAAGCTCGCAAGAACCGAGGTCAGCCCCATTGATGATGTACGTGCCAGCCGGCTATATCGACTGGACGTTGTCGAGGTCATTGTGCGCAACAGCCTCAAAGCGTTGCGGTGAAGGGGGTGCACATATATGAAGAAATATCCGGTTCGATTCTATATTAATAAGGAACCTGTAGAGATGGAAGTTCAGGCGAATCGCACACTGCTGAGCATTATTCGTGATGAGTTACATCTTACTGGAACAAAGTCTGGGTGCGGCGCGGGCGAGTGCGGCGCATGTACGGTCATTGTTGACGGTAAACCCATTAATGCTTGCCTTGTGCTTGCGCCGGAGCTGGACGGCATGCACATTACTACGATCGAAGGAATTGCAGATCAGGATGGGAATCTGTCCCCACTACAGCAAGCGTTCATCGATCACGCGGCGCTTCAGTGCGGATTTTGCACACCGGGTTTCATCATGTCTGGCACGGCGTTGCTCGAAGAAAATCCACATCCCACGCGCGCTGAGATTAAGCACGCCATTGCTGGCAATCTTTGCCGCTGCACGGGGTACATCCGTATTATTGAAGCCATAGAGGATGCCGCAAAGCGGATCGAAGGAGGTGCAAACTGATGGAATACAAGCATGTTGGAAAATCGTATAGCCGTCCAGATGCGGCAAAGAAAGTGACCGGTGCTGCGGAATATGTGGATGACATTCATCTGTCACGCACCTTGTACGCAAAGTGCGTGAGAAGCCCTTATGCCCATGCAAAGATCATCTCGGTGGACATGACCGAAGCACGGAAATTACCGGGGGTGCGCTGCTGTATCTGCGGAGATGAATATCCAAATCGGGCTGGCTTGTATCTGGAAGATCGATATTTTATGGCAAAGCCCGGTGATACCGCGAAGTATATGGGAGAAGCAGTTGCTGCAGTTGCTGCGGAAACGCCGGAAATCGCGGAGGCTGCCTGCGATCTGATCAAGGTGGAATATGAAGAACTTCCTGCTGTAACAAATGCACTGGAAGGTATGAAACCGGATGCGCCGGTGATTCATCCAGACCTTGGCAGTTATAAGGTTGCTCCGATTTTCTATCCGCAGGCGGGTACGAATGTCTCTCACCACTATGTGCTTCGCAAAGGCGATTTTGAGGATGCGGCTCGACAGGCCGACCGTGTCTTCGAGCATAGCTTCTATATCCCGCATGTGCAGCATGTGCCGCTTGAGCCACATGCCTGTATGGCAAAATACGATGCGGATGGAAAACTGACCGTATGGGCCAGTTGTCAGTCGCCATATGCGGTGCGTCAGGCATTGAGCGTTGCATTTGGGAAACCGCTCAATAAAATTCGTGTGATATCACCGACGGTTGGCGGTGGATTTGGCAGCAAGGCAGGAACGACGCTGGAAGGCATCGTTATACCGTTGGCATTTCATTGTGCAGGACGTCCGGTGAAGTTGGTGTATAGCCGTGAGGATGAGTTTGTCAATGCATATGTCAGGCAGGGATTGCATGCAACCATCAGCTCTGCGGTGAAAAAAGACGGACGGATTCTTGGTGTCAAAAATAAATTTGTCTGGGATGGTGGCGCATATACCGAGTATGGCGTGAACATCACAAAAGCGGGTGGATGGGCCAGCGCGGGTCCTTATGATATCGACAATGTTTGGACGGATAGTTATTGCGTCTATACCAACCATCCGGTTGGCGGTCCGTACCGTGGATTCGGCATGTGCGAAATCCATTTTGCAATTGAGCAAAACATCGATATGATCGCAAAGGAATTGGGCATTTCCGAGGTGGATGTACGTCGTATCAACGGATTGCGCCCCGGTGGATTTACAGGCATGGGTGAGCAGATGGATGTTGCAGGATTTCAGGAATGTCTGGAAACCGTGGTGCAAGATATGGAATACAACAAGCCGAGCGAACCGTCCGGCAGCCCAACCAAGCTGCGCGCCAAAGGAATTGCTTCTGGATGGAAATCGCCTTCTATGCCAACAAACGCAGGCAGTGCCGCGATCATCCGCATGAACGAAGACGGGACGTTTTTCCTCATGAGCAGTGGACAGGAAATCGGGCAGGGCGCGACCACTGTACTCACGCAGATTGCTGCGGAAGTGCTCTCCGTTTCACCGGACAAGATTACGTTCTGTTCAGGCGATACGGATCACACGCCTTATGAGTGGCAGACGGTAGCGAGTCGCACGACCTACTGCGCTGGTAACGCTGTCAAATTGGCTGCTGAGGATCTCAAAGCGAAGGTGCTCGATCTCGCACAAATCAAACTTGGCGCAGTCAAACGCGATCTGGTTTTTGAGGATGGCTTTGTGGTACACAAAATCTATTCGGATCGGCGCGTGCCTATCTCGGATTTTGCACTTGGCATTTCTTTTTCGGATGGCAGCGGTTATGGTGGCCCAGCAATCGGCGTAGGTACGTTCACTTTGGAAAACAACATCAATACGGATAAGAAGACGGGTGTTGCTAAACATCATCCGGCGGCGTTCTGGACGATGGGCGTCAATGGTGCAGAGGTTGAGGTGGATACAGAGACGGGCCATGTTAAAGTCCTCAAGATGTGTTCTTGTTTTGATGCGGGCAAGGTGATCAATCCAGCGTTGTTTTCCGGACAGTCGGAGGGAGCCATGGTGCAGGCTCTTGGCACGGCGTTGTTTGAAGAGCTGAAGCTCAAGGATGGCAAAGTGCTCAACAAATCCTTTGTCGACTACAAGATTCCAACAGCGGACGACATCCCGGAGCTTGTGGTGAAATATGTGGAACACGCGGAGCCAACCGGCCCTTACGGCGCACGCGGTGTGGGTGAGCCGTTGATGGTGCCTGGTGCGCCTGCCATTGCAAATGCAGTGTGTAATGCAATTGGTGTTCGTTTTCTCCGCATGCCAATTACACCAGATGACGTATTGAACGCTCTGCGTGAGAAAAAATAAGCGGAAAGCGATTGTAAAAAAATGGATGTGCGTTCGTGGGCGAAAGGTGTATAATGTTGGACAAACTTGTCTGCGGGTACAAATCAATATCGAAAAAGAGAGGGGGAATTCATGATTAAATAAAAGATAACGATCGAATTATGGTATCACGAGCATGGGAGCTCTTGATATAACGAGAGGAATGGAGACCTAATTATCTTATTTTAGGAGGTAATTCTATGGAAAAAAAAGTCGAAGGGATTTATGACGGGTTTAAGGAGTTGGGAACTGGCAAAATGCTGATTCTAGGGTTGCAGCATGTCTTTGCCATGTTCGGTGCGACGGTGCTCGTACCTCTGATTACTGGATTACCGGTATCAGTTACTTTGTTCACTGCAGGCATTGGAACCTTGTGGTTCTACTTCATTACGAAGCGAAAGGTGCCAATCTTCCTTGGGTCCTCGTTCGCATTCTTGGCCGCGTTCGCCACGATAGCACCTAAACTTGCTGATGGATCTCCAAATACAGAAATGCTGCCATACGCGACCGGCGGCGTGGTCTGTGCAGGCTTAGTGTATGTTATACTGGCGATTTTGTTCCAGATCTTTGGACCGAAAAAGGTTATGCGGCTGTTCCCGCCCGTTGTTACCGGCCCAATTATTATCCTGATTGGCTTGATTCTCGCTCCGACCGGCTTAAACAGCGCATCCAGCAACTGGATCTTGGCAGTGATTGCAATTGCGATAATCATTGGCGTCAATATGTATGGCAAAGGAATGATCAAAATCCTGCCGATTCTCATTGGTATTTTCGGCGCATATATCATTGGCTTGATTATCGGACTCATTAGTCCGAATCTCTTCGGACTGCCGTGGGTAGATATCTCAACGTTAAAGGGTCAGGCGATTGTTGCTGTTCCGAAGTTCTTCCTGCCTAAGTTTGAGCTCAATGCAATTATTACCTTTGTTGTGGTCGCACTTGCGGCAATGATCGAGCATATCGGTGATATTTGTGCCATCGGCGCAACCTGTGGCAAGAACTTCATTGCAGATCCCGGCTTGACCCGTACACTGCTGGGTGACGGACTTGCAACCTCGTTTGCTGGCATCATAGGCGGCCCTGCAAACACAACCTACTCGGAAAATACCGGCGTGGTCGCGCTGACCCGTGTGTATGATCCAAAGGTAATGTTCATTGCTGGTTGCATGACTGTGATCCTGTCCTTCGCAAATATCTTTGATGCATTCATCAACACGATTCCTTGGTCGATTATCGGTGGTGTGTCGATTGTGCTATATGGCATGATTTCCGCTACTGGTGTGCGGACCATCGTTGAGAACCAGGTGGATTTCAAGAATATGCGTAACGTCCTTGTTGCAGCATTGATTCTGGTCTGCGGGTTGGGCTTTAACGTATACCCGTTGGTAATCGGCAAGCTGTCCTTCGGCGGGCTGGCCATGGCTGCGATTGTCGGTGTGACGGTCAATGCGATTCTGCCCGGGAAAGACTATGAGTTCAACGAAGAAATCCCAGCATAAACCCTACCACAAATGAACCAACCATAACCAACTCTCGTTCGAAAGGGACGCCGATTTTTACGAATCGGCGTCCTATTTTGGCTGCGTTGCTTCAGATTAAGGTGGAAAAACGAGAGCATAATGTTTCAAAAATTTACAGAAGAATGTGGGGGTATTAACCAATGATTGCGGAACATTGCAGTTTGTCAACTTTGATAAGTAAAAGGAGCGGCTATTTAACAATGAAGAAGAGAGATGCATTCAAAAAACATTTGATAGTTATAGAAGATCTTTTGATTAGTGGTTATCCGAACACATTCAATGGTTACGATAGCAACGTAGTGACTGAAGCTCATCTTGGAGAAGAAAATCCATTGTATGATTATTGAAAGAGAATATTTGCTGTTCGGCATCCTTAATTCGACCAGAATGGCTATGAGTTATAAGATATTTGAATCGGTTACTTCGCTGATTTCTCTGCGCGCCTATGCAGCGGCCAACATTTTTCTTTTGAAAAACGACAGAAAAAGATTGACTTTTGAACCGGTTTTTGCTTTAATGTCGTTTAGTGGCTGTAAACATATAGTTTAGAAGGGGTTGACAGGATTGGACATCGGCGACAAGATAAAGCGCCTCCGTCTTCAACTTGGATTGACGCAGGAAGAGCTTGCAGCGCGGACAGAGTTGAGCAAGGGATTCATTTCGCAGTTGGAACGTGATATCACGTCTCCATCGATTGCGACGCTGATGGATATTCTCGAAACGCTTGGGACAGATGTGGGTGCATTCTTTAATGAAAAGCCCGTCGGCAAGGTTGTTTATGGTGCGGAGGATATGTTTATCAAGGAGGAAGAGGATGGAAGTTCCATCCGATGGCTCGTGACGAATGCGCAACGAAATGCTTTGGAACCGATTCTTGTAACTTTGCCTGCGGGCGTGGAGTCTGCGCCAGATGATCCGCACGAGGGAGAAGAATTTGGATATGTGCTTGCGGGTGGTGTTGTGTTACAGCTTGGGGAACGAAAGTATCGTGTACGCAAGGGCGACAGTTTCTATTTTCGGCCCAATAGCGTGCATAAACTTGCCAATGTTGGCAAAAACGAGGCAAAGGTGCTGTGGATCAGCACACCGCCGTCTTTTTAAGGGAGGACTGGAATGAAGGAAAAACATTTGATTGAATTGATTGGCGTTTCTAAGGCATACGGTGGAGATGTCGCGCTGGAAGATGTCAATTTATATATTAAGGACGGCGAGTTTTTAACACTGCTCGGGCCTTCTGGATGTGGTAAAACCACCATGCTGCGCCTAATTGCTGGGTTTATCATGCCGGATGAAGGGCGAATTGAGATGGATGGTGTGGATATTGCTGCTATTCCGCCTTACAAACGCAAGGTCAACACGGTGTTTCAGAAATATGCATTATTCCCGCATCTAAACGTGTTTGATAACATTGCGTTTGGACTCAAGATTCGGAAACTGAGCAAAGCCACCATAGAGGAAAAGGTCAATTCCATGCTCGACTTGGTGAATCTTAAGGGATACGGCAAGCGATATGTGGAGCAGCTTTCCGGTGGACAGCAGCAGCGCGTTGCAATTGCGCGTGCGTTGGTCAACGAACCACAGGTACTGCTGCTTGATGAACCGCTTGGTGCGCTGGATTTAAAGCTGCGCAAGGAGATGCAGATTGAACTCAAACGCATGCAGCAGCGCCTTGGTATTACGTTTATTTATGTTACGCATGATCAAGAGGAAGCATTGACCATGAGCGATACCATTGTGGTTCTGAACAGCGGCGTGATTCAGCAGATCGGTACGCCAACGGATATCTACAACGAACCAAAGAATCCTTTTGTTGCGGACTTTATTGGTGAAAGCAACATTATTCCAGGCATCATGCTGGGCGACTATCACGTACGAATGAATGGCGAGGACTACGAATGCGTGGACGCTGGCTTTGGCAAAAATGTTGAAGTAGACGTGGTTGTCCGTCCGGAAGACATTGATATTGTTCCAAAGGCAGACGCGCACATTTCCGGGACGGTGGTTTCTGTTGTATTTATGGGCGTACATTATGAGGTGGACGTCGATTGTGGTGGTTATGAATGGGTGATTCAGACAACTGATTTTGTGGCGGTAGGGGATGCGGTTGGAATTTCCATTCCACCTGACGCCATCCACATTATGAAGAAAACACGTCAGACCAATATCTTTGATGGTGAGGCGTTCCCGGAGGATGGAGAGGTTGCATTCGACGATGCGCGCTTTGGGTGCGATGGCCTCGAGGGATTTGAAACCCGTGATGAGGTCTTGGTATCCATCCTGCCGATGGATGTGGAATTAGTTGCGCCACAGGATGCGACGATCACCGGCTTTGTAAAAGGCTGCATGTTCCTCGGAACGCATTACGAAGTGGTTATTACGCGGGAAGAAAACGAATGGATTGCCTGTGCAGACGACTACATGGAAGAGGGCGAGGAGGTTGGCATTACCGTTCCTGCCGACAAAATTGGGCTTGCGAAGAAATAATATGAAAATGATTTATGCAAAGGAGGTGGCAGCATGAAGCGCAGTGTATTTGCGTATCCATACATTGTTTGGATGCTGGTGTTCATCCTTTCTCCGATGTTGCTGATCTTCTACTACGCGTTCACTGAGAACGGAGCATTCACCTTCTCTTACATGATGCAAGCGGCGGCTTTTTCCAATATACGGGTGTTGCTGGATTCGATTCGGCTGGCGTTGTACACAACCTTGATTTGCCTGCTGCTCGGATATCCAGTGGCATATTTGCTCTCCCGCATGAAAAAGGCGACAGCTGCGTTGCTATCGGTGTTTTTCATTGTGCCGATGTGGATGAATTTTCTGCTGCGTACCTATGCTTGGAAGGTTCTGCTTGGGACGTTTACAAGCATGCTCTATACGGAGAGCGCGGTATTGCTTGGCATGGTATATAATTTTCTGCCATTTATGATTCTGCCGATCTATACAACGCTTATGAAACTAGATAAAAGCTATATTGAGGCGGCCAGTGATCTTGGTGCCAACGCTTACAAAACGTTTTCGAAGGTGGTGTTGCCGCTGTCCATTCCTGGCGTGATATCTGGCATTACGATGGTGTTCATTCCTTCCACAACGACGTTTGCCATCTCACAGCTTTTGGGCGGTGGTAAGACAATGCTCTATGGTGACCTCATCTATATGAAGTTCATCACCGAGCAGGCGTGGAATGCAGGCAGTGCGCTGTCAATTATGCTACTGATATTTGTGTTGATCAGCATGGCGATTATGCGTAGAGCAGAGCATAATGGTGCAGACGAAGGAGGCGGCCGGATATGGTAAAGAGCAGACTGAAAAGATTTTTTTCCGGCACGTATCTGGGACTTATGCTGCTATTTCTATATGCACCAATTTTGATACTCATTGTGTTTTCATTCAACAAGGGAAAGACCTTGGGGAATTGGACGGGATTCACATTGGATTGGTATGCACGTTTGTTCTCTACGCCAGAGATTACGGATGCATTGATCGTTACCATTTCAGTGGCGATTATCTCGGCAGTGTGCGCAACGGTGTTGGGTACATTCGCCGCCATCGGGCTGCATTCCATGAAAAAACGCCGTCGCGCGGTGATTGAGAATGTTTCTCAACTGCCAATGGTCAATCCCGATCTTGTAACCGGCATTGCGCTGATGCTGCTGTTTTTATTTATTGGGATCAAGGGCGGATACACCCGGCTTTTGATTGCGCATATTACGTTTAATTTGCCGTACGTTATCTTTTCTGTTTTACCAAAGTTGCGGCAGAGCAGCAATTTGCTCTATGAGGCGGCAATGGATCTGGGGTGCACGCCGATGCAGGCCATCCGCAAGGTGGTCATTCCGGATATCATGCCTGGTATTATTTCTGGCTTTATACTGGCCTTTACGCTCAGCATTGATGACTTTGTCGTTAGCTTCTTTGCGGGCAACGGCGTGGACAATCTATCCATGTATATTTATGCATCAGCTCGTCGTGGGGTGAATCCTGCGCTTTCCACGATTATTTTCGTTCCGGTCGTGACATTGCTGCTGATTGTCAACCTGCGTAGTATTCGACAGGAGCGAGAAGATGAAATTCAAAATAAGAAGGTTGGATTAAAGCGATAACGGAATGATTGGATGCACAACTTTCTTATTATAATGAATGCCGCCGTTTGAACGGCTAAATGAACAAACGTAATGATCAATGGGAGGAAATTCATGAAAAAAATTATTTGTATTGCCCTTGTACTCGTATTCGCCCTGACGCTGTTTGGTTGCGGCAGCAAAAATAAAGTAACAATCAATGTATTAAACTGGGGCGATTATATCGATCCAGCTTTGCTCAAAAAATTTGAAACAGAAACTGGTATTGCGGTTAAATATACGACCATGACCAGCAATGAAGAGATGCTTGTTAAGCTTGCCTCTACGGATTGCATCTATGATTTGTGCTTTCCGAGTGATTACCTTATCGAGAAGCTGATTGCTCAGGATCTGCTTGCGCCAATTCACAAGGAGAATATTCCGAACTTTGCCAATATCGATGAACGTTTTTTGAATTTGTCCTTCGATCCGAATAATACCTATTCGATCCCTTATTTCTGGGGGACCGTTGGTATATTGTATAACACCACCATGGTGGATGATCCGGTAGACAGCTGGCAAATTCTTTGGAACGAAAAATACAAAGGCCAAATTTTAATGTATGATAGCGTACGTGATACCATTGGCATAACGTTGGTTTCGCTTGGCTATGATATCAACACGAGGAATGCAGACGAGGTACTGGCCGCACAGGAAGCATTAATTATGCAAAAGCCCCTAGTACGTGCATATCTCACCGATGACGGCAAGATGGAGATGGTCAATGGCAATGCAGCGATTGCGCTGATTTATTCTGGTGATGCGGTGGATTGCATGAGCCAAAATCCGGATCTCGCCTTTGCCGTACCGAAAGAAGGCAGCAATGTTTGGTTCGACAACGTGATCATTCCAAAGACCACGCAGCATCAAACCGAGGCAGAAGCGTTCATCAACTTCCTCTGCGATGCCGAGGTGGGCGCACAAAACAGCGAATATATCGGATTTTCTACGCCCAATAGGGAAGCGCTTGCACTTATGGGTGCGGACTATGTGGATGATGAGTCATACAATCCACCTCAAGAAGTGCTGGACCGCTGCACGGTGTTCCATGACTTGGGTGACTTCATTACGGTATTTACGGATGCGTGGACAAAGGTAAAAGCAGCATAACTGAGCCGGAAAAGATAGCATCATGTAATTAGGGCATCCGCAACTGAGAATGCGGATGCCCTTTGCTTGACCCAAACAATAGAAATGATATGGATCATGACACTTCCGCAGAATTGGCCTTACGGAAACGTTATGCAGATGGTAGTGCCTTCGCCAAGAATGCTGTCAATGGTCAACGCTGCACCATGTGCATCAGCGATGCGCTTAACGAGCGCCAGACCCAACCCACTGCCGCCTAGTTTCTTGCTGCGGGATTTGTCTACCATATAGAACGGCTCCGTTACGCGGGAAATAGCATCGGCAGGAATCCCGTGCCCATGATCCGTTACGGAAAGCGTACGTCCTTTGGCACACAGCTCAATCGTTTGACCGGGTTGGGAAGCCTTGCTGGCATTATCCACAAGGTTGATTAAGAGCGATTGCATGAGGTCGGCATCCATGGGTAGCGTGTCTATCTTGCATTCTACTGATAACGATGTTTGCCGCTTTTCGAGTGTTTCCGCCGTGCTTTCCTGCACATGTTCGAATAGCGCGGAGACGGAGCGTTCCATAGGATGCAAGTTTTCCCCAAGTGATACGAGTGCCATCAGCTTCTGTGTCAACCGTTCTAACCACTGACATTGGGTGTGAATATGCTGCAATGATTTTTCTTGCTGCTCTGCTGTCAGCCGCATGGTGAGCAGCGTCTCGGAATGCAGCATCATACTTGTCATGGGCGTTTTAAATTCATGTGTTAAGCCGCCGATGAACTGTTCCTGCAGTGCATTGCGTTCCTGGAGCACGCGGATATGTGTCTGAACGGCCTCGGCCATTCGGTTGAAATCGTCGGCAAGCGCACCAATTTCATCGTTGGTATGGACATCTGCACGCTCTTCATATTCTCCATCTGCAATGCTCTTTGCCGATGTGCTGAGAATTTTCAATGGTCGACTGGCGGCACGTACAAGAAAGACAATCAATACGGTGCCAAGAAGTATACAGAAAATGGCTGCCACAATGAACTGGATCACCATTGTTTGAAAGGTTTTGTAAACATAAGTAATATCGCGCACAATATAGACCGCGTAGGAATCTGTAACGTTTGGTATGGGTACAAGACTGCCAACGACCAGCAGATTACGGCTGCCAAGTTCATCAAGGAAGACACGTTGGTCGGAGGTAGTTAAAAACAAAATGTCTTGCGGCTCCATATCCACAAACGTATACAGCGATTCATATCCGTGGACTAGTACACCGGTCTCATCTGCAAACGTGCCAAAGCAGGCAAGCAACTCATCCTGCTGTTCTTCAGCGTTCATGTTGTCGCTGAGCGTATACCCAGCCATGCTGGCAAAGGACTTTGCAAGGCTGCTTTGCTTTTCCTTGGTATTCGCAATTGTTAGCGAAAGGATGTTGTTTCGCGCATAAATAAGCAGTAGTCCACTTGTTAAGGCTACAACCGCCAATAGTACCGCCGTACAAACAATGGAAATTTTTTGCCATAGTTTCATCGGTTTTATCCCCCCAACCCCATGATTTCCTTTCCCATAAAAAATGATGCAACGTAATCTAACTTGAACGTTTTTGTAATTTGCCGAATCTGCTAGAGTGCGCTCAATCTTCTAGACGGTAGCCAACCTTTGCAACGGTTTTGATATGTTCGCCAAGATCCAGTTTTTTTCGAATATGCGCAACGTGCACGTCAATGGTACGGGTATCGCCATAAAAGTCAGTCCCCCATACATCCGAAAGAAGCTGTTCGCGTGGAATTGAACGATTTTTATACCGCAGCAACAGCGCCAGCAGGTCAAATTCCAGCGGGGTCAGGCTGACTTCATGCCCACCTTTTAGGATGGTGCGGTTGGTGGTATTCACGGTAATATCCTGAAAGCGAAGCACGCCATTGAGCTTACCGGTGCGAGTCAAAACCTTTTCAATTCGTACAAGAAGCGTCATTATCTCAAAGGGCTTTCCAACATAATCTTCCGCACCGCTTTTTAATCCGAGGATTTCACTGGTTGCATCTGTTTTAGCGGTCAAATAAATAACAGGAATATCATATTTTTGCATTGTTTCCATCAATTCAAATCCGTTTCGTCCCGGGAGCATGACGTCGAGCAGGGCAAGGTCATAGGAATGATCATCTTTCAGTGCCTGATAGGTTTCCTGCCCATCGTGAAACACGCTGAATTCATAGCCGGAAACTTGCAGATTGATGGCGATGCCGTCCGCGATGGCCACATCGTCCTCAACAATCAGGATACGATTTGCCATACACTTGAACCTCCATAGTGATAGAATATAACTAATTTTACCATAGAACAGTGCAGGAAAGGTTACAGTATTGTAAAGATCGACAAACTTCCGCACGAATATGCGTCGCCTTATCATTGCTCTGATCAATTTAAGGGCCGCACGATGCGCGTAAACTGCGATCTGGAGCGGACTGTTGAATTTTTCATTTTGAAGCGCCCCTCCTGTACCAGCGTTACGGCACGGCATGGCTTGGATCTAAACCGTAGACCGATAGCATAAGATTGCACCAGTCTTCAATGGAGTATTCATGCTGCACAATATCGGATACAGCCTGTGCACGGATAGAAAATGATTCGGAACATCCGTCCATCGCAGCGGCAGAAATGGCGGAGGACAGCGCGGCGGTATCTTCTACGGGATAAAAGCGTACAGTATCAAAGCGCTTCGCCCACCGTACCCCCGGGATATCGCTGCACACGCAGGGCTTACAGGAATAAAGTGCTTCCAGTAACGCATAGGAAAAAGTTTCGGAGCGGCTGGCAGAGAGCATGACGTCACACGCGTGATGATATCGGAACACATCCTCCTCTGGGGGAAACAAACGTAACCAGGGTTCTTCTCCGGTGCAGTTTGTTCGTTCTGCCAGAAACGAGCGCATCTGCTCAGCGGTGTATGCTCGTCCGCAGATGATGCCCAGTAGATATTGGGCATGTCCTGCATCATGTATTCGTTGCATGGCGTTTACTGCAACATCTACACCCTTGATATACGGCGACCAGCCGAACACCAGCACCAGAATGGCACTTTCCGCAACATTATAAGCCTTTCGTGTTTGCTCCCGTGTCCAAACATCATTCGCAAATCGCTCTGCCACGAGGGCGTTATGAATTCCAATGCAATCTGGCGTGGTTATGGCAGAGGTTTCAGAAACTGTGATTTTCTGAATACGGTGCTTGCCGATGAATCGCTCCGGAATGCGATAGACAACATCTCGAAATCGCTTTTGAAAAGTGGGTGGTTTTCCTGCGGAAAAATCAGAATGAAAGTGCAGAATGAGGCGGAGATGCGGCATGCGCAACGCGGCCAGCTCCGCTAGTGGGAAACAACCGAAGTGCACATGCAAAATGGTTATATGATAACTGTGGAGAATGCTGCACAGCAGTTGATTCTGCTTGTACAGGGGCGCACCCTTATCAAAAAAAAGCGTTTGCATGCCGATGGTGCGCATTTGCTTACACCAGGACCTAGATTCGGCGTCCAAGGGAAACAGATATCGGGCAGGAACACCGCGTTGAGTCAGCGCTGCATGTAGTCGCGTGAGCGACGCAATAAAATTGCCGCCGTAAGGTGCTTGATAGTCGCATAAAAACAGGAGAGCCATTGGATTTTGTTGAAACTGCATGGTCTATCACCTCGAAAGTATAGCATCATTATACATGATTTTTGTATTCCATGGCAACCTAAGTGACAGAGGAGGCGATGCAATATGGAAAAATTAAAATTTGACGCGCCAGCTTATCGGATGCGCGTATCGAATCGCATGCCGAAAAGCCGAACACTGCCGTATTGCCTGAAAGCATTCTGGGTTGGCGGTTTGATCTGCTGTATCGGGCAAGCGATACAGGATCTGTTGGACTATTTTTTCATTCTCACGCAGGAACAATTGTCTGCGGGGACTGCGATTATCATGGTGTTTTTGGGTGCGTTTTTTACGGGCATCGGTATATACGATAAAATCGGCGCGTATGCAGGCGCCGGATCTGTGGTACCGATTACGGGCTTTGCCAATTCCGTGGTAGCGCCAGCCATTGAATTCCGTCCGGAAGGACTTGTCATGGGCGTAGCGGCCAAGATGTTCAATCTTGCAGGACCGGTGCTGGTCTATGGTATTGGCTCCTCGATCATCGCAGGGTTGGTTGCTCTGATTTTTGGAGGCTAAAAGGATATGGCAGAAAAACGAATAGGCGTGCATACGCTGCTGTTTCCATCCCGGCCAAGATTGGTTTCTTCGGCATCCATTGTTAGCAATAACGAAGGGAATGGGCCATTGGGAAAATATTTTGATATGATTCTTGCCGATGATACCTGGGGAGAGGACAGCTTTGAAAAAGCAGAATGCAAGATGTTTGAAGCGGCGGTGCGGATAGCGCTGGATAAGGTGAAGCTTTCGAGCGATGCACTGCATTGTCTGCTGGGCGGTGATCTGCTCAATCAGATTGTGACGGCGAATTTTGCGGCACGTCAGCTGTCCGTGCCGTTTCTTGGCTTGTATGGGGCATGCTCCACCATGGCCGAATCACTATTGGTGGGCAGCGTGCTCATTGATGGCGGTTTTGCGGATAGTGTTGCATGTGCGGCATCGAGCCATTTTTCCACTGCGGAGCGGCAATACCGTTATCCGCTGGAAATGGGGACGACCAGTCCACCGACAGCACAGCGTACGGTGACTGGGGCAGGCTGTTCACTGCTCAGTAACAGGCCTATTTCGGGAAAAGATCCGTTCTCGCGTATTTGTGTGGTTGGCGGGACAATTGGGCGCGTAATTGACCTTGGTATTTCGGATGCCAATAATATGGGGGCGGCTATGGCGCCTGCCGCAGCGGATACAATCGTTGCGCATCTCACCGATATGGATCGTCGGCCGGAGGCGTATGATCTCGTTGTGACAGGTGATTTGGGACAGTTTGGTGCACAGATGCTGCTTTCGCTCTGCAAAGAACATGGTGTGGATCTATCCGGACGATATTTGGATTGCGGTAATTTGATTTTTCATCCAGAGCAGAAATTTCATTGCGGAGGATCTGGCTGCGGTTGCTCAGCGGTAACACTTGCCGCCTATTTACTGGATAAAATTGAACATGGCGGCGTGAAGCGAATGTTGTTCTTAGCAACCGGCGCGTTGCTTTCGCCTAGCAGTGCCATGCAGGGCGAGAGCATCCCCGGTATTGCACACGCTTTGATTTTTGAACAGGAGGATGGCATATGAATGCGTTGCAATATCTCTGGGCATTTATTGTTGGCGGCGGCATCTGTGTAATCGGTCAGTTACTGATTAGTTTGACCCGTATGACTCCTGCACGCGTTCTTGTGCTGTTTGTCACGTTGGGGGTAGTACTTGGGGCGGTTGGCATCTACGAACCGCTTGTAGAATTCGCGGGTGCGGGGGCAACAGTGCCGTTGACCGGCTTTGGGAATTCGCTTGCAAAGGGTGCTATACTCGCAGCAAGAAGAGACGGGGTAATCGGTGCATTTATCGGGGGCATTACGGCTACGGCTGGCGGTGTGGCAGCAGCCATATTCTTTGGGTATCTGTTTGCATTGATCTTCCGTTCTAAAACGAAATAAAACAGTCGTGCAAATTACGTTACTGATTCGAAGTAAGGCATGTTTTCAAATTACCCAAAAGCGTTTTTGCATTGTATTTACCAATAATATATCGGTACAGGGGCTTCATAAAAAAGAGACCCGGTTTATGCCATGTTCACGTGTGCAAATCTCTATGTGCTGGCGATGGCCGGGTGAAGTCTCGGGAGGTACATAATGGGTAAGTGCGCCTACTTTTTCGAAAAAGAAGGAAATTCGGATACACTTCAGGGTAAAATCCATGACAACGGCGCATCACAAACGATATTTGCGGTTGTTTAAACGGATGTTACCGTCTCTTTGTCGTTTGTTCAGAGGTTCCGGAGAACAACAAATTCGGTACCGAATCACGTGGCATAACATTGTCGAACAGAATAACAGAGCTGATGAGGAATCCTCGATATTTCTGCTGTATTTTTTTTACATAAAACAGGGGATCCGCATAGAAATATGTTGGGGTTAGCTTTTTCAAACATGAGGATTTTTCAATTTCTGTATGCTATTTTCCGATAAAAAGCATCCGGAAGATTGCGCGAAAGGACAAGGAATGGTATACTATACTATCTGTGAATATGGCAAGCAATTGCATTCAATAAAGGAGGAGTTCCATTTATGCAGTATTCCCGTGATGTGGACGAAATGGTATGCGTCAAAAAGGGCGCTACGCATGATCCCGCGCCAATTCCCGAAGAAGGGAAATGGATCAAATCTAAACAGATCAGTGATATTTCCGGTTTGACCCATGGTGTTGGCTGGTGCGCCCCTCAGCAGGGCGCCTGCAAGTTGACGCTCAATGTTAAAAATGGCGTCATTGAAGAGGCATTGATTGAAACCCTAGGGTGCAGCGGTATGACGCACTCCGCAGCCATGGCTGCCGAAATTCTGCCAGGCAAAACCATTCTGGAAGCGCTCAACAGCGACCTTGTTTGTGATGCAATCAACACGGCTATGCGCGAGCTGTTTCTGCAAATCGTTTATGGTCGTACGCAGAGCGCATTTTCAGATGACGGTCTTCCTATCGGCGCCGGACTTGAAGACCTTGGCAAGGGACTGCGTTCCCAGATTGGAACCATGTATGGCACGAAAGTCAAAGGGCCTCGTTATCTGGAGATGGCGGAAGGCTACGTGCTCAAGATTGGTCTTGATGAGAACGGTGAAATCATTGGCTATCAATTTGTGAGTCTTGGCAAGATGATGGATGCCATCAAGAAGGGCACCGATCCCAAGGAAGCTTACGAGAAGAACATCGGCACCTACGGCCGTTTTGCACAGGCTACCACGGTCATTGACCCGCGTCATCAGTAAGGAGGCAGCTATGGTTACGTTTGAAGGATATGAAAGAAGAATCGATAAAATCAATGCCGTTCTCAAGGAATATGGCATTCGAGATATCGAAGAAACAAAAAAGATTTGTGATGATGCAGGTGTAGATGCTGCGGCAATCGTGCGCAGCATTCAAACCATCGCGTTTGACAACGCTTGTTGGGCATATACGGTTGGCGCTGCGATTGCCCTAAAAAAAAGCGTGAAATCTGCAGCGGAAGCAGCGGAAGCCATTGGCATCGGCTTGCAGGCGTTCTGTATTCCCGGTTCGGTTGCAGACCAGCGGGATGTTGGACGCGGCCACGGCAATCTGGCGGCTATGCTGCTGCGTGAAGAGACCGGCTGTTTTGCGTTCCTAGCTGGACATGAGAGCTTTGCTGCGGCAGAGGGTGCCATTGGAATTGCGCGCACGGCCAACCAGGTTCGCACGAAGCCGTTGCAGGTGATACTGAATGGTCTTGGTAAGGATGCCGCTTACATCATCTCCCGAATCAACGGATTTACCTATGTGGAAACGGAGTATGATTACAAGGCAGCCAAACTGAACATCGTCTCAAGCAAGGCGTTTTCAGACGGTGATCGCGCCAAAGTGCGTTGCTATGGTGCGGATGAAGTCAACGAAGGCGTTGCGATCATGCGGCATGAAAATGTCGATGTTTCCATTACCGGCAACTCGACGAACCCAACACGTTTTCAGCATCCAGTCGCAGGCACCTATAAGAAATGGTGCATTGAAAACGGCAAGAAGTATTTCTCCGTTGCCAGCGGCGGCGGCACTGGACGCACCCTGCATCCCGATAACATGGCTGCAGGCCCCGCTTCCTACGGGCTGACCGACACCATGGGCAGAATGCACTCCGATGCTCAATTTGCAGGGTCCTCTTCCGTACCGGCGCACGTGGAGATGATGGGACTGATTGGCATGGGGAACAATCCTATGGTTGGCGCAACGGTTGCGGTCGCAGTTGCGATTGCACAATCGTCAAAACAATAAGAAACATTCATTGATGAGAAGAATGGCTCACCGTAGGGATGGGCCGTTTTTCATAAAAATAATTTGGTTAAGGCTCTTTTTTGTTGAAAAAAAGGGAGAGGTATCTGATAATGCGTGATCAGGCGATTAAACGTCTAGCAACTGCGGGTGTACTGGCCGCCGCTATTATATTGATGACGGCACTCGTTTCCGTACCACTGCCCGGCGGACATGGTTACATAAATCTTGGCGATGCAGGCGTGTTGACGGCGGCTTTTGTGCTTGGTGGGCCTTGGGGTGCTTTGTGCGCGGGCATTGCGTCCGCCGCTTCCGATTTAATTCTTGGGTGGGGCATATATGCGCCCGCTACGTTTGTGATCAAAGGCGGCATGGCATTGCTTGCGGGGATTCTGATGATGAAGAAAAGTGGCTCGATGCGGCTGTGGGTAATCTATCCTACCGCGTTATTTGTGCCAATTGGTTATTTCTTATTTGAGACGGTATTGTATGGGGCAGCCACGGCCGCGCCCAATATGCCGCTTAATCTTGTACAGTGTATTGTTGGTGCTGCAATTGCCAACGGTGTGATTCTTGTATTAAACCGCAGTGTATCCTGGATACGTCTTGCTGAAACCAATGTGGGTAAGGAACAGGGAACAATTGCTCGAGAGCCTAAAGGCGGGCCAGACGTTGTGCTTGTTGGTTGCGAAACAGAAATAACAACCCTGTTGAAAGCGGCGAATATTCTATCCGTACAGGGCTTTACCGGCCGGATTGTGCAGTTGAACAAAGGTATCAGCATTGAGAGCCTTTCTTCTGCAGAGCGTGAACGATTGATGCCTAGTAGCATACCGTATGTCGGCATTACGTCCTGTGGCAAACCCGCTGGTACTTCTGCACAGGATATCGCGCAGGCTGCGCTGGAGGCGATTCGGGAATGATTTTCGATTCCGTGCTGGATACCATTGGCAACACTCCTTTGATTCGTGCAACCCGTTTTACAAGGCGGGAAAATTTGCAAGCAACGCTTCTTTTCAAGTTGGAAAGCAAAAACCCGGGCGGTAGCGCAAAGGATCGCATTGCGCTATGGATGATTCGAGATGCGGAAGAAAACGGATCTTTGAAGCCTGGCGGCACTGTGATCGAGGCAACCAGCGGCAATACCGGCATTGGGTTAGGGCTGGTTGCGGCGGTACTCGGATATCATGTGATACTGACCATGCCGGATTCTATGAGCATCGAGCGGCAGAAGATTTTGCGCGCGTTTGGCGCGGAATTGATTTTGACTCCTGGCGCAAAAGGAATGGCTGGCGCTAATGAGAAGGCAGAAGAACTGGAACGATCCATACCGGGCAGCATCCGCGCATGTCAGTTTGAAAATGATGCAAATCCTGCGGCGCATCGCCAAACCACCGGACCGGAAATCTGGCGTGATACAGAAGGAGCGCTGGACGCGTTTGTTGCTTGTGTTGGCACAGGCGGAACGGTTAGCGGGGTTGGACAATATTTAAAGATGCAGGATGCAAACATTCGCGTTTTCGCGGTTGAACCAGAGGAATCTCCGCTGCTTTCTGGTGGACAGGCAAGTGCCCATGGTATTCAGGGTATCGGCGCAAATTTCATTCCGGAAACCTATGATCCCGCCATCGTGGATGCGGTATTGACTGTTTCCACGCAGCAAGCGTTCGAGATGGCCAGAAAGTTGATGGTCACAGAGGGCATACTTTGCGGCATATCTTCTGGGGCAGCAGCAGTAGCTGCGGTTTGCCTTGCACGAAAACCGGAAATGTTCGGAAAGACGATTGTGACCTTGCTTACCGATACTGGAGAACGATATCTTTCCACCGCATTATTTGCTTAATTGCACGGCGAACGTTTGACTGCAAGAAGATGGTACATGAATGCATTTTTAGGCCGTTAATCCCCATAAATTGCGTTAATCATTAACAATGTATGACTATATGTGGATTATGCTTGCAAAAACTCACAGCATTTTATAGAATTGATGACTGGGAGAGAACGAAACAATGCGTGAAACAAATCGCTTATTCCGCCGATTCAGGCATCAGTTTATCAAGGGCCTCAAACGCTTTCTGCGCGCTTGTTATCACATGGGGAAACCAATGTGCATTTTCATGGCGTCGTCTGTGACGGTTGTGATCGTTGGCTTAATTTTAATTATCACGATTCCCAACGTCAGACAAAAAAAAGCGAAAGCGGCGTTAGCCCAGCTTGAAGCGCTGGCAACACCTATTCCGACGCCGGAAGAAAGTCCGACTCCGCAGGATTACGTCGATCCGATGGAGACACCCGTCCCCGAAGAGGAGGAGTGGATTACCAAGGGTGCCAAGGGCGAAGATGTGCTGAAAATGCAAAAGCGCCTTATGGAATTGGGCTATTTGGAAATTGATGAACCCACGAGTTATTATGGAAATGTTACCCAATATGCTGTTCAATTGTTTCAACGTCAGCATGAACTGCAACAGGATGGTATTGCCGGGGAACAGACCCTTGCGCTTCTTTATTCAGGGGAAGCCAAACAGTATGTGATGAAGGAGGGTGCGGAGGGCGATGACATCCGTTCCTTTCAGGAACAGTTGGAAGAACTTGGGTATTTGACCATTCATCAAATCACTGGTTACTATGGTAGCGATACCGTTAATGCGGTGACGAAGTTCCAAAATCGAAATCATCTTTCTAAGGACGGAAAGGCCGGCATCAAAACACTCGAAGCGGTCAACTCAGCAGATGCGCGCGTTTCTTATACCAAGGAGCAGGAGGTTGCCAAGGCTAAAAAAGCAGCGGCGAAGGCGGCGAAGGCATCGACCTCAACCGGTCGAATCGACAAAATGATTTCCATTGCAGCCAAGCAGGTGGGGAGGCCGTACATCCTTGGGAAGAGTGGACCGGATGCCTATGACTGTTCCGGTCTGGTTTATTATTGCCTACGTCAGGTGAACGTTTATACCAGACGTTTAAATGCAGCGGGATTCTCCAAGACGACAAGCTGGGCGAAGGTCAGCAGCATGGGTGCGCTCAAGCGCGGCGACCTGATTTTCTTCAAATCCGACGATAGCAGCACCGTTGGCCACGTTGCCATCTATATTGGCAGCGGCATGATGATCGACGCTTCCAGCGCGAACGGCAAGGTGATGAAGCGTAGCTGCACCGGCGGATGGAGCAAACGAAACTTTGTCTGCGGACGCAGGCCAATTGCCTAATAACAGTGCCATTTTAAACGCCGCCTGGGTATGCCATGCGGCGCTTTTTGTTCCGTTTGATGAGGCACTTTCCACACGTTCACTCGTGAATCGGACGGTTTCGGGGGACGCTAAATTGACTTGAACCTCTTTGCACATGCTGTGGAGTTATGCTATACTATGTTGCGATGCGAAAAAAGGAATAGGGTGTACATTTGTGAAGATAGATAACATTATGGAATCCATTGAGCTGGCGCTCAAACAGAATCATCAGGTTGCATTACAGGAGGCGACGACTGTTCAACTCCATGATGCGCTGACTGATGTGATCATGGGTGCGATTTCAGACACTTGGTATGAAAGTCGCCATGCGCATGAACGTACGCGCCAAGCTTATTATTTCAGCGCCGAATATTTGGTTGGACGTATGATTTATAATAATCTGTTCGTTCTGGGAATTTTGGACGAAGTTAAAAAAGCGTTTTCCGGCAAAGGGCTGGATCTGGCTATCTTTGAAGATATTGAAGATGCAGCGCTGGGCAACGGAGGACTTGGCCGGCTTGCAGCTTGCTTTCTGGACTCTGCTGCAACGCATGACTTCCCACTTGATGGCTACGGAATCCGTTACAAATACGGTCTGTTTAAGCAGTCATTTAAGGATGGATTTCAATATGAACAGGCGGATGACTGGCAGCGCCAGGGAGATCCATGGAGCCGTCGACGCGATTCGCACGAGGTTTTGGTGCATTTTGCGGATATGACGGTGCGTGCCGTTCCGTACGATATGCCGATAATTGGCTATGAAACGGATCATATCAGCACGCTGCGCCTCTGGCAGAGCGAAGCCATACAGGATTTTGACTTCAAACTATTCAACGATCAGGAATATGCGCTTGCGGTGCTTGAAAAAAATGCGGTTGAAGATATTACGCGTGTTCTGTATCCAAACGATACGACGGAAGCGGGCAAAAAACTGCGTCTTAAGCAACAGTATTTTTTATCAAGTGCTTCGCTGCAGGATATTCTGTATCGGTTTAAACGTGAAAATCATCCAATTACCGCGTTTGCGGAGCACGTGGTAATACAGCTCAACGATACGCATCCGACGATCAGCATTCCGGAACTCATGCGGCTTTTGATGCTGGAAGGGATGTCGTTTGATGCAGCGTTTGCGGTTGTCGGCAAAGTGTTCTCCTACACAAACCATACCGTTATGGCGGAAGCACTGGAGAAGTGGGATGTTGATCTGTTTAAGGGCGTTCTGCCGGAAATCTTCGATATTTTGTACCAGATTAATGCCAAGCTTTGCGGAGAACTCATGGCACTTGGCAGAGATTGCAGCCGTATGGCGATTATTCAGGGGAAAACCGTACATATGGCCAATTTAGCGGTCTACTGCTCACGCTATATCAATGGCGTTGCGGCCATCCATACGCAGATACTGAAGGATGATGTGCTGAAGGAATGGTACAGCGTCTATCCAAATCGTTTTCAGAACAAAACCAACGGGATTACGCAGCGCCGCTGGCTGGGGTTATGTAATCCTGAACTATGTGAATTTTTGGATCAACGGATCGGAAAAGAATATCTGAAAAATCTGGATCAAATTTCCGCACTGAAAGATCACATTTCCGACGAGGATGTGTTGGCATTCAATGCTGTCAAACGTAAAAAAAAGGAACAGCTATCTAAGTACATTGAAGTACAGGAAGGTGTGCTGTTACCACCAGACTTTATTTTTGATGTGCAAGTCAAGCGGATGCATGAATATAAACGTCAACTGCTCAATGCGTTTGCTATTTTGGATACCTACTTCGGTTTGAAGGATGGCAGAATTACTGAGTTTTCACCGACAGCCTATATCTTTGGCGCAAAGGCTGCGCCGGGCTATATCCGTGCAAAGTCCATCATCAAGTTCATCAACGAAATCTCACGCATGATTAACGATGATCCACACATGCAGGATAAAATGCGTGTTATCTTTGTGCAAAATTACAATTGCTCCTATGCGGAGCATATCATTCCGGCTGCGGATGTGTCGGAGCAGATCTCTCCTGCGGGAACCGAGGCTTCCGGTACGGGCAACATGAAGCTGATGCTCAATGGCGCGGTCACATTAGGCACGTTTGATGGTGCCAACGTTGAGATCGTGGAACAGGTTGGCATGGAGAACGCCTATATCTTTGGCCGCCGTGTAAACGAGCTGAAGACATTACAGCCCGAGTATCATGCCAAGACGATCTATGATTATGAGCCGCGTGTGCGTCGTGTTGTGGACACGTTGATTGATGGAACCTTCCACGATGATAACAGTGGCGCTTTTGCGGATCTGCACCGTTCACTGCTATTTGGATCAAGCTGGGAGAAGCCGGACCATTACTTTGTATTGCTAGAGCTTATGGATTATTGCGAGCGCAAGTTTCAAGTCAACACCGATTACCGAAATCGCTTGGTTTTCGGACGAAAGTGCCTCATGAATGTCGCGTGTGCAGCCAAATTCTCATCCGACCGCACGATTGCAGAGTATGCAAAAGAAATTTGGGACATTAAGCCTGTTCAGCTGACTGAGTCGCAAAAACTGTTCTGACAAAGTGCGGAGGGAACGATGAGAAAGCTTGGCAATGTATCACGAACAACACTATTTCTAATTCTGTGTATGGTGCTGTGTGCTTTTGGTTGCCAAAGTTCGCAGTTGGTGCATTCTGATTCCAACAAGCAGCAACCAATCAGCGAGCCCACATCTGCGCCTACCGCAGCGGTTACACCGGAACCAACCCCAGAACCAACAGTAACGCCTTATGCTCCGGAGATAATTACGGTACGGTTTGTGGGCGATATTATGGTGTCAAAGCCTATGATACTCTCTGCTGAACAACCGGATGGTAGCTACCGGTTCGATGATATCTACACAGAGATTGCGAAAGAGCTGCGCGGTGCAGATCTCATGATTGGCAACCTCGAAACGCCGATAGCGGGGGTCGAGAATGACGGATTTACTGGAAATCCACGATTTAATGCGCCGGACGAGTTTTTAACAGCAATCCACGATTCTGGCTTTAATGTACTTACGAACGCGAACAACCATTTATTGGATCGTGGTGTGGATGGTGCCATCGATACGATTCAGAAGATACGAAAACTTGGAATGCTTCAAACGGGTGCGTTTATCTCGGCTGAGGATGCGCAGCAGTTGCTCATAACGGAGATCCGCGGCGTGAAGATTTGCATTCTTGCGTATTCCTACCATTCAACGCGTACTGAACGTCCTCAAGACCGAGTGGCGCTGCAGTGGTTACGAAATTATAATGAACCGGATAAGATGAAAGAGGATATCAAGAAAGCTCGTGAACAAGGGGCTGACGTGGTTATTGTTTTTACGCATATGGGAACCGAGGGCAGCTATGAACCGAATCGCCTACAGCGAGATATGGCCAAGCATCTTGTGAATTGTGGTGTGGATGCGGCGATTTTCTGTCACACCCATGCCGTGCAGCCGTTGGAGCGTTTAACAGCGCCAGATGGACGGGAAATCCCGGTGGCGTATTCGCTTGGAAATTTTCTTGCGGATGGTAAATATCGGATGAGCCGTTCCGGCATGATTTTAGAATTATCAGTTACAGTGGATCGGCAAGCATGTACGGTTAACGTTGATCATGTGCGATATGTACCCAGTTATTCTCATCAGGAGGAGCGGGATGGATTCATGTATTTTAAACTATACGCAGCAGGTGTCGCCATGAATGACCCCAATCTTTCACCGGAAACGAGGAGCCTTGCAAAAATATCATGGGATACGGTTACCAAGACTGTTGGCGAGGATTATGCGCAGGCAACCAGAAGCTTTTCTGATTCATGCAGCGTGCTGGAGAGACTTGGCTAACGGAGTTTTGATACTTGTTAATACCACCGTTTTTTGCGGTTTCTTGGTTAAAATTGTTTGACATAGTTGACAAACCAAAGGGATATGTTATAATATAACACGTTCAATCGATTGCTGGTTGCAGCGTTCATCATAATGAGACTGAATAATCTGATGGACGGTGATTGAGCAGTATTGTGCGCTAACCTGCATATTACATTCCATATATCAATATGCCTCCTTAGCTCAGTTGGCTAGAGCACCTGACTCTTAATCAGGGTGTCCAGGGT
>JAVVXB010000020.1:0-54290 GCA_036651815.1 Clostridia bacterium
GATCGTACCCACGTTGACGTGCGGTTTCGTTCTTTCAAATTTTGCCTTTGCCATTTCTCAATAATCTCCTTTTATTCTTTCAATCGTTCAATCGTTTTAAATGCCGCTTTTTTGTTTACCAATCACGAGTTCCTGCACGGAACGCGGCACTTCCTCAAAGTGATCAAATTGCATGGAGAACGTTCCTCTGCCCTGTGTACGGCTCCGCAAATCCGTTGCATAGCCGAACATCTCCGAAAGCGGACACATCGCGCCCACCATCTGCGACGTTCCGCGCATTTCCATACCACTGACGCGCCCACGACGTGAGCTCAGATTACCCATCACGTCACCAAGGTATTCGTCAGGCATCATTACTTCAACCTTCATTATCGGTTCAAGCAACACGCAGTCGGCTTTCTGCAGCGCTTCCTTGACCGCCAACGAACCAGCAATCGTAAAAGCTATTTCTGAGGAGTCCACCTCGTGATAAGACCCGTCCACTAGTGTTGCCTTGACGTCCACGACCTCGTAACCACCCAATAAACCGGACTTAAGCGCTTCACGGATCCCCCTATCGACAGCTGGAATATACTCGCGCGGGATGACGCCGCCAACGATTTTGTCAACGAATTCATATCCGGCACCGGGTTCCTGCGGGCTGAATTCAACGACGCAGTCACCAAACTGACCGTGGCCACCGGACTGGCGAACAAATCTGCCCTGCGCTTTCACGGTCTTACGCATGGTTTCCTTGTAGGATACCTGCGGGTTACCCACGCGGGCTTCCACATGGAATTCACGAATCAGCCGATCAACGATGATCTCCAGATGTAGCTCGCCCATGCCGGCAATAATCGTCTGTCCCGTCTCCTGATCTGTATAGGTACGGAAGGTTGGATCCTCCTCGGAGAGTTTCTGCAGCGCGATGGACATCTTTTCCTGGCCAACCTTTGTTTTGGGTTCAATGGCCACCTGAATAACGGGATCCGGAAAAATCATACTTTCAAGCAGCAACTGACGGTTTTCCGAACAGAGCGTATCCCCCGTACTCGTGTCCTTCAGTCCCACGATAGCCGCGATATCACCGGAGTGAATTTCTTCAAGCTCCGTGCGTGCATCCGCATGCATCAGCAGAATACGGCCAACGCGCTCACGTTTATTCTTGGAAGCATTGTAGGCATATGAACCGGCTTTAAGCGTACCGCCATATACGCGAACAAACGAGAGCTTGCCCACATACGGATCGGTCACGATCTTGAATGCCAACGCCGCAAAGGGGCCGTTGTCGTCCGGTTTCACCAAGATCTCCTCCGTGCCGTCCTTCACTGTTCCCTTTGCATCGGGAATGTCAAGGGGGCTGGGGAGATAATCCACAATTGCATTTAGCAGCGGCTGAACCCCTTTGTTACGATAGGAGGTACCGCAGCACACGGGAACCACACGACCGGACAAGGTTGCTTTACGAATGACGGGAATCAGCTCCTCTGCCGTAAACCATTCGCCATTAAAATAACGTTCCATGAGCGACTCGTCTTCGTCGATGATGGCATCGAGCAGCTTTGCACGCTGCTCCTTGGCAAGCTGGTACATGTCCGCAGGAATTTCTTCCTGACGAACGTCCGTGCCGTCATCGCTGTAGTAGACTTCCGCCTTCATCGCCACAAGGTCAATAATGCCCCGGAATTGAGCTTCGCTGCCGATGGGCAACTGGATGGGCAGTGCGTTCGCGCCAAGACGGTCACGCATCATGTCGCAGACACGATAGAAGTCTGCGCCAGTAATGTCCATCTTATTGACATAGGCAATGCAGGGTACGCCATACTTCATGGCTTGCCGCCAGACGGTCTCAGACTGTGGTTCAACGCCGCCCTTGGCACAAAAAACTGCCACGGCTCCGTCTAAAACGCGCAGCGAACGCTCCACCTCAACTGTAAAGTCTACGTGGCCTGGCGTGTCGATGATGTTGATGCGATGACCGCGCCAAAATGCAGTGGTTGCGGCAGATTGAATCGTAATGCCACGTTCCTGCTCCTGCACCATAAAATCCATGGTAGCGGCGCCTTCATGCACCTCGCCAACCTTGTGAATCATGCCCGTATAGAACAAAATTCGCTCGGTGGTCGTGGTCTTACCAGCATCGATGTGTGCCATGATGCCGATATTTCTTGTCTGTTCTAATGTAGTATCTCTAGGCAAATGTGTATCCCTTTTCTTGTAATTTTCGATTGCCGGGTTTCATATGCGAAGTATTCTAAAATCAAATGCAGTTACGGAGTTTCGGCGCGACCGCATCGGATGCAGCCATAGGGCGGGTGCGTTTCCGTTTAAAGGAAACGTTGCGTCCTGCGCCGAAGTCTCGTAAATGCATCGGCTTCGAATCCTCGATGTTACCAGCGATAGTGAGCAAACGCACGGTTGGCTTCCGCCATCTTATGCGTATCTTCCTTCTTCTTGAAAGCGTTACCTGCGGAGTTCGCGCCATCCATAATTTCGCCGGCAAGGCGCTCTGCGATGGTGCGTTCACTGCGTTTGCGCGCAAACGTCACGAGCCAACGCAGGCCCAGTGTCTGACGGCGCTCTGGACGAATTTCAATCGGAACCTGATAGGTGGAGCCGCCGACACGGCGTGCTTTCACCTCAAGCACAGGCATAATATTCTCGATGGCCTGCGAAAAAACCTCGCCCGCTTCGCGGCCAGTTTTTTCCTTGATGCGATCAAACGCGTCATAGACCGCCTTTTGAGCGACACCGCGTTTGCCATCGAGCATAACCTGATTAATCAGCTTCGTTACGACCACACTGTTGTAAATAGGGTCAGTCAGCACTTCGCGCTTGGGAATAAAACCTCTTCTTGGCATAACTTATACCCTCCTTACTTCTTCGGGCGCTTGGCGCCATAGAGTGAACGGCTCTGCTTGCGGTTGGCAACGCCAGCGGTATCCAGCGCACCACGAACGATATGGTAACGCACACCAGGCAGGTCCTTCACACGGCCGCCGCGGATGAGTACCACGGAGTGCTCCTGCAGGTTGTGGCCGATACCAGGAATATATGCGGTACCCTCCAGGCCATCGGTCAGACGGACACGCGCAATTTTCCGCAGAGCGGAGTTCGGCTTTTTCGGCGTCATGGTACGCACCGCCGTGCAAACGCCACGGCGCTGCGGACACTGTTTCAAAATCGGTGCATCGGATTTATATTCCACCTGTTCTCTGCCTTTGCGAACCAATTGGTTAATAGTCGGCATGAAAGTTCCTCCAAATCAATCTTTTCTGTTCTATCTATCTAAATTACAGTTCCCTGCAACCCCTCGTAGGGAACATTGTAGCCATTATTTCTTTTCTGTTAGCAGAAAAGAATACGCACAGGACGTTATCAGCCTTCAGAACCCACCCTGCATCGGAATCAATAACGGGTTCTGCGGTCGATTGCTTCCCCCGCTTCCTAGTGGGAATGATTAGAAGCCGTCGAACGTGTATTGTATCAGCATTTGCCGCACAATGTCAATTGTTTTCTTGTTCCAGCGCGTCTCCCTGCACATCTTCCGCCGTGCCCAGACCACGCGCAAGACGGCTTTTGCTGAACAGGACCTTCGTTCCCGACTGCTTGGTAATGGGCATCCACCCTTTTTGCAGCATACCTGCAATCACCGGATGTTCCAGCACATCCACATACATGATGCGCGCACATTTTTTCTTGAAATGCTTCCCCCAGAGTCGGCCCACCAAAATACCAACGCCGATCAGCAGCAACCAGAGAACAAGCGGTAGAAACGAACCCATCCGATTCAGCGGAGCAGACACCGCATCGATTGAAATCAGCAACAGTCCCGCCACACCCAATACAATCGGAATCACTATTGGCAAATATTCCAACAGAAGAAATCTCCGCCGGCAGGCGGAACAGATGGACATCTGCACCGGAATCATCGTGCCGATCTTAAGCTGTCGCTTGCCTAACAGCCATCTTTGCACCCGCTTTGGCTCTGGATGCGCCATATCCAATATGGCGTATCCTTTGCGCTTGCCCTTTGGCTCCATTTTGCAAAACTGGCAGTCCCGGGCAGTAAACAACTGAGACACGCCGCCTTCCGGCAGAAGCGTTTCGTATAGCGCAATGTCCTGCAATATGCCCGCTTTGTTGTCACTGTTCCTCACCGTGCAGGCTTCGCAGGTATGCATATTGAGCAAACGGCAGCATTTGGTACCGGAAAGCTCACATTCCGGATTGACTGGCAGATGTTCCATCATTTTCCTCCAATTGAACCTTCATACGACAATCCACGTTTTATGCAATCGGTCGAAAGCCATCCTGCGTTTTTTCGTGTACCGTCACGTTCTTGTATCGTTTCATCCCTACGCCGGCTGGAATCAGTTTTCCGATGATCACGTTTTCTTTCAGCCCGACCAATGGATCGATCTTGCCCTTGATAGCAGCTTCCGTCAGTACACGGGTGGTTTCCTGGAACGACGCAGCCGACAGGAACGAATCCGTAGCCAGCGAAGCCTTTGTAATTCCGAGGAGCTTGCGCTTGGCGATGGCGGGACGGCCATCCGCCTCCACAATCTTGAGATTCGCGTCCTCGAACTTGAAGATATCAACCAGTTCGCCCGGCAGCATGATGGTATCTCCGTTGTCCTCGACCTGAACTTTTCTGAGCATCTGGCGAATGATGATCTCGATATGCTTATCGGAGATTTCAACACCCTGAAGGCGATAAACACTCTGCACTTCCTTGAGCAGATACGCCTGCACGCCCTTAATTCCTTTAATCTTCAGGATATCGTGCGGATTGATGGAACCTTCTGTCAATTCGTCGCCAGCCTCAACCAACGCGCCGTCCTGCACCTTGATTTTTGAGCCAAACGGGATGAGATAGCTCTCCGTTTCTCCTTCCGCGTTGCTGACAGTCGCCTCGCGGCGTTTCTTGGAATCATCAAAATGCACCGTGCCGTTGATTTCAGAGATGACCGCAAGTCCCTTTGGCTTTCTGGCCTCAAACAGTTCCTCCACACGGGGAAGACCCTGTGTAATATCGTCCGCACTCGCCACGCCGCCGGTATGGAAGGTTCGCATGGTCAGCTGCGTACCAGGTTCACCGATGGCCTGTGCCGCAATGATACCAACGGCTTCTCCAATGTTAACAGGCGCACCGGTAGCCAGATTCGAGCCGTAGCATTTTGCACAGACGCCATGGTTGCTTCGGCAGGTGAATACCGAGCGGCAGGTAACGCTCTTGATGTCTGCCTTTTCAATCGCCTCTGCCTGTTCGAAGCTGACCATTTCACCAGCCTCCACCAGCACCGCACCGGTCTTCGGGTCGATGACCGGTTCGACCGTGAAGCGGCCAAGTACACGCGCTTTCAGCGGTTCGATGAGCTTGTTGCCTTCCTTGATCTCAGTAATGACCATCCCCTTGGGCATTTCGCCGCGTTTTTCAAAGCAGTCTTCTTCGCGCACAATCACATCCTGCGATACGTCCACAAGTCGGCGGGTCAGATAACCAGAGTCTGCAGTACGCAGTGCCGTATCGGCCAAGCCCTTGCGCGCACCATGCGAGGAAATGAAGAATTCCAGTACGGATAGGCCTTCACGGAAGTTTGCCCGAATCGGAACCTCGATAATCTGGCCACTCGGGTCAGCCATCAACCCACGCATACCTGCCAACTGGCGGATCTGTGCGGTAGAACCACGCGCACCGGAATTTGCCATCATGTAGATGGGGTTAAACGGATCGAGCGAATCCATCAAGGCTTTGCTCACCAGCTCTGTGGTTTCTTCCCATACCTTAATGACGCGCCCTCTGCGCTCCGCGTTGCTCAATAAGCCCATGCGGAAAAGGTTATCAATTTCAACAACCTTCACCTCTGCGTCCGTAATAAACTGTTTCTTTGCAGCTGGCACCTGAATATCCTGGAAGCCGACGGTGATCCCGCCGCGGGTTGAATAGGTAAATCCAAGTGTTTTAATGCGGTCGAGTACCTCGCTCGTGGTGGTCGGTCCATGCTTTCTGTAGCAGCGGTCAACCACGTTGCCAAGATCCTTCTTGACCACCAAATGATCGATCTCCAGCTTAAACATGTCGTCAAGCGTATTGCGCTCCACAAAGCCCATGTCCTGCGGAATCGCGTTGTTGAACAGAATCCGTCCCACCGTGGTGTCAATGACCTTGCGGTATTTCTTCCCCTGCCATTCACGTTCGATGCGGATCTTAACCTTGGCCTGTAGCGAAACGTCGTTGGTCTCGTATGCCATGATCGCCTCGTCCTCAGAGTGGAAGATTTTTCCCTCACCCTTTGAGCCGGGACGTTCCAATGTTAGATAATAGCAGCCGATGACAATGTCCTGTGTGGGCGACACGACCGGACGGCCATCTTGGGGCTTTAAAATATTATTGCTGGCCAACATAAGGAAACGGGCTTCCGCCTGTGCCTCCACCGACAACGGCACGTGGACAGCCATCTGGTCGCCGTCAAAGTCAGCGTTATACGCGGTACAGACCAGTGGATGTAGCTTGAGCGCACGTCCTTCAACAAGTACTGGCTCGAATGCCTGAATGCCTAATCGATGCAACGTAGGCGCGCGGTTGAGCAGCACCGGATGATCCTTAATGACCTCTTCCAGCACGCCCCACACCGCCTGATCCACACGCTCCACCATGCGCTTTGCACCCTTGACGTTCTGGGCAAAGCCACCCTTGACCAGCTTCTTCATGACGAAGGGCTTAAAAAGTTCCAGCGCCATTTCCTTTGGCAAGCCGCATTGGTACATCTTGAGATCAGGGCCGACAACAATGACGCTTCGACCGGAATAGTCCACCCGTTTGCCCAGCAAGTTCTGGCGGAAACGGCCTTGCTTGCCGCGCAGCATATCAGACAGAGACTTGAGCGGGCGGTTGCCCGGGCCAGTCACAGGCCGCGTACGGCGACCATTGTCGATGAGCGAGTCCACCGCTTCCTGCAACATGCGCTTCTCGTTGCGGACGATGATATCGGGCGCACGTAGCTCCAGCAACCGTTTGAGACGATTGTTTCGGTTAATTACGCGTCGATAGAGATCGTTCAGATCGGAGGTCGCAAAACGGCCGCCATCCAACTGCACCATCGGGCGGATTTCCGGCGGAATCACAGGCAATACGGTCAAAATAATCCATTCTGGCTTGTTACCGCTGGTTATAAATGCTTCCACGACTTCAAGCCGCTTGATGGCATTGGCGCGTTTTTGGCCAGTTGCATTGGTAATCTCCTCACGCAGTTCCAACCCAAGTTTGGGCAGATCCATCTGCTTGAGCAGTTCACGGATCGCTTCCGCACCCATGCCAGCCTTAAACGCTTTGGCCCCGAACTGTTCCTGTGCCTCGCGGTATTCTTTGTCCGAGAGAATCTGCTTATACTGCAGCGGCGTCTCTCCTGGATCGGTCACCACGAACGAGGCAAAGTAGAGCACCTGCTCCAATGCGCGGGGGCTCATGTCCAGCAGCATTTTCATGCGGCAGGGGATGCCCTTAAAATACCAGATATGAGAAACCGGCACCGCCAGTTCAATATGTCCCATGCGCTCACGGCGTACTTTTGCGCGGGTAACCTCAACGCCGCACTTTTCGCAGACAATGCCCTTATAGCGTCCGCGCTTATAGCGTCCGCAGTGGCACTCCCAGTCCTTGGTAGGCCCGAAGATACGCTCGCAGAAGAGGCCATCCTTTTCCGGTTTCAGCGTCCGATAGTTAATCGTCTCCGGTTTCTTAACCTCACCGTGCGACCATTCCATAATTTTCTCGGGCGATGCGAGCCCGATTTGCAGTGCGTCAAAATTCGTCAGTTCAAACACAGTCTATACTCTCCTTAATGGCCGAATCCGTCAGCCCGCACTCAGTCAATATCCTTATCAATCAAAAGATCGATGCTGCCAGGCAATTCATCCAGATCTTCCAGCACTTCGGGTACCGCAATATGTTTCAAACTGGTCAGCGGCACATCCTCATCGTCCATATCCAACTCCGCTTCGCTATCCAACTCCGTTTCGCTATCCAGCTCAACAGCAAGTTCTTCGTCCAGTTCCTCGAATTCGTCGAATTCATCAAATTCGCCTTCTTCTTCACCATGGGGCAGGATGGCCGGTGCGTCTTCAATCCCTGCGATGTTGACATCGAGCGGCGTGATCTCATCGTCATCGTCGTCGTCGTTGATGAGAATTTCCTCGCGCGTGTCAGATAGTACTTTGATATCAAGTGCCAGCGACTGCAATTCCTTGATAAGCACCTTAAACGATTCCGGTACGCCGGCGGGCGGCACGTTCTCGCCCTTGACGATGGCTTCGTATGTCTTGACACGGCCGATCACGTCGTCGGACTTGACCGTCAATATTTCCTGCAAGGTATGGGCTGCACCGTATGCTTCCAGCGCCCAAACCTCCATCTCGCCAAAGCGCTGACCGCCAAACTGTGCCTTGCCGCCCAGAGGCTGCTGCGTCACCAGTGAGTAAGGCCCAGTGGAACGTGCATGGATCTTATCGTCCACCAAATGCGCCAATTTCAGATAGTACATGTAGCCGACAGAAATCCGGTTTTCAAAGGGTTCGCCCGTGCGGCCATCATACAGGATCGTCTTGCCATCGTTATCCATACCAGCCTTGGTCAGCAGGTCTTTGATTTCGTCCTCGCTTGCACCATCAAAAACCGGCGTTGCAATATGGATGCCGAGCGCCTTGCAGGCGCGTCCCAAGTGCAGTTCAAGCACCTGACCAATGTTCATTCGAGAAGGAACGCCCAGTGGGTTCAGCACAATTTGCAGCGGTGTACCATCCGGTAAAAACGGCATATCCTCCTCCGGCAAAATGCGGGAGATGACACCCTTGTTTCCGTGCCGTCCTGCCATCTTATCACCGACGGAGATCTTCCGCTTCTGTGCGATATATACGCGCACCATCTCGTTGACACCGGGGCTTAACTCATCCTTATTCTCCCGCGTAAACACCTTGACATCGACAACAATGCCGCCTTCGCCATGGGGCACCCGCAGGGAGGTATCGCGCACATCACGCGCTTTTTCGCCAAAGATTGCCCGGAGCAACCGTTCCTCTGCCGTCAGTTCGGTCTCGCCCTTGGGGGTAACCTTGCCAACGAGGATATCGCCGCTCCTCACTTCCGCACCGGGTCGAATGATCCCCTGCTCATCGAGCTGGGCCAGCGCATCCTCACCGATGTTGGGGATATCACGCGTGATTTCTTCCGGCCCAAGCTTCGTGTCCCGCGCTTCGACCTCGTGCTCTTCAATATGAATAGAGGTAAAGATGTCGTCCTTGACAAGCTTCTCGCTGATCAAAACGGCGTCCTCGTAGTTATAACCTTCCCATGCCATGAAACCGATCAGTATGTTGCGGCCAAGGGCGATCTCACCCAGATCCGTCGATGCACCGTCTGCAATCACATCGCCCTTTTTGATCACTTCACCTTTTGAAACGATGGGACGCTGGTTGAGGCAGGTACCCTGGTTGCTGCGCTGGAACTTGGTCAAACGGTAGATATGCTCCACGCCGATATCATCCTTGATGGTAACCGCCTTGGAAGAAACGTGGGAAACCACGCCATCTTCCTGCGCGATGATCACAATGCCGGAGTCGCGGGCAGCTTTGTATTCCATACCCGTGCCGATGACCGGCGCTTCCGGAATCAACAGCGGCACCGCCTGACGCTGCATGTTGGAACCCATCAGCGCACGGTTTGCATCGTCGTTTTCAAGGAACGGAATCATTGCCGTTGCAACTGAAACCAGCTGCTTGGGCGAAACGTCCATGTAATCAACCTCGGTGCTTTTGACCTCAATGATCTGGTCAAGCAAACGCGCGACCACACGATCCTTCTTGAACCAATGTGCGTCCTCATCGATCAGTTCATTCGCCTGCGCAACGATGAAGTTGTCCTCTTCGTCCGCCGTTAAATACTCAATTTCATCCGTAATGATGCGTTTTTTTGCATCCACACGGCGATACGGCGCTTCAATAAAGCCATACTCATTGATCCGTGCATAGGTGGACAGCGAGTTGATGAGGCCGATGTTCGGACCTTCCGGTGTCTCAATGGGGCACATGCGCCCATAGTGGGAAAAGTGAACATCTCGCACATCGAACGTTGCGCGTTCACGGTTCAAGCCGCCGGGTCCCAGGGCCGAAAGGCGGCGCTTATGGGTCAGCTCCGCAAGCGGGTTGGTCTGATCCATAAACTGGCTCAGCTGTGAAGAACCAAAAAACTCCTTGATCGCGGCCGTTACCGGTCGAATATTGATAAGGTTGGAAGGCATCGCCACATCCATATCCTGCAAACCCATACGTTCGCGCACAACGCGTTCCAGACGGGTCAGGCCGACACGGATTTGGTTTTGCAACAACTCGCCAACGCTTCTGATACGGCGGTTGCCAAGATGGTCAATATCATCAGTGCGGCCAATGCCATACGGCATGCCAACCAAATAGCTGACTGATGCAATCATATCATCCGGGATGATATGGCGCGGAATCAAATCGGAGGTATGCTCCTTGATGAAGGTTTTAAGCGCTGCTTCATCCAGCTCTGCCGCTTCCTTGAGCAAGGCTTTGAGGGTCGGTAAATGCACATCCTCATTGATGCCCGCATCGATGGGTGCAAAAGGCAGGTATGCATCGGCTCTGACAAAGTTGTTCGCCACGACCTTGACGGTATTTTCTCCAACGGTCAGATAGACCTCATTCACGCCAGCATTCTGAATGTTTCCAGACATCTGGCGGTCAATGGTCTGACCTGCATCACAAAGAATCTCGCCCGTTTCTGGATGGATGACGGGGCGTGCCGCAACAAAGCCGCGAATCCGATTGCGCAGCGACAGCTTTTTATTAAATTTATATCGGCCGACCCGCGCCAAGTCATAGCGCTTGTCAAAGAACAGTGAGTTAAGCAGTGCACGTGCGCTCTCCTCCGTAGGCGGTTCACCAGGACGCTGACGCTTATAAACCTCAATTAAGCCCTCGGCAATGGAGTGTGTAGGATCCTTTTGCAGCGTGGCGGTCAAGCGCTCGTCCTCGCCCAATAGTTCGATAATCTCGCCGTTGGTGCCGTAGCCAAGCGCACGGATCAACGCGGTGATATGCACCTTGCGCTGCCGATCGATCTTGACATAAAGCACCCCGTTACTGTCCGTCTCGTATTCCAGCCATGCACCACGGTTCGGAATCACCTGCGCACTAAAAAGCTGCTTGCCGACCTTGTCGAAGCTCTCCGAAAAATACACCCCCGGTGAACGCACAAGCTGAGAAACAATTACCCGTTCCGCACCATTGATGATGAATGTACCTTGTGGCGTCATGAGCGGAAAATCGCCCATGAATACCTCCTGCTGCTTGACCTCGCCGGTTTCCTTATTAATCAGTCGTACCGAAACACGAAGCGGCGCGGCGTAATTTACGTCCCGCTCTTTGCTTTCCTCCATCGAATACTTTGGCTTATCCAGATCAATTCGGTAATCGACAAACTCCAGCACTAGCTTCCCCGAATAGTCAGTGATGGGAGAAATGTCATCGAGCACATCACGAAGGTCCGCCTTCAAAAACCGGTAGTAGGAATTCTTTTGAATCTCGATGAGATCCGGCATATTCAGCACTTCCCGGATTCTGCTGAAGCTCTTGCGCGTTCTTTTGCCCATCTTGACGTCATGCATCATCGCGTACACCCCTTGCCGACACGGGTTCGCGGCCCGCATCTACTTGCATTTATTTCACACATTGTAAACAGTTCAGCGGCTCTTGTGGTTCTCTGTGCCATCATTCCCAAAATTTGGGTCTCTCATGCGGGCTTTTCCCTATAGTCAAGGCACTTTTGGGCATATTACCACAGATATTCCATCATAAGTCAATTTCGCATATTATCATTTTGCATTGGGCTTGTCAAGTAAAAGGTGCAATTCATCTTGCATGCCTTTTCATTTTGGTTGTATGATAGAGGAAATTTTATTGCTGGAGGAATAGCTGTCATGAAAACACGTGAGGAAGCGCTGATGCTTCTAAAAAAATATAATGAAAGCGAAGCGCTCATCAAACATGCCTATGCTGTGGAGGGCGTCATGCGCCATTTTGCCGAACTGTTCGGTGAAGATGTGGAATACTGGGGTCAAGTCGGTCTGCTGCATGATATTGATTATGAAAAATGGCCGGAGGAACATCTGCAGGTTGCGCCGCGCCTGCTTTCGGACGCCGGGTATGATGCGGATTTTATCCGTGCGGTGACGGGGCACGGCTGGGGTCTGTGTACCGATACCAAGCCCGAGAAGCCGATGGAGATTGCGATCTACACCATCGATGAGCTGACCGGTCTCATCACTGCCAGCGCCTATATGCGGCCCTCCCATAGCGTGATGGATATGGAGCTCAAGAGCGTCAAGAAAAAATTTAAGGACAAGGGCTTTGCCGCCGGTGTCAACCGTGACGTCATCAGTAACGGCGCCGATATGTTGGGCATGACCCTTGACGATGTTATTGAACATACTCTTGCCGGCATGCGGAACGTGCATGAGGCGCTGGGTTTATAATTTGTCGATTCCGTAGATTATGCGTAAATTATGATCTGGCTATGGGCATATTTGATTAGCTGGGAGACCTTTTTGCAGGTCTCCTTTCATCATTCAGTTCACGGAGTTTGCTTTTGCATATATTTTCTGCAATCAGCTGCCCTTACCTATTGATTTGTTTTAATGTTGTTCTTCACTTCTGAGAGATTTAATTTCGGCAAGTTATGGCTGACGGCATACGATTTAGGCGTGCTTTCCTTTGTGTAGCCTTTTCCACACCATTTCCAAAGCCCGTTCACCGGCCGTCACAAACAGATGCCAATAGCCTTTCCCCTCGTCGCGGTTATCCAAATCTACATGACGAGCGCTTTTTCGGTAGATATGCAGTCGGTACGCGAGGTTATGCAGCTTCCATTCCCGATACAGCGAATCCCGTGTGCGTTGCCAGGGCGGATCGGTCGGTGTTTCCCGGTCGAAGGCGATCAGCGCATCCAGGATTTCCCGCTTCCTCTGTGCATTGTGAACCCGGTACGACTCCCGAATTTGAAAGGACGGGTTGCCCTCATACCGGTCGTCCAGCGCCACAATATGTGCTTCGTTGTTTGAAATATCGTCCACATCTGTGCCATGCTGTACAATATACAGCATGCCGCCTGAAGGCAACGGACATCTCCGCACAGGTGGAACGCTTGTCGTTTTTTGTTGTTCCATAGGAAAAAGCCTACTCACTTATTGGCTACTTGTCAATGCCTACACAGGAACCGTTATTCTGCCCATCAGTTTTTTTTACGCATTCACTTTCTTGTCGAAAGCAACCTATGGTATACTGTTTCGCATGAAACGAGTATTGGGCTGTATCCGCAGAGCGGATGAAAAATATCATATGATCCAGAATGGCGATAGGATCTGCATCGGTGTATCCGGCGGCAAGGATTCGCTGCTTTTAATGGAAGCAATGAAACTCTATCAAAAGTTTTCCTACACAAAGTTTGAAGCCATCGCCGTTATGTTGGATCTCGGACTCAAAAATCAAGATACTTCAGGTGTCGAGGCTTTGGCAGCGCACGTTGGCATTGAGTTCTCCGTCGTCAAGACCGACATTGGCAAGGTTGTGTTTGAATATCGAAATGAGCGCAGTCCCTGTGCGCTATGCGCAAAGCTGCGGCGCGGTGCGCTGAACACCTTCGCTGTGGAACACGGCTGCAATAAGGTTGCACTGGGTCATAACCGGGAAGACGTCATCGAGACGTTCTTAATGAGTCTGCTCTACGAGGGACGCATCAACACCTTTGCCCCCATTACGCACCTAAGCCGCCGCAGCATCACCGTCATCCGCCCGCTGATCTTCCTGCCGGAGCGGCATGCGCTAGCCGTAGCGAGGCAGCGCAATCTACCGATTTTACCCCCGCACTGTGATATCTCAGGTCATACCAAGCGAGAGGAAGCCAAGCAGCTCATTGCTCACATCTGCACGCTGGTTCCGGATTTTGAGGAAAAATTTATGCATGCCCTCTGCACCACGGAAACCTATGGCCTGTGGGATCATCTCCGGCTCCCGCCAGATAACCGCCCGTTGGATGATCCGCCCCAATAAACCCAAACGAAGGCGCAGCTCTGTTTTATCCAGCTTTCGTTAACTTTTTTTGAACATAAGCAACAGCCAAAAAGCAAAAATCCCTAGCGGTCTCGGCTGAGACGACTGGGGATTGTTTACTTGCTAACTTCCTTGTGGAGTGATTATTCTTTTGAAAGCCGCCGGACAACGTCCGACTTTGCTTTTCATTTGGGATGCCTCTGATCAAACGGAGACATCAGTCTGCCACATAGGGCAGCAGGGCAACGATGCGCGCACGCTTGATGGCAATTGCCAGATCGCGCTGGTGCTTGGCGCACACACCCGACATACGACGGGGCATGATCTTGCCGCGCTCGGTCACGAATTTCTCAAAGATTTTGAGATCCTTGTAGTCAATGCTCGTGGCCTTATCAACGCAGAACTTGCAAACCTTGCGACGGCTCCGTCTCGGACGGGGACGCATTTTACGATCTTCCATGGTGCAAGCCTCCTAAATTGTTAAGTTAAAAAGGAATGTCGTCGGACTGGATGTCCGTAAAGCCGGCCAAATCTTGCGCTTCAGCAGTGGAGCTGTTGCTCTTACTGGGTGCAGTGTAGCCGCCACCGGTGCCGTCGTCCTGGGACTTGGGCGTGAGGAATTCTACCTCATCGGCGGAAACATCCAAAGACAGACGCGTTGTGCCGTCTTTCGCTTCATAGGTGCGAGCCTGCAATTCACCGATAACCGCCACCTTGCGTCCTTTGCTGAGGTAACGCGCACAGGTGTCACCTAACTGACGCCAGGCATTGATGCGGAAAAAATCGGTTTGCCGGTTTCCATCCTGTCCAGCGAAACGGCGGTTGACAGCAATTGTAAAGGAACATACAGTCACGCCGTTGGGTGTGCTGCGTACCTCGGGATCATGGGTCAGATTACCAATGAGTGTGATCTTATTCATGCTGCAACCTTTCTTTCTTGTGTTGATACAGATCGTTTATGCGTTCTTGCGCGTCACGAGGAAACGCAGGATCTGTTCATCGTTCTTGAAGTTACGCTCCAATTCTTTGGGGAACTCCGGTGCTGCGTTGAAGGTCATCAGGACATAATAGCCCTCGGTTTTGTAGTTGATCGTGTAAGCAAGGCGCTTTTTGCCCCACTCATCGATGGCTACGATCTCACCGCCGTTGACTTCAACGATCCCTTTAAACTTTTCAACGGATGCATGGGTAGCTTCCTCGTCCAGATCGGGAACAATGATATACAGAGCTTCATATAGATTCATTCATTTCACCTCCTTATGGTCTATTGGCCCCGCGCTTAATGGCGGAGCAAGAAGGACGTTAGCGTTTGTGAGTATATCACAGCATTTCGGCGGATGCAAGGCTTATTTGGCGTCCGTCCGCAGGTTCATCAGACTTGTCCAGCCAGTTTTTCGATAGCCTCCGCCATGACAAGCGTGTTAAACCGTATGTCCTCCACACCGATGGACTCATCCGGCATATGGCATTCCGAAATTCCATTTTCCGGCTCCAGACCAAACGCAACAGCATTTTTAAACGCACGCGCATAGGTGCCTCCGCCGATGGAGAGGGGTTTTGCCGCATGTCCGATATTCTTTTCATAGACGGAAAGCAGTGTTTTTACGAGTTCTGAATCCGCTGCAATCAAGTGACCCGGGGAATTTTTGACAAACGTACGCGTAAACCCGATGGTGGAGAATGCAGCATCAAGTTTCTGAAGCAGCTGCTCGTGAGACAGCGAAAATGGATAGCGGCAGTCCAAAGTAAGCTTTACGCCGTTTTCATCCCACTTCAGGATGTTCGGTGAGAGCGTCAAGTGTCCGGACTCATCGGTGATATCCAGACCCAATCCTTCACCGTGCAAATCATGCCCCAACAGCGCGTTGAGCGCGGTTGCCACCGCAAGATCCTCTGCATCCAATGGTTGTTGGGCAAGCGCATCCAGCAGGTAAAGCAGCGCATTCTGCGCCAAATCCGGCTGTGCCGCGTGGCCACCGCGTCCCACAACGCGGATTTCCTTACCCGCTACGATGGGCACCACCAACCGGTTTGATTTGACAGGCACTGCGTCAAAGTGCAACACCGCCAACGCTTCGCCAGGTATGACGTTTGAAGCAACTCCGCAGTCGATTGCAACGTCGCTTCCGGAAAGCTTCTTTTCATAGATGGTCTGGCAGATGCTCATTTCGGAATTGACCACCGGATACTGGCCATCGGGGGTAAAGGCCATTTCCGGTTCCGGCTCGGTCAGCAGATAACGGTCGATGCAGGCCCAGCCCTTCTCCTCATCACAGCCCAGCAAAATTCGCACACGCCGTTTAAGCGGCACACCAGCTTGCTTGACGGCATGCAGCGCATACAGTGCAGAGATGGCGGCGCTTTTGTCGTCAATCACGCCGCGGCCATAGAGGCGTCCGTTGCGAATTTCCGCTTTAAATGGGTCACTCGACCATGCAGGGCCTGCGGGTACAACGTCCAAATGCGCCATAATCATGAGCATCTCGTCGCCTGTTCCGTAGTCCACGATGCCGCAGTAGCCATCCAGCGATTTTGCTTCCGGAAAACCAAGACGTTTGGCGAGATCGAGCGTATAGGTCAGCGCCTCATGTATGTTTTTACCCAGTGGCATCCCCGGCAACGGGTCCCCACGGGAAACGCTGGGAATGGAAATCAGTTCTTTCAGCGACTGCATCTGCGCGTCAAATGTTTGATCGATTGTTTTATTCATTTTCGATGATTCCTCCGGTATGGTCTATTCTGCCGCTTTTCTAAGTCCGAAGAAAGCGGTTCGAAAGCCGATGGTGCATGTGTGCTTGGCGCATGCAGTATATTTTTTAGTATACGGATTTTAGTCCAAAAAAGCAAGCAGACGGGACGATCTGTCCCGCCCGGGAACGATCACGAAAACCAATGCGCATTCGCTTCGGAAAAATTGCTGGATTGTTAATGAATGTACTTCTGGCCCCATACGTTCCGCCTTCGGTGGCAGATGCGCCGAAACGGACGCCTAATTTGAGCGGTTTCCTTGTTTGCTTTGGCGCCGTCTTGCTTTCAGCGTAGTTGAAGCATAGGGACGCCCGTCGATAAACTTGTTTTCGACGGACGGGACGATCCGTCCCGTCCGTTCTGGCGACGACATCATCTCACGCCATCCAGCACAAGCTTTTCGCAGTTTCGAACATTATTTTCAAGATCGCGAATATAGGAGGAAAGATTGCTGACTTTGACCACCGAGTTGAGTGACAAAAACTCGCTGTTGATACGAATGAGCTGCGTAAAATATCCGAGCAGTACCCGATATCGCTCATGCTGCCGCGTCAGCTGATTTTTGAGTGCCTCGTTCTCCATGCGCAGTGCCGGAATTTCGGCCGCATCCGGAAGCATCTGCATTGGCTTCGCTCCCGCCGTTGCGCGGATTGCACCGAGCGCCAGTGCGCCTAGGGAGTCCATCAACGCATGGACATTGAGTCCTTCCACCCTTGAAAGATCGCGGATGACACGCGCGTAATCTTGCCCGGATTCCTGTATTTGTTTCTTGGGTCGTCCCGCCCGCCTGCCAACGGGTTCTGCATAAGGATTGATCGTGGGCTTGCCGCACTTTTGCATATCGGTAAAAATGCGGCGCACGAGCGCTTCACTGTTCTTAAGCATGGACCGATACTTGTTCTGATACCGTAGCATCGCCTTGTCATTGCCGCTCGCCAGCCGCAGGGTGCAACTGCGTACGGACTCTCCCTTGGCCTGTGCGCTGAGCACTTCCTCAACAAGTAGCGCCGCCTCCTCATCGGTAAATGGTTCGAACGCTCTCTGATGGATATACCCCTGGTTGCCTGTTTCCTTGACGCGCGCATAATAATAATTGCGCACACTGTTGGGTCGCCGGCCTGTACCGATCGCGACCTCGTCGAACACGCCCTTGAGCGGCCGCCCGTTTGCCTGCGCCTGTTCGGCCAGCGCAAAAAGCCGATCCGTTTCAGCGGGACGCCAGCCCGTTCTGGATAACTTTCTATGACTGTCTGACAAAATCATTCACCTCGCTGCATGTTTGTTATAGGAAGTATGGGCGCATAAATGGAAAAACATACCGTGTTGCACTTTCTATTTCAACAATATGTATGTCGATGCTTGTCTGATTCTTAATTTTTATAGAATTACCGTCCTGCAGCACGGTGTTTTTTACGATTGATTTTTATCACGCACAAGTTATGTTCATGAAAACCATTCGTGTATTTTCGGTGCATAGAGGCTATTGCGCGCAATTCTCAAATTACGGCTCGAGAAAATTATCCTTTTGAACACGGTTCAATCGCTACCACTGGTACACGCGCTTTTTTACGAATCTACCTTGCACGCACGCGCTCCCACGATTGCGCGAATTTCGAACTTCGGATATAATTATATGCATCATTTTATAATGGGAGGATTTGTATATGCAGCATCGCCTGACGGCCGGCCGCCTGCTCGATGAAAATGGTTCTCTGAATGAAGCGGGCTACGCAACCTCGCTCATCCGTGCATACGACCGCGCACACATCTGTTCACATACGCTGCGCATCAAGGAGTGGGATTATTATCTGGTATATAACGACCGTTTCGGCGTAGCGCTGACCATCGACGACAACGCTTATATGGGGCTTGTGTCCGCCTCGTTTCTTGATTTTGAGCATAACGTTCAAAAGACCGTCTCACCCATGTTTTGGTTTCCCCGAGGCACAACGGGGTTTCCCCAATCCTCTGCCCATGGGAATCTTGCAAAGCAGCTTCCGTGTGCAGGCTTTTCCTTTACACAGGCAGATGGCAAGCGCCGACTTGTGGCGCATCTAGATCGTTTCATTGGGGATACCCCCTTTGATTGTGACATCACGCTTTCCGAAGAACCTCGCGATAGCATGGTTATCGCGACGCCGTTTGCCGAAAAGAAAACGCACTTCTACTACAATCAAAAGATTATTGGCATGCGCGCTTGCGGCAGCGTCGCTGTCGGCGGTAGCACCCACACCTTCGATCCTTTGGAATCTTTCGGCCTGCTGGACTGGGGACGCGGCGTATGGACCTACAACAACACTTGGTATTGGGGTGCGGGTCATGGCATCGTAGATGGGCATGTTGTCGGCTTCAATATTGGATATGGCTTCGGTGATTGCTCCGCAGCAACGGAAAACATGCTGTTTGTAGATGGAATCGCTCACAAACTCGCGGAGGTGACGTTTCATATTCCGCAAAAAAATGGGAAAGATGATTTTCTCACCCCATGGACATTCTCCTCGAGTGACGGACGGTTTGAAATGGCGTTTACCCCCGTATTGGATCGTGCGGCAAAGACGGATGTCGTGCTGATCTGTTCAGATCAGCATCAGGTCTTCGGGTGGATGGACGGCGTTATGCAGCTGGACGATGGAACAAAAATTGAACTCAAGCATTTTATGGCATTTGCAGAAAAGGTAAGAAATAAATGGTAAAAAACAAACTTAAGCTCATGATCTGGGACTGGAACGGCACGCTGCTCGATGATACGGAATTATGCTACAGCATCGCAAACCTCATGCGTATGGAACGAAACATGGAACCGCTTTTGCAGGTCGACAGCTATCGCGAGATGTTTGGTTTTCCGGTTATCGACTATTACCGGCGCATGGGCTACACCTTCGAAACCGAAAGCTATGAGGATATCAGCGTCGAATTTGTAAACCGATATGCCGATATGATTCATACCTGTCTGCTGCAGCCCCATGTGCAGGAAACCCTTGCAGAAATTCAAAGGCGCGGCATCGTTCAGGTGCTGCTTTCCGCAACGGGGGCTGACCGGCTCGCCGGACAGGTCGAACAGTTTGGCCTAGCGGGATATTTTGACGAAATCATTGGCGGGGACAATAACCTCGCCCACGGAAAAGTGGATAAAGCGAAGGCGCTACTGGCCCGCAGCGGCATTCAGCCATCGGAGGCACTGTTGATCGGGGACACCGATCACGACCGCGAAGTTGCAGCAGCAGTCGGCTGCCAATGTGCACTTTTGACCAGTGGGCATCAGTTGCCGTCTCATCTCAATACGCTCGGCGTGCCGCTCCTTTCAGATGTACAGGAGGTGCTCCAATGTCTGTAATTCGGAAGGTTCAACCGTCGGATAAACAAGCTTATCTTGCGTTGGTGCGTGAATTTTACGATTCCGACGCGGTGCTTATCCGCCCCAGTGAAGATGCCTGGCTCGCAACCTTCGATGAAATGATCCACTCCGACACCTATGTGGAGTGTTTTCTAGTGGAGCATGAAGGAACGCCCGCAGGCTTTGCGCTGATTGCCAAGACCTTTTCGCAGGAAGCGGGCGGCATGGTGCTGTGGCTTGAAGAGCTATATATTCAACCTGGCTACCGGGGATTCGGTCTCGGCGGCGATTTGATTTCGTTTTTATCCGAACGTTACAACGCTACCTATAAACGAATGCGACTTGAAATCGAGCCGGAAAATGAAGGTGCGGTACGCCTGTACCGTCGCCACGGATTTGAAGACTATCCATACTCACAAATGAAAGCAGATCTGTAAAAGAAAACAGAAGCACCCGTTGCTGCTTCCCAGCAGATGATATGTTACCCCCTAAAGTAGACCTAAGATATATCCAAAATCTACTTAAGGGGGTACTTTTATGAACGGATGGCGTTATCGGATGGCGGCGCGCAGTTGTTCCATACGGTCGGTCCTCTCCCAACTCAGGTTGAGATCCTCGCGGCCAAAGTGTCCGTACGCAGCCGTTTGCCGATAGATTGGACGGCGCAGCTCCAGCATTTCAATGATTGCCGCGGGACGGAAATCGAAGCACTGCTCAACCGTCTGTTCAATCCTGCTGTCCGGATAGGTGCCGGTGCCAAAGGTATCCACAAGTACCGACACCGGACGCGCAACGCCGATGGCATAGGCCAACTGAATCTCGCATTTCTTGGCCAATCCGGCGGCAACCACGTTCTTTGCCGCATAACGGGCGGCATAGGCCGCGCTGCGATCCACCTTCGTCGGATCCTTGCCGGAAAAGCAGCCGCCACCGTGGCGCGCGTAGCCGCCATAGGTATCCACAATAATCTTGCGCCCAGTCAATCCAGAATCGCCCGTTGGCCCGCCGATGACAAAACGACCCGTTGGATTGACGAAGATGCGCGTTTTTTCATCAATTAAATTCTTGGGAAGCGTGGGGAAAATGACCTTCTCCTGAATGTCTTTTTTAAGCATGTCCATATCCACGTCGTCATGCTGGGCACTGATAACAACCGTATCCACACGCACCGGAATATCGCCATCATACTCCACGGTCACCTGACTCTTGCCGTCCGGCCTTAAATAGGAAATTTCTCCACTTTTACGCACATCGGCAAGTTTTCTTGTCAGTGCATGCGCAAGGTAGATGGGCAGCGGCATGAGTACCTTCGTCTCGTCGCACGCATAGCCGAACATCATGCCTTGATCGCCCGCACCGGTGCAGTATTTGTCGTCCGTTTCGCCATGTTTAGCTTCCAGCGCCTGATTGACGCCCAGCGCAATATCCGCAGATTGACTGTTGAGAGCCGTGATGACGGCCAGCGTATTGGCATCAAAGCCATACTCCGGCTTATTGTATCCAACGTCATTTGCCACTTGACGCACGAGCTTTGGAATATCCACATAGCAGTTTGTGGTGACTTCGCCCATCACGAGTACCATGCCCGTGGTGGCTGCGCACTCGCACGCAACGCGCGCGTTGGAATCTTCAGTGAAGATGGCGTCCAGCACCGCATCGCTGATGCAGTCGCACAGTTTATCGGGATGTCCTTCGGTAACTGATTCCGATGTGAATAGTTTTCTTGCCATAAAATAGATTCCTCCGAATAAAATATCAAAAACCTCATCCGCTTGATGAGGTTTCGCTATCAAAAAAACGCTCATCTTTCAGCAGATTGCTCCACTGCCGGAATTGGCACCTTGCTTGCCATTTTCGTGCAAAGCAGGTTGTCGGGCTTCATTGGGCCGGTCCCTCAGCCGCTCTTGATAAGGCGGTATTCGGTTTTTGTTTCTTGATTTTATCACAGTAAAAACGGGCAGTCAACTGTGAAGTTCCCGTTTCAAGCAGTCAAAAACGTCCCCCTGGATTGTTAAAGGACGCACCCCTCAACCCAAGCGCTCCAGCTCCAGCGGCATGTACCCCGAAATGGACGCACACTTTGTGCGGTTACCTTGTGCGTTTTGACGGTCATACCGTTTCCAGCACAGGCAACGCACATTTGCCCATCAAAAAACAAGTTTTGTTGCGAGCAAAAACGGCAGCAATTACTCATTTTGAATCGATGCCATCCGATCAGTCACAGATTTACTAAGTTTCCATCATTATCGATCGGATTGCCCGCATCCGCAGCGGTCTTCTGCTCCATCCTCCTATTTTGCTATATTTCCATCGTTATAGATTGGATCGTTCACATCCGGCACCTGTTCACTGTACCCGAATATCAGCCCGTCCGGCACAGGACGCTGATAGGACAGATCGTTTTTGCTACCGGTGCGCTTGCTGCCGTGGCTGTTGAGTTGTTCACCCATAAAGATCATGCCCGCAGACAGACCACCATCCATATTATATGCCGTCAGGCATCCGTATTCAACAAACAGCTCCGCAAAGTCCTCCACCGTCATCCCAACGCTGTAATTTTTCTGACGGCCGTCCGCCACAATGACGATATAATGTCCCGGCTCCATCATGCCGATGCCTACGCGCGGATTGGCGCGGCGAACGCGGTGTTTTCGTGCATCCGGATTCACCACCCCGTTCTCAACAAGCGTGGGACCAAATGAAAACGTATTTTCAACACCATCCTCCAGCATCTGCTCCGCGTCCTGATTCCATTTTTTATAGATATGCAGTGACAGATCGGGATAGATGGCCATGGTATCCTCGATTTCTTCATCGAGATAGATGCGCCCGTCTCGAATGATGACGCCCTTGTCGCTCCGGTCGGAATTGACCATGTTATCGCCCGTAACCCACAATACGGCATTTGCCCGCCGGGCAATAATCCATGGATAGATCGCGCCCATGCCGGTATGTCCATCCGAACCAAAGGCAGGACGGAACTGATACACGTCTTTCATTCTGATATCCGCCACGTAATAAGCCAAGGGCTTATCGTTTACCGTAGTGGTGTTCACCCGATCGATCAAAATGCTCAGTAGATCGGTACGGTACTCCCAATGTCCATGTTCACTGTCATACACAATCACCTCCGCTGGTTCACCCGTCTGGCGGAAAAAGGTATCCTCCAGCGCAGATGCCACAATAGGCGTTGATTCCGGCGTTGCCGCGGCGGTTGGCTGCGGTGTAACCGTCGGCGCAACCGTTGGCTCCCGCGATTCGGACTGGGTCACGGTCATCTGTTCGTGTTTATAACCCGTTACAATGGTATTGAGCCACAGCGTACCGCCCAACACAAAGTAAAGTACAACACTCGCCACTATTGGTATAAAGGCCAGCAGCACAGCCCATGTCTTGTCCATATGCCCATGCAGCAAAAGCAGCAAAACAAGCGTCACCATAACGCCCGCCGCCAGCGGCAACAGGTTTCTAGGATTGGCCGTCTGCTCAACTTGCTGGCTCGGTCTGCCTTGCGCCGACGTAAGCCCGGTATTTTGCTGCTGTTCTGGCGCACCGGTTTCGACTTGCTGCGTGGGATTGGGTTCTGATTCCGAAGAATCCGGCGTAGCCAACGCCCCATATTCCTCATAGCTGCGCAGCATGGACTTGTCGATATGCTCAAACAAATCGTCCTTGGCCACATCGTCTCCGACAGTACTGGCCGCAAGCACAAAGGATGCCTTCGAATCGATGGTACGTGTATATACCTGCTGCGTTTCATAGAGCAAGTAGCATGCCTGGGCGACTTCTTGTGCGGTTTTTCCTGCATAGTGCGCAAGCGGCGCAAGAAAATCCGGCATAGTTCCACCCACCGCAGGATTGCCTTCCGCATCAGCGGGTGCATATTGATAGAGTTTCTTCACAGGCCAGTCCGCCTGTTGCACTGCGTTTTGCGTGCAACGGCCGGTGAAGCCACGGGTTGGAAAACGATCCGATTGATCTTCTCCGTCATGGGTAACAATCACCTCTGGCTGATACGTGTCGATCAACTCTGCAAGTTTCCCCGTTATACGGCTCTGCCCCCAGTCTTCCTGAACGATGCTTAGCATGTCATAATTGCGCGCAGTAGCATCGTAAAACACGGGATATCCGGTAAGACCCGCCGCCCACAGGCCAGCAAGCGCTTCATCGGTGCGCGCGCGCTTTCCGAACGTGCTTAGGTAGATCACCACGGTTTCAATGTCATGCGCGCCCGCATACAGCGGCAGCACGCCGGATAGCTCGGAAAACTCCGGCCCCGGCTCTGACAAAATCAACATCAGATCCGCTTTTTCCGGATTCTTCCCCCAGGTTTGCACCTCGTCCGGCAACGGTTCATTCGCCGCATAGACACGTGTTTCGGAAAGAGCACAATCGCTCTCCACCGTCAGCATAAAGCTGCGGCAGTTGGGATCGAGCAGCCGGTAAATGTTAAGCTGTTCCGGGTCTGTGAATGCCGTTTCCGATAGGCTTGCGCCATGGGCATCCAGTTGAGTCATCATTCCTCCTGTTGGCGCCGTGTACCACTTGAACAATACGCCCTGAGGCTCGGTTTCAAACGAAACGGTGATGCTTTGCCCTGCGGGGATCGCAACACGGGACATGACATAGCCATCGACCAACCGCCACCCATAGGGCGCGGACGTTTCCGGCAACAAAAACGTCAGCTTAGGCGCATCCAGCTCGGCTGCTTCCATGGTCACGATATGCGGGATAGGTTCATCCACGGGTTCGTCTTCGGCCAGCACAGGCATGGTCAGCGAAAGCAGCAGCACTAGGATGGTCAGTAACGTCAGTTCTCTTTTCATTTCTTCTTCCTTTTCATCAGCAATACCACGCCGCCGATGGCCGCCAGCACCGCCGCGCCGAGGCCAATCGGCAATCCAACCGGCAACTTGTCCCCGTCCACCAGGTCCGGCATGTCCGTTTTCTCCGGCAAGGCCGTCAACAAAGATGTTTCGATGGGCACGGATGTTGGTTCCGGGGTGGGCGATGGCGTTGGTGGAATATAGTTGGTCAGCTCCTCAGCTTGGATATTTTCCAGAAAATCACCGCCATTTTCGTCCAGTCCTACGTTGGAATAGGCCAAGCCGAACGCCGCGCAGCTAAAGTCGCCACCGTCATGCACAGCGGTGTGATACTCCAGTTGGGATATGTGACACGCATAGGCAATGTTCGCCATCTCAAGCGCCGTTTTGCCGTCAAAGGTTGTCAGCGGTGTCCGCCAATCCATCACAATCGGATTCTCCTGTCCAAGATGCAGATAGAGCTTCTTGGTCTGCCACACGCCGTATTGTCGCGCAGACACGGGAAATTGCGCTTCATCTGCGGCAAGCGGCACCGCTTCCACCACGCAGCTTGCGGTCATCCGGTGCGCGCCGTGTCCATATTCTCCATTGAGATCATGCGTAATGATCACCTCCGGCCGTGTGCGCCGGATGAGTTCGACCAGCCGCTCCACGACGCCATCCCGGCCCCATTGCCGTTGCGCCGTATCCAGCGATTCGGAGTACTTGTCTCGATAACCCAGAAAAATCGGCTCGTTGATCGCACCGCAGGTCCAGATGCCCTCCATGGCCTCATTCTCCCGTAGCCGGTTGCCCTGTGCCAGATAGGCAAGCTGTACCGTGTACCCCCGTTCCCCTGCATAGGTGGGAATCGTTCCGCCAAAGTACAACAATTCATCATCGCAGTGGGCAGAAATCAGCAGCAGATCGGATTTTTCGGCTGGTGGCTTCCAGTCGTGGATCGTTGCGGGCAATGTACCGCATCCATATAAATGCAGGGTGGAAAGCGTCAGCTCCTCACCAGACGAAATTCGCATTCCACGCGCAGCCGCATTCAGTAGATAAAAGTGATTCAGCAGTGGTGCTTGCACCGTATCCGTGTGCACCGTGCCGCCGGAAGCATCCAACTGTTCCAGCAAAAAGGCCGACGGCGCTTCGTTCCACTCAAGATAAACGCCCTGTGCAGCCAAGCTTTCATCCCAGCATAGTTCTACGGTGTCCCCGCCTTTGATGGTCACAAAGGAGCGCACGTTGTCATCCTTAAGTGCTTTGTGTGCTTTTTCGCCTTTGGGCGAAAGAAATTCACACCCATTGGTAAGGTCTTCGGCCTCACCCTCCGCCTTGCTTGGCGCTGGCAACGACGTCAGCAGCAACGCCGCGCAGAGCAGCGCGGATAGCATACGATGTCTACTATTTCTTAATTGCATATGGATGATGGATCTGCCTCCCCATTCTCAGCTTGCAACTGCCGCGTCCGTCGCATTCGCTCTTCGGTCAGCCGCAGTTGCTTGCCGCCCGCAAGCAGCAGGATGCCGCCCGCCCCAAACAGAATGATCAAACTCATCAGGCCAATGGATGGCCTGTCCGTAATCATATAGCAAACCGCATAGAGCAGTGGGCCGATCACAGCGGCAAATTTACCGAATATGTCATAGAACCCATAGTATTCAGCGCTCCGTTCCTGCGGAACCAGCTTGCCAAAGTAGGAACGGGACAATGCCTGAATACCGCCCTGTACGGTACCAACCATCGCCGCAAGTACCCAAAATAGCATCGATGCAGTGCGCCGCGCGGCATGATAGCCGGCCTGAAGCGGCACGTCGTTCACATAGGGCGCAAGTTCCTGCTCGATCTTCCCAACAGCAGCAATGGCATTTCTGCGCGCACCCGCATCGGAAAAGGCGTAGACTGTACCGCGCACATCGTTCAGGCGTTTCACAATCGTTTCAAACACACCGGCAAACGCAGCGGGACGGTCTTGTTCCGCAAGCACATCCTTGCCCTGTTCCACGAGATCCGCAACCACGGCTTGCCAGGTTTTATAGTCGCTCGTTCCCTCCGCGCATACCGTTTGCTGTGCAGCGGCGTCCCGTACCTGCTGCGTATACGCCAGTTGATAGGGTTCCACGGCTCGTCCCATGAAAAATCCCACGCCGCAGATGCCAAAATACACCGCAATGGCGACGATAATCATTCTGATGCTGCCAAATTTCGCCGCCAGCTTAGAAAACAAAATGGAAAACGGCACCGCCACCAGTTGGGTTACGAGCAGCGCAAGGATCATGCCGGTTGCGCCGAGACCAAGCGTCGCCCCATAGTTGGTTGACAGGGTGATGATCGTTCCCACACCATCAATATAGAAAAAATACGCCAGTAGATAAATCAGCAGACCTTTATTTGTGACGCATTCCTTCATCGTATACAGCAGGTTGCGTCCGGCCATGTGCGCCAGTTGAGACGGTGGCGTCTGCACATAATGCTTCTGTTCCACATTTTTCAGGATGGGAATAGAAAACACTGCCCACCAGACGCTGGTAATTAAAATTGAAAATTTAATGGCCGGCACGGAAAAATCACTCAGCAGCAGCGCCACAATACTGATGACAAACGGAATCGTACTGCCGCCAAGATATCCCATCGCGTAGCCCCACGCAGATACGCGGTCCATACGCTCGCTTGTGGTTACATCCGTCAGAAACGAGTCGTAAAAAACGCAGGATCCGCTAAACCCAATACGGGAGATCACATAACCGACGAGCATCAACTGCCACGTTCCCGCAAACGCCATCGCTGCCGTAAACGTCACGCCGATTACAATAAACGCAAACAGCAGTTTCTTTTTATATCCTCGAAAATCAGCAATTGCGCCAAGGGTTGGCGCAAGCAACGCACAGATAAGTGAGGCAATGGAAACCCCGATGCCCCACCATTTGTTGCCAAGGTCGTTGGCTACGCTGGCATAGTAAATGGGAAAAATGGCCGCCATGATATTGGTGGCATAGACGGAATTGGCCCAATCGTAGGCGATCCAGCTTTTCTCAGTGCCGGTAAACCGCGTTTCTTCACGATGTTTCCGCATAACCAGCCCCCGCTTTCCAGCAAATACTTTTTGTTTAGTATAACATTCCGTCTTCTGTCGAACAAGAGCGAATCCAGCCCCCAAAACAGCAAATAAAAGGGCCGCTCCATTGGAACGGCCTCCCCTACCAGATAGTATTGGAATGATACGATTCCTCTTCTAGCCGTGAGTATCCCCGATCGTCCGCAGCTCAGCTCTCCGTATTTTTCCATTAAATATCTCAAGCAGGAGCGAAAAGATACATTCGCTCCTGCCGAAAACAATGTTCTTCCAATTTCACGGAGCCCAACTCATTGCTGCGCGGCATCCTATGATCAATCCGGAAACGTACCCTTACGGTTGCGTGCCTGTTGGCGCTGGCGTTGGCGTGGGTACGGCAACCGGGGTCTGGGTCGCAGTTGGTACGGGCGTCGGCGTTGGTGTCACAACGGGTGTCGACGTGGGTGTGGGCGTTGCTGTTGGTGTGGGCGTTGCCGGTTTCGGCGTAGGCGTTGGTGTGAACGTCGGCGTGGGCGTTGCCGGTTTTGGCGTGGGCGTTGGTGTGAAGGTCGGCTTGAGGGTCATTGTCGGTGTCGGCGTTGCATTAATCAGAACATAGGTCTGAAATACATACCCAATTTTGCCAGTACTGATCACCTTGACCTTGTACCAGTTGCCGGACATACCCAGCACCAGCACCGTTGTATTCAAATCGAGTCGGCCCAAGCTCTTGTTCTTTGTGGAAGGCCCGGTGCGCAGATTCACGCCATTGGCATTGATGCGGGCTGACAGACCGCTTTCTCCGGGGATCGGTGTTGTAGCCGGCCCAGAAACCTTGACATACGTCTGGAATACATAGCCCATTGCACCCGTTCGGATCACTTGGATCTGATACCAGTCACCAAACGTGCCCAGTATGGTCACCGCCTCGCCCCTCTTCAGTAAGCCCTGACTCGAATATTGCGTGGAAGGACCTGTGCGAAAATTCACGCTGCTCGCGCTGATGGCGGCCAATAAAAGCGTTCCTCCTGGTGTAGGCGTTGCAATCGGCGTGGGCGTTGCTACGCCCGTGGATGCCTGCACATACGTTTTGTACACATATCCGGTTTTGCCTGTGCGGACTACCTGTATCTTGCACCAGCTACCGGACATTCCAAGCATATTCACCGCCTCACCTTTTTTCAGCAAGCCCTGGCTCTTGCTTTTTGTGGATGGGCCTGTACGAAAATTCACAAGATCCGCGATGATTATTCCATTTGATTGGTCGGTTGTATTGGTTTTGCCCACCTTGCAAACAATTCGTGCATAGCGGTTGGATACGTATCCCTCCTGCCCGCTGCCGTGTACCTTCACCTGATACCAACCATTGGGTGCCACGGAAATGATCGTCAGGCCGGTATTGATGGGCAGTGTGCCCGCGCTGTCGCTTTTGCTGGTGGCCTTGGTGCGCAGATGTACGCCGCCAATGACAGAACCAATCCCATAAGCAGCAATGCTGCTGCCATCCAGCGTCAGATACTTGCCGCTGACAAAACCACTCTTTCCAATGGCTGGCACGTCGATACGCAGCCAAGATCCCTTGACCTCATACACATTGACGACGGTGTTTCGGCTCAGCGTGGCGACAATGCTCTCCCGTACGCTGGGACCGGTGCGCATATTAAGCGAACCGGCATTCACAGCGCCCGTAGCAAGTGTACTTTCGGCGGATGCGCCGGTGGCCGGTACGATCAAAAGCATCGAGAATAAGAAGATTGCTGCCAGAAGACTGCTGCACAGTCTCTTGAAACGTTTCATATTTGTTTTCCCCCCCTTGTCGGTTGGAAGCGGCTCGTTACAGCGCTTTTTCATGTTTTATGCGGCTACCAAGCCGGATATGACTCTTTCGCCATAAAGATACAATCGCAGCGGCTATTCATTCCGAATCGCGGCCAATGGGCTCAGCTTCATCGCGCGAATGGCCGGATACAATCCCGCCAGCAACGCAATCAAAATGGAGAATCCCACTGCGCCAAACGCCAAATAGACGGGGATAATGCTCTTAAGACCCGAATCGACCAAGAGCTTGTTGAGCAACAGCGAGATGGTGAAACTGATGCCCAGTCCCAGCGCGCCGCCAAACAGACCAATGTATGCAGATTCACAGAGAAACAGCGCGGCAATATTTTTCATCCGGCAACCTAGCACCTTGATGATTCCAATCTCCTTGGTTCGTTCAAAGATGCTCATCATCATGGTATTGGTAATGCCGATTGCTGCCACCAGCAGCGCCACGCCGCCGATTGCGCCCAGCAGGTACTGCGTACGCTCGGTGCTCTTCTCGGCCATCTCCACGGCGTCCAGCGCACTGGAGGTGCCGTAGCCCATCTCTTCAATCGCAGTCTTGACGGCTTTCACATTTTCAATGGCAGTGCATTTGACCATCACACTGTCATATTTGCCCTGCGTAAAACTCACAAAATCCTTGTTGTCCTTGGCCAACCGTTCCAACGCGCTCATCTCCATGAGACAGTAGTAGGAAAAGTCATTATTCCCGCTATCCATGGTGCCAACGGGTTTAATCTGATAAAATGCACCCTTGGCCTTGGGCGGCACTTCAGTTCCGTCTGCCCCAATCATGACTGCCATGTTTTTGTAGATGTTATTGTAATCAAACGTCAGCTGTATGCGGGATTCCATCGTGACCTTCGGATTTCCATTTTTATCCATTGCCGGCTGATAATTGTCCGGGTTATAGAAGTTTTTCAGCGTCCAACTGCCCAGCACCATTTCGTAGCTATTGCCACGCTTTCCATTTGGCAGCTTCCCTTCTGAAAGCGTAAACCCAAATTGTTCGGCAATATCCGCCTCTACCCCAAGAATGGAGGCATCGGTGGCGTATTTTCCACTTTTCAGCACGCCATAGATCGTTACCATGGGCATGACGACAGAAACGCCCGGAATGCTCTGGATCTCCTTGAGACTTTTTTTATTAAGCACCTTTTCCTTGCTGCCTCCCATGCCGTTTGCATTCGAGCTATTCGACCATTTATCAACACGGATGGTGGTCAAACTGCCCGTGCCCGCAAAGCTCTCGATCGTTGCCTCGCGGATACCGATGCCCAAAGACACCATCACCACAATGGAGGAAACGCCGATTACCATGCCAAGCACGGTCAGAAACGCCCTAAGCTTGCGCCGCCATAGGTTTAAGAAAGCCATGGCGAATAGATCACCCGTTTTCATGGAATCAGATATCCTCCAGTTCCCGCGCACGGCGCTGTTTGGCCTTGACGATGATAATCGCGATCAACACCAGCACAACCGCCGCACCCAACACCCAGATATACCACGCAATGCCACCACCGCCGGTGCCCATGGTCTCGGTACCACCCGGATTTTCACCATCCGTAGGCAACGGTTCCACGGACATTTCCTCATTGACATTCAGCGTAAACGGCAACATTTCTTCATTTGGATCGCCATACACATCTTCATAAGTAATACGGATGTTTCCCTTAATCTCACCCGACTCCGCCGTGTTGACGGTCAAGTCCGCACGCATGGTACCGCCAGAGGCAATGTTGCCGCCGTAATACGTCTCCTCCAGCGAAAGCCCGGAACCGATGATTTCCACCATGCAGTTATAAAGGGTGGATTTGCCAAGGTTGAACATCTGTACGCTCATATTGACGTTTTGACCCACCCACGCTTCATCATAGACAACCGGACTGTCGCAGCGGACGCGAATTTTTTGGAGAACCGGCACGGTCACGGAAGTTTTTGTAGAAAACTCCGCACGGTTTCTCGTCCCTTCGTAGGTGATATCAAAATCCAGAGACTGTGCTTTCCCCTCAGCATCCGGCGCAATCTGTAGATTCAGCACCTCCGTGCAAACCCCATTCTTCTCCAGCTCGCCAACATAGATGCTGTTGCTGCCACCGGAAGCGGGCGTAATGACCCCGTTGGCGTTGGAAAAGCTGACCTGCAGATTCTGAACCTTCTCCTTTGGGCTGGTGTTGCGCAGCACAACGCTCAGGGTGAAAGTTTCTCCCGCATACAGCTTCTCCGCGCTGAACGAATAGGACTGAATAATCACCTTTGGCTTGCTCCTAAAGCCGGAACCGCCGCCACTGGTCGGCACATTGGTCGGTTTCGGTTCGCTGGTGGGCTTGGGCAAAGCAATATCGAACCTGACATTCAAATTGTTCGTTTGAATTGCGGGGTCGCCATCTTTTTTATAGGTAACCGTAAAGACAAGGTCCTTGTGGCCGCCAGTCGCATTGGTCAGTAGCGTCTGTTCCGGTAGCTTAAAATAGCCAGTTTCCCCTTTTGCCAGCTTACCGTCACTCCATGCCACTTTTGTTTTGTTCGTCGCATCCCATTTTCCGTATGCATCGGTGAGCAGTTGCGGCGTCTGCGAACCCAGCACAAACGGGAATTCTTCCACATTGGTCGAAGTCTCAATGGTGCAATTGAGATCGGTGATTTCTTTTTCACCGTAGTTTTTAACCGGAATAAAAAGGGTAACTTTTCCCCCCGGAGCTGCCGCCGCAATGGCATAGCATTCTTTGGGTTCCGCTTTATCCTGATCGGATTGATTCACCACGCGAATGTCCGTATCCGTACTCAGCGGCACTGCCAGCGTCTGCATCGGCAGTACCATGCAGCAAATCAAAAAGGCCAGCAGCCCTGCGACTAATTGTTTCATAATTGCTTTGTTCATGACGGAACCTCCCGTTATTTTTTCGATATCTCGACAATTTTACCGTCAAGCAGGTTGATAACCGTATCCGCATAATCAGCCATGTGCGGATCGTGCGTGACCATAATCAATGTCTTCTTTTCCGCGCGGATGATGTCTGTTATCATCGTCATCACCTCATCGGAAGTATTGGAATCCAGGTTGCCCGTAGGCTCATCGGCAAACACAAGATCCGGATTTGTCACCAGCGCACGCGCGATGCCTACGCGCTGTTGCTGGCCACCGCTCATCTCAGAAGGTTTGTGCCGCATGTGTGTCTCCAGCCCAACGGCCTTGAGCATCTTCTTCGCCAGCGCCATCCGTTTGTAAGTAGGCACCCCGCGGAAGGTCAGTGGCAGCGCTACGTTTTCCAGCGCCGTATAATACGGCATAAGATTGAAAGACTGAAAGATAAACCCCACGTGCCGCTGTCGAAAAAGGATCAATTCGCTCTGTGTCATGCGCTCCAAATGTTGGTTTTTGATGATAATCTGACCGGAGCTGACCTTTTCAAGCCCCGCAAGCACATTGAGTAGCGTCGATTTCCCAGAGCCAGAACGTCCGATGATGCAAGCCAGCTCTCCCACGTCAAGGGTGAGACTGACTCCGCACAGCGCGTGGACGTCCACCGAGCCGACGTGATATGTTTTTTTTGCGTTGCGCACATCAATCAACGCGGTCTGCTCCATGGTTCTTTCCTCCCCGTGGATTTTGTAGTGTACTATTTGTACTAATACGCATGAATGGTACTACGAATGCCTATCACTGTCAAGCAGAATGCTCAAATTTTACAATAACATTGCATTGTTTATCCGCCGCTGTGTAGGCGCAGGACAATCGCATTTGCTTTTTGCCGATCAGAATACATTCTAAGGAAAGAAATGGCCAAGGCGGCACGGAACATTTTCTTTTGGATTCCCATTTTGTCAAAATCAGCGGCTTGTAAAAGTGGCAGAGCCGTTTTTCTCAGCAAATTCAGGTTGAGCGGAAAGTGGTCGCATTTCGTACGAGAAGCATCTTCACGAAAAATTATATCTAAGTACCAGTCCGCACACGATGGCATAAAATGGGATCACCCGTATATCTTTCAACAAATGCCGCCGGTTTCCCAAATGTCGTCTGTGCTCCGTCACGTTTCTTGTTTTTCGGTTAACTATGCCATTTTCATGTTATTAATTTTATTCCATCCTGTTTGAAAAGTAAATGCTGTTGCCCTTTGTGTAACCATTACGGCTGTTGATAATCCACGTGTTTTCTGATAGGATAGGAACATTAAATTTGGAGGCAACCGCCATGGAAAATAACTTTGGCTTTGAAACGTTGCAACTGCATGCAGGCTGGCGCGGCGACCCCGCAACAGGCGCACATGCAGTCCCGTTGTATCAAACAAATGCCTATCTGTTTGAGAGTGCAGAGGATGCAGCAATGCAGTTCTCCGGCGAGCGTCCGGGCAGTATCTATACGCGTCTGGCCAACCCCACCGTCACCATTTTGGAAGACCGTCTTTGCGCGCTGGAAAACGGGTACAAGACCATCTGCTTTGCTTCCGGCATGTCCGCGTTGCTAGCGCTAGCACTGACGCTGTGTGAACCCGGGGATGAACTGATTGCGCTCTCAAGTCTCTATGGCGGTAGCTATGCCCTCCTGTTCGGAGAACTGGAGCATCGTTACGGCGTCAAGGCGCACTGTATCGAACCGGAGAATTTGGCTGAGCTTGCAGCTGCGGTCAACGAAAAGACTCGCATGATCTATTTTGAAGCCGTGGCCAATCCATTGGCGAGCATTCCCAATATCGAAGCCATCGTACAGATTGCCCGCGACAACGACATTCCCGTGGCGTGCGACAATACCTTCGCCACGCCGTATCTATTTGACGCAAGCGCAAATGGCATCGATTTTACACTCCACTCCATGACCAAATATCTTTGTGGCAACGGCACGAGCCTCGGCGGAGCCATTACGGATCTCGGTACGTTCAACCTGTGTGGTTCGCCCCGCTTTCCGCAGTTTAACAGGCCCGATCCCGCGCACCACGACTGCATCTATGCCAGGCAGGGAAAGAACGCCTTCAATGCACGTATCCGCGACTATTATCTGCACGACGCAGGTTTTTCGATCTCTCCTTTCAATGCTTACATGACCATCCTCGGCATGCAGACATTGTCGCTACGCATGCAGAAGCACGTGAAGAACGCAGACGCGGTAGCCAAATTTCTCACTGGCCATCCCGCTGTTAAAAGCGTTAATTATGCGCGCCTACCGGACAGTCTCTATTATGAACGCGCCAAAAAATACATGCCTAGCGGCGTAGGCGGCATCTTCACCTTCTGCATCAACGGAGGGCTTGAGACCGGACGCGCCTTCATCAACGCACTGGAGTTGTTTTCGCTGGTGGCCAACGTGGGCGATGTAAGATCGCTGGTCGTCCATCCCGCCAGCACTACCCATTCCCCGCTGACGCCCGAAGCATTGGAATCTTGTGGCATCAGCCCGGATATGATCCGTCTCTCCATCGGAATTGAGGATGTAAACGATCTGATTGCCGATTTGGACAGGGCGCTTAACATCGCAACAAAATAATTAAAAGAAAGAACAGAATCATACATGCCGCTGAAAATACCCGATGGGCTGCCCGCCGTTGAAGCGCTTGCCCAAGAAAACATCTTTGTCATGACGCACCAGCGTGCCGCTGCTCAAGATATCCGCCCGCTGCGCATCGCCATCCTCAACCTCATGCCCACCAAGCAGATTACTGAACGTCAGCTCCTACGCCTTCTTGGTAACACACCGTTGCAGGTGGAAATCACCCTGCTGCGCACCGGTAGCTACACCAGCAAAAACACCGAACAGGACTATCTGGATTCCTTTTACCGTACCTTTGATGAGGTCAAGACCGAACCTTTCGACGGACTTGTAGTCACCGGCGCGCCGGTGGAGCAGATGAAGTTTGAGGACGTGGATTACTGGAACGAACTCATCGGCCTGATGGACTGGGCAGATCACAACTGCTTCAGCACCCTGTATATCTGCTGGGCGGCGCAGGCAGCGCTATACCACTTCTATGGCATTGAAAAACGTCCGCTGAGCAAGAAGCTGTTTGGCATCTTTCCGCACTCGGTGCTGCAACGGGATCACAAGCTTGTGCGCGGCTTTGACGACGTTTTCAACGCCCCTCATTCCCGACACACCTCCATCTATGTTTCAGACGCAGCGCGTGAACCGGATCTGGATATTCTGGCCACGTCCAACGACGCAGGACTATATTTGGCTTGCTCTCATGACGGCAGCCGCGTGTTTGTCACCGGGCACTGCGAGTACGATGCTGAAACATTAGAACTCGAGTACCAGCGGGACTTGTCCGCCGGAAAGTCCATCCAGATGCCGAAGAATTACTATCCCAACAACGACGATACTCAGAACCCGCCACTGACCTGGCGCGCACATGGTTCGCTGTTGTTCGCCAATTGGCTCAACTATTTCGTCTATCAGGAAACGCCTTACGATTTGAAAGCAATCACCAACCAACGACAAAAGGGTTGAGCAGGGATGCACCTATGCAGCTTCCTTCCGAATTTCTAAAGAGGATGCAAACCCAAATAGGCGGCGATTTTGCCGCCTATTTGGATGCAATGAATCAACCCGTTCGCCGTGCGCTCCGTGTCAATACGCTAAAAATTTCCGTATCGGATTTTATTTCTCTCTGCGATTTTTCACTTGAGCCAACCGGCATGCTTCCAGAGAGTTTTTTCTTCCCGGATGCTGTCGCCATCGGTAGGCATCCGCTTCATACGACGGGCCTATGCTATGTGCAGGAGCCGTCGGCCTCCCTGCCTGCGGCACTATTGCCCATTATCCCCGGCATGATGGTTCTAGATCTCTGCGCCGCTCCCGGCGGAAAATCGGGTCAGTTGGCAGCAAAGCTGGGTGGCAGCGGCTTGTTGATTGCCAATGAACCGGTTCCTGCCCGCGCCAACGTTCTCCAGTTTAATTTGGAACGGCTCGGCGTTACAAATATGGTGATCACCTGTTGCTATCCGGAAGCCTTAGCGTCCGCTTTGCCAGGCTTCTTTGATGCAGTTTTGGTGGATGCCCCCTGTTCCGGCGAAGGCATGTTCCGCAGAGATGCGGCGGCTGTGGCTGCTTGGTCACCGGAACATGTCCATGCCTGTGCGCTGCGCCAGCATGGTATTTTAGAACAAGCCAATACGCTTCTGAAATCCGGCGGACATCTTGTGTATTCCACCTGTACGTTTTCCCCTGAAGAAAACGACGGCATCATCGAAGCTTTTCTATCCGCGCATCCAGACAACGCCCTGCTGGAATCACGTCAGCTATATCCGCATACCTGCGCGGGAGAGGGTCAATTTGCCGCGATCCTTTTTAAGGGTGAGAGCGTCCCTCCGTCGGCAAAACAATCCATGTTTGCCCGTCGCTCTGAACCTCATGTTCTGGGTCAGCCGCTACGAGGCCCGGAACAATCGGCCTGGCTGCATTTACTGCACGAAACCTGCTTCATTCCCCCGGCGAATCCGCCCCTGCTGCTACCGGACGGACGCATTGTGCTGCCACCCCAGCCAATGCCGCCGTTTCCCGGCATCCGAATACTTCGCGCAGGTCTCTTGGCTGCGGAATTGAAAACGGGGCGTGTTGAACCAAACCACGCCCTGTTTCTCGGGTTACCCGCATCCCATTTCCGCAATGTACTGGAGCTATCCGACAGCGAAATTTCAGCGTTCCTTGCCGGAGAAACCGTTCCCTGCAATGCAAACCGTTCCGGCTGGTGCGCAGCATGCTTTCACGGCTATCCGCTAGGCTTTGGCAAGGCCGTCTCCGGCACGCTCAAAAACCATCTGCCAAAGGGCCTTTGGTTGCGTTGATTCAGACACGCCTTCTTTTGTTTAGCGCTTCCAGGGCAAATTTTTCAACTTGGAATTTTCAATTGTACGTGGCTTTTTGTCTGCCTAAGCAATGAATTGCAGCGTTACTGACGATTGATTTAGGGTTTTGCGTACAGAAATGACTAGCAAGCAGCCGAAATCGCTTTTTCGAGAACTAAAAAAACACCCCCGTTTAACCCAAGATCGTCTACCGCACGCAATCCAAGGAAACCGCATAAATTCAGCATTGCCCGCATGCGCGCCCGGATGCTATACTATTGGCTATGAAGTGGTTAGAAATTGCCGTTTATACAACGGATGCGGGCATTGAACCCGTTTGTGGCGCGCTCAGCAGCGCGGGGTTGGATCAGGTCTCCATTGAGGAGAGCAGGGAGCGAGCGATGGCGTTTTTAAACGAACGCGCCATCTATTGGGACTTTGCCGATGCGGATAAAATTGGTACCGATACGCCCTGCGTCAAAACCTATGTCAGTGACCTCCCGGAAAACGAACCGCTCCTTTCCGCCGTGAAGGATGCGATTGCGCGATTGCGCACGCTGGAGCTCAACGTGGACATGGGTTCGTTGTCGCTCATTGTCACCCATGTGGATGATGCGGATTGGGAAAATAATTGGAAGGCCTACTACAAGCCGCTGCCCATTGGAGAACGGTTGCTGGTGCTGCCCAGTTGGGAACCGGAACCAACGGACAACACCCGCACGGTGCTTCTGCTGGATCCTGGCGTGGCCTTCGGCACCGGCGCACATCACACCACGCGCATGTGTCTGGAGTTTTTGGAACGTACCGTTACCACGGGGAATCAAATGTTGGATCTGGGTTGTGGCAGTGGCATTCTCTCGATTGCCGCGCTGCTGCTTGGTGCAAAGTTTGCAACCGCGGTGGATATTGATCCCATTGCTGAACATATTGCTGCGGAAAACGCAGGGTTGAATGGCATCTCCACGGACAGCTATCGCATCGAAATCGGCGATCTGCTGTGTAACGAAGCGCTGTGTGAACACATTGCCGGACAGTATGATGTGGTCGCAGCCAATATCGTTGCGGATGTCATCATCCGTCTTGCCCCCTTTGCCAAACGTTGCTGCAAGATGGGCGCAGCCTTCATCGTCTCCGGCGTGATTGACGAGCGGGAAGCGGATGTGGTCACCAAGTTGCAGGAAACCGGTTTCTGTATTGAAAAGATTCACCGTTGCGAAGGTTGGGTTGCCATTCTGGCAAGGGGGTAATTTCATCTGACACTTCGTTTTGCACCCCGCGAGGGATGATACCCACAGGCGCAAGTCACCGTAACGCCAGCCAAAGGTACCCCGTTTTGCACCCCGCAGGGGATGATACCACCAATCTACCGTGACGCTAGCACTTCGTTTTGTCCCATGTGGAAGATGATACCGCCAATCTCCCATGACAGCGGTGCATGTTTGGCGGTTGCGAACAGGGAGGAAACGATTCATGAAGGTTGCGTTGGAAACGTTGGGCTGCAAGGTAAACCACTATGAAACGCAGGCCATGCAGGAACTATTTGAGCAGGCTGGCTGGACGATTGTACCAGCCTCTCAATCTGCGGATGTATATGTGATCAATACCTGCACCGTTACCCAAGCCAGCGATCGCAAGTCCCGCCAGCTCATCTCCCGCGTCCACAAAGTCAATCCGAACGCACTGATTGCCGTCGTCGGCTGCTATGCCGAAACAAATCCACAGCAAGCTGCTGCGTTTCCCGGCGTCGAAATTCTCATTGGTACGCAGGGGCGCAAGGAAATCGTCTCCCGCGTGCAAGCGGCACTGACACAGCGGCAGTCCATTTTGATGCCCGGTAAGGATGGAATGCCGCATGATGCACCCGTGCCGCAGCCCCCGGAAATTTTCTCCGCCCATTTGGAACGGAAGAAAGGCTCGCAAGAATTTGAATCCCTCTCTGCCGTGCGTGATGGTCGAACCCGCGCCACCCTGAAAATTCAGGATGGTTGCGTCAATTTCTGTTCCTACTGCATCATTCCTTATGCCCGTGGCCCAATATGCTCCCGCCCCTTGGTGGAAATCGCGCGCGAACTGCGTCTGCTGGCCGGTCAAGGTTATCGGGAAGTGGTACTCACCGGTATTCATTTAGCCAGTTATGGTCGCGAAACCGGAGAAGGCGACCTGCTGGATGTTTTGGCGCTCATCAAGGAAATTAACGGCATCGATCGTGTGCGGCTCGGCTCACTCGAACCAAAGTTTGTGGATGAACGTTTTGTCCAAGCCGTTGCCGAAAATTCGAAGATCTGCCGGCAATTTCATCTGTCACTGCAAAGTGGATCAGATTCAGTACTCCGGCGCATGAATCGGCGTTATACCACCGCCGAATATGCATACTCCGTTGCGCTGCTTAATGATGCAATGCCAAACTGTGCAGTCACTACGGATGTCATCGCCGGATTTTGCGGAGAAACCCCAGCAGAACACAGCGAAACACTCGCCTTTTGCGAACGGATGCGCTTTGCGCGGATGCATGTATTCCCCTTCTCGGTGCGTCGTGGCACTGCCGCAGCCGTCATGGACGGACAGTTGTCTCAAGGTCTCAAGGAAGCCCGCGCGCATGAACTCATCGCGCTGGGCAAACGCCTGACCGACGAATTTCTGCTTCGACAAATCGGAACCGTTGCCGAAGTGCTCATTGAACACGGCGGCGGCGGCTATACAAGCAATTATGTACGCGTACAATCCACCGGGGTCGTGGGTACGCTTGTGCAAATAATGATTACGGAGATTCAAAATGAAACTGCGATTGGAAAGGAGCTGACTCAACGATGAACGATTGTATCTTTTGCAAAATTGTGGAGGGCACGATCCCGTCTAAGAAACTCTACGAAGACGATCTGGTGCTGGCCTTCCAAGACATCGATCCAAAGGCGCCCGTGCATGTGCTGATTATTCCCAAGCGACATATTGAGAGCGCTCAGACGTTAATTGCCGCCGACTACGTGGAGCTTTGCCACATGTTCGAAGTATCCCAGAAACTGGCCAGTGCACTTGGCATTGCCGATTCGGGCTACCGTGTTGTAACCAATGTCGGAGACGCAGGAGGCCAAAGTGTGCCCCACCTGCACCTGCATCTACTGGGTGGACGAGACATGACCTGGCCGCCGGGCTGAACCGTTCCGTCTGCGTTTGCGCCAACAATATGTTTTGCGCGCTTTTATAGCACACGTAGTGATACAATTCTGCTACGTGTGCTTTTTTGTTATGTATTTGATATCGCCAAAAAAACATCTTCGACGCAAACGGTTTGATGTTTTTAAATTGTCTTCAAAAATTCACTTTGGTACAATTTGATAACGTCTTAAATAATTCTCTTCGGAACAAACTGTAGATAGTCCGCCGCAACAAATGTATATTGAACGCCGCCGCGCTCGCCGGAAAAAGCATGCTTATGCGCCGCTCCGTGAAGATGCGCGTACACGACCTGATCGGCACCGTAATGTTCAATCAATTCCGTGAAACCGGAGGCTTGTCGCTTTTCGTTAAACGGTGGGAAATGTAGCATCACAATCCGCATTTTATCGTCCGGCGCGGCCTTGAGGGACAGCTCCAACCGCTGCAATTCACGCAGGTAGATCTTTTCGTCCTCTGCAGTAAACGCCGCGCTGCCGGGGCAAGTCCAGCCACGTGTACCGCACACGCAGATATCCGCACGGCAAAAAACATCGTTTTGCAACGCATACATTCCCTTTGGCAGAACCCCACGCACGCGCGTCAGCGAGCTCCACCAGTAGTCGTGGTTGCCGCGCAACAGCAGCTTGTTGCCCGGCAATTCATCAATAAACGCAAGATCGGGCAACGCACCCGCTAGCTGCATTGCCCAGCTGATATCACCGGGAATCATCACAAGATCCTCTGCGCCCACAGTCGCCTGCCATGCCGCATAAAGCCGCGCAGTATGGTCGCGCCAGCTTTCGCCGAATACATCCATGGGCTTCTCTGCGGAAAATGACAGATGCAGATCTCCAATTGCGTATACTTGCATCCTTCATCCTCCTATTCTATTCTTTTTTGGGGAAAGAACAGAAGCCTTGCATAAGTTCAGCATGCTGCGCAGAGCATGCCGGCCTTTTATGCTTCCTGATCCTCTTCCTCTTCTTCAACGTCAGCAGTCAGCTCAACAAGATCGGGATCGATCTCCGCTGCATTTTCCAATTCGGCCTGCCGCTTCTGTTCCTTTAGGCACTCGGCGCACAGCTCCCCGCCACGGACAGCCGGAGCTTCCCCACACTCGGAGCAAATCAGCGTTTCCTCCTCTTCGTCCTCCCGCTTGTCGCGCGCGACTACGCGGCGCATTTCGCGCAGACAGACATTGCAGTACTCTTCATCTGCTCTGATGTAATTCAGCTCACACTTCGGACACTTTTTCAATGCCATAGCTTTTCTTTAAACTCCCCTGATTTTACGGTATACGGTTTACGCTGGATATTATGCTGAATTTTCAACAACATGTCAAGGGGCAATGTACTCTTGTTCTTCTGGTTTTACGGTATGGTCGGCTTGTATCTGCGCAATTCTAGTCAGCAACGCATCTTTTCCTTCGCCCGTTTCGGAAGAAAACGCGGTGGCAAAAGGTGGCGCACCCAGCGCTTTTGCACAAGCGTTGGCTGCCTGCGCACGCTTTGATTTGGCCAGCTTATCGGACTTGGTCGCCACCAATGTGAACGGAACCCCATAATAGAGTACCCATTCAAACATCTGCCGGTCCTCGGCAGAGGGTTCGTGGCGGATGTCCAGTAGCAAGAAAAGATGGTTTACCCGTCCCGCCGCCAGATAGTCACCCATCAGTTGACCCCAGCTCTGCCGCTCAGTCTTGCTGGTCTTGGCAAAGCCGTAGCCTGGCAGATCTACAAAATAGAGTTCCTTGTTGAACAGAAAATAATTGATCATCCGTGTCTTCCCAGGCGTGGACGAGATTCTGGCCAACTTGTTTCGTCTCGTAATGCAGTTGATCAGGCTGGATTTGCCCACATTGCTACGCCCGACCACCGCGATCTCACACGGCAAAGCGGACGGATATCCTCCGCCCTGCCCTACCGATGTTATAAATTCCGCCTGTTTAATGGCGTATGGTTCCATGTGTTACCTCAACGTAATTCAAACCAAGCAACGGCTCGGCGGCGTGCGGCGCGACCGTCAACGCAGTTTTCAACACCTGTTCAATATGATCCGCAAAAACGAGGTGTAGTTCACTCTTCACCGTCTCCGGCACGTCAAACAGGCTCTCGCGGTTATCCTCCGGCAATACAACCGTTGTGATGCCCGCACGCACGGCTGCCAACAGCTTCTCTCTCAACCCACCAATCGGCAGTACTCGTCCCCGCAGGGTGATCTCACCGGTCATGGCGACACTGGCCTTGACCGGAATGCCGGATAATGCGGAGACCAATGCCGTAGCCATCGCAACACCGGCTGACGGTCCGTCCTTCGGCACCGCGCCCTCTGGCACATGGATATGCACGTCCAATGTTTCCAGAAAACTCGGCTCAATATCAAATCGCTCCGCGTTGGCACGCACATAGGTCATGGCCGCCTTTGCAGATTCCTGCATGACATCGCCCAATTGTCCGGTCAGTTGCAGGGTTCCCTTGCCCGGCATGGCGGTTGCTTCGATTTCAAGTGTTTCACCGCCGACGCTGGTCCAAGCCAGTCCGGTGACCAACCCAACGGCATCCTTACGCGTATGCTCGTCGCGGCGGAACTTTCTCGGCCCCAGCCAGTCCGTCATGCGCGTTTCCGTCAATGTCATGCGCGTTTTCCCCTCCACCACCTCGCAGGCAGCCTTGCGGCAGACGCTGCCAATGACACGTTCAAGTTCCCTTACGCCCGCTTCCCGGGTATATCCGTCAATCAATGTCCCCAGCACAATGTCGGACAGCTTGAGATTTGTCTTCTTCAGCCCATGCTTTTCCATTTGTTTGGGTAGGAGATGTCGCCTGCCGATCTCCATCTTTTCGTCGATGAGATAGCTGGATACTTCAATGACCTCCATCCGGTCAAGCAGCGGCTTCGGAATCTGTCCGGCATCATTGGCGGTCGTCAGTAGCATACAGTGGGACAGATCATAGGGCAGCTCCAGAAAATGATCAACAAACGCATGATTCTGCGCACTGTCGAGCACCTCCAACATGGCAGATGCCGGATCGCCGCGCGGATCGCTTGTCAGCTTGTCGATCTCGTCAAACAGCAATACAGGATTGATGGATTTCGCCTTGCGCATGGATTCAATAATGCGTCCCGGCTGTGCGCCAATATAGGTGCGGCGATGGCCGCGGATCTCCGCCTCGTCATGCACGCCGCCGAGACTCATGCGAACAAAGTTCCGTCCCATGGCATCCGCAATGGCGCGAGCAATCGAGGTTTTTCCAACGCCCGGCGGCCCAACAAGACAGAGAATCTGCCCCTGTGGGTTACCGGTGAGCTTCTGCACGGCAAGACTCTCTACAATGCGGGTTTTAACACGATCCATTCCGTAATGATCACGATCCAGTATGGCACGCGCGTGGTCAAGGTCCAGATTGTCCTGCGTCTGCTCCGTCCATGGCAAATCCAGTATGCACTCAATATATGCCTGCGACATTGGCGTTTCGTGAGAGCCGGTGGGCAACTCCGCAAAACGGTCAATTTGCTTGCTCAGCACCTCGCGCACGGAATCCGGCATCGTCTTTTCGCCCATGCGGCGTTTATAGTCCGCAATGGTTTCGTCCTCACCGTCTCCGAGTTCCTCGTGAACAGCTTTCAATTGTTCACGCAGAACGAATTCCTTCTGATTTTTCTCAATGGCCGACTTCACCTTCTGCTGAATACGCTCATCAACCTGCATAATCAACAGTTCGTTTTCGATCATGCTCAGCAAATCCATCGCACGCTGTTCCACCTGCGTTTGTTCCAATATCTTTTGCTTATCCTCAAGCTTGATGGCAACATGCTGGCCGATTCCATCCACAAACTGCGAAAACGCAGGCAGCGCCAGAATCGTCTCCCGCTGATCCTGCGTCAGCCGGTCACGCTTTTCAGCATGCTTTGCAAAACTCTCCGAGAGTCTGCGGCGCAATGCTTCGATGGTAACATCATCCGGTAGCGTCTCCTCCAGAAAACGGATGCGTGCGGTAAAATGCGGCGCTTCCTCCGTAAATTCCTCGACCTCGGCTCGCGCAATGCCAATGACCAGCAGATGCACCGTATCACCTTGGATACGGAAAACCTGCCGAATCCGGCAAACCGTGCCAATCCGGAAGATATCGCTCGTGCTGATATCCACAATTTTAGAATTCTGTTGTGCCGTAAAGAAAGCATATCCTTCATCCGAAACGGCGGCCTCCATAGCGGACAGCGTCTTTTTTCGCCCGATATCACAATGTATAATTTCCCCGGGCAGCACGGTGATACCGCGCAGCGGAATGATGGGCAGTGTTGTTGTTCCTATAAATTCCATGTTCATTTCCCCTCTATCGCAAGCGGAGCAATTCTCCGCACCAGTGATTGCAATATAGTATAACGAACAATGCGAATTTGTGCAACGGCTGACAGCCGACATATTGTGACACGCTTCCGTATAAATTGTGAACGATTTTGTTACAGTTCTACAGCTTGCTGTGGTTTTTCCGCTGCAGCGGCCGCTACCTGCCTACCAAATTCCTGCGTCTGCTGCGTTGGGTTGGCAAAAGCAGCGTCGTAGACCTGCTCCACCGTCTCCACAGAAATCACTTCGGCCGGCAAAGTATGATACTCCTCCTCATCGTTTGCTTTTGGGATAATAATACGCACCGCACCCGCCTCGATTGCTGCCTGAATCTTATCCCGGACGCCGCCGACGGCACGAACTTCCCCATGGATGGTGACCTCGCCCGTTGCAGACAACAACGGTAGCGGCGGCACGTTTATCAGTACGCTGTAGAGAACAATGGCGATGGCCACCCCGGCAGAAGGCCCATCTGCCGGTAACCCCCCTGGAATGTTAAAGCGAATTTCATATTGATCCAGCTTAAACCCAGTCATTCGCTGTACGGCACATAGCACGTTTTCAACAGAGCCGCGTGCAGTACTTTTCCGTCGAAGCTTGCGTCCCCGCGCTTCCAGCTCCTCCTCTTCCACAATGCCGTTAAGAATCAGGCAACCGCGCCCATCTGCGGCGGGCGTTGCCGTACATTCCAGCTCCATGGTCAATCCCGGTCCGCCGGTGGTAACTGCCAGAATGCTCGTGCGGCCCACACGCGGCCTGGCGTCAAGCTTTGCGAGATACGATGGCGTGTAATTGCAGGTGCGTGCCACCCAGAGCACATCCGTTTCCGTAATGTTCTTGCGTCCTTCATTGTAGGCAATGCCAGCCGAAAGCTGCACGATATTCACCGCATCCCGTCCGCTGTGCGCATACTTTGCGCATTGCTCCGCAGCCCCTTGGCTGATGGTACTGCCCGCGCGCTTTGCCGCACCCATTGTCACCTCAGTCAGTTCGGAAGGCGTTAACATCCGAAAATGCAGCTCTATGCAGCGGGAACGCAGGGCTGGCGGAATTTCCTCCGGCTGACGTGTCGTCGCGCCAATCAGCCGAAAATCCGCAGGTAGTCCATTTCGAAAGATATCGTGAATATGCGCTGGAATCGTGGTATTATCCGGGGAATAATATGCGCTCTCGAACCGAACGCGCCGATCCTCCAGAACCTTGAGCAATTTGTTCATCTGCATGGGATGCAGTTCTCCAATCTCATCGAGGAACAATACCCCGCAGTGCGCACGGGTCACCGCCCCTGCCTTTGGCTGCGGTACACCAAGCCCGCCCAGGCTGCCCGCGCCCTGATAGATCGGGTCGTGTACGCTGCCGATCAACGGATCAGCAATCGCCCGCTCGTCGAAACGGATACAGGTTGCATCCATCTCCACAAACTGCGCTTCCTCCGTAAACGGTGAATCTGACCGTTTCTTTGCTTCCTCCAAAACAAGCCGCGCCGCACAGGTTTTGCCGATGCCCGGTGGTCCATAGATGAGGACATGTTGCGGGTTTGGGCCGCAAATGGCCGCTTCCAGCGCGCGGATGCCTTCCTGCTGGCCAATGATGTCCGCAAAGCATCTTGGGCGCGTCAGCTCGCTAAGCGGTTCACTAAGCGATTGCGCACGCAGCTTCGCCAGCCGTGCCAATTCCTGCTTGCTTTCCTTTTGCCCAGTCTCTGGTACTGAGACCGCTTTTTGTGTACGCTTGGACTGCACTGCCACAAACCAAATAACCACCAGCAGCAGCCCGATCTGTATTATCCATGTCCATGCTGATTCCATACCAAATAGTATGGCATTTTTTGTCTGGATCTATTATACTCAACGTATGAAACAGTTATTTAGTAAAATTTTTTCACGTGTCACGCTTGTTGGCTTTTTTATTGTGATTCAAATTCTGGCATTGTCGGCAGCAATTATCCTCTTTGGCAACTATTTCGCGTATTTCTATGGATTCTGCCTGCTGCTTTCTGCCGCAATTGTCATTCACATTGTCAATGGTAACAGCAACCCTTCCTACAAAATCGCCTGGATCATCCCCATCATGGCGCTGCCCGTGTTTGGCTCTCTGCTGTATCTGGTTTTCGGCAAGAACCGTCTGAGCCGCCGGGAACAAGCAAAGATGCGTTCCCTAACTGAAAAATTTCGCGCGGCCATGTCCACCGATTCTTCCGCCACCGGCTTATTGAAGGCAGAACATCCCGAGGCCGCGCTGATGAGCAACTACATCCGCCATGCCTCCGCTACGCCGGTGTTCAATCACACAGAAACTGCCTATCTTCCGGTTGGAGAAGTGTATTTTTCTGTTTTAACGGAGGAGCTTAAAAAAGCCAGGAAATTCATCTTTCTGGAGTATTATATCATTCAATCCGGCCGTATGTGGGACGAAATTCACGCCATTCTGGTGGAAAAAGCCCAGCAAGGGCTGGATGTACGCGTCATGTACGATGACTTTGGCTGTATGTTTAAGCTGCCGGACGGATATGACAAGATTTTAGAAGCCGAGGGCGTGCACGCCTGCATCTTCAACCGTTTTCTACCGATTCTTTCGTCGCGCTTTAACAATCGCGATCACCGTAAGATTGCGGTCATCGACGGCAACGTTGGTTTTACCGGCGGCATCAATTTTGCGGACCGCTATATCAATGCCGGCGGCTACGAAGGCCATTGGCTGGACAGCGGCGTGTTGCTGCGTGGCGAAGCAGTCTGGGCGCTTACAGCCATGTTTCTCTCCATCTGGGACTTTGTTACCCAGCAGGATGATCTTTTTTCCAAATATGCACCTGATCCTGCCTTTTTGAAAACCGTTTCCAACGATGGCTTTGTGCAGCCCTTTACGGACACGCCACTGGACAGCGAGTCCACCGGTGAAACCGTTTACATGAATATCATCAACCGCGCACAGAAATATGTATACATCAATACACCATATCTCATCATCGACAACGAGATGATCACCGCGTTGACCACCGCCGCTAAATGCGGTGTAGATATACGCCTTGTTACCCCCGCCAAATCCGACAGCAAGCTGGTGCAGGAAATGACCCGCTCCTATTATCAGCAGCTCATGGAGGCAGGCGTCAAAATCTACGAATATACCCCCGGCATGGTGCATGCAAAAACCTTTGTTTCAGACGACCGATTTGGCGTCGTGGGTACAATTAACTTGGACTACCGCAGTCTCTTCCTGCACTTTGAATGCGCCGCGTGGATGTACGCAACCAGTGCCGTCACCACCATGAAAGATTCATTTTTAGAAGAATTGACCGTCTGTATACCCGTTACTCCAGAAATGTGCCGTGAACAATCGCGCTTTCAGCTCATCAAGCGCGGCATCCTGCGGGTACTCGCGCCGCTGTTTTAAGCACCTTGCTTGGTCAAAACCATCCGTTTCGAATCTCAGGTCATCAATCGTGTATACGTATGGATAACGCGCATGCAACAATCCAAAAACCGTGGAGCTCAATCTTCTGTGCTGAAGCAATCCACGGTTTATTTGCTTTTCCCGATGGCTACCGCGCGGTAAGCGGCGCTAAACGCACCTTCTATTTCGCAACGAACGCACTCGTGAGCGCGACGGTTTGATTGGTTGCATCCAGTTCTGCGGTGCAGCCAATCGGTAAGGTGAGCATTGGGTGTGTGTGTCCGCAATCAAATTCTGCAAGAATCGGAAAATGTGCATCTCCCAATACTTCCAATAGAATTTCATATGGCCTTCTTCCTGTTTTCAGATCGTCAAACCGTTCATGCTTTCCCAAAATAAGGCCGCCAATTCGATCGAATACGCCGCTGACGCCCAGCAGCGCAAAACTGCGTTCAATATCCGCAGCGTCCTTGAGACCATCTTCAATAAAGAGAATATCGCCTACTTTGATTTCTGGCATGTATTCCGTGTTCCATAGGCCCTGCATGGTGTTTAAATTGCCACCTAGTAAGCGACCGCTCGCCTTGCCACTCCGTACGGTAATTAACTCATTTTTATGCGGGCTTTTGCCACGCTTCTGTGTTTCCCAATCGATGTATTCCTCCGTCCACGCATTGGGTGTTGGCATGACATAGGGAACGTGCACATTGCCCATTGCAATATTGGCAAAGTATGTGTACGTATGCTCCATATAGGGTGGTAATTCTCCAAACGAAGCGGCGACAGCAGGGCCGTAATAGGTCGTTAATCCAGTTTTCGCATAGATCCCAAGCAGCAAGGCCGTCACATCCGAATAGCCCACGATCATTTTCGGCGCTTGCTTCAACGCCTCATAATCAAGATAAGGCAAAATAGAATTTGAGTTCATTCCACCGATTGCAGCCATCAAACATTTTACACTTGGATTTCGGATCAACGCATTCATTTCGTCCGCGCGCGCCGCAATGCTACCGGAACGATAGAAATCCTGTTGCCCGGTCAGTTTCCCTTCCAAAACAAAAAAGCCCTTGCTTTCCAGATACGCCTTCCCGCGGCGATAGCGTGTTCCCGCCGTTGCCGTCACGGGAGAGGACGGCGAAAAAACCGCTATGGTATCGCCAGCCTGAAGTTTTGATGGAAGTATCATTGGCAACATCCTTTGTTTAAATGATGTGTTTCGAAATAGGAATTTTACGTTTACGAGTGGACGTATTGTCCGTTTAAGCGAACCCTTTGCAGGATTGTTGGCGGTCACTCCGAAATTCTATAAGCATAAATGACAACAAGGATGCCACAAATACCTTCCTGGTCATATAGAAACGCATCCGCTCAAATATGCATCAATCCGGTTACTACGTCAACCGGCTCGAAAAGCGAACGAGTAGACAATGCCTTCGCACGGTCTACTCGATCAGTTCTTGTGGTATATCCTTTGCGCAAAGCCATTGGCGCGTATGGATTCTGCGCAAGCCATTCATGGTTTAAACCCGCCGCTCTCTCAGCCGTTTCCACAGTAAGAGCCAATTACAGGTTAGGCGGTTTTCGGTTTCTTGGCCGGTTTTTTCTCGGCCCTCTTTCCCTCGGTAAACGTTGGCGGTGTTTCTTTATTGATGGTCTGCTCGGAAATATTGCAAGCCACAATGTTATCCTTGGACGGGATATCAAACATGATATCCAGCATCACATTCTCCAGAATGGCACGCAGCCCACGGGCGCCGGTCTTGCGTTCTATCGCTTTCTTCGCCACCGCGCGTAACGCTTTTTCATCGAAGCTTAACGCCACGCCATCCATTTCGAACAGCCGCTGGTACTGGCGGGTCAGCGCATTTTTCGGTTCCGTTAAGATGCGTAGAAGCGCATCTTCATCGAGGTTTTCCAATGTGACAATGATGGGCATACGACCCACAAACTCTGGAATCAAGCCATATTTCAGCAGATCTTCCGGCAGAATGCTCTTGAGGGTCTCGCCAATGTCTTTTTCAACATTGCTCTGCACATCCGCACCAAATCCCATAAGCTTCTGTCCTATGCGCTTTTCGATGATCTTATCGATGCCCGAAAATGCGCCGCCACAGATGAACAGAATGTTGGTTGTATCGATCTGGATAAATTCCTGATGTGGGTGCTTACGCCCGCCCTGCGGCGGAACGGATGCCACCGTACCTTCTAAGATCTTAAGGAGTGCCTGCTGCACACCCTCGCCGGATACATCCCGCGTAATGGATACGTTCTCGCTTTTTCTGGCGATTTTATCGATTTCATCGATGTAAATGATGCCCTTCTCGGCCTTCTCCACATCATAATCGGCAGATTGAATAAGCTTAAGCAGGATGTTTTCTACATCCTCACCCACGTAACCAGCCTCAGTGAGACTCGTTGCATCCGCGACGGCAAAGGGTACGTTCAGTATCTTTGCGAGGGTCTGCGCGAGCATCGTTTTGCCGCAGCCCGTTGGCCCTAACATAACGATGTTGCTCTTTTGCAGCTCCACGTCATCATCCTTTTTGCTGGCGGAGTTGATGCGCTTATAGTGATTATAAACCGCGACTGCAAGCGCTTTCTTAGCATCGTGCTGGCCAATCACATATTCGTTCAGTGTGTCCAGAATATACTGGGGCTTTGGGATATCCTCTAGCTCAAGGGGTTCGCTTTCCACGTCCTCCTCGATGATTTCCCGACAAAGATCCACGCATTCATTGCAAATGTTGACGCCCGGCCCTGCAATAATGCGGTGAACTTCTTCCTGTGCTTTGCCGCAGAACGAGCAGCGTACGTTGGATTTATCTTCGGATTTTGTCATTTTTCATCTCCTTGCGAGAAATACCTCATCAATTAAGCCGTATGCCTTGGCTTCCTCGGCGCTCATATAATTGTCACGTTCTGTATCCTGCTGCACCTTTTCGATTGGTTGACCTGTACGGGCGGCCAGAATTTCATTCAGTCGTTTTTTGATCTTCAGAATCTGCTCCGCCTGAATATTGATGTCCGTCGCCTGCCCTTGGGTACCACCACTGGGTTGGTGGATCATAATCTCCGCATTGGGCAGCGCCTTGCGCTTACCCTTGGCTCCAGCCGCTAGCAGGAATGCGCCCATAGACGCGGCAAGCCCTACACAGATGGTGGAAACTTCGCACTTGATATACTGCATCGTGTCGTAGATCGCCATGCCTGCGCTGACAGAACCGCCAGGGCTGTTGATATAGAGAAAGATGTCTTTATCCGGATCATCTCCCTCAAGAAACAGCATCTGTGCAACAACGATATTTGCGGTATCATCGTCCACCGTTCCACCAAGAAATATAATGCGATCCTTAAGCAAACGGCTGTAAATATCGTAGGAACGCTCCCCACGATTGGTCTGCTCGATGACCATTGGTATTAAATTCATACCCTGCCTCCTTGGGAAAAATCAATTATTCTGCGCCCGCTTCGTTTTTCCTGGACAGCGGTTTTTATTTTTTTGGTTTCTCTGCCTTCTCTGCGTCATCCTTGGTCTTCTTTTCCTTGACCAGCTTGGCATTTTCCACGATAAACTCCACCGTTTTTTCGGCAACAACGCGGTCGCTCAAATATTCCCGATCATCCTCGCTCAAATTCTTTTCGAATGCTTCGGGTTCCTGACTGTTTTTGCCGGCATACTCCGCGATGGATTTCTGGAGATCCTCATCCGTGCAAGTAATGCTCTCAGCTTTACCCACGGCTTCGATAACCAGCTGCATTTTCACGCGCGCGGCGGCTTCCTCACGATAGCTCTCCTTGAGGGCTGTAAGATCCGTACCAGTGAACTTGCAGTAATCCTCCATCGATAGGCCGCTCGCTTTCAAACGGTAAGCGATATCCTGCAGCATATAGTTGACCTGACGCTCGATCATTACGTCCGGAATGTCCACGGTCGCGTTATCACACGCAGTCTTGATGGCAAGATTTTCGATGGCCGTCTTGCGATTGGCCTCTGCCTGTTCGCTCATGGTCTTTTTCTTGTCGGCGATCAACGCATCGAGCGTATCAAACTCCGAAATATCCTTGGCAAACTCATCATCCAGCGTAGGCAGTTCCTTGAACTGCACGGCTTTGATGGTGATGGCAAAGACAGCTTCCTTGCCGGCAAGCGGCTCTGCATACTCTGCAGGGAAAGTCACCGTAATGTCCTTGCTCTCACCCGTTTTCATGCCGATAACCTGCTCTTCAAAGCCCGGAATAAACGTGTTGCTGCCAATGACAAGCATCTGATCCTCGGCGGTACCGCCATCAAATTTCTCGCCATTAACACTGCCGGAATAGTCCAGCATCACGCGGTCATCATTTTCGACAGCACGATCGACATCGACAAAGCGCGCATTTTTTTCGCGCTCCTTCTCGATTTCGGCCATGACTTCCTGATCCTCCACAGTATACGTGGGCTCAGCCACTTCTATACCCCGATACGCACCAAGCGTAACTTCGGGCTGGAGCTGCACCTCGGCCGTGAACACCACGCCGTCCTGCAGACTGATGGTTTCTATATCAAGAGAAGGTTTATCCACGGCAATCAGCTTATGCTCATCCAAAGCCGCGTCATAAGCATCGCCCCAAACAATTTCGAAAGCATCTTCGAAAAAGACTTCGGCTCCATACAGGTTTTCGATAACCTTGCGGGGCGCTTTTCCCTTGCGGAATCCCGGGACATTGTAATGTTTCACGCCCTTCAGATAGGCCTGTTGCGTTGCAACTGCAAAAGTCTCGGGAGATACGGAAACGGTCAGTTTTACGCGGTTGTTTTCCAATTTTTCAAAGGTTGCCATGCTGTGCTCCTCCAGAAGTCTCTCTATCAAGTTGGCATACTAGGCCAGTATCGAATTATCTTACCATGTCTTACCTGCGAATGCAAGAAAAAATCCGGCATTTCAGCCATGCGCCGTGATAGAAAGACCATTTTTTGGGTGTCGCTACCTTGTGTCTGCGAAAAACAATTCGCTTTTTGGCTGATCAGCATTTTGCCCATTGCCAGGTTCAAGCGCACATTTTTTTTGCATTTCTGATGCGTTGAGGCATTGTCAACGATTCTCACAAATGCGGTTGGGAGAATTATCGAATTTAACAAGTCCAATCGTTTACAATGGCTCTTAAGCTTTTTTAGGAACATGCGCTGCGATTTTAGCGCTGCGCGTTGACAATTCTATCATTCCGTCCTATAATAATTTTGTTTCTAAATGGAACTGGGAAGCAGTAACGCAGTACAGACGCGATTGCAATGCAGAGAGCCGCTGCCTTTGGCTGAGAGCGCGGCATGCGGTCATGTGCGCGAAGACCACCCAGGGATTGGAAAACGGGTCTGCCCGATACAGCAGAATACGAGAACCAACGAGGGTGGAACCACGGCAGAGCATTTGTCGTCCCTTGCATCATATGCATGCGAGGGACGTTTTTTATTCCCCGCACAACAGAAAGGAAGCAGATTTTATGATTTTAACTTTTCCAGACGGCAGCAAACGTACGTTTTCTGACGGAATGACCGGCATTGAAGTTGCCAGCGAAATCAGTCCTAGACTTGCAAAAGCAACGCTGAGTTGCGCCATCGATGGTGTCCACAGTGACGCGTTCCGTCCCATCCATGGTGACCACTCAATCAAGTTCTTTACGTTTGAAGATGAGAATGGCCGTTGGGCCTATCGTCATACCGCGTCCCATGTGCTGGCTCAGGCATTCAAACGACTCTATCCGGAGATTAAG
>JAVVXB010000021.1:0-53809 GCA_036651815.1 Clostridia bacterium
TGAAACGGCATAGTGTGTTGTTGCTGGACGAGCCAACGAGTGCGGTGGATATCCGTGCGGGTGAACAGATTGAGCGTGCGTTGCTGGCGTATGCCGACCAGACGAATTGCACGTTAATTTTTTCTTCTCACGCGCCAAGTCAGGCACTGAGGCTGGGCGCGGCGGTTGTGATGCTGGATTGCGGACGTGTTGTGGAGACGGGGACGGCGGCAGATGTACTGCATCACCCCCGTTCGGCGTGTACAAGGGCCTTTTTGGATCATTGGAGGATTTGATATGCTGCATGTTATTACACTGGATGAAGCCATCGCACTGATGATTCAAAACTTTGGGGATCACCAAACGAAAAGCGAGTGCGTGCCTCTGGATCGGGCGCTGTACCGCGTGCTACGCGCACCAGTAACTGCCAGGGAAAACGTACCCGGGTTTATTCGCTCCACGGTGGATGGATATGCGGTCATGGCGCGGGACACGTTTGGCTGTACGGAGAGCATGCCAGCGCTTCTTACAATGATCGGCGCGGCAGCCATGGGGCAGGCAAACGCCCTGTCTTTGCGGCAGGGGCAATGCGTCTATGTGCCCACGGGCGGAGAACTGCCAGAAAATGCGGATGCGATGGTTATGCTGGAATATTCGGAGAACTTCGGCGGCGGGACGATCGGGATCGAAAAAGCTTCCGCACCGGGGCAGCATTTGGTGTTTGTGGGCGATGATGTAAAAGCCGGAGCAACGGTTCTGTCAGTCGGCAGACGCATTTTTCCACGGGATGTGGGCACGTTGGCGGCGCTGGGCTATGGCCAGGTGCTTGTGGCGAAGCTACCGCGGGTGGCAATTTTATCCACGGGCGATGAAGTGGTGCCGGTGAACCGGCAGCCTCTGCATGGACAGGTACGCGACATCAATGGTCCGATGCTGGCGGCGCAGTGTGTCAACGCGGGTGGGGAGCCGATTGCCTGCGGCATCGCGGCTGACAACGAAGCCGCGATAGGTGAGGCGCTGCTTAACGCCTCGGTACAGGCGGATGTGGTGCTTCTCTCCGGTGGAAGTTCGGCGGGCCATATGGATGTGGCGGCGAAACTGATCGGGTCGCTTGGAACGCTGCTCTTTCACGGCCTTGCGCTCAAACCGGGAAAACCCACGTTGGCTGGATGCATACAGAAGAAGCCGGTCATTGGTTTGCCGGGGCATCCGGTGGCGGCCTACTGTGTATTTCAATTATTGGTTCGTCCGCTGCTGTGCAGACTGTTGGGGACGAACCAAGTGCCGCTTACGCAGCAGGCTACGCTTTCTGCGGCGATTCCCTCCAACCATGGACGGGAAGAATATGTACCGGTACGGCTATCGGATGGGTGTGCGGCGCCGGTGCGAAACAAGTCCGGTCTGATTACGACACTTTCCGATGCGCAAGGATGGGTATGCGTTCCGCGTGATTGCGAAGGATTGCGGCAGGATGAACTGGTGACGGTCGTCCGCTGGGAGGCATGATGAAGTACGAATATCTGAACAACGTTCCGCTGGCACAGGCGGTTTCAGAGTATCTAAAAATTTTACGGGAAACGGGGATGAGCAGCCGCACGGAAACAATCCCCGTTGCAGACGCGCTCGAGCGTGTGACGGCCAAGGCGGTTTATGCCCGCATCTGCGCCCCCCACTACAATGCCTGCGCTATGGATGGCATTGCGCTAGAGGCTGCCGTAACGTTTGGCGCGACGGAGACAACGCCCGTGACACTTGCGCCTACGCAGTTTATCCGCGTAGACACCGGCGATCCGTTGCCGCAGAATTGCAATGCAGTGGTGATGATTGAGGATTGTGTGGAACAGGGTGATGCGGTCGTTCTGTACGAAACCGCGACGCCATGGCAACATGTGCGGCAGATTGGCGAGGATGTCGCGGCGGGGGATATGATATTGCCGAGTTATTCCACCATTGAGCCTGCGGTCATCGGTGCTATGCTGGCCGGTGGTGTGCAGCGTGTGGAGGTACTGGCAAAGCCTCGCGTGGGCATCATCCCAACAGGTGATGAGATCGTGCCGCCCAGCGATCATCCAAATACGGGTGAAGTGATGGAGTTTAACAGCGCTATCTTCTCCGGTATGCTGACAAAATGGGGCGCGGAGCCGGCTGTATACCCGATTGTACGGGACGTTTTCGAGCAGATTGCGGCAGCGCTCAAACGGGCGGTTTCAGAATGCGACTTGGTGCTGCTTTGTGCGGGCACTTCTGCCGGACGCGATGACGATTCGACGGCAGTGGTTGAACGGTTGGGCATGGTTTTTTGCCATGGCATCGCGATCAAACCGGGGAAACCCGCTGTGCTAGGCGTTGTGGATGCAAAACCAGTGATGGGCGTGCCGGGCTATCCGGTATCGGGCATTATAGTGCTGGAAGAATTGGTTCGTCCAGTTATTGATACGTTGTTGAAGCGTCCGCGGGAGCTGCCGGAAAACGTGTGCGTTACCATGGGACGAAAACTGAATTCATCGCTGAAATATCGGGAATTTGTTCGGGCGACGCTGGGATTGGGCAGCGATGGCATGCTCACGGCGGTGCCGCTGAACCTGGGCGCAGGGGTGGTTACCTCTTTTGTAAAAGCGGATTGTCTGCTGGATGTGCCGCAATCCTGCGAAGGATATGAGGCGGGGGAGCGGGCGCATGCGCGGCTGCTCAAGCCCATCAGCCGAATTGAACAAACCGTGCGCGTGGTGGGCAGTCATGATCCACTCATCGATGAAGCTGCAGATGAACTCCACAGACAGAACCCAAACCTGTTTGTGTCCAGCGCGCATGTGGGTAGTATAGGCGGCATTATGGCGGTGATGCGCGGGGAAGCACAGCTCGGCGGCATCCATTTGCTGGATGAGAGCGATGGCAGCTATAACATTTCCTATGTGGAGCGGTTTATTCCCGGTGGCGGCGTGGCGCTGGTGGAATGCGTGCAGCGGGTGCAGGGGCTTATGGTGCAAAAAGGAAATCCAAGGCACATTGGGCGCATCGATGATTTGCAGACCTCCGGCATTTCCTTCGTTAACCGGCAAAAAGGCTCCGGCACACGGATTTTGTGCGACTTTCTGCTCAAAAAGCAGGGAATTGCGGCTGAAAATGTGCGCGGCTATGCTCGCGAGGAGTTAACCCACACCGCCGTTGCGGCACAAATTGCCGGAGGCACGGCGGATTGCGGGCTTGGCATATTGTCCGCGGCGCGTATCTATGACCTTGATTTTTTACCCATATGTAACGAGCAGTACGATCTGCTGGTCGCTCTTGAAGGACTGAACCATCCCAATGTGCAGACGTTTTTAAAAGTGTTGCAATCAGAAGCGTTTGCTGGACGGCTTGCCCGACTTGGCGGCTATGTACTGGATCAACCGGGGAGGATTCGAAAATTATGGATCAAACGTTAACTCATGTGAATGAAAAAGGCGAGGCCCATATGGTGGATGTGAGCGAAAAAGACATCACCCACCGGGAAGCCTCTGCCCAAAGTACGGTACGAATGCGGCCGGAAACGCTGGCGCTGATAGTCGATGAGCGGACGAAAAAGGGCGATGTATTTGCTGCGGCGCGCATTGCGGGGATTCTTGCGGCCAAGCGTACCTGGGAATTGATTCCCCTGTGCCACAATATCCCCATTGAAACCGTCACCGTTGACCTGATGGCCGTGCCGCCGGATTGTGTGCGGATTGTGGCAAGCGCGTGCTGCAATGCGAAAACAGGTATTGAAATGGAGGTTTTAACTGCGGCGTCCGTGGCAGCGTTGACGGTTTATGATATGCTCAAAGCCGTTGACCGGGGCATGCGGATTACGGACGTCATGCTACTGCATAAGTCTGGCGGCAATTCCGGTGACTATGCGCGTGAGGCGGACAGATGATGGATCAAGAGGGGCGTAGCATCACCTATCTGCGTCTATCGGTAACGGAACGGTGTACCCTGAAATGCGCCTATTGCCGTGCGGACGCGGGACTGTGTCCCAAACAGCAGGAACTGTCTGCCAAAGAAATTCTGCGTATTGTGGGCGTGATGAATCAACTTGGCATCGAAAAGGTACGCCTGACCGGCGGCGAACCCATGCTGCGGCGCGATCTGCTGGAGATCTGCGCCGGCATCAAAGCGCTGCCCGGTATTCGGGAGCTTGCAATGACCACCAACGCACAGCATCTGCCGGACAGAGCAGCGGAGTTGAAGGCTGTGGGCGTGGATCGGCTGAATATCAGCATCGATTCTCTGCGCCCGGAGCGTTATCAGGCCGTGACCGGCGGGGGCAAACTTCAACGTGTGCTGGATGGCATTGATGCTGCACTTGCTGCGGGACTGCTGCCTGTCAAATTGAACGCGGTCATTATGCGCGGCACGAACGACGACGAGGTGGATGATTTTATTGCATTGACTAGGGATCGGCCCATCGACATGCGTTTTATTGAGCTCATGCCTTTGGGCAGTGTGGATCATCAGGCAGAGCGCATCACAAGCGATGAGCTGATTGCCGCACGATCGTATCTTGTGCCGGTGGCACCACGATATATCGGTCAACCGTCTGTCGATTATATGGTGCCTGGTTATCTGGGGCGCGTCGGGTTCATCAGTCCGATGTCGCATAAATTTTGCGGTGATTGCAATCGTGTGCGTGTGATGAGTGATGGAATGCTGCGACCCTGCCTGGGATCGAACAGCGAGGTTTCGCTCAAGCCTGCATTGGCGCTGCCGAATGACGCGGAATTAGCGCGCGTTGTAAGCGAGGCAATCTGGAACAAACCACACATGCATCACTTTGATCACGCATTTCACACCGAGAAGGATATGAGCCGTATAGGAGGATAATTGCTATGCCAAGTATCGTTTCAATTAATGTCAGCCCACACAAGGGCACGTTTAAGTATCCGGTGGATACTGCGCAGTTGCGGGTGGATTGTGGAATTGTTGGCGATGCGCATGCTGGGAATTGGCACAGGCAGATCAGTTTGCTTGCGCAGGAGAGCATCGATAGCATGACGCGTATGGGCGTGCCGGATCTGGTGCCAGGCAAATTTGCGGAAAATATCACGACTGAGGGGATCGAGTTGTTCACACTGCCCGTTGGTACGCAGCTGAAACTTGGAGCATGCATTGTTGAGGTAACCCAAATCGGAAAGGAATGCCATCAGCACTGTGAAATCTACAAAAAAGTTGGAAAATGCGTCATGCCTACTGAAGGAATTTTTGTGAAGGTGCTTACGGAAGGAACACTGCTTCCGGGAGATGCGATCGTTGTACTGTAGCGGTTGTATTTACGATGCTGCATCCGGTGGCAAATAGACGAGAAGCCGCATAATTTTGCAGGATAAAATAGGCTGATAAAAACAATAAAAACCGTTGTATTTTTAAAAGAATAATGATAGGATATGACTATGAAGTGTGTGGATACGATTCATGCGGCAGGACATGTGCTCTGCCACGATTTAACCCGGATTGTCCCGGGTCAAATGAAGGATGCGCAGTTTCGTAAGGGACATGTCGTAACGGAAGCCGACATTCCGATGCTCCTGTCCATGGGCAAGGATCGTCTGTATGTCTGGGAGGTTACCGAAAACACCCTGCACGAGAACGACGCTGCGGATCGCCTTGCCGCACTGTGCGAGAATGCGTATATGCACAGAAGCGAGGTCAAGGAAGGCAAGATTGAACTGATTGCCGATTGTGATGGGCTGTTTACCGTGGATGTGGATCGGCTCAATGCGGTCAATGCGCTCGATGAAATCATGGTCGCTACACGCCACACCAACACGGCGGTGCACACCGGGGACAAGCTCTGCGGTACGCGGATTATTCCACTGGTCATTGATGCCGGAAAGTTGGACGAGGTAAAAATCGCGGCCGGGCCCGCGCCGTTGCTCCAGTTAACGCCGTTTCGGCAGGGATTAAAAGCCGGCATTGTCACCACCGGCAACGAAGTGTTTCATGGACGTATTCAGGATCGATTCACGCCTGTCGTGGCGGAAAAACTCAATGGATATGGCATTGCGACCATCGCGCACGAGGTTGTGGATGATGCCATTGAGCATATTGTGGATGCCATCGCCAAGGTGCGCACGGCAGGTGTGGATATTGTCTGCTGCACGGGTGGCATGAGCGTCGATCCTGACGATATGACTCCTGCCGCTATCAAGGCCAGCGGCGCTAACATTGTCACCTACGGGGCACCCATTTTGCCGGGCGCGATGTTCCTGCTTGGCTACTATGATGACGGCGTGCCGGTGATGGGGCTGCCCGGTTGTGTGATGTATGCCAAGGTCAGCATATTTGATCTGGTATTGCCGAGGATTGCCGCAGGCGTCCCGATTGCGCGCAGCGACCTGGCGAATCTTGGAAACGGAGGACTGTGCCTCCGCTGTGAAACCTGCACTTTCCCAAACTGTGGATTTGGGAAACAATAAATTCAGATCGTAAAAGTTAAGAAAGGAAATTCATTATGAAAAAACTGTTTGCCGCTCTTGCGGCAGCCCTGCTATTGGTTACCATTTTTGCCGGTTGCGGCCAACCGCCGGTTGTTGCTGAGGAACCAGCCATTGCGGAAACGACCGCAGCAACGGAAACATCTGTGCCGGAAGAAACCGCAGCACCGACCCTGGAGCCGGTGGAGTTGATTGTGTTTGCTGCGGCCAGCATGACGGAGTCGATGAATCAGATTGCAGATCTGTATCGGAAAATCGCGCCGAATGTAACCGTTTTATACAATTTCGATTCCAGCGGTACTTTGAAGACCCAGATTCAGGAGGGTGCGGACTGCGACATTTTCATCTCTGCCGGACAGAAGCAGATGAATCAGCTAGATAAGGCCGCCGATCCTGCTGTTAACACCGAAGGGCTCGATTTTGTGTTGAATGGTTCGCGCTTTGATATCGTATCTAACACGGTGGTAATGATCGTACCGGAGGACTCGGATAAGGGCATCACCTCGTTTGAGGACGTGATGACCGACCGGATAGATCTTGTGGCATTGGGCAACAGCGATGTGCCGGTGGGTCAGTATTCCGAGGAAATCTATACAAATCTAGGCCTGTGGGAAAAACTGATTAAGAGCGGAAAGGTTAGCTTTGGCACAAACGTCAAGGAAGTACTCAGCCAGGTAGCGTCCGGTTCCGTGGACTGTGGCATTGTCTACAGTACGGATGCTGCGACTGCCAAAGGCATAATGGTTGCAGCGACTGCGCCTGCCGGCAGTCACAAGGCAATTACCTATCCGGCAGCCATTTTGAATTGCACCAAAAATCAGGTTGCTGCAGAAGATTTTGTTGCCTTTCTCAAGACGGATGCCTGCGGTAAGGTACTGACCAATATCGGATTCGCGCTTCCGGAGCGATAAGCCGAACCAAATGCCACAGTTCGCTGCAATTATTGTTACATAGAAGAATGAGGCTGATGTCAATTGATCGAATTTTTTTCTTTATTTTCTTTTATTAAATAGAAAATAAAGCGCAACCCACCAACAGGAGAGGAGCCGGTCCGCTGAATCGGCTCTTTTCCGTAGTTTTGTTCGTGTAAGGAGTGTCTATGGACTGGTTTCCACTGCTCAATTCATTGCGCATAGCGGGTATATCAACCGTAATGACCTATCTTCTCGGTATTTTTCTGGCTTACTATGTGGCAAAGACTCCACGGGTCGTCAAGGGCATTCTTGATTGCTTACTGACGCTGCCGATGGTACTGCCGCCGACGGTTGTTGGCTTTTTTCTACTTAAGACACTTGGGCCAAAGAGTTTAATCGGGGCGGCCGTATTAGAAACAACCGGGCAGAAACTAACTATGCAGTGGTTTTCCGCCATTTTCGCAACAATTATTGTTGCACTGCCACTAATGTATCGCACGGCGCGCGGTGCGTTTGAATCCTTTGATGAAGATCTGGCCGATGCTGGCAAAACGCTTGGGCTTTCCAATGTCGGCGTGTTCTGGCGTGTGCGCTTGCCTGTATGCCGGCAGGGATTACTAGCAGGTATGGTTCTTTCTTTTGCGCGTGCATTGGGTGAATATGGCGCAACCAGCATGATTTCCGGCTATATTCCGGGCCGTACAGCAACGGTATCTACAACGGTATATCAACTGTGGCGTGAAGGGAACGATGCGCTTGCATACAGATGGGTGCTGATCAATCTCGCCATTTCTTTCATCGTATTGGTTGCATTCAATTTATTGGAACAAAAAACGACTGGGGAAAAGAAAATACCACGTGGGCGGTAAACAATCCCAAACTTTACTTATCTGTAGACACTATTTCTTGATATACTAAAGAAGACGATTTTGTAGGGCATGAATCAAAATCATTGATATTGGAGGACATAACGATATGCAGGCAGCTGTTGTAACGGTGAGCGATAAAGGCTTTTCCGGTGAACGAGAAGATACAGCGGGTCCGCTGGTGGCTAAACTGTTGAGCGTGGCTGACTATGCGGTGATCGGCGTGACCATCGTACCAGACGAACAGGAACGAATTGAAGAGGAATTGATACGACTGGCCGATGAATGCCATGTACCACTGATTGTAACCACGGGTGGGACAGGGTTTTCTCTGCGGGACATTACGCCAGAAGCCACGTGCTCGGTATGCATGCGGATGGTGCCAGGCATACCGGAAGCCATGCGTGCGGCATGTCTGCCAATCACGCCGCGTGCCATGCTGTCTCGAGGCGTTGCGGGGATTCGTGGACGATCGTTGATCATCAACCTACCCGGTAGTCCGAAGGCGGCAAAAGAGAACCTAGTGCCGGTGCTGCCTGCGCTGGAGCATGGACTGCAAATGTTGCTGGGCGCAATGAACGAGTGTGCTACAGAATGATCATCCGAACGATATTGACGGAACAGCTTCGGATGGATGCTGAAGCAGGTGTTTAACGCTTACGCTGATGAAGAACACGTTTGGCGTTTCCGTTTTACAAATGGGTACATGTGGATGGTTGAGCGTATCCGCAACACAAAAAGCCGAATCTAGCTTGCGCTTGATCCGGCTTTCTTGACAATTTGAGATGCCATGGAACCAAATTCCATGTTGCCTGCATCAGGACTGATTTACTTAATTTCGCAGGTTGCGCCAACTTCTTTGAATGCAGCAACGATCTTCTCGGCATCTTCCTTGGAGACGGCTTCCTTGACATTGCCGGGAGCCTTGTCAACAACATCTTTGGCTTCCTTGAGGCCAAGGCCGGTCAATTCACGGACAACCTTGATGACCTTAATCTTTTCCTGGCCAACTTCGGTGAGCACGACGTCAAACTCGGTCTGTTCTTCGACTTCTTCGACGGCGGCGGCTGGGCCGGCAACAGCAACTGCCGATGCGGCTGCTGACACGCCAAATTCGGTTTCAAGTGCCTTTACAAGCTCGCTGAGTTCCAATACGGACATTGCTTTGATATCTGCAATGAGTTTTTCCTGATCCATAATATCCTCCAATAATTCTTTTCATGCGGTCTGGCCGCAAATTTTAGTTCTTTGGTAGTTATTCCGCCTGCTTCTTTGCGATCTGATCGAGTACGATCGCCAAACCCGAAATGGGGGACATCATGCTGCCGAGCAACCGGGCGATGAGTACTTCGCGGCTCGGAAGATCCGCAAGCGCTTCCACCTGCTTGGCGTTCATGACGGTGCCTTCGACGATACCGCCCTTCATTTCGCACTTCTTGACCTTCTTGATGAAGTTCTTGAGAATGCGAGCCGGGGTTACGGCGTCATCATAGCAGATTGCGAATGCGCTGGGCCCTTTAAGCATGTCATGCACACCCTCAATGTTCCTGCCATTGCATGCGCGAGAGACGATGTGATTTTTTAAAACGAAGTATTCGCAGTTTGCTTTACGCATCTCACTGCGCAGTTCAGTCACTTCTCCAACCGTCAGACCACGATAATCGAAAACGATCACGCTGGACGCCTTCTCAAGTTTTTCGGAAACTCCGCTCACCAGTTCTGCTTTTGCTGCAATATTTTGTACGTTTGCCATATGTGTTTCACCTCCTTATGCGAAAAAATAAAAAACCCGCCCGCCGAAAGACGGGAGGGTTGCGTACAAAAACAAAGCTTTTGTCTGCTCACCTCGGCAGGACTTACGCGGATAAATCCGCAGCCGGCTGTCTCTGGCGATTTGTTATCACTATGACTATATCATAGTTTCAATAGTGGCGTCAATCTTTTGAAAAAACAAATCATCCGCATCCGGCTTGGTCGATCTTTACAAGATGGCTGCCGGATGCGAAATCACAATTTAGAATTTAGTTGTGTTAAACTTGATGCCTGGGCCCATCGTGCTGCTTAGCACAACGCTCTTGAGGTAGGTACCTTTAGCAGCGGATGGCTTTGCCTTGACAACGGCATCCATCAGCGTTGAAAAGTTTTCATGGAGCTTATCAGCGCCAAAGGAGGCTTTTCCGATGGGGCAGTGGCAGATGCTGGTTTTATCAACGCGATACTCAACCTTACCGGCTTTGATATCGGTGATTGCCTTGGCGACGTCCATCGTGACGGTTCCGGACTTCGGGTTCGGCATGAGACCCTTAGGACCAAGGACACGACCAATCCGGCCAACGAGGCCCATCATGTCAGGCGTTGCGACACAAACATCAAAATCAAACCAGTTTTCGGTCTGAATTTTCTTAACCAGATCCTCGTCGCCAACAAAATCAGCGCCAGCTTCCAGTGCCTCGCGCGCTTTGTCGGCTTTTGCAAACACCAACACACGAACTTTCTTGCCGGTGCCGTGCGGTAGAACGACCGCACCACGAACCTGTTGGTCGGCATGGCGGGGATCGACGCCGAGACGGATGGATGCTTCGATGGTTTCATCGAACTTTGCCTTCGCGGTGGTCAGAAGCAGTTCCAAACCTTCGCGAATATCATACAGCTTGGCATTGTCGATGCTGTGTTTGCTCTCAGTATATTTCTTGCCGTGTTTCATATTTGTTTCCTCCTCATTCAGCGACGGTAATGCCCATGCTGCGGGCAGTACCTTCGACCATGCGCATGGCAGCGTCCACATCGGCAGCGTTCAGATCGGGCATTTTCAGCTCTGCAATCTCACGCACCTGCGCCTTGGTGATGCTGGCAACCTTGACCTTGTTGGGCTGTCCGGACGCAGACTCGATGCCGCATGCCTTCTTGATGAGAATAGCAGCTGGCGGGGTCTTCGTCACAAACGAGAAGGAATGATCCTGATAGACCGTGATGACGACCGGGATAATGAGACCGGCCGACTTCTGAGTGCGCTCGTTAAACTCTTTGCAGAAGCCCATGATGTTCACGCCGTGCTGACCGAGCGCGGGGCCGACCGGCGGTGCGGGCGTTGCTTTTGCTGCCGGTATTTGCAGCTTAATGTAACCTTCAATTTTCTTTGCCATTGCAGTTCCCTCCAAATAATGTTTGTGGTCAAACGGGGTGCCGCCCCCTGCCACGGTTCCATGTAAAACGCACAACATGTGCGTTTCATAGGCGATGTTGCCTCATAACCGGCAACTGACATGCCGTTGTGAGGATGGGTTCACAGTCATTTCTGCGCTGTGTCATCTGCGAAAAAATGTTCACAGCCTAATCCCTGTCATCTGGGATTGCAACGCTCGAATGGCTACGAGCCTAGAGCTTTTGCACCTGGATAAACTCCAGTTCCACCGGCGTTTCGCGGCCGAACATGCTGACGGTCAACTTGACCTTCTGGCGTTCGGCATCCAGCGCCTCGACGCGGCCAATAAAGTTTTCAAGCGGGCCGGATACGACGCGAACCTGCTCGCCAACCTCGATATTGAGCATAATCGGAATGCGCTCAACACCCATGGCGGTCACTTCTTCGTCAGATAACGGAACAGGCTTGCTTCCCGGACCAACAAAGCCAGTTACGCCACGCGTGTTGCGTACAACGTACCAAGCCCGTGGATTCATGACAAGATCCGTCGTAACGCCGCCACCCTTTTCGGCCGGGCGCTCTTTTTCGACAACATCGACGAGCATCTTTACCATGACATAACCGGGATAGACCTTCCGTTGAGTAACCTTGCGCTTGCCGTTTTGCAAAATCTCGATGGTTTCCTCCGTAGGATACTTTACCTCCAGAATAATTTCCTGCAGGCCAAGATTTTCCACGGATTTTTCAAGATCTTCCTTGACCTTGTTCTCATACCCGGAATAGGTATGCACCACGTACCATTTTGCTTCCTGACTCATCTGCCCTTACCCGATCTTAATCTTGCTGATCAGCGCTAAGCCGTTTGCGAACGCAAGATCCAACACGCCGATCAGCGCAGCCATCACCAATACAAAGACAATGACCGCCAGCGTGTGGGAAAAAAGCTCTTTTCCGGTAAGCCACGTCAGCTTTTTGAGTTCGCCGAACATTTCGCGACAATAGCGAATGGGATGGAACCTATGTTCCTTTTTCGGCTTACGTTTGAGTTCAACCTTTTTTTCGTTGGTTGCCATCATTACACACCCTTCTTACTTAGCTTCACGATGAATCGTGTGCTTGCGGCAGAACCGGCAGTACTTGCTGAACTCAAGCCGGTCGGGATCGTTCTTTTTGTTCTTAAACGTGTTGTAGTTTCTCTGCTTACATTCGGTGCAGGCTAGGGTAATTTTAACTCGTGAATCTGCTGCCATGGTAATAAACCCTCCATTTCCAAGGTCAAAACATCATAAAGTGAGCCCCAGACGGGGCACTCTGAAACGATAACACATGCAGGTCTTGGTGTCAATAAAAACTTCAAAAATCAAGGTTTTTTATTGGGTGATGCACCTGCGATCTGCAGCGAATCAATCAGCACGCTTGGACAGTTGACATATGCGCTGGACGGCATAGTGAATGTGCCATCGTTTCCAAGTGCGGAAACATTTTGGAGCAACGTAAGAAAATTGCCCGCAATCGTAATTTGCGATACGGCTCGCACATCCTTGCCCTGCTCGATCAGACGGCCTGCAGCCTTGAGCGAAAAATCTCCGCTAACAGCGTCCACACCCGCGTGCAACCCTTGCAGATCGGTTATGAGTAGCCCGTCGCTCATGCTGCAGAGCAGCGTATGCGGATCGTCCGTACCCGCTTGAAGCCGCAGCACCGTTGGGCCGACATCGACCGCGGATGCCGCAGATGCGCGCACTGCGTTTCCGGTGCTGGCTACGCCGGCCTTCTTTGCGGTTTTGAGATTATGCAGCAGCGTGAGCAGAACGCCATTTTTGATCACATGTTTCATGATGCAGGGCGTACCCTCACCGTCAAATGCCCGCGGTGCGATCGGATCAAAGGGATCATCCGTCAGTGTGATGCGTTGGTTGGCAATTGTCTGTCCCTCCAGTCCCTGCAGCAGGGAACAGCCACGCTGCGTTTCCGCTGCGGAAAACATGCGTGAAAACGCGCTCAGCAAATCTGCCATGACGGTATTTTTCAGCAATACCCGGTAACTGCCGGAAGGAACCGGCGCACCGCCTAGACGAGTGACTGCGTCCGCTACGGCATCCCGTGCGCAGCCTTCAATGTCCGCGGCATCCATGCCCATGCGGAACGCAAAGCCGGTCTGTACTTCATCGCCCTGCCGGACGACCGGTTCCACGTAGCAGTAGGCGGACATTTTCTCCCGCGTGGCCAATAGTCCTTGCGTGTTTTGCATTTCAATGCCGCCCTCACGGGTTTCAACATTGCAACAAACAACACGCTCCACCCGGGGATCAGCAGCCAGCGTCAGCCGCTCCAGTGTCAACGCCAGATCGATTTTTTCCGATTCCGGCAGCTTCACCAACGGCGGCGCTGCGAAAACCAATTTTTGATAACGTTGTTTCGTCTGCATGGGATGTTCGTCTCCGACCGTTAGACAGGCAGCATTATCCATGGCATGCGTGACGAGCGCCTCCGGATCGTCCAGACACTCTGTGTAGGCATATCCATCACAGCCGTTCTTCTGTACACGTACGCTTACACCCGCCGTGCGTGATACGCTATAACGGTCAATTTCACCTTGAAGCGCACCCGCTTCAAATGCGTTGTTATACGCATAGAAAGTCTCGGCGGCGGTACAGCCGCTTTCCATCGCGAAATTGAGCGCATGCTTCACAAACTCATTTCGATTCATAGCTTGGCACCTCCTTTGCCCCCAATGGTCATGCCGGATACGCGGATGCGTGGTTGCCCGACATTGGTGGGAACCGAACCGGAGATGGAGCCGCACATGCCCTGCGCCATCCACATGCGCGGACCAACTCGGTCAATTTTTTGCAGCACGTCCGCGCCTTTTCCAACGAGCGTTGCGCCCCGTACGGGGGTAACGATCTGCCCGTTATTGATCCAGTAGCCCTCGTTCACGGCAAAATTAAATTCGCCGGTGGCCGGGTTCACGGAGCCGCCCCCCATTTTCTTCGCATACAGTCCTTCACCGACGGTTTGAATCATCTCGTCCTCGCTATCGTTGCCCGCACAGATAAAGGTGTTTGTCATGCGTGAGGTGGGTGCATAGGCATAACTTTGTCTGCGGGATGAGCCGGTGATCTGCATGCCCATGCGACGCGCGCCAAGCTTGTCGATGAGATATCCTTTTAACACGCCATTTTCAATGAGCGGATTGCGCTGGGCGGGCGTGCCTTCATCATCAATATTGATGGAGCCCCACTCATTTGGCAGCGTACCATCATCCACGGCGCTCACGCAATTGCTTGCAATCTTTTGCCCGAGCTTGCCGCAGAATACGCTGTTGCCTTTGCTTACGCTAGTTGCTTCCAGAGCATGCCCGCAGGCTTCGTGGAAGATTACGCCGCCGAATCCACCATCAATCACCACTGGTAGCACCCCGGCGGGACATTCCGGCGCATGCAACATCGTCACGGCCATGTTGGCGGCCGTACACCCTGCTGCGTCGAGGTCAATTGTGCCGCTGTAAGCTTCAAATCCGCGGCAGCAACCCGGGCCATCAAAGCCGGTCTGCGCCTGTGCGTTGGCCATCGCAACCGCACGTACATAACCACGAGTGCGTGGCCGTTCGTCATAGACAAGAATACCATCGCTCGAAGCAATCATCACCCGCTGCACCTGATCGAGATAGCCAGCCAGCGCCTGCGACACCTCAGCGGAAGTCGACCGTGCTGCTTTTGCAGCACTTTTCAGTAGTGCTACGCGCCTGTCGTTGCTCACGAAAGCAAACGGAATCTGCTGCGCGGTGACGTATCGCTGCATGGAGAAAACAATTCCCTGTTCCGCTTTGGTGCCCTTGAGTGCGGCAGCAGCGGCGGCGGCGGTATCCCGTAAGGCAGTGGGGGACAGATCCGCCGTATAGGCGTATGCGCTGCGCGTACCGAGCAACACCCGTATCCCCGCGCCGCTGATGCGGACATAGTTGGCCTTTTCCACAGAATCGTTGAGCAGTTCGATGTGCGTGCTCTCCGTATCCTCCATAAACAGTTCGGCATAATCCGCGCCGCCCGACTGTGCGCGGCTCAACACTTCCATGGCCAGATTGGGATCCATCAAATACGTTTCCTCCACATGCTATAGCTTTGTTAGTTTGCGAATGTAGGTTCTGCCTGTATTCACAGAATTTCGTTGGCATCGCAATCGTTATCCGCATTATATACGGCATGTCCATCAAATTCAAGTTGGATCGTAAGGATTCCGCTGTCGTGCAGTTGTCAGGAAAATGTGGGCGGCTGCGCGCAAATTCATTCCAAAATGTGACAATCGAAGTTGCATTTGTGCATTGATCATGCTATATTGCTTTTTATTATGGAACTATTGCCAAACAAACCGCTATGGACGCGGGATTTCACCATCATTACCCTCGGCACCGTCGTCTCGATGTTGGGAAACGCCGTGGCGGGCTTTGCCATTGGCCTGCTGGTGCTGGATTACACGGATTCCGTCTTTCTGTATGCGTTCTTTATGGTCTGCTATTCCCTGCCGCGGGTGGTTATGCCGCTGCTGGCAGGGCCATTTCTGGATCGTTTTTCTCGTAGAAAGGTCATTTATACGTTGGACTTTCTTTCCAGTGGGCTGTATGTGCTGATTTTTTTGCTGCTCAGGCGGCAGTGGTTCAACTATCCGGTTTTTATTCTGGTGGCCATGTTTGTAGGGGCTATCGATAGCGTCTATGCCGTGGCTTACGAGAGCTTTTATCCAACGCTGATTTCACGGGGAAACTTTACCCGGGCATACTCGATCGCAAGTCTGATTCAGCCACTTGCAACCACCATCATGGTGCCCATTGCCGGTGTTTGTTATCAGAGCATCGGCCTTGCCCCACTGTTTGTATTCAATGCGGTCACGTTTTTTATCGCCGCCTTGGCCGAGACGCGCATCACCTCAGGAGAAGCCCACGAGCAGATTCGTGAAAAAGAGAAGTTCAACCGCAAGCGCTTCCTTACGGATTTTAAGGATGGCATTGCCTATTTAAACCGGGAGCAGGGACTTGCGACCATCACCTGGTATTTCTTTGTTTCAACGTTGACATATGCCGTTGTCTCCACGTTGACGCTACCCTATTTTAAATCTCATGCAGTTTTCAATGTTACGCACTATACCATTATCATGGCCGTTTCCACCGTGGGTAGGCTCATTGGTGGTACGATTCACTATCGCTATCGTTTTCCTGCGGGGAAGAAATTTGCTATCGCGATCTTTGTATACGTAATTCTTTCCGTAATGGAAGGGACTTATCTGTTCCTGCCATTAATCGGCATGCTGTGTGTTCAGCTGGTGGAAGGAATATTGAGTGTTACAAGCTACAACATCCGCCTGTCCGGTACACAAAACTATGTGCAGGACATCATGCGGGGACGTTTCAACGGCATATTCCAAATGTTAAATATCCTTGGTGCAATTGGCGGCCAGCTGATTGCAGGGGTACTAGGCGAGTTTTTGCCCGTCCGTTCGGTGATCGTATGCGCCATGGCGCTAAACATTGTAGGTGTTTTCGTTGTATTGATGCCGCATAAGGATGCAGTCAGGCGTATCTATAACGTCAACGTATAAACGCCGCGCATATCCGTTGAGATTGAAGCTTCTTACGGTTGTGATAAATCTTGTTCGCCAGTATCCGACTGGGGTAGTGTCCTTTTCGTTCCTGGCAACGCTCTGCCATATTCATGGGAACCTCGGCAAGGGGATCCCTTCGATTTCTACAAAACGTATTCGTCTAAGTGAATGAGCGTACACCCGGTGATTACAAAGACCAAGTGTGCGCTCATATGCGATTGCCTGTCCGTTCTGGTAAGCGCAATCAATCCTTGCTTGATAACGCTTCGGAGGCGGGCATGTTTCCAAAAGAAAAATTTTCTTTTTTAAATGGATTTTTGTCCATTTAAGCGGAGAATTTGCAGGGTTACGATGGTTAAATGCAGGACTCAGAACGCAAAAACAGCAAACAAAATACCGAAACCGTTCAGAGAATAGGGGATATAATAACATGTCCTAGAGCGTTTTCTGCGCCTCTTCCGGGAGAGCCTGCACCTGCACCAGCAGACGAATGACACGCAACTTCTTCTTTTTCTTTACCGTGATGGTTAGATTTTTATAATCAAAGCGGTCTCCTACGCGGGGATATTTTCCAAGCTGCTCGATGGCCCAGCCGCCAAGGGTTGTGTTGTCGTCGTTAAAATCACGGTCGTCGATATCCAATTCTTCAAAAAAATCTTCAATCCTCACGTCTGCGTCCACATCATATCGGTCGTTGCCAAGCTCAATAAATTCATCTTCTACGATGTCGGACTCATCCCAGATATCACCAACCAACTGTTCCAACACATCCTCCATGCTGAGGACACCCATGGTGCCGCCATATTCATCCGTGACAATCACAAGGTGACTCTTCTTGATCTTCATGACCTTGAGTACGTCTGGCAGCGGCATGGTCTTATGGACAAATACGGGGGACATCATAAGCGCCTCCACATCGATCTCGTTTCCATCCACAAGTTCTTTAAATACACGGTTCAGATGCAGCACGCCGATGATGCTGTCGATCGTGTCCCGGTAGACAGGAATCCGCGAATAGGTGGAATCCAGAATTGTCTCCATAATTTCATCCATGGGGCCGTCCGCATCAATGGCGGTCATATCCACGCGTGGCGTGAGCACCTCATAGGCCAGCACTTCGTCAAAATCCAGCGCACTTTGCAAAAGATCGGCTCGCTCCTCGTCGATCACGCCCTCATCCTCAACCGTATCGAGAATCGTCTCAAGGTCGTCCTCCGTGATGCTCGGGCCACTGGAAACCTTGTTCCGCCAGAGTTTGTCAAATCCCTTGAGCAGCAGATTAACGAGCCATATCACCGGAAACAGCAATGTCATGAGGATGTTCAGCGGCAACGCTACGATCCTTGCAAAATGATCGGCCGTCTGCATGGCGATTATTTTGGGCATAATTTCCCCAAAGGTTAGAATCAACAGCGTCATAATCAACGTCGCAATCCATGCGCCCGCGTCGCCAAGCAGTGACACTGCAATGACCGTTGCTACAGAGGAAGCTGCAATATTGACGAGATTGTTGCCAATGAGGATGGCAATGAGTGCGTTGTCGTACATTTTATAGATGTTGTAGGCTAACTTTGCGGAGCGTTTTCCGTTTTCTGCTGCACTGCGTAGCCGAAGCACATTCGCGGAAGAATACGCGATCTCACTACCGGAAAAAAATGCGGACAGCGTAATCAACCCAATGATGGCTAAATATGGCCAAACGGTTGTGCCTGTCATGGCTTGCACCCCCCTTGCGTAGCGGTGATCTCAATGGGATCATCCTCGTCATAGATTTCACCGACCAGCTCTTCTAAAATGTCCTCCACACTCACTACGCCAAGCACACGTCCATCATCGTCACGTACAACGGCAATCTGTGTTTTCAGCGCGCTCATTGCGGGCAGCAGATCATCAATGGCGGTGTTGGCATTGACAAAACGAACCGCATCCATCACCTTCATGAGCGGAGCCGTGCCGGCGAGATGGGCTTTGAGGTATTTTCGAATTTGCAGCATGCCGATGATTTCGCCGTGCACGTCCACAACGGGCAGACGGGAATGAATGTTTTCTTTAATCACAGCGAGAATCTGTGCGTCCGTCATGGTGACGCTCACCTTGACCACATGATTCCAGGGCGTCAGAATATCCTCGGCAACCGTGTCGGAGAACTCCAGCGCGTTTTGCACCAATTCAGTCTTCTCCCCATCGATTGCACCTTCGTTGGCAAAGGTTTCGATAATATCGTACAGTTCGTCTTCTGTGACGGTTGGCTCTTCTGCCTGCTTTTTAAATGGCTTGCTGATGCAACCGCTCAATGCGGCGAATACACACGCGACCGGAGCAAGCACCTTCATCAGAAACAGCAGACTACCAGAGAAAGCCAGTGCCATTTTTTCGTTACACGCTTTAGCAAATCGCTTTGGCAACATTTCCGCAAGCAAAAACACCGCCAGCGTTGTAAGGATCGCGGTCACCGTCACCGCAGACAATCCCCAAAGCTTGGTGGCCATCAGCGTTGCTATGGAAGCACAGCCAATATTCACAATGTTGCTGCCGATCAAAATCGTGGTAAGAGCCTTGTCGAAATGATCTAGGATATAGAGAACACGTTTTGCCCGCTTATCGCCATTGTCCGCGAGGCTCATCATGCGTATGCGGCTGGCACAGGCAAGCGAGGTTTCCGCTGCGGAAAAATAGGCACCAATGAGAAGAAACAAAACGATTAGAACGATGTATCCTATCGGACTGCCGTCGTCCATAAGACGAAATCAACTCCTTTATATTAATAATTGTTTATTATTATACGAGTTAGTTGCCGGATTTGCAACTACCGAAGCAGCGCGCTGTTGTTGGCTAGCTGCGTACCGTAGAGAAAGAGGATATCCGTGGTATTCGGATTCGTCAAATCCAGATGATCCGGCAGCAGAGCGCTGGACATATATCGTAGATCCACAAGGATGATGCGTTCATAACCGGAGAGCAGTAGCGGCGCAAGGCTGGAGCCGAAGGAATCCCGGAATAGGATGAGCGTTCGTCTGCCGGCAGGCGCTTCGGAAGCGGCGTTTGTCAGGGTGAGCAGCGGAGTCGCACCAGAAAGGAAGACATCGTAGCTGTCCATCTTTCCCAGTGCATCTGGTTCGTAGACGGTCGTCACTTCCGGTTTTTGCAAGTTATCCACAATGGCCGCGTTTGTATAGACGTCGGTGAGATACACGAGTGTATCCGGCCGAACGCCAGACGATTGCGCGTAGTAGGAACCATAGAAGGGCGTATAGGTATACGGTGTCGTGTCCACCGGATGGCTTAGCATTGCGCCCATATGCTCCGCCAAATGATCCGCAACGGGCAAAATCCGTTCCTGACGCCAGTGGATATCCGTGTCATAATAATCCTCTGCAGTCAATTGTTTTGATAGCGAAATATACTGCGCGCTGTGGCAGTTTTCTGCAAGAAGCTGTTCCATGCGGGTAAAATCCAGCGATAGGTGGCCGCTAGCCTCTGCCAAATAGGCCGCCTTATCGGGAATCAGGGCACAATAGACATGGTTTTTTGTAAAATACGCATTAGTCAGTGCATCAATCTTTTGTCCCAACCGGATGACGGACTGCTCGTCGAGCGGATATTCGGTTTTTACGATTTTTCCGTTTGCGACATACGCACCATTATAATCAGACTGCATCAGCACATTCGTGCGGAAAAGCAACGCGGCCGATCGGAACGTCTCCCGCCCCGGAAACTGATCCGGCAGCCAACTCTCCAGGTGTTCCATCCATTCCCCTGAATAGATGCCCTTCCAGGAAACGGTGGGGAACTGCCGAAGCGCACGGCGTTCCGTAAGGGAAGTTTCCTGATCCGGCACAAGCAGAATGCAGATCAATAGCACCGCTAACAGAACGGAAAAAGCAACGGATAGAATTTTGTTTTTCATGCGCGATACCCTCCTTACGCTCTCTTTTTCCAGAACTACAACCGCCTGAGACGCGTATCGTTAGAACCGGAAATATAGAAACGGGTTGAACGAACTGTCCACCAGCATGGCTGTGCAGATCAGCAGCAGTGCGGTGCACAGCACGACCTCCGATACGGCGGCGAGCTTTGGCAGCTTTACCGTGAGCCGTTCCGCACCGCGCTTGAGCAGAGGCGTGCTGCCTACCACAGCGGCGAGCAGCACCACCGCATAACTCTTCACATAATAGGCAGCCTCGGTGCTAACCCATTTTGCGCCGCCAAACAGCGCGGCTGTCTGCGCACCGATGCCGGCGAGCGTATCATTGCTGAAGATCACAAAGCTGAACAGCACAAACAGGAGCGTATAGGCATGCCCTATCCAACGGGGCGCACGTGCAATCCACTGATCCAAAAACAGTTTTTCCAAGAGCAGCAATACGCCAAAGTATGCGCCCCATAGCACAAAATTCCAGCTTGCACCGTGCCATAGACCCGTGGCGGCCCATACCACGAGGATGTTGAATGCCCAACGGCCCTTTGACACGCGGTTTCCGCCAAGCGGAATATACAAATAATCCCGAAACCAGCCGGAGAGGGTCATGTGCCACCGACGCCAGAAATCGGTGATGCTCTTCGCAATGAAGGGATAGTTGAAATTTTCCGGGAAAGAAAAGCCAAGCATGCTGCCAAGGCCGATGGCCATATCCGAATATCCGGAGAAGTCAAAATAGATTTGCAGCGTGTAGGCAATCATCAAAAAGACACTGCCAAGCCAACTGGCTTCCGCCGCGCCGGACAGCTTTGCGTGCAACTCGCCCAGCGTGTTGGCAATCAATATCTTTTTGCCGAGACCCAACGCAAATCGGCGCACGCCATAGGCAAACTGCGCATAGGACGTGCGCGGATCTGCCAGCGCGGCATCAACGTCCACATAGCGTACAATTGGGCCGGCCACCAGTTGCGGAAACAGACAAACATAGGTCGCAAGCGTCAGTAAATTTCGCTGGGCATGCGCTTTTCCCCGATAGACATCAATGGTGTAACTCATGGTCTGGAAAGTAAAGAAACTGATTCCAATGGGCAACGGCAGTTTTGTGAGCGGGATGTCCATTCCAAAGGCCGTATTGACCGTACCAATGAGAAAATCGGTATATTTAAACACGCCCAGCATGAGCAGATTGATGACGATGGAGGAGATTAGCGCGCGCTTGGCACCTTTTTCTGTCCGGTGATTTTCAATATATAGTGCGTGCAGCCAATCGCTGAGCGAGGAAAAGACAAGCAGAAGCGTATACTTTGGCTCGCCATAAAAATAAAACAGCAGCGATGCAAGAAGAAGCACCGCATTTTTTGCTTTTTTCGGTGCGAGATAATAGGCTGTCAAAGTCAGCGGTAAAAACAGATATAGAAAAGTGAGCGACGAAAAAAGCATAATCAATCATCCCTTTCTTTTTTGGAAAAGAAAGGGATGAGAAAAAAACCGTAGCAGTGGAACCAACCGAATTATTTTCCGGCCAGCTTTTTGAAGGTATCGTGCAGCGTGCTGGCTCCGTCCGCCATAATCAAAATAACAATATCGCCCGCGCCGTCTACAATAACGTTCTGTTCATCCACGCCCACGCAGATCCATTTGTTCGGATTGACGTTGGCTTTAATTGCAGCCTGTACGTCGGTGCTGTCCTTGCTGTCGTTCAAGCGGAACACGCATACCGAATATGCAATGGCGTTGATCAGTGGTTCGCTGGCCGTGCCCTCTTTAAAGGAAATATCAGTACCGGCATAGTAAGAAATATTCTCGCTGGTAATGGCGGTGTTGGCCAGCATGGGCAGCTCCGTACCCTCCGGCAGATCTTCGTATAGTTTTTCGATAATCTGCTCAGTTGTCATGTCGGCAAAGGGATTTGCCGCAGCTTTTTTTTTGCAGCCGGTGAGCGCAGTTAGCGCCAGAAGTGCAATCAGCACAAAAATCAGCGTTTTTTTCATGTGGATCAGAGTCCTTTCTGTTATCAGTATCATTATGGGCAGGACAGCCGATGTTTATCCATCCTCAGTGAATCGCCATCTTACTGGAAGCTGCAATTTTTGTCAATCGTTTTTGCGGGAATCTCACAATGGAAAAACCATAGGCCGTATGGTATACTAATAAACGCAGTTTCTCCTGAAATCGCATAGTATGGCGTATCAGCCACCATATGCCACGGTGGTTCGTAAAAAAGGGAAGTATGGCAGCCTGGAGTGAATGCTATGATTTATCTTGATAACAGCGCGACCACGCGCGTTCTGACCGAAACCGCAGATGCGGTGCATGCCGCTATGACGGACGGCTATTTTAATCCTGCTAGTGCTTATGCGCCCGCCGTGGCTGTGGAGCGCACTGTCAACACCTGCCGACAACGCATGGCCGATGCGCTCGGCTGTGCGCAGGATGAAATGATCTATACCTCCGGTGGTACGGAGAGCAATAATATGGCCGTTCTCGGCACTGTCAATGCGGTGCGGGGAAAAAAACGCATCATCACCTGCATGACGGAGCATCCCTCCGTTTATGAAGTGTTCCGTGCGCTGGAAAGCCGCGAGGATATTGACGTTGTGTATCTGGATACGGATGCTTCCGGCGCAGCCTCCATGGAAGCGCTTTCCACCGCGCTCACGCAGAATACAGTTCTTGTCTCCCTGATGCACGTTAACAATGAGACCGGCTCCATCACGAACCTTGCGATGGCATATCGACTGATCCGCAAGCTTTCGCCTGATGCACTTTTTCATGTGGATGGCGTGCAGGCGTTCTGCAAGCTTCCGTTTTCGACGATTCCGTGCGATCTCTATAGCATCAGTGGTCACAAATTCCATGCGCCTAAGGGTGTTGGCGTGCTGTATCTGAAAAACGGAATTCGCTTTGCCGGTGGACAGCTCGGCGGCGGACAGGAACGAGGGTTGCGCAGCGGCACCACAAATGTTCCCGGGATTGTCGGCATGGATGCATCGCTGGCGGCTTACCGGCAGAACCATGCGCACTGGATTCAAAACATGCGCGCATGCAAGCAGCGACTGAGCCAAAATCTCTTGACCATCCCGGATGTGGTCGTCAATGGTCCCTCCGTGGAAGATGGCGCAGGGCATATTCTCAATCTGTCATTTCTTGGTGTACGCGGCGAGGTTCTGCTCAATGCGTTGTCGGAGCGGCAGATCTGTGTTTCGACAGGCTCGGCCTGCTCTGCGCACAAGCATGGAAAAAACCGTGTACTCAATGCCATTGGTGTGCCAGCCACACAGCAGGACAGTGCGATTCGGTTCAGCTTCTGTCCCTTTAACACCATGGAGGAGATGGATATCGTCAGTACGCACATACAGGAACTTGTGACGTTTTTACGCAAATATAAAAGGCGCTGATCGAACGTTTCTGCTCACCGGAACGGATGGAGCGTGTGCAAATATCGACGTATAGTTAATTGCTTTTTTCTTTCCGTGCTTTTCTTTTTTAAAAAGAAAAGCACAATGTGCAACAAAGGAGATCCATCATGGAACCAGTTTTACTTGTCCGTTATGCGGAAATTCATCTCAAGGGCCTCAACCGCCCGTTTTTCGAACGTTCTCTGATGAAGCGTATCGAACTGGCGCTTGCGCCCGCAAAGGTACGTGTTGTGCGTGAACAGGGACGCGTATTTGTGTTTGATGTGCCGGAATTGGAAATCGAACGCGCAGCCGACAAGCTTACGCGGGTCTTTGGCATCCATTCCGTTAGCCCCGCTCTAGCCGTTGACAAGGACTGGGCGGCCATCCAAGCCGCCGCGCTTGCCATGACGGGGCAAGCAGTGGAGCAGACCGGCGAAACTGGCTTTAAGGTGATCGCCCGCCGGGCGGACAAGCGGTTTCCCATGCGCTCGGACGATATCTGCAGAACGCTTGGCGGCATATTGCTGGATGCATACCCATCGCTGCATGTGGATGTACATGTGCCTGCGCTCAAGGTCGGCATTGAGGTGCGGCAGTATCAGGCGTTTGTCTATGTACGGGAGCTTGCGGCTGTCGGCGGCATGCCTGTGGGCTGCAATGGTCACGCCATGCTGCTTATTTCCGGCGGCATCGATAGCCCTGTTGCGGGTTATATGATCGCAAAGCGCGGTGTACGGATCTCCGCGGTGCATTTTTACAGCTATCCATATACCAGTGAAAAAGCAAGGGATAAGGTGGTGGATCTGACCAAGATTGTGGCGACCTACGCGGGTGAGATTGACCTATATCTTGTACCGTTTACCGAAATTCAGCTGGCGATCTATGAAAAATGTCCTCAGAGCGAAACGACCGTTCTTATGCGTCGGTTGATGATGAAAATCGCTGAGCACTTTGCCCTGCAAACGGGCGCGCAGGCACTAGTCACGGGTGAATCCATCGGTCAGGTAGCCAGTCAGACCATTGAAAGCATGACGGTCACTGAGGACGCGGTGACTTTGCCGGTTTTCCGCCCGCTGATTGGTTTCGACAAGGAGGAGATCATCGACCGTGCGAAGACCATGGGCTCGTACGAAACCTCCATTCTGCCTTACGAGGATTGCTGCACGGTGTTTGTGCCGCAGCATCCTGTGACCAAGCCACAGCTAACCACGCTGCGGGAAAGCGAGGCACTCGTGAATTTTGTGCCTATGATCGACAAAGCCATCGCCGATACCGAACGTGTCCGTGTAACGGCATAATGCAACAAAGATTGTGTGTTCACACTATCTTTACAGCGCATAACCGGTATCCATACTATAATAACGTATACTATTGGAGGAACGTCGACATGAAATTTATCTTTCGCCTGATCGGGATATTGGTAGTCATTATGATCCTTATGATGGCGGTACTTTGTTATATGGATACCAAAGGACTGCTCAATGGGAAATTGGAGCGGCTTATCGATGTGCTGCGCCGTCTCGGCAAGGAGGCATGGACGGAGATTATGCTCTTCATGTCGAACTCCGGCATCGCGGAGGATGCCGCTGGTCTGCTTGACCAAGGCGCTTCGTATCTGCGGGATAGCGTTACCCCGCACGCGACGGACAAGCCTGGTAGCGACGCTTTCCCAGAGGGATATTTAACGCCCACCCCCGTGCCAACCGCAACGCCCACGGCAGTCGCCACGGCCACCCCCGTTCCAACGGTCAGCCCGGCACCCGCGCTCACACCATACATTGTCACCATGGGCTGATATCAATTCAAAACCGTAGCGCAATGCCACGATGGCTTTTTTTCTCCTTGACAGAGTTAAAACATCACCGCAGCGTTGCTAACCATCATTTTTAGGGTTGTCAAATCAAGGAATCACTTGCCGCTTTGCGTGTATAAAGGGATTTTAAGGGACATGAATTGTTCGTACCCAATGTCTTGACCAATCGCTTCAAACAAACAATAAACACAACCGGAAGTCTGCTAAATTTTCATAAGCGTCAAACTGCACTAAACAGATCTAATGTTTCAAGTTTACCATCCAGTATCTTATGTGACGTATCTTATAGTGCTTAAAAGTTTAAATCATACATATTAGCATAGCCATTTTGGAATTCAGGAAGAGATATAACGGTGCCATCCACATCCAAAATAGCATTTCAAACAGACATAATGCGTCCAACACAAGAGTAAAAACATTTCAATTCTTCGTCAGATGCGGGTGCTGGAATTCGAAAAGTTCCTTGCTCGGCATTCGTTTGATCCCCCAAAATGTTAAAACTTCTACTTATATACCGATGAATATATGCTATAAAATTATTTCCATTAAAAGCACCTTGGTCTAAAACATTGGCCATCAAAAATGCCTGCGCTTAAATCGTCTTCCAAAATAACTTTGCTCGCTAAGTATTTTTTGAAAAGAGCTTTTTGCATGATGGAAACATTAATAGACATATTGTTTACTTCATCATCATGTAAAATTACCTTTTTCCAAATATAACATGCTTTTAATTACAAAAAACAATTTCTCATTGATAAAAAATATGTCGAAATACTTGACTTTGTGATGCAAAGAAATTACGATTACCGTATCACATCGATTATTTAAGCGATATCAGCAATGTAACGAAAGCAGGAAGTCCAAGCATGCCAAAGGGCGATAAATATATTTCGCTAAAACAGTATTTGATCCACTTGAATCAACCATCCATCAAATTAACGTTTCAAGAAATAGAAAAATCATACAAGATACATTACCTCCATCCGCTTATAAGCATTCAGCATGGTGGCCAAATAATTATGACCATTCGCAGGTGATTGCATGGATAGATGCTGGATATAGAACAAATCAAGTTACTGACACAAAAAAACATAGATATACAGTCTTCTGTAAAAAGGCATTATAACACATCTGCCGAATAGTGCGAAACAAAACAAATAAAGGAGGGGCAAGTGAATGAAAAAGGCAATGATAATCCTGTTGGTGGTGGCGCTGCTAAGTGGGAGCGTCGGGTGCGCATCGGGTGTGAAACAAGAAGAATACGATACATTAAAAAACGAGTGCACAAAAATTCAAGAAGAACTGAAAAAAGCTAAAGAAAACTGTTCAAATCTGGAAAAAGAACTACAGGAAAAAGGTGATGAACTAAAATCAATAAAAGACGAATATGAAAAGCTAAAGACAGATGCGACTCCATTTCTGCAATTATCTGAGACAGAGCAAGCAGCAGAAATAGCGCATGCTGAAGCCCAAAAAATTAAAGCAGAAGAAGAAGCGAGGAAAGCGCAAGCAGCGGCCGATCTTGAAGCAGAAAAAAAGGCAAAAGCTGAAGCAACGTTGAAAGCGAAGGAAGAAGCCGCAAAACTGGCAGAAGAAAAGAAAGGATACAATACTGGTATAACATTCCTGAATCTATCTAGGAATCCTGATGATTATGTTGGTAAGAAAGTTAAGTTTTCAGGAAAAGTAGCGCAGGTAATAGAAGGGGGGTCTACCAACGCTGCCCGTATGTCAACAAGAGGCAGATATGACGATGTGATCTATATTGAATACAAAACAGACCTGATTGCGCAGCGCCTTATTGACGATGATATTGTTACAATCTGTGGCGTTGCTGATGGTTTGTACACATATACAACAATTATGGGAGGAACTGTTACTCTCCCACGGATTATTGTAGTTAAAATGGAAATCAAATAGCTTTATAAAGTATCGAGCGCCCTACCTGAGGTAACCGACTAACAGGGAGGGCTTACAACACTGGGGCGGAGAAATTCGCCCTTTTTCTTTTTGCCCATAAAAGTGGACTGCAAAGTGGGTATTTGGAAAAAGAAAAGACCCAATTCCTAGAGAATCAGGTCTTTTCCTATGGTGCGGCAAATGGGACTTGAACCCATACGCTTGCGCACACGCCCCTCAAACGTGCCTGTCTGCCAATTCCAGCACTGCCGCACACCTAAGTATTGTAACCGCACGCCTAAACAATGTCAATTCTTTTTGTAAAAAATTACGTGTGTAAATTTGATACGTTCTGTAGAAAGCTATTGTTATCATGAAACGAATTGTATTTGCAACAAGCTTAATATTGATGGTTGCGCTGACTGCCTGCCATGCACAGAAACCAAATGATGATGATCGTCTCAAAAAGAGCATTGTCATCGACGGAATCAACGTGTCCTCCATGACCGTTGGCGAGGCCCGCCAGAGCTTATTTAAGGCTGCCAACAATCGCCTGATGAACACAGTGATCACATTGATGCTGCCTGCCGGTTCGACGACTTTTACCGCAGCTTGTCTCGCGGCCGATTTGGATACCGAGACATCGCTCATCCAAGCAGCAAAGCTGGGCGTAAGAGGCGGCACACGCAGCATTCAATCTACAATCACCATCGATATGGAAGACTTGTCATCCATTCTTTCGACTTACATTCAAGAAAATGAATCGCAGCCGATGGATGCTTCCGTTGCAGTTGATCGATCCTTGGCTGTTCCTGTAAGCTATCAGGCCGAACAAGCCGGAATTGATATTGATGAAAACGCGCTGATGGAGCAAGTAAAGGCTGCGATCTACCGTTGTACAGATTGCGTAATTGAGGTTCCGTACACGCAAATTTCTCCGGTCGTTACGGTTGCTTCCATTCGCAGCAAACAATCGCTGCTTGCGCAGTATACAACATCGTTCGAATCCGCGCCGTACAACGCGAAAAACCGCGTGTTTAACATACAAAAGGCGGCGGACGCCATCAATGGAATCGAACTTGAAGATGGGGAAACATTTGACTGCAATGCCATTCTTGGCGACCGAACCGTCGAAAATGGATGGAAGGAAGCAGCTGGCATTCGAAATGGGCGCTATGAGAGCGAATCTGGCGGCGGCGTCTGCCAAGTATCCAGCACGTTATTCAACGCAGTCATGATGGCTGATCTAAAAATAACGGAGCGTCATCCGCATAGCTGGCCGATGGGGTACGTAGAAATCGGGCGTGATGCAACCATCAGCACAGGCGGGAAAAACTTTTGCTTTGTCAACAACAGTGGCGCGCCCGTATCGCTGTTTATGTATGTCGATAACGAAAGTCAATCTGTTACCGCTTCAATTTACGGGAGACCGCTCCCTGGCGGGCAATACATCGATATCGTCTCGGAAAAAACCGGCACGCTCGAAACGGCTGGAGAGCAGATTATGCTGGATGAAAGCCTTCCGTTTAATACCCGCAATATTGAGCGGGAGGCGCGGGACGGCAAAACAGCCGTCACCTATAAGGAGTATCGCAGCAATGATGGCCAACTGCTTCGACGGGAAATTATCTATCGGGATACCTACCGTCCAATCGATGGATTGACCTACGTATCAACCGATATATTTTATGCCGATACCAGTATAAAACCATAACACAACATAACAAAAAGCCCGAAAACGTACTGTTTTCGGGCTTTTCTTGGCTCCCCCTGTTGGACTCGAACCAACGACATTGCGGTTAACAGCCGCACGCTCTACCAACTGAGCTAAGGAGGATCGCTATGCGAATTTTTAATGCAACACCCTCAGTTTTTTCACTGCGAATCGATAACACTGTCTTGTCGATCACAGTAAGAAAGCTAACTGACTCTGTGATTTTACACGAATGCAAGGCGCGTTGCAATGAACAAGAGCGGAGATTATTCGAAGATATCTTCCAAATACTCGCTAAATCTAATCCATGCACGATATTACTTGACTTTGATTGACCTTTTTGGCGGTGTTCTCTATAATGAAACTATGGAAGAAGTATATGTTGAAGATTTTATTTGTTCGGAAAAAATTGCGCCTAAGCGGAAGTTTATCCGTTCAGATGGTGCGTTGTATGCGGTGCTGCTCATTGCTGTTATCGGGATTATTGTCGCTGGCAATACGCTGAGTGTCGTATGGATGTTACCGCGGTTTTATGTGCAGCTTACGCTGTATATCATTTTGCTTGGCATGGGATACCTAGTATATCGGTTTTGTTTGGTGATCTATGGGTACACGTTGACAAACCGTATGCTGGTGGTGGATCGTATCATCGGGAAAAAAGTTCGTAGCGATGAAAATGTGCATCTAAGTGATATTGTATCCATACGTCCGCTGGAAAAAGCGGACGGAGAACTTGGGAAATGCCGCGCGTTGTACCTTGGTCGCAGGAGAGAGGCGCTTGCGGTGACGGTATGCACGCGTGGCAGACGGTATACCATATTGATAAGCCCGTCTGAGGCGTTTGCCGGAAAGTTGATCAAGCAATGGAAGATCGAAAGAAAATAGAAGGGCGAACCTTACCGGAAGCCCTAGGTGCATATGCCCGAAAAAATGCGGCGCGGTTTCATATGCCGGGACACAAGGGTAGGGGGATGTCCGGCTTCTGGCGCAGCGATCTGATCGAGTGGGACGTGACTGAGTTGTCGAATACCGATAATCTGCATCACCCCACGCAGGCCATTGCTTGCGCACAGAATCATATGGCGGTGACCTATGGCGCGAAAGCTTCGTATTTTGTGGTCAATGGCTCGACGGCCGCAGTACAAGCCATGATTTTGTCACTTTCATCGGATGATAGGCTACTGCTCTCACGGGATGCACATAAATCAGCTGCTGCGGGTGTAGTACTCAGCGGCATCGCCATCGATTACCTTTTTCCGGATTATAACGATTCCCTTGAGTTATATGGATTTATCACCCCGGAAGCGTTGGATAGCGCATTGACTGAAACTGGCGCAACGGCAGTGCTCATCACAAGCCCGAATTATTATGGCTTGTGTGCGGATATTCCAGCGCTTTCTAAAATTGCTCATGCCCATGATGCGCTGCTACTTGTTGATGGTGCACATGGCGCACATTTTCCGTTTTCAGAGTCGTTGCCAACGGGTCTTTCCGGATACGCCGATCTATGGGCACATTCCCAGCACAAAACAATGGATGCGCTCACACAGGCGGCAAGTCTGCACCTTGGCGAGTGCCGTATTTCGCCAGAGCAGGTGCAGCGTGTACTGACCCTACTGGAGACTTCAAGCCCTTCTTATCTCTTGATGACATCGCTGGACTGGTCCGTTTATATGGGCACGCGGCAGGATTGGACGGGACAGGTGCGGCGTATGAATGCGCTGCGCAAACGCATTTGTGAAATCGACGGGATGGCGCTGCTGCCGGATTGGATTGGCGCAGGGGTTGCGGAAAGAGACAGCACGCGGCTCGTCATTGATGTAACCGGGCGTGGCTTAACAGGATTTACGGCAGCGGCGTTGCTGGAAAAACAGAATATTTTCATTGAAATGGCGGATGCGCGTCGACTTGTACTAATTACTTCACCGGAGGACGATCCGGTTTGGTACAATCAACTGCTGGAAGCCTTGGACGAACTGCCCAGGCACCGTGCTTTGCCTAGAACCGCTGCGGAGATTCGTAGGAAGCATGAGATCTTGTCTGACATGCCCACGCGGCGGTTGTCTCCACGGGAAGCGGTTCTGCATAAGCTTGCATATGTGCCGATTGGTCAGGCGGCTGGACGGGTTGTAGGTGAATCCATCGGCGCGTACCCACCCGGAATTTCACTTGTTATGCCGGGGGAGGAACTGACGGAACGGATGATTCAATATCTGCTAGAAGAGGAACGTGTCGGCGCAACCTTGTTTGGTGTGCGCAACGGTGGCGTTTTTGTGGTAGATTAAAAACAATGGACGAAAAATTGCTCAACTGTATCAAAAACGAGCGTATCCCACACGCAATTCTAATCTCCGGCCCGTCCGGCAGCGGAAAGACCGTGTTGGCGCGGCGTGCTGCCGCATGGTTCTGCCTTGGTGCGGATACGCCGGAATTGCTGTCAGGCTGTCCAAATTACGCGGAGCTGTCCGGTATGAACGTAGGTGTTAAGCAGGTGCGTGAATGGACAGCGTCTACGGGCATGCAGGGATTTAACGGCGGAAGGCGCGCTTACTGCATCACTGATGCGCATCGAATGAGCGCGCAATCGCAAAACGCGTTGCTGAAAACTTTAGAGGAACCACCTTATAACACCTTGATGCTGCTTACGGGTAGCGAGGTTGGTTTACTGCCAACAGTGCGTTCCCGCTGCATGATCGAACGTGTCGGCGCACGGCCATTACAACAGATACAGGATGGCTTGATGGCTGAAGGCGTTGACGAAGCAACGGCGGCGTTGTGCGCACAACTGTCCGATGGCATTTTCGGCCGGGCGCGGCAACTGGCAGATCCGGAGGGGATGGCGCTGCGTAGGCAGGCGCTGGATTTACTGGACATGGCGCTGTCGGGAGATTCGCCTTTTGCGCAGACTACCGCGCTGATTGAACGAACCGGAGGCGGAGACGGCAGCGACGGCAAAAAATCAAAATCGGATCCGGAACGGGTACGTATATTGTTGGAGCTTTGGGAAGGCATGCTGCGCGATGCTCTGATGCTGTGGATACACGGTTCATCGACACAGAATATCGATCGCCAACAGTTGGCGGAAAAGATTGCAGAGCGCTTTACAGGAAAGCAGATTCAGAGTATCATTAAAATGTTTGAAATTGCCCAGCAAAGGCTGCAAGCGGGCGCAAATCCACAGTTTACATTGGATGTCGTGTTGGCAAAGCTACCGCCAATGGCAAACAAAAACCAGTAAGCCCATCCCGTCCATTTTGAACGGAAAGCTATCAATAAAGGAGAATCCCATGACAAAAGTGATTGGCGTACGATTCCAAACCAGCGGACGCATCTACTATTTTGATCCCGTGGAGTTTGATATACAGGAGGGGAATGGCGTTATTGTTGAGACTGCACGCGGGCAGGAATACGGAGATGTCATTCAGGGCATTACTGAGGTGGAGGATACGATGATCGTTTCCCCACTCAAACCTGTCATTCGACTTGCTACGGAGCAGGACACCAACTCCCGTGCCCAAAACACAGGCAAGGAAGAGGAAGCTTTCACAATCTGTCAAAAGAAAATTGAGCAGCATGGGCTGGATATGAAGCTTGTAAACGTGGAATATTCCTTCAATGGCAGCAAGGTTGTGTTTTATTTTACGGCGGATGAACGCGTTGATTTTCGTGAATTGGTTAAAGATCTTGCTTCCCAATTCCGCACGCGTATTGAGTTAAGGCAGATTGGCGTGCGAGACGAGGCCAAGATGCTTGGTGGGCTGGGTTCCTGTGGACGGCCCGTCTGCTGCAAAGTTTTTTTGGATGAATTTCGACCTGTGTCCATTAAGATGGCGAAAGAACAGAATTTGTCGCTGAGCCCTACAAAGATTTCCGGTCTATGCGGCCGCCTGATGTGTTGCTTGCAATATGAACAGGCTGGCTATGAGGAAATGAAGAAGAAAATGCCGCGTACCAACCGGGAGGTGCTCACGCCCGATGGCCCCGGCTTTGCGCTTGAAAACAATGTGATCACAGAGAAGACCAGGGTGCGGCTGGTGCTGCTGGATGGTTCGATCGATGTACGCGACTATCACTATTCTCTCATCGGCAAGCCAGGCGAACCGTTGCCGGAAGCGCTGATTGCCGCACAGGCGGAAGCTGCGGCGGCACGTACGGCGCAGCAGGTTGAGAACGCACAGTCACATACGCAGAGTGCTCAACCAAACGGGGAGCAGGAGACGGATAAGGCCGATGCGAATAAGCCGCGCCATCACCGCGGTGGCAAGGGCCGTGGGAATAACCGGCCACAGGGGCAGGAGGATCGTCAGCAAGGTGGACAAGCACAGCCCGCTCAACGTGCGGATGGCGTTCAGAACGGCCTGCCAGCCCGCCAGATGCAAGGCACGCAATTGGCAAAACAAAAGCCTGTCGACCCGCCGGAAAAATCGGTGTCAAACGGCGAGGAAACGCAAACGCCAAATTATCGGCGTAGGCGCCGCAGCGCTGCAAATCATCCTAAACCTGAGCGTATGTCCAAACCGGAATAACAAAGCCGGTTGCAATTTCTACGGGCTTTGCTATAATAGAGAAAAATCGTTATACGGAGGAACTTTTCATGGCATTCAAAATTAACGAAGACTGCATCAGCTGTGGTGCATGCGCCGCAGAGTGTCCGGCAGAAGCCATCAGCGAAGGCACAGATCGTTATCAAATCGATCCCGCTAAATGCACGGAGTGCGGCAATTGTGCGGACGTTTGCCCGGTGGGCGCGCCTGCTAAGGAGTAATTGCGAAACATCCTTCAGAATCAGGAAAGTCATCTTTGAGTGAGTTCTGCTCAAAAACAGCAGGATAGTTAAGGCTGTCAGGATGATGACCCGACAGAGTATCCAAATGAAACAAGCGTACCGTTTTGTGACGGTGCGCTTGTTTTATGAATTATGCACGGTTGATACATTCCGACGATATAGGGATTTTCCATTGTAGCAAATGGACGTGTTGCGGGGTATTTATAGTAAAGAGGTGATAAACGGTAATGGAGTTTCAACAACGGCCGCTTTGCGAGCCAGAGCAGATTGTGCAAGTATATGCAGACATGGTTTACCGGTTGGCCTATGGACAGACGCGATCCAAAATCGATGCAGATGATATATTTCAGGAGGTGTTTTTTCGCTGTTTTCGAAAACAACCGTTGTTAGAAAGTAACGAACACCAGAAAGCATGGTTCATTCGTGTGACCATCAACTGCGCAAAAAAAACATCTGGCGAGCGCGTGGGTTCGAAAATGGGTGCCGTTAGGTGAAGAGATTCCCCTACAGACGACCGAGGAAAACGGATTATCCGAGGCACTCTCTAGGCTTTCGCCTCTTTATCGCAGCGTGATCTATCTGTACTACTATGAAGGATATCAGGCGGAGGAGATTGCAAAGCTTCTCAATCGAAAGGCTGACACCGTGCGTACGCAGCTTGCCCGGGCACGAGCACAACTTGCAAACATTATGAAGGAGAATTTTGATGTTTGAAGATACTTATCGCAGCATGAACGAGCAGATTATTCCGGATCAGCAACTCATAGGGCAAACGATTTCTGTGGCTAAAAAACAGATTGCACAACGAAAGTTTGTTGTACGGATGCGCGCCGCAAGGAAAACTGTACTTGTAGTAGCACTGGTGTTGTGCCTGTGCTTTGCGGTTCCGGCGTTAGCGGTTAACGTACCTACCATCTATGCGCTGATGTATGAGGGAGCCCCAACTGTTGCGCAATTTTTTATACCGGTGCAGAAATCCTGCGAGGATCAGGGTATTAGTATGGAAGTGGTGTCCACCTACATGCATGGAGATACTGCGGAAATCTATGTTACCATGCAGGATCTGACGGGGAAACGAATCGACGATACCACAGATTTGTTCGATAGCTATGAAATGAACTTCCCTTTCGACAGTAGCGGAGGCTGCAGCCGTGTGGCATTTGACCCGGAGACGAAAACTGCAACGTTCCTAATTAAAATCTCCACATTGAACGGTGAAAATATTCCGGGCGGTAAGGGAACCTTTTCCGTGCGCTGTTTCATCAGCGGCAAGCAGGAGAGACTGGAGGTACCTTTGAGTGTGGACTGGGCGAAGGTTGACGTCAATCCAGAGATACAGCAGATCGAGACATACAGCGACAACATCATCGGGAATTCAATTACCGAAGCAGAAATGAGTATACCGATATACGATACGGTACTTGTACCGGGAAAAATTCTTTGTTCCGTATCAGATGGCTTTCAGGTTTCTGCGATGGGCTATATTGAAGGAAAATTGCATATCCAGATGGATATCCCGGGCCGTCTAGAATTTGACGATCATGCACGTCTATATTTAACGGGCAGCGATGGAAAGCGGTTGGAGGGCAACAGCGTCTACCTGTGCAACTATGATTTTGAGACCGGGGAGCAGGCGGATTATATCGATTACGTGTTTGATGTCACCCCTGAACAGCTACCGAACTTCACGTTGTGCGGTGATTTTTATACGGCAACAACTCGTACCGATGGGAACTGGCGGGTAACATTCCCGTTGGTTGTCACGGAGAACGTGGTAACGGTGGGGTAGGGAACGTATCAGAATTCTCCGAAAAAGCGTTTTAGCATGTTGCTGCCATATTCACGCTTATAATCTGAGGTTAACCGATAGAAAACCTTCGAATTTCCTGCTTGAAATGATAAAACATTTTTGAAAAACCTAGAATTTCTCCTATAGAAGCACATTCGAATACAAGTATTATAATTGCAATTTGCAGGTGGCATAATCAGGTGCTTTATCCATGCGCGCTGATCAAAAGTCCGGACATACGCCGGACATACGTAATGTTCGGGCTTTTCTTATCGTAGTGGCAGGGCAACAGATTGGACATTCATAACATGGTTTGGCGTATTATATCATTCGATGCTGCACTAGCGGAACAAGCCTGCCAAGAAGCCGCCGCCGAAATGGATAACAAGATGTTTACACTGAGAAAGGTTGCTTAGATGGAAAATACTTGCTGGATATTCGATCTCCATATATAATTAAATTCATGCCTGAGATACAGTGACGGAAGTGGAGCCGGATAGCCAAGAGGAAAAGACGGAATGTTCCCGATGCAGATGGTTGTGATAACGTTTTCTGTGGACGCTCCGAAATGGTAAGCTTCATTGGTGATTCACAGTTCAAAATCGGTTAAAGCTACGAAAAAACAAGGAGAATAAAATCATGCTGGATATTGCAATCATTGGCGGCGGACCGGCTGGCCTGTCAGCAGGTCTGTATGCCGCACGCGGGGGCACGGATGCTACGTTATATGAAGAACTGTTTGCGGGTGGCCAAGCGGCAAAGACGGAACGGATTGATAACTATCCCGGTTTCCCGGATGGGCTTGATGGCTATTCTGTTGGCGCACTGATTGAGCAGCAGGCAACCAGATTCGGACTTAATATTTCGTATGAGAGCGTTTCGGGACTCAATTTGACCGCACCTGAGAAGCAGATTCTATTTGCTTCGGGAGAAAAGGTTTCCGCAAAAACAATTATTCTTTGCATGGGCGCAACGCCCCGCAAGCTTGGACTACCTGAGGAACAGCGCCTGACCGGTGCGGGGATCAGCTACTGCGCAACGTGCGACGGCGCGTTTTTCAAGGAGAAGGACGTTGCGGTTGTGGGCGGAGGGGACACGGCGCTGTCGGATGCGCTGTATCTGGCTCGCTTTTGTTCCTCCGTGACGGTGATTCACCGCAGGGACTCCCTGCGAGCGGCTGCGGCGCTGCAAAAAGCGGCGCTGGAGGATCCGAAGATCCATTTTCTGTGGGATAGCGTGGCGACGGCATTGCAGGGCGAAACAAAGCTAACGGGACTGACGGTACAAAATTTGAAAACAAAACTGGACAGCAGGAGTGCCGTCTCCGGCGTGTTTGTGGCGGTGGGCATTATGCCGCGTACGGCTCTTGTGAAGGAGCAGCTGGCGTTAGCCGGCAACGGTTCCATTCAGACCGATGGGCGGATGCAGACCAACGTGCCGGGCGTGTTTGCCGCAGGCGATATCCGCAATACGCCGCTGCGTCAGGTTGTGACAGCCTGCGCCGATGGTGCGGTTGCGGCCACAAGTGCGCTCGAATATCTCCAGACGTTGTAGACAAGCGGCGTTGATAAATATCGTGAAGGTTCTCAAACGGCATAGCGGAACAAACGACTTAACAGTATCCTTAAAAACGTATTTTAAGGGAAGGGAATTTTGAATTCATGACAAGATTGTTTGGAACAGATGGCGTGCGCGGCATTGCAAATCGTGATCTGAACGGGGAACTGGCTTATAAAATTGGCGCGGTAGGCGCATATGTATTAACAAACGAGGTACATTCACCCCGTATTCTTATTGGGATGGATACTCGAAAATCTGGTCCAATGTTGGGCGCGGCGCTTGCGGCAGGAATTTGTTCCGTCGGTGGCGACGTACTGGACGTGGGCATTCTGCCAACGCCTGCCATGGCGTATTTGGTGCGGCTATATGAAGCGGATGCGGCGGTCATGATCTCGGCCAGTCATAATCCGATGGAGTACAACGGCATCAAATGGTTTGATGGCAACGGATTCAAACTCAACGATGAGATAGAGGATCGCATTGAAACCATGATTCGTTCCGGCGAAGAGACTGCCCATCCTGAGGGACGTGAAGTTGGCCGCATCATACCCGCCGTGCGTGCGCGGCAGGACTACTGCGACTTTCTGGTGGAACAGTCCGAGGGACGCTTTGAAGGACTGCGAATCGTATTGGATTGCGCAAACGGCGCAACCAGCGCCATTGCCAAGGACGTGTTTGAAGGCCTTGGCGCGGAGGTAATTGCCAAATCCTGTGCACCTGACGGCACGAATATCAATGATGATTGCGGATCCACGCATCCGGAACGATTGCAGGAAATGGTGGTTAACTATGGCGCGGATTTAGGCTTTGCCTTCGATGGCGATGCAGATCGTCTGATTTCCTGCGATGAATATGGAAATATCGTTGATGGCGATCAGGCCATGGGCATTTTGGCACTTTATATGAAAGAACATGGGCGACTCAAAAAAGATACGCTGGTCGTCACGGTGATGTCAAATCTTGGTTTAAAGAAAACATTGCAAGACGCGGGCGTTCATGTTGTGGAAACCAAGGTGGGCGACCGGTATGTTCTCGAAGAAATGCTAGCCGGAAAATACAGCATTGGCGGCGAGCAATCCGGCCATATCATTCTGCTGGATAAAAACACCACCGGAGATGGTATGATGAGCGCGATTGCACTGCTCAATGTGGTGGCCGAATCCAAAAAACGGCTCAGCAAGCTTGCTGCACAGATCCCCCAGTATCCACAGGTATTGGTGAACGTGATTGTGGACAACGACGTTAAAACGCAGGCCATGGAGGATTGTGACGTGTTGGCGCGCAAGGCGGAAATCGAGAAGAAGCTTGGGGACAACGGACGCGTTCTGTTGCGCGCTTCCGGTACGGAGCCGCTGATGCGCGTGATGCTGGAGGGGCAGGGCGAGAAGGAAATCCTGGATCTTGCGCTATCTATTGCGCATATTCTCGTAAAGAAATATAATGGTAAAATAAAGAGTTAATACATCCGCGCAAGTATTGCGGTGTTTGCGTGAGAAACGGTTTCATTCCATCCATACCGGGCGAGCATCAGCGATCGGCATGGACGCGGGCAATGTGTCCAAAGCGCCGCACGGGTGGTTGCTTTGGACATTTTTAATGGAATAGAGCTGCAGGGGGCGTTCCGGCTACTTTTTTCTCACGGGTGGGCGGAAGAAAGAAAAACGAAGGATGTTGAGTAAACCAAAAATCAAGCAAGCGCTAGGCATTCTGGCAGAAACGTATGCGGACGCAAAACCTGCGCTGGAATTCACCACCCCATTTGAGCTGTTGGTAGCGACCATGCTGTCCGCGCAATGTACGGACAAGCAGGTAAACAAATGCACGCGGGTACTGTTTCCGGTGGCCAATACGCCTGCGGCGTTTGCGGCCATGACGGAGGAGGAACTGAGTCCATACATCAAAAGCTGCGGATTTTTTCACACCAAGGGGAAACATATTATTGCGACAGCTCAGTTGCTGACAACTGCTTATGGCGGGGAAGTACCGGCGGAGATTGATGCACTGACGACGTTGCCAGGTGTGGGCCGCAAGACAGCCAACGTAGTTGCGTCCAATGCGTTTGGCATTCCAGCCATCGCGGTGGATACCCACGTGTTCCGCGTATCCAACCGTATGGGGTTGGCGGAGGCGAGCACGGTTGAAAAAACTGAGCAGCAGCTGATGCGGAACATTCCGAAGTCGGACTGGGGCAAGGCACACCACTGGTTGATCTACCACGGGCGGCAGATCTGTGCCGCTCAGCAACCCAAGTGCGAAATCTGCCCGCTGTCAGGTGTCTGTGTACAGTTTTCAGCCAGTAAAAAAACGGTGCAAAAGCGAAAGATAGCGGCAAAGGTTCCGGTCGAGACGGCAACACAGAAGTAAGAAAGGGGATTTTTCTTTGACGCTTTTGCGCAGGACGCAGAAGGTGCAAAGGAAGACCGAAACCATGCAATTTGTAGACAAAGCACACATCATCATAAAATCAGGCGATGGCGGCGACGGATGTGCGGCATTCCATCGCGAAAAATATGTGACGCGCGGCGGTCCCTCCGGCGGCGATGGCGGGCGCGGCGGCGACCTGATTTTTCATGCAGATCCGCGCATGTCCACGCTGTTAGATTTTAGATTTCAGCGGCATTACCGTGCGCAGAATGGCGAGAGCGGGAAAGCGAAGATGATGAGCGGTTACGATGGCGCACCGCTGATGGTACATGTTCCGGTCGGCACGATTGTGCGGGATCTGGAAACGGGGGCGGTCGTTGCCGATATGGACGAGCCGGACAAGATGCGTACCGTACTGCATGGCGGCAATGGTGGCAGGGGCAACGCGCGCTATGCGACGCCGACTCATCAAGCACCGCGATTTGCGCAGCCCGGACAAAAAACGCTGGAACGCGAGGTGGAGTTGGAGCTTAAGAGCATTGCGGACGTGGGATTGATTGGCCTTCCCTCCGTTGGAAAATCCACCATACTCTCCGTCTTGACGGCGGCAAAACCAAAAATTGCAGCTTATCATTTCACCACGCTGTCACCCAACCTAGGTGTAGCCACCCGACGAGGACATTCGTTCGTGCTGGCAGATATCCCTGGCCTGATTGAGGGAGCGGCGGGCGGTGCGGGACTGGGGCATGATTTCCTGCGGCATATCGAGCGTACCCGCATGCTGGTGCATGTACTGGATATTTCCGGCTCCGAAGGCCGTGATCCCATTGACGACTACGAAAAGATCAATCTGGAGCTTGCGAAGTTTTCCGATCTATTGGCGGCCATTCCACAGATTGTTGCAGCCAATAAAACTGACCTTCCAGAGGCTGCGGACTATTTATCACACTTTATCGAGCGATATCCGGATGTGCCGGTGTTCCCAGTTTCCGCTGCGACGGCGCAGGGATTTGACGCATTACTCGACCGGGTTGTGCAGGTGCTGGACACCTTGCCGCCCATCAAAAAATTTGAGGAAGAGGAGTTGGAGAAGGCGTCGGCTTACGCACCGGGGTTCAAGATTGCCAAGAACGACAGCGGCGTCTTTGTGGTGACGGGGGGCGAGGTGGAAAAATTGCTGGATACGACAGATCCCAATGACGATATCAGCATGCGCCGCTTTCAACAGATGCTGATTAAAAACGGAATCATTTCTGCGCTGCGAGAAATGGGTGCCAAGGATGGCGATAGCATCCGCCTTGGCGAGTGGGAGTTTGACTATATGAACTGAACTTCTGCAAAGGAGAGCGAAGGGCGGATACGCCATGGAAAACGGGAAACGGTTCAAACAAATACGCTTGCAATGAGGAGCGGTTTCCTGTATTCTTATGGTGGTTTTTAAACTGTATTTAATTGTTAAATGAGACAAAATTACACCAGGAGGAATTGAATGAGCATGCGTGAACCGAAATTTTTTGTTTGTAAGCACTGTGGCAATCTTGTTGGAATGATACATGATTCGGGCGTACCAATGATCTGCTGCGGAGAGAAAATGCAGGAGATTATCCCAAATACCGTGGATGCGGCCAAGGAAAAGCACGTACCTGCCGTTGAGATCGAAGGCGGGATTGTCCGTGTGCAGATTGGCACGGTGGAACATCCCATGACAGAGGAACACCTGATCCAGTGGGTCTATCTGGCCACGGTCAATGGCGGACAGCGCAAGGAGCTGAGAGCAGGAGAAAAACCAAACGTGACGTTTGCGCTGATTGATGACCTGCCTGTGGCTGTTTACGCCTATTGCAATCTGCATGGGCTTTGGAAGACTGCCATATGACGGGACGGGAACGCGCAGAACTGCGCAGTGCGGCCAACGGTATTTCACCAATTTTTCAAATTGGAAAAGCGGATATTCAGGAAAATCTGATCGAAGCGGTGGACAGCGCGCTGGAAAAACGGGAATTGATTAAATTGTCGGTGCTTGAGACCGCAACGCTCACGGCTCAAGAGGCTGCGCAAATGCTTGCAGAGGCCACGCACGCGGAAGTGATTCAGTGCATTGGCCGCAAAATTGTGCTATACCGGGAAAATCCAATGAAGGACGAGGCCGAAAGAGCAAGATGATCGAACAAGGCGCGTGCGATTGAATAGATACGAATACGAGTCTTTTCCATAGAAAACTACGGATTGATGCAAACCGGCGTCGCTTGAATAGCGGCGCCGGTTTAAGATATAAAGCCAAATTGATCGAATAGCGTTTTCCGGTATCTTTTTTCACTCCTGTTTTTAGACGAACGTGTCACCGATTGTATATCGGATGTTGTTGCAATGGAACTGCTACACAAAGAAACCGCTGCCACCACAGACGTATTCCACTTTTTGTGCGTTCCAAGCATTGTTGCTTCAAATCCTATATGAATTGCTAGTAGGTCAGTAAATTTTCCGCTTGGACTGAAAAAAGCACTGTCGAAACTAAAAATTCATCGTTTAAAACTTTATCCTTGGTTACGGTAGAATAAACGTGAGAAATTCAATGTTCTTCTCCGGGATTTTGACTGGTATGCTTTCCAACAAAAAAGGCGCCTACCGCATTTATGGATTGCGGCTGAGGCTTTCGCTTCATCAGACATGATGAGAGGGGGCAGCAGCGATTTCTTGTAATGCTGGAGCGGTTGGGGCTTTCGCCCTTTATTCGGTGAGCTTGTGAAATGCCGGACAAGTTTTAGGGAATCTCGGAACGCTTTGGTCTCCCCTGATAGTTGGAACTGCCGTAGACCACCTCGTCATCCTCGCGGATGCGTTTGGACGCAACCGTCACGTCATGTGTATTGGCGGCGGTCACTTTCAATGTGTGAACCAGACCGCTACCGGCCTCTACGCCGATGTTTCACTTCATATCGAAGCGCGCCATTCGTGGCTCTTTTTTACCTGATGCATCTCAGGGTTATGTGTTTTCGCTGCATGCTTTGTGGAGCTGGGGGCTGGGTGGAGTCGCTTGCATTAGAGGTTCCCAAGAGGTTTGACTATCAAAAATACGCAGCCACGTGACCATAAAAATTAGCCGCGTTGCTGCACAAAAAAATCTGTCAGCAGAGCCGCACATTCAGTTGCCAAAACGCCGCCCCAAACTTCCACAGTGTGTAGAAAGCAATGATCGGTGAGATCGAATACCGAACCGCAGCAGCCCGCACGCATATCGAATGCACCAAACACAAGCCGATCCAGCTTTGCGTTGATCGCGGCGCCCGCGCACATGGCACATGGCTCCATGGTGACATACAGCGTGCAGTCCGTAAGGCGACCGCAACGCTGCTTGGCACCATCCCGGATACAGAGCAGCTCTGCGTGCGCCGTCGGATCATTGTCTTGTTGGCAACGATTATGCGCGCGGACAAGAATCTTTCCATCATGTACGAGCACTGCGCCGACGGGAACTTCACCTTCGGCAGCAGCCAGCCGCGCCTCTTCTATGGCGAGATGCAGGTAAGCTTCCCGCTCCGCAATCCAAGCGAAATTTGGTTGTACATCAATTTTTGTGTTCATAACAGCTTTAAAATTTCGTCCGTATCAAAGTCCGGGTATCGCACCCGCATCATCGTCAATCCTTGAGGCGGGGCGGTGGCGCCTGAATCTGCACGGTTGCCGCTGGTCATTGCCCGGGCAATGATCCCCGGACTACACTTGCCAACGCCGACCTCCAGCATGGTTCCAACGAGGATTCGAACCATATTGTACAAAAAACCATTGCCGGTCACATCGTAGCGGAGGTAGTTTTCTTCCTGCGTCCAATGGGAAACAAAAATGGTGCGTACCGTATTTTCCATGGCGGTGCCGACGGACATAAACGCGGAAAAATCGTGTTCTCCAATACAGTCCGCGGCGGCAATGTTCATACGATCGATATCCAGGGGCGTATGGATATGTAGCGCGGTATCGCGTGTGAAGACCCGCGCGTGTGGGCCAAGCTGAACGGTGTAGCGATAGCTCTTTTCCTTGGCAGAGAAGCGTGCGTGAAAATGATCGTCGGTTTCTTCGGCGTAGAGCACGCGAATATCCCGAGGCAAATGCATGTTCATGGCAATGGCAAATTTGTCGGCAGCCATGCGCACCGCTGTATCAAAATGTGCCACCTGCGCCCGGGCGTGTACACCGCTGTCGGTGCGGCCGGAGCCATGTATTGAAACGCATTCGCCGGTCACTGCAAACAGTGCTTCATTGAGCCGTTGCTGAATAGATACCCCGTTGGGCTGCACCTGCCAGCCAACGTAGTTCGTGCCATCGTATTCGATGATTAAACGGATGCGGCGCATATCATATCAAACCTTCAGAACCCAAGTTTGCAGGACAACAATCCCCGCTGTGACAAGCAGCATGAGAACGGCGGCAATCGCATCACCGGCGTGCAGATGCAGCTCACGCATGCGGGTTCGACCCTCACCGCCATGGTAGCAACGAGATTCCATGGCCATGGCCAACTCGTCCGCACGGCGGAAGGCGGACACAAACAATGGAACGAGGATGGGGATCATACTTTTGGCGCGGGCAATCAAGTTGCCGCTTTCAAAATCTGCACCGCGCGCCATCTGCGCTTTTTGAATGCGCTCAGTTTCCTCCATCAGCGTAGGAATGAACCGAAGGGCGATGGTCATCATCATGGCCAGCTCATGAGACGGAAAGTGAAAGATCTTGAGCGGCGCGAGCAGCCTCTCAAGTCCATCGGTCAGAGCGATGGGGGAGGTGGTCAACGTCAGCATGGACGTACCAGCCACCAATAGAATCAAGCGTAGCGTGATGAAGATGGACTGCAGCAGCGCTTCCTCCGTGATACTGATGATCCACCAGTGCCAGAGAATTCGTTCTCCATGTGTAAAGAACAGGTTGAGGATGAACATGAATATCACGAGCAGCCGCATGGGCTTGATTGCCGACCATAGGTACGAAATAGGCACCTTCGCCACGGCAAAAACAACCAACAGTAAAACTGTGGGCAATAGGAACACCGTTAAGCTGAGCGCGGAGGTATTTTGCACGAGAAAAATCATCACGATATAGACGATCATCAGCAGAATTTTCGTGCGTGGATCCAATCGATGCACCGGACTGCTTCCGGGCAAGAATTGACCGAGGGTGATATTAGCTTGCATGGGCGTTCCACCTCTCAATCAACCAATTTTGCAAATCCTCCTGACGGAAAAAACCGTCCGGTACAGCTAGGCCATCCTTCCGAAGCTGCAGCGCAAGCTGTGTTGCCTGAGGGATATTCAGTCCCATCTGCAATAGCTCGTCCGCTCGACCAAAAACTTCTGCTGGCGTGCCAAGCATGGACAACATGCCACGGTTGAGCACGGCGATGCGCCCGGAATAGCGAGCCACGTCATCCATGGAATGGGAGACCATCACGATTGTGCAGCCGCTTTTTTTACGCAGCCCTTCAATCATGTCCAGTATCTCGAAACGTCCGCGCGGATCCAGACCCGCCATGGGTTCGTCCAACACGAGGTACTTAGGACGCATGGCCAGAATACCCGCCAGCGCGGCACGGCGTTTTTCGCCGCCGGATAGATCGAACGGGGATTTCTGGGCGAATACGTTTGGCGGTAACCCAACCAGTGTCATGGCTTCCTCCGCGCGTTCACGAACCTCAGCTTCCGGTAGCTTTAGATTCTTTGGACCGAAGGAGACATCCAGCAGAACCGTTTCTTCAAAAAGCTGATATTCAGGGTATTGAAACACCATGCCGACATGCGCACGTGCCGCGACACGCTGCTTTTTATCTCGCGTATCTAGACCATCCACAAGAACGCTGCCGCCGGTAGGTATCAGAAGACCGTTGAGGTGCTGCATCAAGGTGCTTTTGCCGGAGCCTGTGTGGCCGATGACACTGAGAAACTCGCCGTCTGCGATGGTCAACGATATGTCCATAAGAGCAGCGTAAGCCAGAGAACTGCCTTGTAGGTAGGTATAATTTAATTGATCGATAACGATTGGCATATGGTTTTACTCAATTCTTCACAATTCATTGGATTGCCGGAAAGCGGCATGCCGGCATCTGCCAAGGCATTTCGCATCTGCACAAAAACAGGTACGTCCAACCTGCTTTCCAGCAGCAGCTTTCGCTGCAAAAACACCTCGCGTGGGGCGCCTTCCATCACAAGACGGCCGTCTGCCATGATGAATACGCGGTCGCAGTCCACGGCTTCCTCCATGTATTGCGTAATCATAATGACGGTCATGCCGTGTTCACGGTTAAGCCGGTGCACGGTTTCAAGTACCTCCACGCGACCCCGTGGGTCCAACATGGCGGTGGCTTCGTCGAGAACCAGCACCTCTGGCTGCATAGCTAGCATGCCTGCGATGGCAATGCGTTGCTTCTGTCCGCCGGAAAGGGCGTGACTGGCGCTTTCGGCATAGTCTTGCATGCCCACTTCCTTGAGGGCTGCGTTGACGCGCAAGCGAATTTCCGCGGGAGATATTCCGAGGTTTTCCGGGCCAAAGCCAACATCCTCTTCCACAATGGTGGTAACAAGTTGGTTGTCTGGATTTTGGAATACCATGCCCACGCGGCGGCGAATATCCAGGGTTCGGATTTCGTCCCGTGTGTCCATTTTATCCACGAACACCACGCCTTCCGTGGGCAGAAGCAAAGCGTTGAGGTGTTTAGCCAATGTGCTTTTGCCGGAGCCGTTATGGCCGCAGACGGCAATCATCTCGCCCTTACGTACAGAGAGGCTGATGCCATCGAGCGCCTTTTTTTCCATGCCCGGATATTGAAAGCTGATGTTAATCAGTTCGATCATGGTTACTCCATTCCGTTTATAATAAGCACCTTAGTATAGCAAATGCCTGTACAACAGGCAAGGGAATTATGTATAATAGCTATGTATGAAGAAGAAGGAGGATGTCGTTCATGTCGATTCTGTTTCGCTCGGTGCGTACCGTGGTAACCTGCGACGATCAAGACCGCGTATTGCACAAGGCCGATGTATTGCTGGATGGCGGCCAAATCCGTTGTGTCGGCAACTTTGAAGGACGGGCAGATACCATAATCGATGGTTCTAATCTGATCCTTTACCCGGGCCTGATCAATACGCATCATCATCTGTACCAGTATTTTACCCGAAATTTGCCGCGGGTGCAGGGACTGGAACTATTCGACTGGCTGACGGCGCTCTACGGGATCTGGGCAAATCTCAATCGGGATACGGTGCGATTGAGCAGCCTTGCCGGCATGGGCGAACTGATGAAATATGGCTGTACCACTTGTTTTGATCATCATTATGTGTTTCCGCAGGGAACGGGTGATCTGATTGGTGCACAGTTTGAAGCGGCGGAACAGCTTGGCATCCGCATGCACGCCTCCCGCGGGAGCATGAGTCTGTCCAAGAAGGACGGAGGACTGCCGCCGGATTCCGTTGTCCAGACGGTAGATGAGATTCTCAGCGACAGCGAACGTTTGATTCAACGCTACCATGATGATCAACCACTTTCCATGCGGCAGATGGTGCTGGCGCCGTGCTCACCCTTTTCCGTGACGGGCGATCTGCTGAAAGAGACCGCGGCGCTTGCGCGCCAGTATGGGGTACGGCTGCATACGCATCTATGTGAAACGAGGGACGAGGAAAGCTTCACCATTGCACAGTTTGGACTCCGCCCGCTGGATTATATGGCATCGATGAATTTTATTGGTTCGGACGTGTTCTATGCCCATGGTATTCATTTTAATGATACGGAGTTGAAGGTGCTGGCGGAAACGCAGACAGGAATTGCCCACTGCCCATGCTCCAACATGAAGCTATCCAGCGGTGTTGCGCGCATTCCTGATCTGCTAAGGCTACACGTGCCGGTAGGACTTGCAGTGGACGGCAGCGCAAGCAACGATGCATCCAACCTTATGGACGAGATCCGCGTCGCCTATTTACTACATCGGTTGACATGGGGGGATAGCGCACCCACAGGATATGATCTGCTTAAAATCGCGACCCGCGGCAGTGCAAAGCTTTTGGGGCGTCCGGATCTTGGCCAGATTACGGAGGGGAAGGCGGCAGACCTGTTCGCCATTCGTAGCGACCGCATGGAGCTGCTCTGCGCAGATGAGGACGCGGCCAATCTCTTGGGCACGGTAGGCTATCATCAGCCTGCGGATTATGTGTTTATAAACGGGAAAATGACGGTACGAGATGGGCAGATATTGACCATCGATGCGGATAAACTGGCAATCGAGGCGCAAACAGAGGTGCATCGGCTGTTGTGTGCGCCGACGAAGGGATAACAGGACCGAATGATTCATAAAAAAACGCTCTATCTGGTGCGTGCGGCGACCATTGCGGCCGTCTATATACTGCTGACTGTGCTTTTTGCACCCATTTCTTCTGGATTGATCCAGTGCCGCATGGCGGAAGCGCTCTGCGTGCTGCCTTATTTCACCAGCGCTGCCATACCGGGCTTGTTCATTGGTTGCCTATTGAGTAATCTTTTGACTGGTGCGGCGATCTATGATGTGGTATTTGGTAGCCTTGCCACGTTGCTGGCTGCTGTTGCAACCTACTGCATGCGGCGGCGCTGGCTCAAATATTTATCTCCGCTGCCCAGCGTTGTATTGAACGCGCTTATCGTGGGTGCATTGCTGGTGTATGCATATGGCGTTGGCGTGCCATACGTGATGGCGTGCGGCTATGTGGCCATTGGGCAGACAATGGCCTGCTTTGCGCTGGGGATTCCACTGCTGCTTGTGCTGGAGCGTTGCGCCGATAACCTATTTGAATAAGGAGAAACATACGTGAAGTTACAGACACTGATCAATGAACGGATGACGCAGTTTGGGCAACTCTACCGAAAGGCGTTCCCCCTACTAGAACGCAAACCGCTCTGGCTGCTGAAATCCGGGATGCGCGCGGGAACCGTCGATTTATTTACATTTGAAGAGGATGGCTTCTGCGGTTTGGCTGCGGTGATTGTAGGAGAAACGCTGGCGATGATTGACTATCTTGCCGTTGTAGAGGAAAAACGCAGCGGCGGCATCGGCAGCAAAACACTGGCGCTACTAAAGGAACGCTACGCCGGAAAATGCCTGATGCTACTGGTAGAACCACCGGACGAAACTGCGCCCAATGCGGGGCAACGAATCCGTCGGCTGGCTTTCTATCATAAAAACGGGTTCAACCCAACCGGGCTGCGGGTAACAGAGTTTGCAAATGCGATGGATGTACTTTCGGATGGGCGCAGCGTCGATTTTGTTGAATACTGCGCGCTGCTGGAACGAGCACATGGACGATTCTGGACGCAGATTATCCATCCGCGTATTCGAAAAGATTTCTGCTGAATGGCGTAAAATCCAGGTGTCATTGCTGCTTGAAAGGTGCAGCCTGCCTATAGATGCAAATTGGTTGAGCGTGCAGCATTCCCTGCACTTTATTAGAAATATGAAGGAAACCCGCCTATTTTATGACGGGTTTTCCTGCATTTTAGCAGTGCGTTTCATTGACAGCGCGTTTGGGGAAAGATATAATAGTATTTGGTCAAAACTGGGCAAATCACCAGACGATAATAGTAATTCTAGGAGGCAACACAAATGGCAAAAACCATGACCATCGACGGAAATACCGCCGCATCGCATGTTGCGTATGCGTTTTCCGATGTAGCGGCTATTTATCCGATCACGCCGTCTTCCCCCATGGCGGAAGTAGCGGACGAATGGGCGGCTGGCGGCCGCAAAAACCTATTTGGACAGCAGGTTCGTATTGCGGAGATGCAGAGCGAAGGCGGCGCAGCGGGTGCCGTACACGGTTCTCTCAAAGCGGGGGCGCTGACCACGACGTTCACCGCATCGCAGGGTCTGCTGTTGATGATTCCGAACATGTATAAAATTTCCGGCGAACTGCTACCGGGCGTATTCCATGTCTCCGCCCGTGCACTGGCGGCGCATGCGCTCTCCATATTTGGCGATCATTCCGATGTCATGAGCTGCCGCCAAACCGGATTTGCCATGCTAGCTTCCGCGTCTGTTCAAGAGGTTATGGATCTTGCGCTGGTTACGCATTTGTCTGCTATCAAGTCCTCCATACCGTTTTTACATTTCTTTGACGGATTCCGAACCTCCCACGAAGTTCAGAAGATTGAGATGATCGACTATGAAGACATGGCTAAGCTTTGCGATTTTGATGCGGTCAAACAATTTCGTGCTCGCGCATTGAATCCGGAGCATCCCCACCAGAGCGGCACTGCACAGAACCCGGATGTCTATTTTCAGGGTCGTGAAGCCGCCAATCAGTATTATGACAAAATCCCCGCAACCGTGCAGCATTATATGGACGAAGTTGGAAAGATCACAGGGCGCAAGTACCATCTCTTCGATTATATTGGCGCACCGGATGCAGAACGCGTTATCGTTCTCATGGGTAGCGGCGCGGATGTGACCGAGGAAGCCATCAACTATCTGAATAAGCAGGGCGCAAAACTTGGTGTGCTGAAGGTTCGCCTGTATCGTCCATTCGCGGCAGCAAAATTCGTAGATGCGTTGCCGAAGACGGTCAAACACATTGCGGTATTGGATCGTACCAAGGAGCCAGGTTCCCTTGGCGAACCACTGTATCAAGATGTAATCAATGCGCTTGTTGAAAACGGCAAAAAAGATATCTGTGTGGTTGGCGGCCGCTATGGCCTCGGCAGTAAGGAATTCACGCCTACCATGGTCAGCGCCGTGTTTGAGAACCTTTCGGCTAAAACGCCTAAGAATCACTTCACCGTTGGAATCGTCGACGATGTCACGCACACTTCTTTGCCGGTTGCAAAGCAGATCAATGCCGCGCCCGAGGGCACCATTGCCTGCAAATTTTTCGGGCTTGGTTCCGATGGAACCGTTGGTGCCAACAAGAACAGCATCAAGATTATCGGCGATCATACAAACCTGTTTGCGCAGGGTTATTTTGCTTACGATTCCAAGAAATCAGGCGGGCTGACGGTCTCCCATCTGCGCTTTGGAAAACAGCCCATTCAAAGCCCGTATCTCATCGATAGCGCCGACTTTGTGGCCTGCCACAATCCTTCCTACGTTACCCGCTACAATGTGGCTGAAGGCATCAAGGAGGGCGGAGTGTTCCTGCTCAACAGCCCTTGGACGCTTGCGGAAATGGAACGGGAGCTGCCTGCTTCCATGAAGCGTGCAATCGCCGAGAACAATCTGAGATTCTACAACATTGACGCCATCGCGCTGGCTCGAAAAGTTGGCATGGGCGGCCGCATCAATACAATTATGCAGTCAGCTTTCTTCAAACTGGCAAATGTGATCCCCGCAGACGAGGCCATCGAATACATGAAAGCCGCCGCCAAGAAATCCTATGGCAAGAAGGGTGATGAAGTTGTCCAGAAAAACTGGGATGCAATCGATGCTGGCGCAACCGCGTTTGTCGAGATTCAATATCCGGCTTCCTGGAAAACCACCACGGCTGGTGCAACGCCTGTTAAGACAACCGACGATCCGTATTTCACAAACTTTATTCATCCGATTCTCTCTCAGGAGGGTGACAAGCTGCCTGTTTCAGCCATGAGTGCGGATGGCACGGTGCCCACTGGAACGACCAAATACGAAAAGCGCGGCATTGCCGTTGATGTACCGGAATGGATTCCAGAAAACTGCATCCAGTGCAACCAGTGCGCATTGGTTTGCCCACACGCCACCATTCGTCCGTTCCTTGTGAATGCAGATGAGCGGAAAGCCGCACCGGAATCATTTGTCACCAAGAAAGCCATCGGTAAAGAGCTTGATGGCTATGAGTTCCGTATGCAGATCAGCCCAATGGACTGCACCGGCTGCGGTAACTGCACCGATGTTTGCCCGGCTAAGCAGAAGGCGCTGGTGATGCGTCCGCTGGCCAAGGCGCAGAACGATGAGAAAAACTGGGATTATGCCATGACGCTCAAGAAGAAGGACGTTGTGCTCAACACCACAACCGTTAAGGGCAGCCAGTTCCTTCAGCCGTTGTTTGAATTCTCTGGTGCATGCGCAGGCTGCGGTGAAACGCCGTATGTCAAGCTACTAACCCAGTTGTTCGGTGACAGGATGATCATTGCAAACGCCACGGGCTGTTCTTCCATCTATGGCGGTAGCGCACCCACCTGCCCATATACTACAAATGAAAAGGGCCAAGGCCCCGCATGGAGCAACTCGTTATTTGAAGACAACGCAGAGTTTGGCTTTGGTATGAATCTCGCCACCAAACAGCGCCGCGCGAAGTTGATCGATGCCGTTGAAAAGCTCATTGCCGTGGAATACTGTGAAGCAGCCGTCAAAGCTGCTGGTGCGGAGTGGCTGGCCAATAGGGATGATGCCAAGGGTTCCAGAATTGCGGGCGACAAGTTGATTGCCGTATGCAAGGACGGAATTGATTTATCCGGCACGCAATACGAGGCCGAATGGCTGAAAAATGGTAAAATTTGCAGCTGTGACGCTTGTACCTATGCGCGTGAAGTCATCGAGATGGCAGATTTGTTGACCAAGCGGAGCGTTTGGGTATTCGGTGGCGACGGCTGGGCCTATGATATTGGCTACGGTGGACTTGATCACGTGCTTGCCATGGATGAGGATATCAACGTACTTGTCATGGATACCGAGGTGTACAGCAACACTGGCGGACAGGCCAGCAAAGCAACGCCAACCGGCTCGATTGCTAAATTTGCTGCTTCTGGTAAGCGTACCAAAAAGAAGGATCTAGGACTCATGGCCATGAGCTATGGATATGTCTATGTTGCAAAGGTGAGTATGGGCGCCAACCCGAACCAACTGATGAAGGCTGTCAACGAAGCGGAAGCATACAAGGGACCATCGCTCATTATTGCCTATGCACCCTGCATCAACCATGGCATCAATATGAGCCATTCGCAGATTGAGGCCAAGAAGGCTGTTGAGGCTGGTTACTGGCCGCTGTATCGGTACAATCCGGATCTGGCTGCTGCGGGCCAGAACCCATTCTCATTAGATAGCAAGGATCCGACTGCCAGCTTTAATGACTTTATTATGGGCGAGGTGCGGTACGCATCCCTTAAAAAGCTGTTTCCCGGTGTGGCAGATGAACTGTTTATCCGCGCCGAGAAGGAAGCAACTGATAAGATTGACTACTATAAGAAACTCAAGGACATGTAAGTAGTTGAATCGAACAAAGGCCCACTCATTAGAGGGTGCGTCTTAGAGATTTAGTATCCCGGGAAAATATCGACATAGATGGTATGAATTTACGGTTCTTCGTCAATAGTTGGGGTAGAGCAAGTAGACTAAGCAACATGAGGAGTCATCTGCGAAGGAGCGGATGACTCCTTTGCATTGAGGGTGAGAAGGATACGCCGACGAAAGTTGTGAAAGCTGCGGTAGCCGTAAGCAATGCGTTTTAATACCTTGATTGTATTATTACATCCTTCAGTAAAGCCGTTTGAATAGGGGCAGTCAAAGGCGTTAAGAATGTATTTCTCCCAGTTTTGCAGCATGGTCAAGCAGGCGGTGAACTCTGGAATATCTGCAACAAGGGCATACACCAACTTTAAGCTGTTTTCGTTTGAGAACACAGACAGCGACAGCGAAACCACAC
>JAVVXB010000022.1:0-51614 GCA_036651815.1 Clostridia bacterium
TCGCCTCAACCAATGAAACGAGCTCGGTATCTTGAAGTGAAAAATAATACAAACTAGGAAGATCTTTACTTTGAAGATATAGGAGATGAAGGATCTTTTTCGTTACCAGCGACAAAAGCTGCACGGCTAATTTATTCCGACAATCGAGAAGGCAAGATAAGTGATTGTAACCCCCAAAAGAGTCAAATTGTGACTGGCGAAAAAAAACTCAGAGAGGAAGCAAAGGACTATCTTGAGATGACGCCCGTTGAGGCACAAATAGCTGTAACACAAAAACTGGAAGGCCTTGGAATCTGTGCATCGGTATTTGACGTGCTGTTGGTTGAATACGAGTCGAAGTCCATGAAGACCGATATTTCTGAAAAAGCAATTTCATATTGCTATAATGTACGTTGCTCAAGCATGATAGGCGGTTCACAAAATGTTTTCTTCAAGACGGCTTTAGAAGTTAGCGATGACAATTATGGTGATGTATGGGGGCAATGGGGGTATGAGCAAATATCGATTCTGCTTGATGACGAGGGCATTTATAGATTAGAATGGGTTTCCCCACATGAGATTGAAGAAGTGGTTGTTGATAAAGCTCAGTTATTGCCATTTGATTCTATACAAACAATCTTCAACACGTTTATGAATGCAACATATAGCTGCAATGATGATTCCGATTTAGCTGAAACAAGAATTGAAATTACGGAAGTATACCTTGGGCTTCAACGGATAGCTGAGGAAAATTCAATTAAGAATGGTTTATTAGTCCCAATGTGGTGTTTCTATGGAGTAGAACATAGAATCAGTTCGGATGGAAACGAAAACTTATATGATTCACAACTTGACGGGCGACCATTGTTGGTAATAAACGCAATCGACGGAACTATTATTGACCCGTCAAAAGGATACTGAATAAAATGAATTTATTGCATACATGATGCGATTGTCATTTAATGGAAGTTACACGTTCGGAGGTGCTGAACCATGAAAAGAATAATCCTATGGCTTTTTGTCGGCATTCTGATTCTTTCCATGCCGCTGACCGCGTTGCTTGCCCGTGATAAGGAGCTGGACAATCTCTTTGAGCGTCTTTACGAGGACAACGTGGCCGGTAAAATCTCTGATGAACGCTTTGCCAAAATGTCCCGCAATTATGAGCAGGAGCAGGGCGACGTGACGGCGTGTATCAAGAGACTGAAAGCGGAGCTTGAAGTTTCGGGCAGTAAAGCCATGACGACGGACAGCTTTATCGCAACCGTCCGAAAATACACCCGCACCAAGAAGCTGATGCCTCGGATGCTCTCAGAGCTGATAGACCGGGTGGAAGTATACAACGCCGAAAAGATAGACGGCGTGAACGTCCAAAAGCTCACCATACATTACAACTGCATCAGCACGTTGGAGATACCCGACAGGGAGCATTTAGAGAAACCGTCCATCATCATGCAAACAAGAAAAGGCGTAGCCGTCAGCTACGCCCCACCGCAAAATGAGCATGAAAAAGCCGGGTGTTCTCATAACACTCAAATGCTATAAGAACACCCGGCAATGGTGCGGCTGGCGGGATTTGAACCCGCAAGGTTTCCCCGACGGATTTTAAGTCCGTTGTGTATGCCGTTCCACCACAGCCGCAAACCTTTTTTATTTTACCATGAGATCCACGGTTTCGCAACAGAGCAATTGTGTACCAATCGCTCTGCAGCGAATCCATCCAAAATCTCGTCTCATCCATTCATCGGTTCATTTGACGTCAATAACCGGTGTCCAGTATTTGGCACCGTAGATATCCGTCAGCCGGTAGTTCATTCGATAGCGTTCATTGCCCAAGGGTGCATTGCCAATCACCCAGTCCGTGTTCATAACCGTCATCTGTTCGCCAAGATCATAATTGTCCAAAAACGAACCGTCATATTCATAATAGTCACAAAGAAAATCCAGTTTATCGCCTACCTCGATCGGAAGTAGCCCTTTGACGACCACATCGGTCTTATCTTGATAATCTCGCTGCGCACCCAACACTAGCCCATATGGATTTTCGTCGGTAAACGCCAAAATGATGTTCACTCGCTCCTTAATTTCCCGTGAATCGCCATCCTTTTTCGCATGCAGATCATCGTTTTCCGCATCCATATCTGTCATATCGTCAATTGTCGCGTTTTTTTGCGTGTGTGTCAGCATGGCTGGAACCCGACCAAGGATGGTATACCCATCATCCACTAAACTTTCGCTGATAAAGTAGTAACTAACAATCTGACCGTTCAGCGACAGCCATGTACCGTCATAGTCCATGATCAGATCGCCATCATCCGTCCAAGCCATCTCCGTATCGAGGCCAAGGTCAATATATCCCTTGCCGTCATCCACAAAAACATTCCGTTCCAGTGTCTTAACAAGATTCCATTGTTCCTCCGTCAGCGAGAGTACATTCCGGCCATCCTTCTGCGTGAGCATCAAATTGTTAAAATTGCCGGTTTGACTGGCAAGATACGATGCTTTCTCTATCAGCAACGGCCGATCCAGCCAATCATTCTGGCGGTCTCCGGTTACGATGCTCTTGTTGCTGCTTGAAAGGAATAAGTCTAGCAACTCAGCAACCGTATCCATCGTCCCTGAGCCTGATCCTTGACCGGAGAAAGAATCCGGCGTCGCTTCCATAGCTGCGCCCAATAGACTGCCGATCAAACTGCCGCTTTCATCGCCAAGCAGTGAGCCGAGGGGGCTATTGCTGCCGCCGGATAACACTGAGCCACCTGCCGCCATACTCGCAAAGCTCTTGATGCATTTTGTATAACTCTCATCCAACCCGATCTTTTCGTAGGTGTTGATCGCCGTACTTACTTTGCTGAGCGAATTGTATGGGAAATAGATGGACACACCGTTTGCATGGCTGATATTTTTGCTGACACGATTGTATTTGATGCAGCCGCGCAATGCATCCGCAAGCAGATTGCTCGAGTCGGTATCCAAATTCTCCGCAAAGTGAACCAAATCAATTTGGTTGATCTTACTACTGCTCGAAAAATCCCGCGCACCACTCCTGGCATCAGATACCTGCTGATATCCATCGGCACTGATAAGCGCACTTGTTTCCTCTGCAAAAGTCCTGAATACCGTTGGAACCGTTCCAGACAACTCGGCCAGATCAATCAGCGACAGCGTGGCGCTGCTCGACGAGGAAGCCTGCTGGCTGACTTGAACGAAATCATCGATGATGTTTCTTCCAATATTGATCGTTGGCATAGACGTATTGTCGGACAACTCGGAGAGCCATTTGGTATAATACCAGCCGGTGCCTGGCTCCGTAGCTTCAGACGCAATCAAATAATCCGCATAGGGTTCCAGCACCAGCGCCGTTTCCAACGTCGCCATCAGGCACGCGTCAAAACCGATAAAGTCGAACTTGCAGCCGCCGCTCTTGAGTGCACCATTGATCTCGTCAATGGTCATTGTTCCATCTGGAAACAGCTCGTCGTACCCGTAGCCGGCGATAGAACCGCCGCCGTGATCCCATAGAATCAGCATATAACGGTCGGCCGGATAATTCGTCTTGCAATACTGGATGAATGCGGTCAGCGTTTTCGGATCCGTCATAGGCTTCTTGCCAAGGTTCTTCTCCAACGGCAGAATTCCACCCTGTTTAATTTGATAAATCTGATTGGTCTTATTGCTGACAACATTGTTCTGCCAGTTGGATGCGCCACCCGTCTCCACAAGGATTTGGACATTGTCGCTGATCTTAGCGTTGAGCATCTCATTGAGATCCGAAGTGGCCATACCGCTCCTGCTCTCTAGGTCCGCACCACACATGTAAACCATAATAGTGGCCTTGTCATTTCCATCGCCACGCAGCGTCGTATACCGTTCACGCGACGCAACCGCCACCGTTTCATCCGGTTCATGAGCCTGATAGGCATTCTCCGTTGCGGTAGACAATGGTGCCGTCGCCCCGTTAAGACCGTTTAAAAGTGCGTCCAACGTATCTGCACTTTCATCAGGTGCCGTGGGCTGTTCAGTCAGAACACTGCCGGAAAGTCCTGTATCGCTTCCGGAATCATCTTCATAGCCACCCAATAAACCACTGCCTGAACAAGCCCGAATAAGAAAATAGCCCACTGCAAGAATAACCAGCAGTATGCAAATGCGTTTCAAGCACCCGCTCTTTTTGCCTTTGTCGCCAGATGCGGACGCACCGATTAAAAGTGCAGCGAGGATTGCAAGCAGCCCTCCGCCCCCGCCCGATCGATTTCCGCTTTCACCGCTGCCTGCAGAAGGTCTGCTATAGCCTCCGCCAACCGGGCCACCGCTGAGACCACTGCCGCGTCTTCTCGCGTTGCCGCCTCCAGACACAATTCTTTTTTCCCGGCCACCGGGTCTGTTGGATGGACTCATAGATTTGTTTCCTCCCGATTATTCGCTATGCCACATCCTCCTTGTTTTTTCCTATGGCATCGCTAACAAGTATTGTTAAATATACCATTTTCGTCCCGTTTCGTCCAGTTGTGCGCCTTGAAAAATCATGATAGAATAAAGTATGATGAATCATTCGAAATTTCTCCGTATAATCGCCGTTTTTTGTATGCTGCCCATTATGCTGCTCGGCTTTGCATGTGACGCAAAGCACACGGATGATGCACAGGTCGTTACGGAACCAGTACCAACGGCCGTTGTTGTCATTCAACAGCATCCGACGCCAACGCCGTCCCCCACGTGGATTGGATCTCCCCAGCTCAAATATGTGTTTCTGTTTATAGGGGATGGGATGGGGCCAAATCAAGTGCAGGGAGTCAACGAAGCACTGCTTGCGCAGCGTTTACCACCACTCAGTTTTACAAAGTTTCCGGTCATTGGTGAAGCCATCACCAACAATGTGGATGGTGAAATCACTGACTCTGCCGCGTCAGCCACTGCCATTGCAACCGGTCATAAAACAGAAAATGGATGTCTTGGTCAGAGTGCAGCAGGCAAAGAATACGTCACTATTGCGGAAACGCTACGGGATGTTGGGCAGAAAATCGGAATTCTCACCACGGTTTCCTTGGATCATGCCACGCCTGCGGGCTTCTATGCCCACGAGAGTTCTCGTTCAAAGTATCAGGATATCATCGATGATCTTATGATCAGCGGGTTTGACTATTTTGCCGGAGGTGGCTTTCATGGCGCGGCGGATCATACCCTACAGGCAGAAGCCGCAAGCTATTCCATTGCCATTGGGGAAGCGGACGCAGATGCAGTTCCCGCAGAAAACAAGCTGATTTTGATTGGCGAAACGCTGACGGGCGATAAAGGTCTGCCGCTTGCAGCCGACCAGGTGCAAGACCGCGCCGGTCAACTCGCCAGAAACGTTGCACGCGGCATAGAGCGGCTTGTCGGCGACGATGGCTTTTTTCTGATGACCGAAGGTGGGCGCATCGATCTTGCCTGCCATTATCATGACGCCGGCGATCTATACGCCGAGATGCTCGACTTTGATGAAGCGGTCAACCGCGCGATTGAGTTCTATGAAGCACATCCCAACGAAACACTCATCGTTGTCACCGCAGACCATGAAACAGGGGCACTTTCCCTTTCCGATGGTGACCGCGCACAGCTCAGCTTGCAGACGCTATCCTGCGATCGGTTCGATGAAATCAATGTCTCCTTGTTTCGGGAGCTGAACACAGCGTTTACCGATGCGCTTCCTGAAATTCTAGCTGCTTTCGGACTGCCAGAACCAACAGCGGATGAGTTGGCGTATTTACGCACGGCCTATGAACACACAATTCTGGATGATTTATCCGCAGCAAAGGTAAAAAAACAATATGGTGTATATTCACCGATTGCCTGCGCTGCTGCAAAGCTCGTCAGTACTCATGCGGGACTGATCTTCGGTAGCGGCGGTCATTCGTCCATCAACGTGCCGGTCTATGCGCTTGGCGTAGGTCAGGATGCCTTCGCAGGCACTTATGAAAACACCGAGATCCATGATAAGCTTTTATCGCTGTACGAAACATACGGCGATCAATCCATCGCAATCAATCTGGGCTGAGCGCCTTTGCGTCGAGGATACCCTGATCCGTCACCACACCCTTGACCAACTCCGGCGGGGTAATGTCGAATGCAGGATAATATCCCTTCACCCCGCGCTTTGCGGTACGCACGCCCATGGCATGCAGCACCTCTTCTGGATCTCGCTCCTCGATCTGCACCGTATCGATGGTGGGATGTGTTATATCCGGAATACCCGTCACGTAATACGGCACGCCCAGATAATCGGCCGCCAATGCAATCTGAAAAGTGCCCACCTTATTAACCACATGCCCGTCCATACAGATGACGTCCGCAGCGGAGGTAAACACATCAACATGCTTGGTTTTCATCGTATAGCCCGGCATGTTATCGGTAATCAGCGTTACGTCAAACCCCATATCGAAAATCACGCTGGCTGTCAGCCGTGCCCCCTGCAAATATGGACGCGTTTCCGGGCAAAAGAACCGTACATCCCTTTTGCCGGTTTCCCGCAGGGCACGCAGCAGCATGCCAAGATCCGTGTCCGCATAACACTGCGTCATGACCGTGCCCGCTTTCGGGACACGCTCTGCCAGAAAATAGCCAATTTTTGCGATTCGCTCATAGCGGCGATTGAACTTCTCAACACTGCTGTGTAGAATTGCTTCGGAAGCAGACACCCCCGCATCAATGGCTGCACCCGCCGCCGTTTCGCAATCGTCCGTCCATGCGTGCATTTTACGCGCTGTGGTTGGCCGTGCGTTGGCAATTACATCCGCTGCGGTCATGAGATAGTGCTTCTGTGCATCCGCCGTTTGGTTACGGCACTCATATGCGGCAAGTGCCATCCCCATGCAAGCAGCGTGAAACGGGCCATAGCTCTGCGTGACCATCGTCTTAATCGCTTCTGTCACTTCACCATAGGTAGTGCACATGACATATCGTTCCTTTGCAGGATAGACGCGGCGATCTAATATCCGAACGCATCCCGTTTCGTACCAAGCAATGTTCTCATAGGTAAGCAGGGTTGCCAAATCATGATCAGCGCGCATCATCAGGGATTCCTTTCAAGATTCATGTTGATCCAAGTATACACTTTTTGCTTACAGTATGGTATATTGATTATGAGGTGATGCTTTGTGCGTTTTGCCATCATTGGCGGTACGAATATCGAGACTCCGCCTATCCCCTACCGTGAGGAAACGGTCAGCACACCCTATGGCGACGTGGTGCTCTACCGAGCGAAACTCGAAGACGATCACCAAGTCATTTTCCTGTCCCGCCATGGTGTTTTATCCAAGAGTGATCCTGGACAGGTCAACTATCGCGCCAATGTTTATGCGCTCGACAAAATTGGCGTCACGCATGTCATCGGAGTCACATCCGTTGGTGCATGCGATTATTCCTACAAATTGGGCGCGCTTTGCTTGATATCCGACTTTATCGATTTTACAAAATCACGTCCGCTGAGCTTTGATCGGGAACATCGCAAAAACCTCCACACCGGCATGGAGGACGTGCTGAATCCCGGTCTTAACGACACGTTGGAACGATTGATTACCGAACTTGGAATTCCCTATTCCGGACGAGCAACCTATGCCTGTAGCGAAGGCCCTCGCTTTGAAACTGCAGCAGAGATCCGTGCGCTTCGCATGCTGGGCGCACAGGTAACCGGCATGACACTTGTCCCGGAAGCGCCGCTATGCAAAGATCTTGGGTTAACATACGCCGCCATCGGCATCATTGCCAATCACTGCACTGGCATGACCTCCTACGTGACCGATGAAGATATCGGCGCAGTCATGGCCACCATTCGGCAGCGCGTGTTTAATCTTTGTTTTGAGTTGGTGCATCGACTTGGATGACATGCCGCCACAACATACTCACCCCGCCATTTACAAAAGTGCATCTCCTGAAGAGGAAATGCACTTTTCATATTATAATATTCCTTTGGCATGTTTCGAAAAGACGAATCATCGGCCTCACGTGAAAATTCATGTCCGTTCAACCAGAAAACTCGCCGGTTTACCGGAGATACCCATAAGATTATGAACGCAGCACCAGCAAGAACATATTGAAAACGCTCACCCGGGAATTCGGAAGCACACCCTGGTATACTGTCCAATCAGGACAGCTGATTTGGCAAAGCGGATGCATCCGCTCCACGGTGCGGCTATCAAGGTATTCTTTATTCCGTCTTGGCGTTTCCGAATAATCCGGATATAAAATCACCGACCGAGGAAAAGAAGCCCTTCACATTGTTGTAAACCTTGCTGACGGTTTCGCCAGCCTTGTTGACTGTCTGCGCCGTCTTTGCCAAGCCAACGAGCCGATCCTGAAGCTGGTTCACATCTAAGCCTTCCATCTTACGCACCAGCGACAGAACCTGATTCACCTGATCATCCGTCACCGAAATGTTATACGATTTTGCCAGCTTTTTGATTTCTGTGCGAACCTCATCATCGTCCATGTTCTGCGTTTGATCGAGCATCCCTTTCAGTTCCGCAATGAGCTTTGTCGCATCGTCGCTGCCCACATATTCCGCCAGCTCGCCGGTCAAAACCAACTCCTCCGCGCCAACGGATTTTGCCAGGCTGGAAAGTGACTGTCCCGTTATATCCTCATATGCTTTATACGCACCAGTCAGAGCGCCTGTGCCGGAAACCGGATACGGCGCAGAGACGATCACCTTTGCATCCGCAATGCCTGCGGTCGTCAGCGCGTTGCGATACATATCCGCCGTGCAATAATTGATATTGTTCAGTTCAATGTTCAACCCTTGTCCGGGCGGTAAGATCGTAATAAAAATGCAGGACAGCGCAACCGACCCGATTTTCTTTTCCGGTATCAATCCTTCGAGGTAGGCTCGCTCCTCCTTATTGGTCACCTTCAGCTCCGGCACTTCCCCTTCTTTGACGCCAAAGTCCTTGTATATGGCCGTGCGCTGTGTGTTGGTCAAGTCCGCACCCATCGTAACGCGCTGCGCCCCTTCCACAGAGTCAGCCAGGGCTATCGGAAGAAAGGCTCCTAGACAAATCAGAATGGACAGCATAGCCGCCAACAGTTTTTTCATTTTCATTTCCTCCTTATAATTCGGATGTCAGTATAGCACAACAATATGAAATGATCGATGAAAACATGTAAACTTTTCATGTTCTTCTTGCGACCGTTTCGTTGACAAATTGTTTTAAACACACGCATCGCTTCCGTTCTTCATGGAGCAATAGCCGCATGACTGCATCCATTAACCGACGCATATCCGCCCGGCAGGTCTGTCGTATGGATGCAAGATCCATTGGCCCGGAAACGGCGGAAAAATAGGCGGTGATTCCGCAATCATAGATCCTCTCCGCACCCTCCCCAATGGATCCGCACAGCGCGATACACGGCACACCCGCCGCCTTACAACGCAGACCGACCCCCGACGGCACCTTGCCGCGCGTGCTCTGCCCATCAATACGCCCTTCTCCTGTAAATACCCAGTCCGATCCGTTCAGCAGTGCATCGAAGCCATACGCATCCAACATCAACTCAATCCCCGGCTTAAGTCTGCCTCCAAGAAATGCAATCACAGCCGCGCCGAGTCCACCTGCCGCGCCCGCGCCAGGGATCTCCAATACATCCACATGGAGATCCTTGTGCAATACGCACGCAAAGTTGGCAAGCGCCGCATCCAGCACCGGCAGTTGTTCTTCCGTCACACCCTTTTGCTGGCCAAATGTATAGGTCGCTCCATCCGCACCACAGAGAGGATTGTTTACGTCGCACGCAGAAACGACTTGCAATGCCGGCAAATGATCCGGCCGCCGCACATGAAAAACACGTCCCAGGTTCTTAGCCAATGGTTGCAGCAGATTCCCCAATTCATCATAGAATTGATATCCAAGTGCAGCCGCCATCCCAATCCCTCCATCGTTGGTCGCACTGCCGCCCAACCCCAGCAGCACCTGTTTTATACCGCGCCGGGCGGCATCCATCAGCATCTCTCCAACACCAAAGGTTGTCGCCGTCATCGGATCGTTGCGTGCGCCCGCCAGCGGCAGACCGGCTGCAGCCGCCATTTCTATGACAGCGCGTCCATCGGGCAGGCAGCCATAAAACGTATCCACCTTCTGTTCCAGCGGGCCAGTTACCATCACCGGGATACGCTCCCCGCCAAGTGCACGCAGATACGCTTCCGTTAAGCCCTCGCCCCCATCTGCCATGGGCATGCAGTGAATATCCGCCTTTGGATCATATTTTATTATTACTTCTTTCCAAATCTCGCAGATTTCATCGGCTCGCATCGTCCCCTTAAATGAATCCGGCGCAAGTAAAACTCTATGCATAGGTACTTTCCCTTTCATATCGTCACTCCGACCGCATGGCGAAAATCCGTTTTCTTTATGATACCATCACCTTGCATATTTTCATAGCTGGTCATTCATATACCCGACAAACCACTACCTAAATTGATCCGCTCGAACCATACATACGCCTGCCACAAATAAATGCAGCAGGCGTTTAAAAGGCGTTTAAAAAAAGTGCACCCATTAACCATCGATCGGCATTCACAATTCTCAAAGCACGATTCCTTAGCATGATCCGATAGTACGATTCCGTAGTACGATCTTGAGCATTTCTTCTTGTAACCAATTGTGAAGGTGCGCTGTTGGTTTCAGAAAGCAGTGTATCGAGGGAATGACAAAAAATTCAAATCGGCGGCACGTGTGCACATGCTGTTTACCAGTTTCAATCTGCAGATGTGCGACTGAGCGGGTCGAACGTTGGTATGTTGCAGGGAATAGCGATGTCCTTTGCACAGAATTTCCATTTTTATAGTGAACGTTCGAGCGCCGTAAGCATACATTTGAGGGTAAATCACTTGTTATTGTTGTGAATCGCCTTTTTACGGCTATGGAGCGTGCGCTTTGACCCGCGCGCCGCTAGGGCATGCCGCCGTCAAAGGTAGTTCGTTTATATTTGAATAGTGCGCTTTGACCCGCACGCCGCTAGGCATGCTTCTAGACGTGGAATTTGCGGTTCCGCGTGGATATTTTATCAATTTAAGCGGAGTTTCGTAGGTCCATTGACAACAAATCTGGGATTTTCAGCATAGAAATATTCAAATCGATATCGAAAATGCTTTTCGAAGCGTTTAGATCCGCATTGGCTATTCTGCAGAATTCTCATTTTTTCCGCTTCGTACCTAAATCATTCGTCAAGCAGGTTACCACGCCTGTCAACCTTCAAAAACATACGTCCGCCGCATATAAAAATGCAGTGGACGTATGTGGGACGATACCCGTCAATTAATGTTCATAAAACGATTCTGAAAAGCAGAACGTTTTTTAAACTTGTGAATGCTTCCGAAAATCAATTCGATCCGTTTTGTTCCTTCTCCTCAATGTCTGTTTCTTTCTTGATGCCGAGCAATACCACCACGAATTGTACCGCGGCAATCACCACCATCAACAGCGTCCAATGGTCCCAAATGACCATGGGATTCTTCATGTTCTCCGTCAGAAGAAACGCAATCACCCCGCAGATTGTAGGTATGAGCGTCAGCAGCCTCGCCACACCATGCTTATGAATCTCGCGGATATCCACTTTGTTCTCATCGTGCTCCTTCTTTTTACCGAAATATCCAATCAACATCCATACTGATGCCAACGCCGTTGCAATTACAAGAATCAAATTCAGCAGCGCCCACGCGGACCGTTCCTGTCCATCGTTCTGCGTATCCGTCTCTTGGATGATCTCCGGTGTCGCGGAAGGTACCCCCGTAACATCCGGCGTTGTGGTTGGCGGCACCAGTGGCGTGCTCGTAGGTAATGTGGGTGTTGTCGTTTGGGTCGGTCGCTCCGTCAGCTTGCCGGTAATCAGCAGTGCGCGACCGGGCATTTTTTCCACATACCCATTCCATCCGCTCCAGGTGAAGCCCGTGCGTTCCGGCTTCTCCGGCAGCGGCACCTGCTTCCCCTCCATAACACGGTAGGTTGCGTGTGTTTTGCTTTCAATTTTTTCCCCGTCAGCGTTGACCACATCCACGCGGTAGGTAACCACCCAGCCATTCTGCCGCCAAGTTGCCGTCAGATTGACAGCGTTCCCCGGCATCACAAAACTGCTGCCGGATTTGAAATACTGTGCAGTTCCGCCTAGATCGGTCGTTTTCCAACCGATATGCGTATATCCTGCACGCACCGGTGCGGCATCTGCCGGAATCGTATACATGCTGCCACCAGCGATTTGATATGCGTCCGTAGGCATATTGCTCACGTTGGATGCCCCCGGCGCATAGCATACCGGATAGGTTTTAACCGTCCACTGGGCGTACAGCGTTACGCTTTGGTTCATCATGATTCCAGTGCCCGGCGCATAATTGGTTCCGCTACCATCTTTTTCCGTGTTCCACACAGAGAATGTATGCCCATTGCGATACAAGGTGCCTGCGTGCGCCACAGTTTGTTGGCTCCTATATGGGACATTCGCCTTTGCTGGCGCAGTTCCGCCGCTGTTACCGTTTCCCCCATAGTGCAGCCAGGGATTGATGGTCACGCTGCCAAGGATAACCTGCACCGTATAATTCGATGTCACCTCATATGTAAGGCCAATCTGATTTGAATAAAGGCCTACATTCGCATAATCCTTGCCGGGTTCATTTGCCAGATAGACCGGCTGGCGGTCAAACAAATCCTCCTCACGCACCAGCCCGCTCACACTCGTTATCTGCTGCGCAGCATTGAGCGTCGGAAGCGTCTCTCCCCATGCTGCGGAGACATTGCCCATATGTACGGTAACCGCCCGTTTTCGGATCGTTAACGTGCCATCACGGCTCGTCACCTGATAATTGTTTGCATAGTCTGGCGGCATCACATATCCCGTGATTATATTCGCCTTAGGACTCTCCTCCACATTTGTGACGCTTCCATCGACACGCACCTGTGTAAAACCATGTCCACTTTGGAAAGCACCTTTCGTCAACGTATATCCGTTTGCCAGAAGCGGCATGCCATCATAGACCTTCTCTGCACTGTTAGCCGTGATTTCGAGTGCAATGGGTTGAATCGTTAAATTTGCGTTCATGTAGGTGACTGCGTATTGCTTGCCGGATGTATCGGTATAGATCGGATCTCCGGTAATGCTGCCTACGTAGGGCATCACTGTACCCGATGCGTCTCGCTTGACATCCGTTCCCGTTCCGCCGGACACCGTCCCATGCAGCATGGCAAGCGTCATCTCCGGGAAACCCGTAATCGTAAGCGTATCATACAGGTCGTGCGTCGCTCCGTCATAGACGACAGCTTTATCCGACAAGGCTACGCGGATGTTTCCCTTTGCCACATAGAGTACCATAATGATATTGCTTGCGGCGTTTTCGGAAATCACAAACGGAATCGTCCCCTGCTGTACGCCATCGCTATAGCCATTGACCGGTTTATGACTGTTGAGCTGTTCCGGAGTCAGCGCTACACCCGATCGTATTGGCGCCTTTCCTGGCACCGTGCCAAGAAGCGTTCCCTGTCCCGGTGCAGTGCTGTCCAGATAATACTGGATTGTATATCCCGCATTAACCTGCCGCCACTGGGCGTACAGCGTTATATTTGCTGTAACGGAGGGAATGATTCCGCCCGGGGCAACACTTGTACCGGTACCGTCCGCTTTTGTATTCCATGCTACAAACGTATAATCCTCCCGCGTTGGGAAATGGATCGGCACGGCGAAGCTTCCGTTCCATATTGCATTAGCCGGAGACGGCGGCAGGTTGCTGACTGCATCGGCCGTATTTTTATCATATTTCACCAGCGGATGGATGGTGAATGTACCCTGATCCACCGTAACGTCATAGTTCGAGTTGTCAATATAGGTAGCATCAATCACGTTCAAATAGGCGCCGACTTGTTGGACCGGTTTGTTGGTACGTTCATAGGTCACCGCACCCAAATCAAGCGGATTGATCAGTCCGTTCACACTTCCGGAAAATACCGGGTCCATTGCGCCAAAGGCTTTTGTCGCATCATTCACCCGAATCGTCACTTTTTTAGGCGCAATGCTCAGTGTGCCGTTTCCGGGGATGATCATATACCGCTTCGTCACATCTAACGTACCGCGCAACACCCGAATGTTGCTAATCGTGTTGTTGCCCGCCCTCGTATCCGCAACGTTGATCACGCTTCCTGTCACCGTGGCGGTTATCACATCCCCGGCAAGCAGATTACCAGTATATGTAAAGCTGTTTTTCTGGAGCGGCATGCCGTCATACGGTTTTGCAGCGCTGTCAGCCTTCACAATCAACGTCGTCTTTTTTGCATATTCCACCGCCACATGATGGTTTGCGCGGATGTTTGTAAATACCGTTTCCGTTGGATTGGCTTCTGTCCGCTCGATACCGTCCACCATTACGCGCACAAGATAGCAGTCCGAATTCGGTGTATAACGGATCGTGCAGTTTTCACCGTAGTATTTGACAGCCGTCGGCGTAATCGTCCCGTTTACAACGGTCGTGTTCACGGTATAGGGGATAGCCGTATAGGCGCCCGTCATTGTCACATTCCCCGCCGGCATGATGAACGTTGGATCGCCCGTATGATACGCTGCGTCCCGCGTCGTCCAGCCGCTGAAGGCATAGCCTGGCACGGTCATACTCAGTGTACTCACCGATATGATATCCCCGCTATGTTTCCCACTTTGTACCGCCGGAACCGGAGGCGCTCCGGGCGGCACCGTGCCGGTATATACATAGGTAATGGAATATTCCATCGGGGCATATACGACATCAATCCTATTGTCTGCCGCGTTTGCCGTAATCGTAAGTGGTGCATTCTGCTGCACACCGGAGCCATATCCGACGCCCGGCTTTTTCCAATCCAGCTGTCCTTCCCCGATTCCCGCAGAAACAGTCACCGTCGTTCCGATTATTCCACTTCCGACGGTTGTTCCCAGCAGGTTGTCGTCCAGCACACGATCTTGATAATAGTGAATGGTATAATTCGCAACCGACTTTTTCCATTCTCCATAGAGCGTAATCGCCTTTTTCCCAATCGTAATCGTTTCTCCAAGGGCATAGTGCGTTCCGCTGCCATCCGATTTCGTGTTCCAGCCGGTCATCACATACGTAGCATGCGTATACATCGCTCCGCCAAGCTGAACACTGGCATTTTTTTCAACCGCCCAAGTAACTGGATTGGTTTCCTTGACGCCCACCAGATTCGCCTCGTAAGTAACGGTCGTCGCTTCATTTCTTCGGACCCATTGAGCCGTCAAGACCACGTCCCCAGTCATCTTCACCGCCTGGCCCGGATAATAGCGTGCACCGTCTGTACTGGATTTCCAGCCAATAAATGTTCGATAATACCATTGCAATTCGCTGCCGTCTTTGACCGGCGCAAGCACACCGAAATCATAGGTGCCGCTGTCCACCGGCACGCTTCCGGATGCGCCCCCTGCCGCGTAGGAAACCGTAAAGCCATCGGTACGCCAACAGGCATACAGGTCTATATCGGCATTCACCGGCGTGTCGATGCCGTAGTTCACCAGCAGAGACGTCCCCGGCAGATACCAGTACCATCCTTTGAATACGCCGATCAACGTGCCGTCCGGGTGGAAATATGGCTGTCCAATCACGTAATCATAGGCCGCGTCCGGAACAACACGCTCATTGACGGATACACCTTTCTTGTCCAGCAGTGCGCCACCGGACACGTCATCGAAAAACCTCACGTAAAACTGTGTAGATTCCCAACGGGCAAACAATTTGAGATCATGTGCGGGCATGACGGCCGTATCTGCATCGAACGTCATCTGATAGGCCGCATCCTGCCACCAATCAACAAATACGAAGTCAACGCCATTCACCGTTTTTTGCGGAGTAGGCGGCATTTTGTTTTTCAATGGTTCGCCAACCATAATTTTAACGATCGGTTCTATGGCATTGCCGCCCACCGTGTTAAAATTCAGCATATAGGTCTGTCGATCATAGTAAAAATTAAACAGCGTATCGTTTGCTGTGTTGCCATCCTCCCCTGCAAAATTCATGCCGTCGATGGCTTTCGGGCTGAGACTACTGTCCGCCAAGCTTTCAAAATCCTGCGAGTATTCCTCGCTCTTTACATACCACTTAGTCGTACGATTAAACGTTCGCTGGACGCCGCCGCTTTCGCCTGGAAGCCGTTCAAACCAATAGTTCACATGCTTTTGAATCAGCGTTGCCCAGACAGCCGTCAACGTTACGGTATTCCCTCTGAATGGCAGCATATCGGCTGTGACCGTGAGACGTTTGGTCACCCAACTATCACTTGATGCCGATGCATTGGCAACATTCCAGCGCGCAAAACGTCCTGAGACGCCATCCGGTGCGGTCACGTCATTGGCCATGGGCCATACGCTTTCTATGCGTTGCTCATATTTGAACTGAAACGTCTTTCCAAGTGCTTCTCCAAATTTAGCGTTCTTAAATTCATATTGAAAAGGAATTCTCTTGAAATATGCGTTGATAGTGGTCGTTCCGTCACCCAACACCGCTGCGCCTGTACCGAACGCATAAGTTGCGAAGGTTTTTCCTTCGCTTGTGCTCACACTGTTCTTTTCAGAATCGGTCAACATATCGGCATGCACAGTCGATCCGGCTTCCGCCCGCTTGACAATGCTGGAATAGTAGCTGTAATTCTGAATGTTTGTGCCGGGATCACCTGCATAATTTGCTTTCTCCACCCACAACACAATTTGATAATCTGCCATGCTCGGAATCCACACCGCATGCAGCAGCAGGTCTGCCGTCACTCTGGTGACAGCAAAATTAAACGCCGGACCGTCTTTGCTGACCGACCAGTGGCTGAACGTATAGCCTGGCCGTATTGGGCGCTCCGGTTCGTTTGCTTTTGCATCTTTTGCAACAATCTGCGTGGATACCATTGTTCCGCCAATGGAATCAAAGTACACATAACAAAGATTGTCAAACCTCGGCGTAAGCCTCAGGTTACTGTTGACCGGTTTGGAAAAATCGTAGGCTTCTCCATTCAGCATCCAGCATGAAAAAACGGCGGTTGTACCGGCCGGTGGTGCAACCGGCTTATCCGTAGCAGCCACGGACGTTCCCTTCGCCACGCTCCTTGTATCGATCACCTTTCCCTCAGCATCCAGAAATTTTACCCAATAAAGATTATCAAAGCTTGCCGTGATGGTTGTGTCCTTCACAATCGGTGAGGAAAAGTCAAAAGCACGGCCGTCTTCGCCCTGCCACCCTTCAAAAGATACCTGATCCGCAGGAATAGCAGGCGCCGCCTGTTCCTTTACCATATCGCCGTGCTGTACGGATTGCGTACCCACGATGCTGCCGGCAGAAACAAACGTAACCGTGTAGACCAGCGGCTCAAACTGGACTGTATAGCTTGCGTCCGCCGTCACCTTTGCCGTTTCATCCACGGGAAACGCGGGTGACCATGCTTTGAATCGATAGCCCGTCGCCGCCTTGGGCACAGGCACGGAAATCGCCGACCACAGCGTACCTTCCGCTACGCTTGAAAGCGTTATCACCGTTTGCTCCGTTCCCTCAAAACTCCCGTTATCACCCGCGGTAAAGCGTATGGTATACATGCCGGACTTCACTGGTTCATCCGGCACATCCGGGTTTGTTGGGTCTTGGGGTAAGTCGGGTGTAGCTTCCACTGGTTTCAATTCTTTCACTTTCATTGTGAATGTCGCAACGTAACCGCCCGCCGTCGCTGTAATGATCGTTGTCCCCACTGCTAATCCGGTTACGTTGCCATCATGGACGGTTGCAATTTTCTTGTTGTCCGTGGCCCAAACAACCTCGCCCTTGGGCGGATTCCGCAGCGTCAAAGATTCCGTCTCCCCCACTGAAATTACAGTACGCCCAAAAATTTGAAAGATTTCTGGCGTTGGCTCATTCGTATGATTTAGCTCCGGCGTCGAACTGGATTCAGGCGTTTGGGAAACGGTGCATTCCTTGGGTTTTTGGTGCTCGTCCGTGCGCGTACAGCTGTCTTTACATGCGGGCACCTCCGTATTTGGCGTGGGAGACGGACTGAACGTTTGCGGTGTCTGCGTCTGCGATGCCTGGTGATGCCGGGTTTCATCGACGCTGTCATTCCCCTGAACGACAGCAGCCATCTTCTGATTTTCGTTTTTTGTTGCCAATACGTTTACCGGCAATAGCGTTAAGAGCATCGCAGCACAAAGCATCAAGGCCAGCAATTTTTTCATTGAATTTTTCATCATTTTTCTCCTGCATACATCATTTTTTATCCGTTCGATTTTGAGCTTCCACGTCCATACCGCCGCACATTTTGCTGTCCATGAGTTCCCACAATTCCTGCATGGAAGAAAAGTTTCGTTCACATTGCCCGCTGATCCAAACAATGCTGCCATGCCACGGTTCATTGGCATTTTGATAGACACGCACAAGAAACGTTGCCAAACGGTCTTTTGCTTTTCCTGTTTTTTTGCTCATATCACCGTTCCTTTCCAAACAAAAAAACGATGCCCGATTTGGTTTCGGACATCGCATGTTTCTCCCGCGCTCCGAATACTGCATCTAGTTGATATCAATATACGGATTCACGGGTTACGCAGATGGTTATGCATTTATGAAAAAAAACGCCCGGTTTCCCGGGCAATGATCCATATTTATATCCGTGTTTTCCAACGTTTCGGATGCTTCTCTACCTTATTCAAAATAATTGGTTGCGGCGGTTCATCGCCCGCCAGTACGGTATAGCTAACCATCAGATCCTCACGCGCTTGCCCATATTGTCCAAACGCCGCATGAATTCTCTGGATGCTGACCTCGGCATCTGCCCGCGTGCAGCCCCAAAGCATTGCAAGCATTTGGGATGCACTGTAACGCGTATACATATCGCTTTTACGCAGTGTCCGTCCCAGTGCAAGACTCAGTTTTTGAATGCCCACTGTACGCATTTTCTGATTTTCTACTGGTTTCCCCTGCTGATCGGTTACGGTGCACAACAGTAAGCAGCAGTCGATGCCCTCCCGTATCATAATTCGCCGGAGAATGCGATATCCGTCCACAAAACTTGGATAACTACAATAATACGCATCCAAGCAAGTCTCCTCCCGCAAGGATCGGTCCACGTCTTCTGCCGCAGATATGGGAAACAACACCTTGTTGCTGATTGCGCGAGCGCAATCCATCAACCGTTCGGACGGATATACACCCATTTCATCAAACAGCATACTGATGGCCGCCTCATACTCATCCATGGCCTGCTGATACCTGCCAAGTGAAAGCAAGCTGTTCATCCTGCAGATATGCCACTCCTCATCAAATGGAAAAAAATCAGACATTCGCCTGCCCAACAGATAGGCACGCTCATAATCGCGTTGTGCCACATACTGCGCAGATAGGCCTCGGGCAGCGCGAATCAGTCGCTCCGTCAGTGCGGCATTCTCCACCGCGACCCAGAGTTCACTGGAAAACATCGGAAGAATCTCCCCCCGATAGCCCTCACAGACCTGTTGCCAAAGCACCATACGTTCTCCCGCACCCACGGCCGCATCCGCTTTTTCGGAGAGGTCAACAAGATTTTGTACATCGCTCTCAACGACAATTTCATCCGTAAAAGTATAGATGCCGTCCCGAACCTTGATAAAGTCCATGTCTGGTAGAAAGCTGTGGGCAAGTTGTTTGCGCAAGCGGAAGATCAGTCCTTTCAAACTGTTTGCAGCATCCACATCCGCATTTGGATATAGCCAAGCAAGGAGCTTGTTACGTGGAATTCCATCTTTGGCATAAAATAACAACATTGCCAATAGCTGCGCCGATTTTGATGTGCTACTCTGCATGATATTCAGTTTTTTTCCCGTATAAAAAATCTCACACGCAGACATAAACCGAACCTGCAGGGATTCCCAATTGGACATGTTCAGGCGCCGCCTCCTTTCGGATTTCCTTGCTCTTTCACCATCAATAATGATCCCTGTATTGCGGCGACACAGCCCCGCAATATAGAGCTACTCATCCGCATCACAACGCGCTGCATTCAATTATATCCAGGTGTCCGCCACGCGCAACCGTGTTCGACCTTTTTCATCAATGTTAGAAGTAATTACTGAAATGATGCGGATTTTTTGGACAATTTCATTCGTTTGGATATGCATTTTTAAATTTAGAATCTGTCAACTTCTTGGCGATTAGCCCCACTTATGCACACCGTTCATGCTTGCAATCCTTTCACGCTTATTCGGCAGACATCTGGGCGGGCACAAGTGCTTTACAGATAGCAATGCTGTCATTCTGGTTATTCGCGTTCAACTCATCGAGCTTAACCTTAAATCCCTTTCTGTTTCATTATCCATGTAAGTGTTCCTTCCTTCCGTTTACTTGCTATGTGTGTATAGAATCGTAACAATGTTGGTGTTTCAGCCTTGTATGTTTTGACGAGCTTACGGATTCCAGCACAGTCAAAACACGGTTATCACCCTTGTGAAACAAGTTTTCAACGATAAAGGAACGTATGGGCTACCTCCGTCTGCCACGGATTTGGCAGCTCCGCCATTTTCCGTCAATGCATCAGTAAGGTTCTGATTTCCGAATAGCAGTTACCCAACAGCGCCATATTAATGCCGTTAGCTAAACGGCGCGATGCGTCCTCCACCAGTTTATCCACGTCCTTTGGTGTCACCACCATGTTCTGCATTTGCTGACCAACTAAATCTGCCGCCATATTGGAAAGCGCGTCTCCATCTCCCCCGACACCGGTGCGTTTTTCCAACAGACGGACGGCTTCCCGCGCAATCGTTGAGGCATATACAACCGTTGGGACACCAATTGCATAAACAGGTACGCCTAGCGTTTTCTTGTTTAATCCGCGCTGTCGGTTTCCAACGCCCGCACCGGGTAACAGACCGCTATTGTTGATCTGGATGATGCTCGACATGCGTTCTACCCGCTCGGATGCCAATGCGTCGATACACAGCACCGCCGCCGGTTCCGCCTGCTCGACGATGCCCAGCACAACCTCCGCAGTTTCCAGCCCCGTAATGCCTAACACTCCAGGCGTAAGTGCAGAAATTGTACGCATGCCTGCGGGCGCCAGTTCCGGCGCAAACGCATGGATATGCCGTGTGACAAAGATCTTTTCCACAGTGCGCGGCCCGAGTGAATCCGGCGTAATCATGCGGTTGCCAAGGCCAATGACGAGGATATGACCGGATATATCTCCGAGCATCGTCTGCAGTTCATCCCGTATGCATCGTTCCGCCGCATTCGTCAAATCATCATTGGAATCCGGAATTTCAATGGTAACATAGATCCCCATTGGTTTTTCCATCTCTTCGGCCGCCTGCTGCGTCTGGATTGCGATACGGGAGGTCTCGATTCCATCACGCACCTCTGTCTGCTCGCTAACACCCTCGATCTCCCGATGCCGCGCAAAGGACTCTTTGGCAAGGTCCGTCCGGTTCAACCGCGTAATCATGCGTCCGCCTCCAAATAATAAAAAAGTCACAGCGGATGATTCCGCCATGACTAGGTTTTCCTTCAATTGCTGTCATCATACAGTCATGAAGTGGTTTCATGTTATAGCATGATGCAGATCAAACTGTTGCATCCTTCGTTCACAATACGCTGCAAGGTGATCTGCATGCGCTCGCGTACCTCTTCCGGCATACGGCCCATCTTGCCTTCCATCCCTTCGCGCACCAGATCATAGAGCGGTTTGCCAAAAATGTTCGTCTGCCAGATTGCGCGCGGATCGCTATCGAACGTATCGCTCAGATAACGCACAAGCGCCTCCGACTGCTGTTCCGTACCAACGATGGGGTTCACTTCGCTGTCGATATCCACACGGATCACATGCAACCCGCTGGCTTTTGCACGAAGCCGAACGCCGAAGCGATTGCCCTGCCGCACAATCTCCGGTTCATCAAGCTCCATATCATCAATGTTCGGGGGAACGATTCCATAACCAAAGTTTTTTGCGTCCGACAGTGCACCGGAAATTCGATCAAACTCTGCCTTTGCATGCACAAAATCACGCAGTTTACTCATCAGCTGAAAATCATCTTTAATTTCACACCCGCATTGTTCGCTCAGCACGTTGTAAAACAACGTTTCTTCCGGCTGCATCGCCATGCGCGCAATGCCTTCCCCAAGGGATACCTCCGTTGTACGCACCGGTTGAAACTGCTCAACGTTTTTTAGCTCGCTGGCCAGTGCATGATAATCACGCAGTTTTTTTAACTTCGGCAACGCAGACAGAATCGGCAGCATCACGCGTTGGGTCAGTGGATGATCGTTCGGCAACGCCCGCATAAAGCTTGGAAGGCGAATTTCAATCATGCGCAACGGAAATTCCAGCAGCATTTGATCCAGCAGCTCCTGGGCGCGGGAAACGTTCATCTGCATAACATCCATGCAGCAAACGCTCACGCCATACCGTTCCGTTAACGACGATTTTAGTCCCATCGCCCGCTCGCCTTCCGGATCGGTGCTGTTAACGACGATTACAAAAGGTTTCCCGGTCTGCAGCATCTCATGGATAACCCGATCCTCCGCTTCCACATAGTTTTCACGCGCAATCTCCGTAATACTACCATCGGTCGTCATCACAACTCCGATGGTCGAATGCTCAATCATCACTTTACGTGTGCCAATTTCAGCCGCTTCCTCAAAGGGAATGTCATGATCAAACCAAGGGGTGCGCACCATGCGCGGAGCTTCGTTTTCCAAGTGCCCCACCGCGCCCGGTATCAGATACCCAACGCAATCAACAAGCCGTACGTTACAATAGCGATCTTCATCCAATTGCAAACGAACCGCTTCATTTGGCACAAATTTCGGTTGTGTGGTCATGATTGTTCTGCCGTTTGCGCTCTGCGGCAGTTCATCGACAATGCGAGATTTGATGTGTTCGTTCTCCATGTCCGGCAAAACCAGTAAATCCATAAAGCGCTTGATAAACGTAGATTTCCCCGTGCGTACCGGACCCACGACTCCAATATAAATGTCACCCTGCGTTCTCAGGGCAATATCCGAATACAGCTTACTCCTATCCATGCCGCACCTCCTCATATACAGTGTCAATCCATACATGTATATGAAGGGGTTGCTTGGGTTATCACTTCTTGCAGATCAGTGTTTGTTCTTCTCCATGAAGCAATCGCTTAATATTATCAATGTGCCTCACATAGACAATTGTTACAATCAACACTGCAAGAATGACCAAGGCAATATCCTGAATACGAAAAATCAGCACAAAAACCAGGAATAATAGAACTCCGGCCAATGACATGACCGAAACTTTCTTGGTAAACACCACCAGCAAAACGGCAACCGCCAGTGCGCCCAACATACCAAATGGAAAAACCATAAACGCAATTCCACAGGAGGACGCAACACCCTTACCGCCACGAAATCCCGCAAATATCGGATAACAGTGTCCGATAATCACAAGATAGCCTGCAATATACCCGCCATAGGTTCCCATAATCAGCCGGCCGAGCAGCACGCCAAGAATCGCCTTTGCAAAGTCTCCAATAAATGTAATGGTTCCCGGCCCAAGTCCGAACACGCGCACCATATTGGTACTGCCAGCGTTGCCGCTGCCATGATTGCGCACATCATCATGATAGTACGCCTTGCTGACAATGATGGCGGTTTGAATATTACCAAGCAGATATCCGCCCACCGCGCAAAGCAGTGCCATCCAAATATGAAAAGGGACAACCGTATTCATTCCTGCTCCTCCTTTTTACGATTGCGAAGAAACAACCGCATCGGGGTACCATCCAATCCAAATGATTTCCGGAAATAGTTTTCGAGATACCGTTCATAGGAAAAGTGCATTAATTCGGTATCGTTGACAAATATCAAGAATGTCGGCGGTTTGACGGTCACCTGCGTGGCATAGTAAATCTTTAGGCGACGTCCCTTATCTGTGGGCGGTTCCATCATGCTCACAGCTTCGTTGACAATATCATTGAGTGTTCCGGTTGAAATCCGGCGGCACGTCTGTTCATACACGGCGTTCACATAGCGCATAACCTGATTGACGCGCTGCCCATACTTAGCCGAAATAAACAGCATGGGCACATAGCTCATAAATGCCAGATCCACCGCTAGGTCCTTTTTAAACTGACTCATGGTATGCGTATCTTTTTCAATCAAATCCCATTTGTTGACAATAAGAACGCTGGCTTTTCCTTCTTCATGCGCATAGCCGGCAATGCGAACATCCTGCTCCGACAGACCGCTCTCAGCATCGCAAACAATCAGCACCACATCCGCACGCCGCACGGCAGCCAGCGATCGAATGACGCTGTAGCGCTCGATGGTATCGTCCTCAATAGCCCGTTTTCTGCGTATGCCCGCCGTGTCCACAAGTACATAATTGCGTTCGTTATATGTAAATGGCGTATCAATGGAATCCCGCGTTGTCCCAGGAATGTCGCTGACAATGGCGCGTTCTTCACCAAGCAACGCATTCACCAAACTGGATTTTCCAACGTTTGGCTTGCCCACAACCGCGATATTGATACGTTCGTCCTCCACCAGTTCTTCCGCTTTCGGAAAATCGCGCACCACGGCGTCTAACATATCGCCAAGACCCAAGCCCTGCGCAGAAGAGATGGTGATGGGATCGCCAAGTCCCAGCGAAAAGAACTCATACATGGACTCTTCGAACTTTGGTGCATCCACCTTGTTGACCGCCAGCACGATTGGTTTTTTGGATTTACGCAGCATGGTCGCAACCTCGATATCCGCGCTCGTCATCCCTTCGCGGCCATCTACAAGAAAGATGATCACATCCGCAGTTGCGATGGCAAGCTCCGCCTGCCTACGCATCTGCACGGCAATGATATCCTCATTGGCCGGTTCAATGCCGCCGGTATCAATGAGCGTAAATGCATAGCTCAGCCACTCCGCATCGCCATAGATCCGGTCGCGGGTAACGCCGGGCGTGTCCTCCACAATGGCCACACGATGGCCAATCAAGCGATTAAATAGTGTGGATTTGCCGACATTCGGCCTGCCGACGATGGCTACCAAAGGTTTCATAATTTACTTACTCCCAAATACAATGTTGATAAAATCTTCTCCGTCAAAAAAGGGCTTAATTGGTATTCCAAGTGTATGTTCCACCTGCGTAAGCGTCATATTATCCAAAAAATACCGATCGCCCTCGCGCAGCATTACTCTTGGAATCAGCAGTGTTTCTCCATGAAGCTTGCCCAATAACCCATCTATTAGATCCTGCCCGGTGATCAGTCCGCCAACCGTAATTTGTTTTCCAAAGTAACGATTGATCAGCCCAATAGAACAAATCGTAATCTGGTATGGGCGCAGCGATTCCATCAGCGGGCGCATAAACCGCTCTGCCGTTATGCCGCCCGCGACGGCATAACGTATCGGTATTGCAAGAGGCTTACGCTCACTCAGTGCTTCCTGAAACTCGCTCTCAAACAGCCGCAGCAAGCCAACGCCGTTCTCAATCTGCGGAAACCCGTCATACGTGTCCCAAGGGGGCAGCGTTTGCTCCGCCAACCCATACCATTCGTCGGAAAGGTAGACAAACCGCGTACCCAGCTCTTCTAAAAACCGTTTCTGATACGGCGCAATCCAATCGATCAACGCAGCGGCTTCTTCCCCGGTATAGCAGCGCAGCGGATACAGTTTCTCCCGATATTTGGTTAGTCCGACCGGAACAATGGCAAGAGACTGTGCTGCTGGTAGCAGTGTCTCCACATCCACCAGTGTCTGCCTAAGCACATCGCCATCGTTAATGTCCGGGCAAAGCACCACCTGTAGATGAAACCGAATGCCCGCGTCCTTCAGGCGGCGAAGTTGCTCCAGCACACGCCCGGCGGATGGGTTTTGCATCATCCGCACACGCGTACCCGGATCTGTTGCATGCAATGAAACATAAATTGGGCTGACGTGTCGCGCAAGGATGCGGTCAATCTCCCTATCGTCCACATTTGTCAGCGTCACATAGTTGCCCATAATAAAGGACATGCGCCAATCGTCGTCTTTCACATGTAAGCTCGTGCGAACGCCCTGTGGCATCTGGTCAATAAAACAAAAGATACAGTGGTTCTTACAGGTGCGAAGATTGTCCATCATGCTGGTTGCAAAGGACAGCCCGAGTGGTTCGTAGTCTTCCTTTTGCACCTGAACCGTACGATCTGTTCCCTCATCATTCCTCAAAGAAAGACAAATACATGCGTTTGCCGTCAGATACTCGTAATCCACAAGGTCGATCACAGGCTCTCCGTCAATACACAGCAACGTATCCCCTCGCACAATGCCAAAGCGTTCCGCCGGTGTGCCGGGCAGCACATCACTGACCCTTTGTCCCATTATTTTAGAATTGGACGTAAAATTTTCCATGTTGACATTATAACACAGTTTCTTAGCAAAATGCATAACCTTTCTGTTTCCTGATTTCCCTCAGGTTTCCTTGACGGCCGTTGACAGATTTGTTACAGTAAAGAAAGATTCTTAATTCATATCACAGTCGCAATCATCTCACTGCAACAAACCTTAGAGGAGGCGAATAGCAATTATGGCAAAAATGATACTCTCACCGGAACAGCAAGCAGTGCTAACCGGTGAAAAGGGTGAAACCCTCGCAAAAGTCATGAAGACACTCGTCAAGTATGGGGAAACATTTGGCGCGGAAAAAATGGTGCCTGTTACCAGCGAATATGGGCATCTGGTGACCAGTTTCGGCCTGTCGGTTATGAAGCCCGTCTATGCACTCATGGATCAGTTGATCGAATCGGGTGCCGTTTCCCAGCAGAAGTTCACCATGGATCCCCGCCCGTTGGACAAAAACGTCCCCTGCAATCTGCTGCAAAGTATGGTATTCAAATTTATGTATGGCGCACAGGCAGATTATGAAAAGCAACTCGACAAAATGGGCGTGTTAAGTCCAGATTCCTACACCTGCGCCTGCTATCTTGACCAGGTCGGAAACAAACCAAAAAAAGGCGAGGTGCTCAGTTGGGCAGAAAGCAGCGCAGTGGTATATGCCAACAGCGTACTCGGCGCACGCTGCAACCGAAACTCCGGCATCATTGAGCTTTTTGGCAGCATTGCAGGCTGTGTCCCGTACTTTGGCCTGTTGACCGATGCAGGCCGCAAAGCAACTTGGATCATTGAAATTAAAACCTCAAAGAAGCCTGAAGCGCAAATTCTCGGCAGCGCCATCGGCATGAAGGTCATGGAAGACGTTCCTTATATTAAGGGACTGACGCCGTTTCTTGGCAACGAACTCAATGCTGAAACAACCGCTTATCTAAAAGACTTTGGGGCCGCCACGGCGAGCAATGGCGCTGTTGGCTTATATCATATTGCTGGGCTCACACCGGAAGCGGTGGAATCAGGCGAGGCGCTCGTTGCTCAAGACGCAAAAACCTATGTGATTGACGATGCGGAATTGGAACGGGTGAAAAATGGTTATCCCTGCATTTGGAAAGATCCGAACGCCAAGCCCAAGTTGTGCTTTGTCGGCTGTCCGCATCTTTCTTTAGAGCAGATGCATTCCTGGACCGCCGATCTTTCTGCTGCGCTGAAAAAATCCGGGTGCAAAAAAGTCGGCATCCCGACGGTGTTTACCGCATCCACTCCCGTACAGGAAGCGTTCCGTAAAACGCCGGACTATCAAAAGCTCATCGATATGGGTGTCATCATATCCTACATCTGTCCGCTCATGTATATGAACAATCCCCTCTGCGGCAAGCAACCGGTCATAACAAACTCCAATAAGCTGCGCACCTATACATCCAGCCGTTATTATACCGATGCGGAAATTCTGGATCTCATTTCGAAAGGAGGCAACTGATATGGCAAAGACATTTCAAGGACGCGCGGTCGTACAAGGTCGGGCAACCGCCGTCGCGCTCGTGACAAAAAGCGGGTTTAATACATTGGCCAGTTTCCAAAAGGCACTGATGTTTGGCGATAAAAAAGCCTCCTGCTCGGACCAGAACAATCCCGATTTGTACGGCAAGGCCATGGCGGGTACCGCGCTGTGCCTTCCCCAGACCATCGGTTCCACAACCGGTGGCATGGTGCTGTTTACTGCCGCATCGTTTGGTAGGCAGCCTGCGTGCATGCTGTTTTCGAAGCCCATCGACTCGCTGGCCGCTGCCGGTGCCATCCTTGCGGACGTTTGGACGGATGCAAGCATGCCGGTTGTAGACAGTCTGGGGGATGAATTCCTGCAAACCGTCAAAACTGGCGATGCCATTACGGTGAGCGAAGACGGATGCGTCACGGTTGGCTGATCTTGACGCAGATCTCCACAACAGTATCGCGCCCAGTAAGCGTTTGATGTAATCGCGGGAACGCGTATACCCCCGTTCTCTTCTGAACCGATCCCCTCAAACGGGATCGGTTTTGTTATGGACTTCAATCAGTGCGAGCGCGAAGCGGTCACATCATAAACCACCCGCTATGTGGGTGAGAGATAAAGAATTCTGCAAAAAGAATCACCTTTCCTGTAGCATAGAAGTGCTCAAGCTACTATGTTGGAAAGGAAAGGTGATTCCATGGCTAAACAGGAAAATAGTTTAGCGCACACAAAAGGCTGCGCAAATATCATGTTGTGTTTAGCTCCAAGTATAGACGAAAAATCACCTGTGATCAATATTCGGAAAGTTTAGAAAAGATATTAAGGCAGCTATGTGATTACAAGGGAGTCGAGATACACGATAGCTTGAACACCGTGCAAGCAGCGCCTTTAGACGCTTGTAGGCAACAAGGGCTTATAGCCAAAAGCAAGCCGCCCGTTTTCACGGGTGGAAGCAAGTTTTTGGTTGTAAGATGTATTCCCATTTTATTGAGGCACGGCCACCGGAATGATCCGTGAACTGGTGTCCCCTAAAATGATCTCGTCCTTTGAACATATTTCTGAAAAAAGAATCTGCGGTTTTGAGTCGATTTTTTCCGTTCGCGCGGAGGATTCACAGGGTTACTAAATATAGATCCGTGGACGCCATGCAAAGAAATGGCAAGAAAGATGTCCAATAAAATTTGGGGAGAATTTTGATGCAAATCCAACCGGCATGCCCACCCGATCACGCAAGTGCACACAAGGCACCGTCTCTGACCGGTTGTTTCGAAATGATCACCGCCGTCCAGGCGATCGCACGCGTGCGCATAACGGGTAACCCGATGTTTGGCACTGGTGCAAATGCCAATCGGCCATATACATTTGATTTCATACGACATGTGGAGTATACTTTTTTATGATATCCTTTCAGTTTCTCAAGAACGCACAGCGAACAATCATTGGATGTTTGAAGCTGTTGAATAAAGCCATTACATGTAAGGGGGGCAGATGATGTTGCATTCTCAAAAACACCGTTTCAGCGAACATGCCGCCGGCCAAATGCCCCTTGTGCCGGCAAAAATGCGCAAAGCCAAACTGCGGGATCATCTGATATTTGTTTTCATCTTAGTTGTCAGTCTGTTCCTTGTCGCCATCGTCCTATGGAGTTATCTTGCAAAGATCAAATCCGCGCTCGATACCACATTAAACCAGAATATGAGTGAGCTTGCTCATATCAATGCACTTGCCATTCAGAAAGAAATCAACGGCCATTTTGACACGCTCAACGGCATCGCCTCCGGGCTTTCCAGTGATTTGCTCGCTGACAAGCAACGCCTTTTGGTTACTTTTGAAGCGGCCATCGAACATACGATGTTTGAGCGTCTCGGACTAATCTATCCCAATGGTCTCGGTATTGCGGTGGATTGCTTGCACGGTGCTTTACCAGATACGCACTGCGTTAATGGAGCATCCATCAATCGTGCAATGCAGGGCAGCAACGTGATTACGAATCCTTTCAAGGATTCCTGTTCCGGCAATTCAAACGTCGCCATGTATGTTCCCGTATATCTGAATGGATCCATCGTTGCCGTTCTTTGTGGGACGCACAATGCGGATGTTCTCCGCGACCTTCTGGAAGTTAGCGTGTTTGATGGAAATGGATACGTCCATCTCATTGATTCCGATGGAAATATGCTGTTTCGTTCCACAAAAGCTGATCTGGCGCCGCGAGAGCCAAACATTTTTCATGACGAATATCTCACATCCAACGGATTTGACGAACTAAAAACGAATCTTAAGACGGGAACGAGCGGCGTCGTCAATTTTACCCAACCTGGCGGTGTGCCCAAATGTGTTCGCTACACCCCAGTTGGCATCAATGACTGGTTTATTGGGCTTGTAATGACGACTTCTTATCTGAATGAACAAAACAGTGTCACACGTACCGCGTCCTTTGGCCTTGTCGGTTTTATTGTTGCCGTAATCATCGCCATGATGCTGTTGATCATTCTGCTGCGGCAACGTAGCCGCAACGCGGTCCTCCACTTTGCGATGACCGATCCCCTCACTGGTTGCGGTAATCGAAGCAGCTTTCTCACCAAGATGCAAGCAAGGCAGGAATACTTCAATGGAACGTATGACCTGGTGACGTATAACCTGCGCAAGTTTCGGTTTTTTAATGAGCTATTCGGGCACGAGCAGGGCGATGCATTGATCAAAAAAATCTCTGAGATTTTTTCTGCCACGCTGGCGAATGATGAACTCTTTGCGAGGCTTCACTCCGATCAATTTCTGCTGTTGCTCAATCATACTGGTCACACAACAACCTCGGAACGGTTGCATACATGGATTGATCAAATTAGCAAAACCTTTTCCGACCGAAAATCACAATATGAAATTCTATCCCAGTGCGGTGTCTATCATCTGACGGAAAAAGACATCGGCAAAGATCTCAACGTTCTGATTGACTATTCCAACGAAGCGATGGAAGGCGATAGATCCAAAAAGAAAAATACGGTAACCGTCTTTGATCTTGAGATTGCCGCCAACATTCAGTACAAATATACAATGGAGCGGCTTATGCACGCTGCGCTCCTAACGCAGGAATTTATGGTCTATCTTCAGCCCAAATACTGTATTCTTGATGAGCCACCCGTTCTGGCCGGTGCAGAAGCGCTTGCGCGCTGGCAGTCAAAAGAGCTTGGTATGGTATATCCAGATGCATTTATTCCGCTATTTGAGGAAAACGGCTTTATTATCAAACTGGATATGTATATGCTGGATAGGGTATGTGCGCAGCAGCAAGCTTGGCTTGCCAGCGGAATGACCTGCGTTCCAATCTCTGTAAATATGTCTAGGCTGAACCTGTATAACAGCGATTTTATGAAGACCGTTCAGGAAATTATCGATCGTCATGGCGTCCCCTACGATCTCATCGAGCTTGAAATTACGGAGAGCGCCGTATTTAATGATCAAGCAGTGATCATCGATATTCTCACCCGACTCCATGAACTCGGAATTCATCTGTCAATTGATGATTTTGGCTGCGGATACTCCTCCTTCAATATGCTTACCGGTATTGATGTTGATACTGTGAAGATCGACAAGGGATTCTTTGATGATGCTTTACAAACTGTCAAAGGGAAAAAAGTTGTATCTTCATTGATCTGGGTCTTGAAAGGACTTGGGTTTACGACCGTAGCTGAAGGGATTGAAACCGCTGAAGAGGTTGCATTTCTGAAAAAATGTGGATGTGACCTCGTTCAAGGCTATTATTTTGGTAAACCCGCGCCGATTGATCAATATGGCCGTACGCACCTAGCGAGCCTTCAAAATCATGTATGACAATAGAGCTTAAGTTGTAATGATACTGCACATTACGTTGCAATTGGGAAGTATGCGTCGTGATGGTTTTAAACGATTCCACACAGCACCCGGCTAAGCAACCGTACCCCACCAGATAAATATTCGTTCTACTACATTTTCTTGCTGTTTTCAGCGCTGCAATAGGAGATGTCTTTTTTGTTTGTGATGTTTTGAATTCTAACGATACGTTCGGCTATATCAGGATGCTAAAAACTGAGGTTTTAACACAAAAACGCAATGATTTGTTGTTGAATTAATATTGACATGTTGTTTAACTGGTTTTATTATAAAATTACAATTCAAAAATATAATGAAGGGGGATCTCCCATGGATACTGCTTTTCTTGCGCGTCACGGTATATTAGACATGTCTCCCTACGTTCCCGGCAAACCTGTTGAAGAAGTACAACGTGAATATGGTTTCACCGATGTTGTCAAAATGGCTTCCAACGAAAATCCACTGCATACATCTCCTCTAGCGATGATTGCAATGGAACGCGAACTGAAGAATTGCTTTATGTATCCTGAAGGCAGCAGCCCTGGCGTGCGCGAGGCACTGAGCCGCCATCTCGAAATTGATTCAAACTGCATTCTGGTCGGTAATGGCGGTGACCATGTCATCAACATGATTTGCGCCGCATTTGTCAATGAAGGAGACGAGGTCATCGTAGGCGATCCTTCATTTAAAACATACGAATCATCAACAGCCATAGCAGGCGGCGTGCTTGTGCGCGTACCACTCATCGACAATACAACCGATCTTGGCGGCATGCTCGCCGCCGTCACTGAAAAGACCAAGCTGATCTTCGTCTGCAATCCAAATAATCCCACAGGCACCATCGTAACGATTCCTTCGCTTGATACATTTATAAAGCACGTACCTGCGCACTGCATTGTCGTATTGGATGAAGCCTATTTTGAATATGCGCAATCTCCCGACTATAAAGACGGCATTGATTATGTCAAGCAGGGCAAAAACGTCATCGTCATCCGTACCTTCAGCAAAATCTTTGGCCTTGCTGGTTTACGTATCGGCTACGCCGTGTTAAACCTTGCACTGATGGAAATCCTCGCGCGCGTACTTCCCCCATTTCCCGTCAATCGCATTGCGCAGGCTGGCGCAATCGCCGCGCTTGAAGACACGAAATTCTTAAATGAAGTCATTCGCGTCAACGCGGAGGGTCGAGAATACCTCTACGCCTCGTTTGATGCGCTTGGCATGGACTGTGCACATTCCTATGCAAACTACGTGTTTGTCGATACGCATATGCCAGCCGATGCGCTTTCCATTGCGTTGCTTCGCCGGGGTATCATCATTCGTCCCGCCACACAGTGGGGTTTTTCTACATCTCTACGCGTAACGGTCGGTACAATGGCTGAAAATGAGCGTTTTATCGCGGCACTAACCGACTTGCAGTCATCGTTCCTATCGGGAGGTACGCTATGATTCGAAGCATCAGCGGAAATGAGGCGGTTGCACTTGCGGCGGTTAACGCTGGCGCAACCGTCATTACCGGTTATCCAGGCACGCCATCGAGCGAAGCCATCGCCAGCCTTTGGGACAAAAGTATCTCCGGGGTCGAGGTTCAATGGAGCGTCAACGAAAAGGTTGCATTTGAGATTGCAGCAGCCGCAGCATGGGCAGGTCAGCGGAGTCTCTGTACCATGAAAATGTCGGGGCTGAACGTCTGCTACGACTCGCTGATTTCAGTGGTTTACTCCGGCTGCAAAGGCGCGTTGGTTGTGTATGTGTGCGACGACCCGGGCGTATCCGCTGGTATGCCGGAGCAAGACGTGCGCGGCTTTGCCAGAATGAGTGATATGCCCGTGATTGACTGCACGAATGTAGCGGATTCATATACGCTTACGCAATATGCGTTCTCGCTCTCCGAACAGATTGGCTCCCCCGTTATGCTCCGCTCTGTCACTAGCGTATCTCTCTCGCATGAGACGCTTGACGTTCCCGAGTTGCAACCTCAGCCACCGCACGAGCCACAGCTTGAAAAAAACATTGCAAAGTACACCAAGGCTGGCGCGAAAATTTGCATGGATCAGCACCGCGACTTGATTTTTCGGCTCAAAAAGGCGGAATCCATCATCCGTTCCGATGGCATCAACGAATTCTCACCGAATCCAGCGGCTAAGCTTGGCATCGTTTCCGTCGGCATTGCCGGACGATATTTGGACGAGGGTATTGCGATTGCGTCGCGGCTCTATCCCATAGGTGAGCTGTCGCGACTATGGGTGAAAACAACCGTGCCGGCACCCGTTGACGAGCTTTGCAGACTGGCAAAGGACTGCGATACCATCATCGTCATCGAAGAAAACGAGCCTTATATCGAACATGCACTATTCATTGAGGCACAGAAGCTTGGCAGTAAACTACGCATCCTTGGTAAAGAAGATGGATCGCTCTCTCGCATAGGCAGTTTTGATGCGCTTACAGTAGCGCGTGTGTTGCTGCTGGCCGTTCACCCAAAAGCGGTGGATGTACTTCCCGCGCATACGGATGCGGCAAATTGCGCCGCCGCGCGTCCTATTGGCGTTTGTGCAGGCTGTCCACACAGGGGAACGTTTCTTTCAATTAACACGGCACTCAAACAGCTTGGGTTCAATCCGGACAATGCCGTCGTGACAGGCGATATTGGTTGTACCATCCTCGGTATGAGTCCGCCGTTCTACACGCTTTGGACGGAGATTTCTATGGGCGCATCCGTTCCTTTTGCGCAGGGATTTTCCTATGCGGGCATTAAAACACCGCTCATCGCAACCATTGGCGATTCCACCTTCCTGCACGGAGGAATCCCCGGCTTTATCAACGCGGTATGGAACAACACCAATCTTACCGCTATCATTCTGGACAATGGCTGGACCGGTATGACAGGCATGCAGGTTAACCCTGGCACAGCAAACGAATTTCAACGTGGCAGCTTCTGTAATCGCGTAGATATCGCCAAGATTGTTCCCGCGTTAGGCGTGCCGCATTTTGCCATTTGCGACCCGTATGATGTGCCTGAAATGACGCGGGTTCTGACGGAGATGCTTGCAAAAGACGGCGTTAAGGTGATTCTTGCGCGGCGCGAATGTGCAATTCAAGCTGGCAGACGAAAAATTAAGTATGGAACCGTACGCATTGACGCGGGCAAGTGCACCCGTTGCAAGGTGTGCATCCGAAAAACCGGTTGCCCCGCGCTCCTGTTTGACGGTAACAACGTGACCATCGATGCAAAGCAGTGCAACGGCTGTGGCATTTGTGCATCGCAATGCAGATTCTCAGCCATCGTAAAGGAGGCATGAAACGCATGAACAAGCTTGATCTTTACCTCGTTGGCGTTGGCGGCCAAGGTGTGCTTACCATTGCCGACATCATTCAGCTTTGCGCCATCAATCAGGGCATCCACTGTAATTACTATCCCACGAAGGGAATGGCGCAGCGCGGCGGATTTGTCAAGGCACAGCTTCGGCTTGGCAATGCCGCTGGCGGCCCGGAAATCAGCCTGATGGGCGCCGATGTTGCGTTATCTATGGAGCTGTCGGAAAGTCTGAAGGCAATCGACTATGTGAAACCTGCGGGCGATCTGCTCGTCTATGGCTACCGTTTTTTGCCGACGGACGTCATGCTTGGAAAAGCCCCTTATCCCGATGAAGCGTACGTACATCAAGCCGCTGATGCGCATGGCGTTCGATATACCTTCGTCGATCCGATTCTGTTACCTCAGGATGCGGCAGACAACGTGTTTCTACTGGGCGCAGCGCAGAAACATACAGCAATTGGACAAATGTTCTCCGCCGATGCACTGCTCTCCGCCATACTTCAGCGATTCCCAAAGAATGCGGATCGCAACCGTGCAGCTTTCTCTGCGGGACTTGCCGTGTAAACTCACAGATGTGCTGGATCAAAAACAACCGTTGTTCCGCCCTACTGATGTGATTGGCTGGTTGGATTGCTTGACAGGATCGTTTTCCTTACAGGCTCTATTGAATTCTAGCCCTTGTTGATACAGCAAAACGCAGATAGTATCCATTTCGATCCTATCTGCGTTTTTTGAATTTTAGATTTGTGGTCAAAGACACTTCCGTTCGTTTCCAATAGTGCTGCTGTCAGCGTTGTACCCGGCCGGAAGCATCGCCTTTGGCAAGTTTTTGAACCTCATTGACGGATACCTGATTGAAGTCTCCCTCGATCGAATGTTTCAAACAGCTTGCCGACACCGCAAACGCAAGCGCATCTGCCGGAGCGTATCCATTGATCATGCCATAAATCAGGCCAGCGCCAAAACTGTCGCCACCGCCAACTCGGTCAACAATATGAACCTTGTAACTGTCTGAATAGTAATATTCGCCGTTTGTAAACAGCATGCCAGCCCAGCCATTGTCATCTGCGGAAATTGAGGAGCGGAGCGTAATTGCTACCGCGCGAAACCCAAACCGCTGCGAAAGCTGCTTCGCCACATCCTGGTAACCCGCATGATCCAGCTTTCCGCTGGTGACATCCGAATCAGTGGCCTGAATGTCAAATACATCTGCCGCATCGTCCTCATTGGCAATGCATACATCCACGTATTCCATCAGTCCGCTCATTACACGACCCGCTTCATCTCGTGTCCACAGCTTTTTTCTGTAGTTGAGGTCGCAGCTGACGGTCAATCCCTTGCGCTTTGCCGCCTGACATGCATCCTTGCAAATATTGGCCACATTCTCACCGAGCGCTGGTGTGATACCAGTAAAGTGAAACCATTCAGCATCCGCAAAAATCGCATCCCAGTCGAAATCACTCGGCAGTGCATTTGCAATCGCAGAATCCGCGCGATCATAAATTACTTTACTTGCACGCTGAGATGCACCCTTTTCCAAATAATAGATTCCGATGCGCTTGCCCCCGCGGACAATACCGGATGTATCCACACCATAGCGGCGTAACGCGTTTACAGCAGCCTGACCGATTTCATGTGCTGGTAGTTTGGTGATAAACTTCGCATTCAGACCAAAATTAGCCAGTGAAATCGCAACATTTGCTTCCCCGCCGCCATAAGTTGCGCCAAATGTCTCCGCCTGCACAAATCGCTCATGTCCCTGCGGCGCCAAGCGCAGCATGATTTCGCCAAAGGTGATAATCTTACCCATCAATTTGCCTCCGTTCTTAGTCCTTGCTCTGAACAAGGTGTACTGCAAAACCAGCGATTTCCTCTTTTAAATAGATGGCCACTGGCGTGCCCTTGTCATCAAACTTCATGGAATCCTGCAAAAATGTCACACCGTTCAACTCCAGATAGGCAATCGCACGACTCAGCGAAAGTGTCGCAATTGCCACGTGCCCATGTTTACCATGATACGGTGTTTTCATGAGTTCCACATAGGATCCAGCAAAAATGGAGCTGTTCCCAATCTTTTCCGAAAATCCAAATAACCGCCCAAACATTTGAGCAGCAGCGCGCGCTTGCGTCTCATTCTCGGTGTTTATGCCAACATGTGCAAGTCGAAAGCCCAACATCGTCTGCACCGCCTCAGCTGTGAGACGCGTAATTTCATCAAAACGTTGGGCTGCAATCAATTCCGGCTTTACCATCCACGATCCGCCGCAAGCCAATACACGATCAAACGAGAGATAATCATTCACATTCTTAACGCTCACGCCACCGGTCGGCATAAATCGGACAGACGGATATGGTGCAGAAACAGCCTTGAGAAATGCAACGCCTCCACTCTGCTCCGCCGGAAAAAACTTGACCGCTTCCAGTCCAGATTCAATCGCCAGTTCAATATCTGAAGGTGTCGTACAGCCTGGCACCACGGGAATTCCCTGCTTAATGCAGTATGCAACAACCTTTGGATTGAATCCCGGCGTTACGATAAACTTGGCGCCCGCAGCAATCGCACAATCAACTTGCGCAGTTGTTAGTACCGTACCAGCACCAACAAGAATATGGGGGCACTCTGCAGCAATTCTGCGAATACTTTCTTCGCCCTGCGCCGTGCGGAACGTCACCTCTGCGCAAGGTAGACCGCCGGCTTCCAGCGCTTTGGCTAGCGGAATAGCATTGTTTGGATCGTCCAAGCGAATCACCGGAACGATGCCAATAAACTGAATCTTTTTCAATACTGGATGCATATTATTACCTCTATCATTCTTATTACGATAACGATTTCTCCCTGGGTTCATTGCGTAAAACTCTTTGTACCAGCATGGCATAACAGTCAATCGCCAGCCGCAGCTGTTCCACATCCAAGAACTCATTGGCCGTATGCGCCTGTAACAGATTGCCTGGACCAAGCACAATCGTATCCGTCCCCATCTGTTGCCAGGTAGTCTGCTCACAACATCCATCAAATGCACAAGGTACGCATGGCGACTTCGTCAAGCTTTCAAGTACCTCTGTCGCCATCGTCACAAGCGGTGACTCTGAATCTACCTCACCAGGCAGCGTGGTCAAGTACGTTTTAACCGTATACCGGAACGTTTCGTCCTGCTTTCCGGCGTATTCAATTGCGTCAATCAACTCTTTGCGCGCCTGTCCCGCCGTTTCACCCGGCAACAACCGGCGGTCAATTTTGAGTACACACTCAGACGGAATCACGTTTCCCTTGTTTCCAGCATGAATCATCGTTACTGTTGCACTGGCCGTGCCAAGCAATGCGTGTACGTGTTTTTGTAGTTTCTGATTGACATGCTGCACACCATTGATAACGTATAGACTTTTTTCAATTGGATTCACCGAATCGTAGGGTCTGGCTGCATGGCCGCCGCGACCATACACGGTCACTAACAACCTCGTTACGCCTTTATGGCACGTGTTGAGCCGAAGCGATGTCGGTTCGCCAATGATGGCATAATCTGCGCGTCCGCCCGCTGTTAAAAATTGCTTTAGCCCAAGACTGTTGGTTTCCTCATCCGCCACAAAGGCAAGCAGCAGATCTCCCTGTAACGTTGCCCCTTGCTCAATCAATTTTTTCACCGCTGTGATCTGCGCGGCAATACCGCCCTTCATATCGCATACACCACGTCCAAAGACACGCCCGTCACGCACTCCCATACAAAACGGATCACTTGTCCAGCCCTCGCCAGCCGCCACCACATCAAGATGTCCAGTCAGCGCCAGCGTTGAACCTTTCGTTTTCCCCGGTATGCGTGCAATGACATTTGCACGGTTTTCCGCTACCGGCTGTAACTGTGCGCATATCCCGATGCCTTGCAGCTCCTGCACCAGCATTGCTGCCAGCGCCGCCTCTTGTCCCGGCGGGTTGGTGGTATTTATTTCGATCATGCGCCTCAGCAAGGAAAGCGCATAGGCCTCATAGACATCCGTCATATAGAACCTGCTTCCGATTGCCCATAATACAGATAATCCGCCTCGGCAGTTGTCAACGAAACATCACAACCCGACATAGAATCGTACAGTTGTGCAAGCGAGCTGCTTGAAAAAATCGCGCACCCCGGTACTACGTTGCTGGTAATATAGGCAAGCACAATGCTGGTAACCGAAACGCCTTTTTCCATGGCAAGTTGCTTCACGCGATCCAGTTTTTGCAAATTGACTGGGTTTAAATACCGATGACGTGCACGTTCACTCAGTCGATCCAATCCTTGAGCTCCCATGGTAAAGAAACCTTTAGCCTGCGAAGAAAAACCGAATACCGGGAACTGTGCAGTACGATACCATTCATACTCGCTGGGTGACATAAAAAACTGTGTCGTATCCCCCTGCAGCTCTGCCGTGGTATAGGCAAGGCTCCACTGCGTCTGCGCTGCGGCAAGCTCAGGCAGCCCATTGGCGGATGCATAGGCGTTATACGCTTCAATACGCGTGTGTTTCCAGTTGGACACACCGATCAGCCGCGTCTTGCCGCTCTTAACCAGTCCAGACAGGCTCTCGCAGATATCGCCAACATCCCTCGATTCATCATCGCGGTGTAGCCAGTAGATGTCTATATGGTCTGTGCCTAGCGTTTTCAGGCTCTCATGAATATCGGTCTCGATACAATGACGTGACAAACGCGGCGTTTCAGGATCGCCCCATGGAAAATGTCCGCCCTTGGTAGAAAGCAGCAGTTCATTGCGTAACCCGCGCGACTTCAGCCACAAACCAATAAGAATCTCGCTGTACGGTAGTCCAGCATCTGTCCATACGCCATAGACGCGCGCGGTATCTAACGTGTTACCGCCATGTTCCACATAGGCATCCATCATCTGAAATGCGAGTTCAGTATCGATGCGATCACCAAAATAGTCGGTGCCAAGCACCAGCTTTGAAAATTGGATTCCAGCTAAAATAAAATATCTCATACGAATGCATCTTTCTCAATCGTTGGAGCCGCTATGTAGCGGTGCTAACGTCTATCTTCTTTGCTGTGCAAACGTTGGGTTTATGATGCGGTTATGAATCTGACCCTCTGCAAACGTCTTGATGATTTCTACCATCAGATGCTGGCAGCGCTCCTCCGATTCGAAGCTTGCCGCACCAATGTGTGGAGTAACGGATACGTTATCCATCTTCAGTAGCGGATTATTGGGATCAAACGGTTCTGCACTCATAACATCCAGGCCGGCGGCCATCAGCTTGCCGCTTCGCAGCGCTTCCATCAGATCCGGCTCATTCACGATTTCACCCCGGCTGGTATTGACCAGAATTGCACCGTTCTTCATGCGTGCAAACCGCGAACAATCCATCATCCCCTGTGTCTCCGGCAGTAACGGCACATGCAAACTCACCACATCGCTCTTTTCAAGCAGCTCGTTGAGATCGTTCGTAAAGATTACATTTTGATGCTTTGCCAGTGCGTCCTTGTTTTCAAACACATCGTATGCAATGACGGATACCCAGAAGCCTTCCAACATGCGTGATAAGTGCTGCGCAATCTGTCCAAATCCAACCAGTCCAACCGTCTTCCCATCCAGTTCCATCCCGGTGTGCGGTTTCCATCGACTTTCTCTGGAATACGCACAGGCACGGTCGAATCCACGCAGGCTCGAAAGAATATGCGTCATGGCAAGCTGCGCAACCGTCTGCGCATTCTGCCCTGCCAGATTGGCAATAGCAATGCCCTTCTGCGTTGCATACGGAATATCAAAGTTATTGATGCCGGTACCATACTTGACCAACGCCTTCAGTTGATCACCCGCCGCATCTATGAGCTCAGAATCCCATTGTTCGAGGCTTGCGACCACATAGTCATATCCTTCCGCAACCGTTTTGAGCAACGCCGCGCGATCGCTCTTATCTACATGCTTTCGAACAACTTCAAACCCAGACTGCTGTAAGCCGTTGAGTAAAGTCTCCGCAATCAAATCATCGTAGAGATTCGTCCAGACACGCTGTTTCATATGTCAACCTTTCTACTGTCTTAATCGATCATCGAGATATAGTGTTCCATCTTTTCATAGGTGTCACGTAAACCGGGATAATCCATCGGCACAGAAAAGAACGGTGCACGCGGCTCACCGATGTCTGTGAACCGTTCCCGAATAATGGTTTTGCAGGCACCGTACAACGACGGATAAGATAGCAGCTCGGTAATCAGTTCGTTTGCACGGATTTGCCAAAGTTGAGCCGCATCAAACTGTTTTTTCACGATACAATCCTCAATCTTGAGGAAGATTTCCGGCATAGTACCGTAGGTACCGCCAATGCCGGCGTCTGCGCCCATAATACGTCCGGCAAGGTACTGCTCATCCGGTCCATTAAACACAATGAAATCTTTACCGCCTATGGTTTTCAGCTGCTCGGTTTGGTATGCATTCATTGACGTATTCTTAATGCCGCTCACGCGGTCGTAGGTTAGCATCTTTCTAAACAGCTTCATCGAAAGGTCATATCCGGTCAACTGTGGAATGTTATAGATAATAAACGGGATATCCGCAGCATCCATAATCGATTTCCAGTGCGCCTCAATTGTATCTTCACTGGGACGATAGTAGATACACGGCACCGCAGACACAGCGTGTGCACCACAACGCCAAGCATGTTCTGCCAGCTCTGCCGAATGTTTCGTAGCAGGTGCGCCAACATGCACAATCACCGTCATCTGATCGCCGATCTCGTCAACCAGTGTTTCGGTCACCAATTTGCGCTCCGCCACATCCAGCAATACGCCCTCACCAGTGGAGCCGCATGCATACATGCCTGTCACGCCCAAAGCCGCATATTTGCGTGCGATGTTGCGAATTCTCTCAGGTGACACATTCCCGTTTTTGTCATAAGGGGTATTGAGTGCAACAAAAATTCCGTGGAATCTAGATGTATCGTACTTGCTCATTTTCGTTTCCTCCTCTGTGCGCAGGATGAAAGCTGCGCAATCCTTTAATTAAGATTCGATTAATTAGCCTTTTACTGCACCCGCAGTTGTTCCCGTTACCAGATATTTTGATGAAACCATATACATAATGAGTACAGGAATCGTACAGATGATGGATCCGGCCATCAGCGGCCCCCAGGAAAATACGTCACCAATCATCATATTAGATAAAGCCAGCGTAATGGTTTTTTTTGCTGCTTCCTGCACAACCACCAACGCATACAAATATTCGCTCCAGCACATCGTAAACATGAATATTACGGTAGACATAACACCCGGCAACGACATCGGCAATGCAATGCGAATCATGCTCTGTATCTTGTTGCAACCATCAATTTCTGCCGCTTCCTCCAGTTCAATCGGTATAGACTTGAGGTAAGCAATCAACATCCATGTCGCATATGGAATCGTAAACGTTGGATAGATGAGTATCAGCCCCCAGAGCGAGTTGCTCAGTCCCAATTTTGACACCAACAGATACAAGGGGATGTAGAGTATTGTTCTCGGCAAAAGATATGCATAAAGCACCGCTTTGCTGGAAAACTTCCTGCCTGGAAAATCAAGTTTCACTATGGCGTATGCAGCAATGTAGCTTAATACTGCCGATATGATAGTGACCGAGCATGCCACAATAAGGCTGTTTTTAATATTCTGCAAGAACCCTCGTTCAAACAACATCTCTTTATAAGCAGAAAATGTAAAGCTCTTGGGCCAGAATGTTGGAACAGGGCTATAGATTTCCTTCTGCGTTTTAAACGATGTAATGCCCATCCAATATACTGGAAACAGCGCAATCACCAAAAACATCAGCAGCAGTGAATATACAATGACCCATTTTACCCATTTTCTTCTTTTCATCTTTCTTATTCATTCCTCCTGCTTATGATTGTTCAAGCATTCGCTTGGTCGTGAAGTGAATCAACACAGCTAGTGGCGGAAATGAAATCAACGCAATGGCCAATGCTTTGCCAATATCCATATTCATAAACCCATATGTATAGCTCAGTGTAGAAAGAATCTGTGTTCCGTTCGCCGGGCCGCCACGCGTGAGTACCCAGATGATCTCAAAATCACCCAGCGTCCAAACCGTCGTCACAATGGTCGCAAGTAGCGTAACATTCTTCACCATTGGCATGGTTACATTCCAGAATCGTTGAATCGCATTCGCGCCATCAATACGCGCCGCCTCATAGAGCGTGGCATCAATGCACTGCAAACCGGCCAATACGGAAATGGAAACAAATGGAATTCCCCGCCATGCATTGACCAGCACTACGGCACCCATGGCCAACCATCGGCTGGCTAAAAAACCCACTTGTGATTCCACAACATGTAAATTTAATAAAATGTAATTGAGAACGCCACTGATATCCGAAAATATCCATTGCCAGATGAGTACGGATACCAACGTCGGAATTGTCCAAGGAAGAATAAGGAGCGCTCGATTTAAATTGCGGCATGCAATCTTTTCATTAAGGATCAACGCCATGATCATGCCAAATATAACCTTGAGCGTAACCGCGCCCACGGTAAAGATAACAGTGTTGAAAACCGACCGCCAAAACAACGAGTCTGTAAATAGTGACGTGTAATTTCGCAATCCGATGAAATTTCCCGTGGTACCAACACGTTTATCGGTTAAGCTAATGTAAATTGCCCATAAAAACGGAAACACCATAACAACAAGCATATACAGCATTACGGGTGCGATGAGCGCAATGCCTAAGTTACGTAAACGTTTCTTTCTGGAAGGCATTCGAAGGGGATTGACCTGTTTCATAATCGTTCCTTTCGGCTTCTATGCTGCAAACGGTATTATTGCTCCGTCCGCCGATTTTCAGCTGCCAGCACACAGTTGATGCGCTGGCAGCCGCAGATTTTTCAGTTTATCTCGGTCACTTACTTGTTAATAATTGTGTCAATATTTGCCTTGAGCTCATCCAACGCTTTTTGTGCCGTCCATTTTTCAACAAGGATACGCTGGAATGTATCGTTGATCAGACGCATGCTGTAAACTTCACCGGCAGCTGGCGTGTAACCATATTTGTATCCCAAGAAGACAAAGTTATCAACCGTATTCACAAACGCCTTGTTTACCGGATCCTGCCAGAGTTCATCGTTCTTAAAGCTCGCATAGATGGGGCAGGTCAGCGGTGCGCCGCCCACGATCCATTCGCGATAAGCTTCCGGTTCAGTCATGTAAAGTAAGTAGGCTTTGGCCATCTCAGGATTCTTGCTGTTTTTGAAGACTGCTAGATTGTTGCAAACACCAGGGACAAAGCAGCCTTTTGGACCAGCAGGCAATGTAGCAATTCCAGTTTTTTCAAATAATTCCGGATCATCATTCTTCACGGCATTGTAGACACTGCCTGCATTGATGACCATGGCGGCCTGTCCGCTCAGATATGCCTTGTTGTTTGCGGAATCATCCCAATTGACCGCACCTGCTGCGACAGACTTATCTTCCAAAAAAATATCAGCGATCATCTGTGCGCCGGCAACCGCTTCAGCGGAGTTTACAATTGAACTCTTACCATCCTCGGCAAATAATGCGGCACCATAGCTCCAGAGTACGGAACGAGCAAACCATTCTGCATCGGAGTTACTCTTGCCAAAGCCAATTCCTGCACCGATGATTCCACCTGCCGGATCATTGACTGCCTTGGCAATTTCGCGGAACTCATCCCAGGTCTTGGGCGGTTCGGTATAGCCCTTTGCTTCGAGCAGGTCTTTACGGTAATGTAGAACGATTGGTTCTGTCCAATACGGGATAGCATACTGTGCGCCTTCGAAGCTAACGGCGCTCGACAGCGAAGGATATAATGCCTCACGTTCGTCTATCTGAGAAAACACATCGCTAACATCCATTAAAATACCCTTGGAACCAAACGTACCAACATCCTGATAGCCCATGTATGTAACATCGGGTGTGTCTCCGGATTCGATGGCAGCCGTCCACTTGGTGAGAAATTCCGCATAAGGAACCATTTCAACGGACACATTGAGATTATTCTCTTTGCCAAACTGGACAGAACGATCAATAAAATACTGATTGGACGTCTCCGCAAAGTTTTTAAGCATCCATACGGTGAACTTGCCAGCATCTTTAGTTTTGGTTTCTTTTGCCGATTCTTCCGTTTTTGCTTCCGTTGTGGTCCCTGTTTCTGGTGTTGTGGCTGATTCTACCGTCTTCGGAGCCTGGCAACCTGCGAATACGGCTGCTACCATCATGGTAACCAAAAGTAATGCAATGATCTTTTTCATGTGTTCCTCCTTATTATTTTGGTTTATTTCAAGGCCGTGCGCCCGATCGACAGATTAAGTCTGCGTCATCGTTTGTCCACACAGATAGTTTTAATATCGCACATGCACTGCATCGCGTATTTTCCGCCCAGTCTACCAACGCCGCTCATTTTCGAACCTCCGCCGCCAAATGGTAAGTGATACTCAAGATAGCAGTTTCCATCATTGATCACAACCACACCTGACTCCAGGCGATCTGCAAAGTAAGTCGAACGAGGAATGCTGCCCGTGAACACCGACTTCACTAGCCCCCACTGGTCGCTGTTGGCCATGCTTAGCGCTTGTTCATCCGTATCAAATGGAATGATCGGTGCACAGGGTCCGAACGTTTCATCCAAATTATAAAGGCTATCCAGAGGGACATCGCATACTACGGTTGGTTCAAAATAGAAGCCCTTACTAAATTCCTTAGCAGGTTTTCCACCAACGAGAAATTTCACGCCGCGCTTTTTTCCATCTTCCGCATGTTCGATATTCTTTTGAAATGTCTCGCGATTATTCATTGAGCCCATTGTCGTGCTTTCTTTGAGCGGATCACCTAGCACATAGGCTTCTGCCGCCGCGACCATGCGGTCACATACTTCTTTATAACGGCTGCGATGTACCAATACACGCTCAGTTGCACAGCAAATCTGCCCGGCGTTATTAAAGCTTGCCGATGCGATTGGAGCAATTGCCAGATCGAGGTTCGCATCATCCAGAATAATACTCGGACCATTGCCACCCATTTCAAGAATCAACGCTTTTGCCTGTGCTTTGGATGCGATTATCTTGCCGACTACCGTACTGCCGGTAAATCCGATGCCGTTGACATCATCGTTCTGCGAAATCTCGTCGCCAACAATGGAGCCACGACCAGAGACCAGATTGATAACACCAGCAGGCACACCTGCACGATCGATGCATTCCATCAGTTTTATCGCACACAAGGTTGTGCTTGATGCTGGATTCCACACCACGGTGTTGCCCGTTGCCAGGGCAGCCGCCAGATATTCACTCGGAATATTCACCGGGTAGTTCCAAGGGGTAATGATTCCGAACACACCTTTTGGTGTCAGCGTCGTATATGCAATTTTATTTTTGTCACGCGTTGGCACCATTTCCCCATTGAGCAGCCATTTGCACTGCTCTGCCGCTTCCTCGTATTGGCTCATGGCTGCAGAAGCCTCGCCAATCGCCTCGCTGAAATACGGTTTGCCCTGCTCCAACGATATCGTTTTGGCCAATTCATCCTGTGCCTCATGCACCGCATGTGCCACCTTAAGCAAAATTTCCGAGCGTTCAAACACAGAAGTTGTGCGATACCATGCTGCCGCCTTCTTGGCAGCCATAATGGCCTTGCTCGCATCCGCGCGGCTGCCCGCCGGCACTTTTGCAATGACCTCCCCTGTTGCGGGATTGATTGCGTCGCACACTGCGCCGCCTTCCGCTTCTACCCATTTCCCGTCGATATACATACGGAATGTTTCGATGCTACTCATATTGTTTGCCTTTCTCTACATATAAAATTGCTCACCTGCGTTACATGCGCCTGCTTTTTGCATACCGTTCTATGCGATCCATTGCTTTTTCAATGTTTTTTGTACTGTTTGCCAACGAAAGTCTGAGATGTCCTTCTCCAGCCTCGCCAAAGCCGCTGCCCGGCACGGTGATCACACCAGCTTTTTCAAGTAATTCATTCGCCACAGTCACGGCATCCGCGCCCAAGCTCGAAACATTCGGAAATACATAAAACGTACCGCCCGGCTTTCCACATGAAATGCCGTCTATTGCATTGAGTCGTGTAAGTACATAATCACGCCGCTGCTCATAATCCTTGGCAAAAGCAACCGAGTATTCCGAATAATGGAACGACTCCAGCGCTGCGTATTGTGACACAGCCGCCACACACGCCAGCGTATTTTCCTGGAGTTTTGTAAGCTTATCAATCAAATACGACGGTCCTGCTGCATAGCCGACACGCCAGCCTGTCATCGCAAATGCCTTTGAAAAGCTGTTCACGATGATGCAGCGTTCCTTCATGCCTGGTTGTTCCGCTATGCTGTGATGCACCGCACCATCAAACAGAATTGTGCTGTACACCTCGTCGGAAATCACATATAGATCATGCCTGCGAATCACATCCGCGATTGCAGCAAGGCCATCGCTTGTCAGTACCGCACCGGTAGGATTGTTTGGAGAATTGAGCATCACCAGTTTGGTTCGCTTTGTAATCGCCCGTTCTAAATCTGCCGCACACAATCGGTAACCGTTTTCCTCGGTCACCTTTACGCATTTTGGTTTTCCACCAAAGAAGCGAATCTGTGAGGCATAGTTGAGCCACTGCGGATCTTGGATAAGTACCTCATCTCCTGATTCAATGACCACCATCAGGATATTGGCCAGTGCACCCATGCCACCAGCGGTGATAATTACTTCATCAAATGAATACTGCATGCCTCGCTCGCAAAGATGCTTTGCTATGCGTTCACGCAATGGACGAATCCCCGCATTTGGCGTGTAGTGCGTTTTCCCATGTTCCAATGCGGCAATGCCCGCTTCAATAATAGGTTTTGGCGTATCCGTTTCCGGTTCGCCAATGCCGAGATTGATCGCATCCGGGTAATTGGCCGCACGATCAAACATGGCACGAATTGCACCCTGTTTCAAATCTGTTGCGCGTTGATTAAGTAACATTCTTCCGATCCTCCAAATATGTTCACATCCTGTACGACCACGATCTGATAATATCGTACTGAACCCTATGTTTTACTATACCACCGACATACTCTGTTGTCTATACATTTTGTTTGCATTTTTTAACTTTCATTCTCAATTATTTTCTATTTCTCATTATTTCTACACATTCGATCTTTATTTTATGATATTCCATCGCCTTATCCTAGTCTTTATCATGCTTTTTCTAATTATATATAAAACCATAAACGGATAATCCGCTTTTGTTCTATACGTATTGTATATACATTTATAAATATAGTTTTTATAACTATTTGACATGGTCACGGTTGCATGATACAATTTAGACTAGATATTTAAGATGAAGGAGTCCGCACAGATGGCGACATACACTGGTGAAAAACACGCCTATCTCGAAGTAGAAAAATTTCTTCGCGACAGTATCGACAACCGTATGTATTCGCCCGGGAGTCTGTTGCCAACAGAAAAAAGTCTGTGCGAAATGTTCGGAGTGAGTCGTATGACCATTCGGCAAGCACTCAACAATCTAGTGAATGAGAAGATAATCTTTCGAATTCGAGGAAAAGGATCCTTCGTGTCCAACGTGATGATTGAAAAACCGCCCGTAATTCAAGGTTTTACAGATGAAATCACCAGCATGGGCATGCGTCCTGGCAGCGAAATGATCAGCTTCGACCGCATTGTTCCCAGTGAAGGTGTTCGCGCTGCGCTGCAGCTAAACGCCGATGAAATGGTATATTGTTTCCATCGTCTCCGTTTGGCCGATGACGCGCCCATGGCAGTAGAATACAGTTATTTGCCGACCAAGTTGTTCCCGAATTTGGATCGCTTCAACCTGATGGAGAATTCGTTATATGGCATCATCAAGCATCAATACCATGTTCAATTTAGTTTTTTAGCGCAGCAAGTGCGTGCCGTAAAGCTCACACGTGCAGATGCGCAGCGTCTGCTTGGCACAGGCAGCGGCTTTTCATTACAAGTATCGCGTACGCTGTACAGCATCAGCAATCTGCCGCTCGAATATTCACAAACACTTTATCACCCCAGTAAATACTCCGTAAATATCAACATTGCGCAGGATTGATTTTCTATTTTTCCATGTTTTTTTGTTGCAATCTAATATCGCCTATTAAATCAGCAATCCAATTGGATAAAACCGAACGAATTGTGTTTCTAGCAATCCACTCATACATTTTTTTTGCAGCTGGACTGGATTGTGTATTTTTTCTCTTTATTCAAATGAAGTATTGCACTTGCCTAATTCATGCATGGGAGTCGTGCACATGCCTATTTTTTATATCAATTTCATTCCGTTGCGCATTGCTAGATAAATTGTGCCAAGAATGCCCGCGCGATTGCCCAGCTCCGATCCTAGTACCTTCACGCTATGATAATTTGGCAGGAGATACGTCGGCAGCTGTTTTATGATCTTTTCCGTAATCCGCGGGTTGTTCATGATCCCGCCGCCCAATATCACGTTTGCCGGATTATACATGTGAATCAGCGAAATCAATCCATACAGCACCTCTTTTGTCCAGCGCTCCACTGTTTCTGCAATCTGTGGGTCATCCATCTGGCCCATAATCTCGAAACCTGTCATCTGTTTTCCTGTTACAGCCTCAACCTCACACGTAAGCGCTTTTGTCGATGCATACGCTTCATAGCAGCCCGCATGTCCGCATGTACATGCGCGTCCACCCGCATGCGTCAGCATATGCCCAAATCCGCCAGCCGCAAACGAATGTCCATATTGCAACCGTCCGTTTTGAAAGATCGCGCCGCCAATCCCCGTGCCATAGGTCAGATACAAAAATCGATCCAGTTCGCGCGCCGCGCCATACTGTGCCTCCCCCATGGCAGCGGCGTACGCATCGTTTTCCACCATCACAGGCTTGTGAAACCGTGCCTCCAAACGGCGCTTAATTTCTATGCCTGTATAGCCTGGCACAATTTCGGTTGAATAAAGCACACGTCCCTCGTGTGGATTGATCCACCCACAGCTGCAGATGGTGATATAGTCAAATTTAAGATACGTTTGAATGATTGCTGGCACGGTCTGCTCAATGAGTAATTCTGCGCCGCACTGCGCATTGCTAGGTGTTTCGTTCACTTGAAATTGTTCCAGAGGTTCTCCGACTGTATAGGCGCAATGCTTGATATATGTACCGCCGATATCAATGGCAATAATTCGGTCACCGCAGGCAATACGTGTGCAATTCAATGGAAGTGCCGCCACAAACCGGCTTGTAATCTCCCGCGGCCTGGTAATGGCGCCGCCAACCACGCAGCAAAATGCGCCATAGGCCAATACATTCTGCAGTTGCTCCGGGGTTGTGATCCCGCCCTCCGCGATCACCGGCAAATGCATCCCGGTTATCAAGGTGCGGATAAACTCCATATCCGGTAACGAGATGCTATGCGTTTGTTCGGTATAACCGCGCAATGTAGTTCCAATGCAATCAAACCCCATGCATTCGGCATTAACCGCGTCCTCAAGTGTGGCGCAATCGGCCATAAAAATTTGCCTTGGATAACGGTTCCTTGCCTGCGCAAACAGTGTCTTGAGTGTAAGCCCATTTGGTCGCGGTCGGGACGTTGCGTCAATGGCTATAATCTCCACGCCCGTATTGACTAAAGCGTCAATCTCGGTCATTGTCGGTGTAATATAAACATCGCTGTTTTCATATAGCTGTTTGATGATCCCAATCATCGGCAGATGTACTTTAGCACGTATGGCGATAATATCGGCAACAGAGTTTGCGCGGATACCAACGGCACCGCCGCTGGCAGCAGACATCGCCATTCGACACATTATGTCAGGGTCATGCAGTGGCTCTTCCGACAAAGCTTGGCAGGAAACAACCAACCCACCGCGGATTTGTTTCAAGATATCATGCATAATTTCTACGTCTCTTTTCTCTCAGGCCGTACAAACAAGCCTGATTATCTAACTTAACATTTTATTTGATGCAAAAAAATATTTATTGTTATTATACATCATTCAAACAATTGAACAAGATCGATTTTAAAAATGAAGTGGGCCGCCCAGTCCGGGCAAAAGAATAACCCATAGGGCAACCAACGTGTAGAATGGCGTTGTTACGACAACATTCAAAACGGAGGTAACGCTATGAGCTACTATCATCTCATCCTATTTGAGCGAGGCCGAACACAAGAATTATTGCAATGGGCTGTTCGCATAGCGCAACGCGCAAGAACAAGAACGATTGCCAATGTGCTGCTTGAATAGAGCAATCGCCCTAAAACCAGCGCGGTATCGCTCCCAAATGGACCGTGCGGTTTCTCGTATGTAGACGGCACAGACTAACCCGGGAAAGGCTGCGCAGGCAGCCTGCAGCACGCGTCGCAAACGCTCCAAGCCAAAGGGGAAAGCGTACCGATGATTTCGTCGCAGGCATCACGAAAAAGCTATTGGTAGCCCCCCCAACAGCACCATAAACGCCCGCCAGTATAGCGACCGCGCAGGTTCTACCTGCAGCACGCGTCGCAAACGCTCCAAGCCAAAGGGGAAAGCGTACCGATGATTTCGTCGCAGGCATCACGGAAAAGCGACGGGTAACCTGGTCACCGGAACAAATTGCAACCATCGTGACGTTGGGAATTGTCAGCTGAAAACCATCGGCAATTGGTGTCGTTCCAAGATTTTTCCGACAATTATTGTACAGAACCT
>JAVVXB010000023.1:0-51401 GCA_036651815.1 Clostridia bacterium
ACCCGCCACCTCAGCCTTGGCAAGGCTGCGCTCTACCAAATGAGCTACTCCCGCAAACATGGTGCCTCAGAGTGGACTCGAACCACCGACACAGGGATTTTCAGTCCCATGCTCTACCAGCTGAGCTACCGAGGCTTACTTGGCGACCCGGAGGGGACTCGAACCCCTGACCTCCAGCGTGACAGGCTGGCGTACTAACCAACTGTACTACCGGGCCAAATGAATGGTGGGAACAACAGGGTTCGAACCTGTGACCCCTTGCTTGTAAGGCAAATGCTCTCCCAGCTGAGCTATGCTCCCTTGTGCATCACAAATGCTTGTTTAGTATAGCCTATTGATATATTTGTGTCAACGGAAAAATGCAATTTTTTTAGGATAGAAATTGTTTTTCAACGATTTGATTGATGCGCACGGCATCTCCAACATAGTAACGCTGTTCTCGGACAACGGTGCTGTCCACTGGAAGTGTCAGAAATGTAATTTGATCCGGATTCATTTGCTTCAGAAACGCATACAGCTCCAGTAGATGCGCTGCGTTAAAATTGCTGTCCATGGTTTTTTGCAGGGTGCGCTTGTTTTGCAGGAGCTTAAGCCACCCTGCTGATTTGAGCACGGAAAGATAAGCGCGCATCACTTCCTGTTGTCGTTCAATTCGTAGCAGCTCGTCCGACCCGCTTTGCAGGTAGCTGGCAACTTCCGCGCCGGTGCGGATTGCGCCATTGAGCATAATGCCGTCAAATGCATCCACACACGCCGTAATACCGGGAATATCAAGTTGCACAAAGTAACGATATCGTACTGGAAATACGCTCGTTAGCAGCTGTAGGCCGGCGCGTGGCGTTGTTGCCGTGTACAGGGGCGTTTCATCCTTGGAGAGCGTATTGCGCGGTACGGAGAGCACGGTGCAATCATTCCCGCGCACGCGAACCAATGTAATCCAATCCGCACGGTTACCGGTGTCGAATCCGATGACACAAAAATCCAAATTGCCCGCCTTAAAGGTACTTGGCTCTGCGAGCGGACGGAGCGTAGGCGCAGGCGTGAGCGATGGCGTTGGCTGCGGTGTGACAGCTGGCGTTTCTTCCGGCAATAACGGCGGGGTCACCGTGTCCGGCGCATAGATGGCAGATGCGCTGCGGACGTCTTCCGGTGTGGCGGTTGCAAGAATAGGCGTAGCCGTCTGCTCCAGCAACGCTTGTGATTCCGGCTTTGCATAGCGGCTGAGCTCTTGGTTTAGGACATTGCCGACCAGGCGAATGCAAGCATAGACCAGCAATGCCGACAGAGCAAGAAAGCTGATTGTCGCAACTGTCGAATATTTTGTGTGCCGAAAAGGCAATCTGTTTTTTGTTTGACGCTCCATGCCGAATAGTTTGCGCTATTTCGTTTGCACTATCCGCCGTAAAGATATATAATTAATAAACTATGACTGCTGAAAGGGTCTATGTTTTGTGAACACGATGAATAGAAAAAAAACAGACATTAAAAAACTTGTACAAGCTGGCGTTTTAACAGCGCTAATTGTGGTTATGACCGTTGTTCCTTATACGGGCTATATCTATTATGGCCTGATCGAAATTACGACTCTGCATATTGTCGTGGCCATCGGTGCAGTGATGCTGGGGTGGCAATACGGTGCGTACCTCGGCTTGGTCTGGGGCGTTACTTGTATGTTTCGTGCGCTAACCAATCCTCTTTGGGCACCATTTGTCAACCCGCTGATCTCGGTGATTCCACGTATCTGTGTGGGCGCGGTTGCTGGGTGGGTGGCTGCATTTTTACGCAAGAAAAAATGCAAACCCTATGTGACGGCATCGCTGTCGGCTGCGGTTTCCACCATTACCAACACCGTGCTGGTACTATCTGCTTTGAAACTGTTTTCCGCCGCGTTGACTGGCGCGCCGTTGCTTGGCACCATCTACGCCACGCTGATCGGTGTCAACGGCCTCATTGAGCTGGTGGCAGCCATTGTGATTGTTCCGGCTGTGCTTGCTGCGATTCAGCCACGGGAACTGATACTGGGCATCGATATTGGCGCATCTACCACCAAGATGGCGCTGGTGCGCCGCGGCAACTGCATCAAAGCTATACGCAAACCTGAAGACGTATCCCTTGAACAGGCGCTCTGTGATTTCGGAATCAACGGAGTCAAGCGCATCGTGCTCACCGGGGTTGGCGCATCCTACATTACGAATGATCTGTTGGGAATTCCGACGATACATGCGGACGAATTCCTCTCATTGTCCCGCGGAGCAACCCGTTGTGCAAAAAAAAGGAATTGCCTCATTGTCAGCGTCGGAACCGGTACTTCGTTCACACGGGTAACGCCCATCCGCTCATGGCATGTGGGCGGAACCGGCCTTGGCGGCGGCATGATGCAGGGTCTGGCCAAATGCCTATGCGGCACGGGCAGTATGGACGAATTGCAGACCCTCGCTGCGAAGGGAAATTTGCACAACATTGACCTACAGTTGCAGGACGTGTGCGAAGGGACAATATCCAATCTGCAACCCACCAGTACGGTGGCAAATCTGAGCAAGTCAACAGAGCAATCCAGCCGAGAAGATCTTGCTGCTGGTTTGTGCAATTTGATTTTTCAAGCAATCGGCGTAATGGCGGCATTTGCCGTGCAAAAACATATGACCCGCACGATTGTGCTGGTTGGTACCATCACGGATTGGCCGATTGCAAAGACCACACTCAGCGAAGTGGCAGCACTGCACAAGGTACGCTTTATCGTACCGGACAACGCTGCTTTTGCTACCGCAATCGGCGCAGCGATGGAATAACAACAGCATTAAACAACCGTTCCGAAGAAATATGGAACGGTGCAAGGAGAACAAGCATGCAAAATTTTCAAGTAGCGATTCTCGGGTTTGGCACGGTGGGCAGCGGCGTATACCGTGTGCTCACGGAAAATGCACATGAGCTGATGCACCGTGAGGAGCTTGCCATAGGCGTAAAACACATACTCGTCCGCGACTTTGAACATGAACCGAATTTGAACCTAGCACCAAGGGCGGTATTCACGACAAATTTTGACGAGATCGTTCATGATCCGGAGATTGATATTGTTGTGGAATGTCTCGGTGGGGTAGAACCGGCGCGCACGTTTATCCTAAAGTGCCTAAACGCTGGGAAAACCATTGTAACATCCAATAAAGAGGTCATCAGTAAGCACTGGTCGGAATTTGAACCGGCGGCTAAAGCAACCGGCGCGGGCTTATATTTTGAAGCGACCGTTGGTGGCGGCATTCCGATTCTTCGAACGATCACAGATTCCATGCAGGCCAACAACATTACTCGTGTGATGGGCATTATCAACGGCACGACAAACTATATCCTCACCCGTATGAACGAGGAGGGCAAGAGCTTTGATGAGGCCCTCAAGGAGGCGCAGCAGCTCGGTTATGCAGAAGCCAACCCCACAGCCGATGTGGAAGGATACGACGCGATGTATAAATTATCCATCCTGTCATCCATGGCATTTCATGCGCATATGCCCATAGATGTCATCTACCGCGAAGGCATCACAAAGCTAACCAAGGCCGATTTTGATACAGCAAAGCTGTTGGGGTACAAGATTAAATTACTTGCTATCGGCAAAAAACAGGATAACAATATTGAAGTACGCGTGCACCCAACCATGATTCCTGAGACGCATCCATTGGCCAGCGTGCGCGGCGTGTTCAACGCAGTATTTTTAACCGGACACGCGGTAGACGACGTGATGCTCTATGGTCGCGGCGCAGGCCGCATGCCAACGGCGAGCGCGGTTGTCTCCGATGTCATCTATGCCTGCCACGCAAACAAGCACCATAAGTATATGACGTTCCAAAATAAGGCGAACATGAGTGCTGAGGTGAACCTCGTTCGGGATTTCGAGTGCGTTTACTGCATCCGTCTGAACGTTACGGATAAGCCAGGCACCTTGGCGGCGATTGCCCAGGCCTTTGCCAAGCAGAATGTTTCACTCAAAAATGTACTGCAACTGGGCGAATTGGACGGTAAGTCTGCCCGAATCACGTTTGTGACGCATCATGCCCACGAAATGAGCATACATGCGGCCATTGAAGATATTTCGGCACTGGCCTGTGTGGATCATGTGGAAAGTATCATTCGTGCCGAAGAATAATGATTTGATTGCTTTTGCAAGGCCTATCAAGGTTGGTACAAATACGAAATAACACTTGCATTGTGCTTGCTTGTTCGCTATAATAGTTGACGTTGCGAGCGCAATTGTGCTGGTGTAGCTCAGTTGGTAGAGCACCTCATTGGTAATGAGGAGGTAGACAGTTCGAATCTGTTCACCAGCTCCACGAAAATCAGGTTATCAAGATACATCCGTGTCTTCTTAACCTGATTTTTTTTGTTACGCTGCAATGAAGATCATCTATATTTGACGAGGGTGCTATGAGCGTAATAAGCAATCAAATTCGAGCACTTGAATCAACAGCTAGCAACGGACTGTACTGCGTTCCAACGAAAAATACAAATTAAAAACAGCTTGGCGGTACGGATGGTACTTGGAATAATTGAACGGATCTGCTTTGCTGCAATGTTGGGGGTTAAGAATATGCCACGCACTTCTTCTATCATTGTAAAAAATAAAAAGGCGGATCAGGCCGCCTTTTTTATTGATTAGGACGGAGGGGTTCTGCTTGATGAAGGGCCTTGTGTAGGATCCCATTCAATCGGATAGAGCGGGCCTCGAATTCGCATTCGCAGTAGCAGGAAGTAAACAGCCAGACCCAAACCGGTCAACAGAGAAATAATTGTAGAAATGCGCCAGATAGGACGCTCCGCAAAACGGATGGAGATCGTACCATCAAACTGTCCGGGCAATTCCAGTTTCAACAAACAGTTGTCGCCTTTTGAAAGGGGCAGTTGTGAGCCGTCGTCCGTTGTGGCGGTATATCCCAAATAACGAATGCGCGGCAAGAGGACAGAATGCGGCAAAACATCCGCATTTTGCGCAGTGATGGTCATGCCGGTGCCCTGCGAGAAAAACGACAAGACGCTCACAGACTCGCTTTCGGAGATTGGCGTACCGATGCAATATACGCTGAGATCGGTCCATCCCGTCGGCATATATTCGGCACAGCCAATGGTGCTGGTGGCATCCAAATCACTTCGCATATAGGCGCGGTAGGCACCGGTTTCACGCAGCATGGCATCACAATAAGCCACCGCGGTGAACAGCATCGTTGCACAGATTGTGAAAACAAGCAACTGTGAGCGCAGACGATTTGTCCATGCGGGCAGCATGCGAACCAGCATGCAGAAAGCCACCGACAACAGCAGCGTAGCGGCAGAGAGCATGCGCCAGGGGAACTGGAGTGCCTCGGCAAGATTCGCGAGCAAATCACTTCGTAGATAGATTTGATACCACGGAAAGAGGTAGGTCGTCATAAAGAGGGCGAAAAGGCCAAGAATAAAGCAGAGCAGGGATGTATGCAACAAAATTCTGTCGCATGGCTTTTCACACGACGGTGATGCGGAATACCGACGATAGGAAACCAGAAACAAAATGATGATGAGCACAAAAGAAAAGCCGACGCCAAGCGGCATCTCGCCCGAAATCCCGGCAACCAGCAGGTTGCTTTCACCGCTTCCGGATGGCAGCAGGGGGAAAAGCTGGGCAATATTGACCGCGTGGATGGTGCGGTCACTCACGCCGTTACTGAATACCGAATAGGTATCAAATACAAGATAATCCATCATGGGCACAATCAAGCAAAGCGAGAGCAGTATGCAGACAACGGCGGCAATGGCCAGGGAAAGAAACCGCTTGGGCTGAAGAACCCGTCGAATACAGATGAGACATGTGATTATGAGAAACAGCGCGGCAATTTCACAACTGAGTAAATGCGTCGAAATAAGCCCCATCATACCGATTGTTAGCGGGAGAAAGCTCCATCGGAACGATGGATGCTTGGGTTCGGCAGTGAGGATAACAAACATGCCAAAGAGTACAAGCGGCAAAAATGCCATGGCGGAAGCCTCGCCAACGGCGGCGCGGGTATATAGATTGATCAGCCGGTAAAGCGAAAGCGTGTAGGCAAAGCTGCCGATAAGACCGATGTTTGTGGAACGAAATATTCGTGAAAACGAAAAATACGCAATCATAGCCGTCAATACATTGATGCTGAATAAGAAGACCTTATAAGCGCTCATGATTGAGATGCCCACGAGCCGAAGAAACGCAGGAAAATATAACAACAGTTCCGGATAGAAGACAGGGGCTGCGTATCCATAACCGCCTAGCGTACTCGGATGTAGGCGAACGGGGAATTGACCATCTCGAATGCCGTCGGCAATTCCTTCGATGCGCCAAAGATGAAATTGCAGATCGTGACCGGCGATGAGATAGTCTGTAAACAATGGAATCGAGGACAGCAACACAATCAACATCAATGCAAAAAACACATGGCGTTTTTTTGAATAGGCAGCATTGTCTCGATGATGCCGGTCATACTGGAATAATAAAATCGCAATATCGAGCAGCGCGAAACCGATCGTTAAAAGCGAGAGGGTTTTCCAACGGAAAGAAATCGTTGAAAAGATACGCAATAACAAAAGAGCGATCATCACTATGCCCTCAAGCGATAGCAAACAGGGCCAGAAATATTTTCGTAAAACTTTATGGTGATTCATGGTAAATAAATTATCATAATTGTTGGAAAGTTGCAAGTGCATGTATAAATCCAATAACGTGCTGCACTGGGCGCAATTAAGCGCCAAAACAATGGTAACGATTTTAGCCGGACTATGTTAAAATGAGGCAGTATAAAACGGATGGGTAGGAACCATGAAAAACAGAAGTCTATGGCTTGGCTTGAGTGCCTATATCCTGTGGGGATCGCTGACGCTGTACTGGCATTTGCTGCAGGATGTGCATCCAGTGGTGATCCTCTGCGCACGCATATTGTTTGCGGGCGTATTCACAATCATACTGCTTTGCTGCATGGGAAAACTGCATGAAGTGTGGATGACATTTCGCGACTGGAAATGTATGCGGGTATTGATTGCCACCGGCATTTTGATTACGACCAATTGGGGCCTGTATATTTGGGCGGTCAATTCTGGCCATGTGCTGGATGCAAGCCTTGGATACTATATGAATCCGATCATGTCCTTTGCGTTTGGCGTGCTACTGTTCCACGAGAAGTGTGGTGTGCTGGATTATACGGCAATTGGTCTCGCTGCAGCGGGCGTACTAATCTCCACTTTCAGCTTTGGCGCGTTCCCAAGCATTGCAATGACGTTGGCTCTACAATTTTGTGTTTATGGTGTGCTCAAAAAAAATGCGCATACGAATGCGCTTGTGGGGATCACGGTGGAAACGCTATTGGTTGCGCCGTTTGCGCTGGCTTATCTGCTGTTTTCCAAAGCGGGACATGCAGAGATTGGGATGATGAGCTGGAAGCATGCCTTGCTCTTGATTGGCGCAGGCCCGGTTACCGCGATTCCGTTGATCCTGTTCTCGGCCGGTGTTAAGGAGCTACCGCTGTCCACCATGGGTTTTTTACAGTTTGTCAGCCCCACGTTGACGATGATGATTGGCGTGCTGCTGCTCGGGGAGACGTTTACGGACGACAAAATCGTTGCCTTTTGCTTTATTTTCGCAGCGTTGCTGGTGTATACGCTTGGTATTGTGCTGCGGGAGCGTGGACGAAAACGCGTCTACTAGGGCGTGTTACGAAAATCCTGCCAGATGCGTTTTCAGGAGTTTTTTGCCATTTCTGCACTCATAAGCGAAGATCGTTTCCGGTAAACCTGCGAAGTGTCCGCGTGAACCGACAAGAAATTTACATGAAACTGCAAATTCTTCTTTTCGAAACATGCCTTAAATACGGATGCCCTTGGCACGCATATCCGTGCGCAGCTCATCAAATTGAAAATGCGTCAGGGAGAAGCCATCCATCCCGATGTCATGCGCTGCAGCCACGTTGGCTGGCAGATCGTCAATCAGGTAGCATTCCGCAGGATTAAGCGCATAGGTCTTGCAAAGCAGATGATAGATGGCGGGATCGGGCTTGACGAGCCCAACCTTGCCGGATACGATGTGCCCATCCAACTTGACCATCTCCGGAACTTCGCGCCAGTAGGCATCCCATCGTTTGCTGGCGTTGCTAAGCAGATAGGTTCGGTATCCGGCAGCCTTGACGTCATCCACAAGCGGTTCGGCTTCCGGAATTCGGCTGCGGTATTGAGGCCAGTGGGTAAACGCATCGATGCCGGCCTGAACAAGGCGCGGCGGCAATCGCTCAGGGATGGCTGCATAGATGTCCGCATCGGTTATTTCGCCCGCATCCAACCGCTTCCAGTCGGAATGGAAAAAAATTGCGTCCAGCAGCAACTGTTGGTCTGCAGGATCGGACGCGAACTGCGCGGCAATCCGTATGGAGTCGAAGCCAACCAGCACATTGCCCATATCAAAAATAATATTACGAATCATAACTAGAATCATAGCGAAAAATCACGGGAATTTCAAGCTTTCGGCAGAATTCCCGCATTGCACGTCATTCAACCATCTGCTATACTAATAAATTAGGTAATTATGCAAAGGAGATATCCAATGGGTTTTGTTGACAAACTGCTCGGCAACACCAGCGAAGGGCGGCTCAAAAAGCTACGGCCTTATGTCGAGCGCATCAACGCGCTTGAACCGGCCATGCAGAGCATGACCGACGCGGAACTGCGAAAGCAGACTGAATTGTTTCAAAAACGTCTTTCGGAAGGGGAAACCCTCGATGATATCATGTGCGAGGCGTTTGCCGCTGTGCGAGAGGCGAGCGTACGTACCGTGGGTATGCGGCACTTTGACGTGCAGTTGCTTGGCGGAATGGTGCTGCATCAGGGTCGCATCGCGGAGATGAAAACAGGCGAAGGGAAAACTCTCGTGGCAACGTTGCCGGCTTATTTGAATGCACTTTCTGGTCAAGGCGTGCACATCGTCACGGTCAACGACTATCTGGCAAAGAGAGACGCGCAGTGGATGGGAAAAATCCACCGTTTTCTTGGCTTGAAGGTCGGCTGTGTCGTACACGACCTAGACCCCAAAGAACGCCGCGAAGCTTATGGCTGCGATATTACGTATGGTACCAATAATGAGTTTGGATTCGACTATTTGCGGGATAATATGGTCGTCTATAAGGAAAACATGGTGCAGCGGGAGTTGAACTACGCCATCATCGATGAGGTGGACTCCATCCTCATCGATGAAGCACGCACACCGCTCATCATCAGCGGCGCGGGCGAGGAATCGAGCGGCATGTATATCGAAGCCAACCGCTTTATCAAGAGCCTCGCCCGTGGCAGTGATATTGTGGAGCAAAGCCGTACCGATCAGATGCTTGGAGAAACACCTACGGAGGACGGCGATTACCAGTGCGACATCAAAAAGCGCACGGTGAATCTAACCGCCGAGGGCGTTAAGAAGGGCGAAACGTATTTTCACGTGGAGAGCTTTGCAGACCCGGAAAACATGGAGCTGAATCACCATATCATTCAGGCGCTGCGGGCAAACACGCTTTTTCAACGTGATAAGGATTATGTGGTGCAGGATGGACAGGTGCTCATCGTGGATGAGTTCACCGGCCGTCTCATGCTCGGCCGTCGATTTAATGAAGGGCTGCATCAGGCGCTGGAGGCCAAGGAGGGGGTCAAGGTGGAGCGCGAAAACCAGACGCTCGCCACGATTACCTTCCAGAATTATTTCCGGATGTTCAAAAAGCTTGCCGGCATGACCGGTACGGCTAAAACCGAGGAATCGGAGTTTATGGGTATATACGATCTGGACGTTGTGGAAATTCCAACCAATATGCCCATGATCCGTAAAGATTTTAACGATGCGGTGTTCGCAACCGAGGCTGGAAAATTCCGCAATGTGGTTAAGGAGATCGAAGCTGTATACGCTACCGGACAGCCGATTCTTGTCGGCACCATCTCTGTTGAGCGCAGCGAGTATCTGAGCGAACTGCTCACCCGCCGCGGTATCAGGCATGAGGTGTTAAACGCCAAGTATCATGCGAAGGAAGCTGAAATCGTTGCTCAGGCGGGCAAGTTTAAACAGGTAACCATCGCCACCAATATGGCTGGACGCGGAACGGATATTCTATTGGGCGGGAATCCGGAATTTCTTGCCCGTCGTGCGCTCCGGCAGGATGGTATGGAGGATTGGCTCATCGAAGAGGCCACCGGTCACGCAGAAACCGACGATGCTGAGATTTTAGATGCCCGTACCCGCTACAATGAACGGTTTAGCCAGTTTAAAGCCGAAACAGAGCGTGAGCACGAGCAGGTGGTTCAGCTCGGCGGCCTTCATATCATCGGGACGGAGCGGCACGAGAGCCGCCGAATCGACAATCAGCTCCGCGGCCGCGCGGGCCGTCAGGGCGACCCTGGCAGCACGCGTTTCTATGTGTCGTTGGAGGATGAGCTTATGCGCCGCTTTGGTGCGGATCGTGTCAGTGGGCTGATTGAGCGGCTGAGTCCGGACGAGGATGTGGTCATCGAAAACCGCTTGATTACGCGCCAGATTGAGAGCGCGCAAAAACGCGTGGAGATGCATAACTTTGATATCCGCAAGGACGTCCTGCGCTATGACGACGTGATGAACAAGCAGCGAGAGATCATCTATGGTCAACGCCGCCGCGTGCTGATGGGGGAGGATCTCTCTGCGAGCATGCAGCAGATGCTGCACGAAACGCTGGATGTCATCATCGCCGCCCATTGCAGCGGGCATACGCCGTCTGCGGAATGGGGCTATGTATCGCTTAGTAACGATATCTGCGATCTCTGCATCCGCCACCGGCAGGTGCTGTTCAGCACGGAAGACATGGAGCGCTTTAAGCTTACGGATGTAGCGGAGCGCGTCTATACATATGTGGAGAAGGTTTATGCCGAAAAGGAAACCGAGATCACCGCAGCACATGGCGACATGCGTGAAATTGAGCGTATTGTGCTGCTGCGTACTGTGGATTCCCACTGGATGGAACATATTGATTCCATGGATCAGCTTAAGCAGGGAATTGGTCTGCGCGCCTATGGACAATCCGACCCGGTCAATGCGTATACGAGCGAAGGCTTTGATATGTTTGACGCCATGGTTGCCGCCATTCGTGAGGAAACGGTGCGCACCATGTTCCGCGTGCAGGTAAAGGCGCCGCCAGTCAAGCGTGAGCAGCTGGCAAAACCCGTTGATACGCCGTCAATGGATGGGGGTGCCCCTGCAAAGCGTAGTGGTAAGCGAGTCGGCAGAAATGATCCATGTCCGTGCGGCAGCGGAAAGAAGTTTAAGAACTGTTGTGGTAAGGAGTAAACAATGATCCCACTTGACGAATACAAGATGCAGATTTTGGAGGCCGGCGTAAAGCTCAAAGAGGTCGGCCAGGCACTGAATCCGGACGCAATCAAGCTGGAGTTGGCGGACCTTGAGGAAACGATGAGCGTGACCGATTTTTGGAACGATATCGATCGAGCCAACAAGGTGAATCAGCGCGTCAAATCGTTGCAGCACAAGCTGGCCAATTACAAGAAGCTCTGTGGCAAGTTTGACGATTTGAAGACCCTCGTTGAGATGGCCGAGGAAGAAGAGGACGATAGCCTGGTGGAGGAAATCAAATCCGAGACGGCTTCTGTCTGCGATAAAATTGAAGCCATGCAGCTTGCGCAGATGCTCAAGGGTCCCTATGACAGCAGCAATGCGGTGCTTTCACTGCATGCGGGTGCCGGCGGCACGGAGGCACAGGACTGGACGGAGATGCTCTACCGTATGTACACACGCTATTGCGAGCGCTGCGGGTGGGCTGTACGGGAGTTGGACATGCTGGACGGGGACGATGCAGGCGTGAAATCCGTAACCTTCGAGGTTAGCGGTGAAAACGCCTATGGCTACCTCAAAGCCGAAAAGGGCGTACATCGGCTTGTGCGAATTTCACCCTTCGATTCCAGCGGACGGCGGCATACATCGTTTTCTTCATTGGATGTAACGCCGATCTTTGATGACGATGTGGGCGATCTTAAAATCGATCCGGACGACCTGCGCGTGGATACCTATCGTTCAAGCGGCGCGGGCGGACAGCACGTCAATAAAACCAGCTCGGCCATTCGTATTACCCATTTGCCGACCAATACGGTGGTACAGTGCCAGAACGAACGCAGTCAGATTCAAAATCGGGAGACGGCCATGCGGATGCTGCGCGGTAAGCTGCTTGAGATTCAGGAGCGTGAGCGCGAGGTGAATATGGCCAATATCAAGGGCGAGATGAAGAGGATTGAGTGGGGTAGTCAGATTCGTTCCTATGTATTCCAACCATATACGCTGGTGAAGGATCACCGCACTGGCTGTGAAAACGGCAATATTCAGGCGGTTATGGACGGGGAACTGGATGATTTCATCCGCTCGTATCTCGTACAATCGTAATGTGAAGGATGCCGAGCTTTTCGGGTGCCGGAGAATCAAGGGAGACAATCGATGACGTTTGACTATGATCTTGTCGGGAAAATCGGCTCAATGGCGCTGATTCGCAAGGCCGACAACGATATCGACTACAATATTTTTTCACGGCTTGGGCGTGAGCTGCGACCGGGCATGATTTGGGTTTCCAGCGGAGCGACGGAAATAGGACGTCTCGATTATATCCGTCGCTGTGGTCAGGAGCTGACCGGCGATACGCAGGAGATTAAGGCCGATTATGCCGCACAGGGGCAGACTATTCTCATGGGCGAATATCGACGCTATATTCCGGACGAGTATGGCGTGCGTCAGCTGCTTGTTGAGCACACACATTTTAACGATGCAGAAAAACGTGCGTATATCCGGGCGTTTCTTTTACGTTGTGCACAGCAGAATGCCATCCCAATCGTGAATTACAACGATCCCGTCAGCATCGAAGAAGTTCGCAAGATGGAGCTTGCAAGTCTGCGGGCACGAAAGGACAACGTGGTGGAGTGCATCGACAACGATGAGACCGCTTCCGTAATCTGTTCGCTGGTGCATGCGAAATATCTTGTGATTCTGACCAGTGTAGATGGCATCTATCGGGATCGAAACGATCCGGATACGCTGGTGGAAACGGTGGAGGGAAAGGACGCGGATGAGGTGCTGGCAACGATCGTGGAGCTGGAGGATGGCTGCATCGGTGCAAGCCGGGCGGGTGCCAACGGAGCGAGAGCCAAGCTGGATTATATCAAAAAACCGATCAGTGAGGGAACCACGGTCATCATTGCCAATGCCAAAAACCGAATTTCAGATGCGATCGCAGGTCGATGCCGCAGAACAATCTTCAGAATCCGCTAGCTGAAACATCGAATAATTATAAAAATTTATTGACAATCGATAATTTAATTGATAAACTGTCGCTAGTCCAAACGAAGGAGGCGGCAGTTTTTTATTATGAATCGAATTATGAATCGAATGGTGAAGACGCTCATCGTACTTGGTATGGCGATGGGAGTAGCGTTATTGGCTGGCATCTTTGTCTATGTCTTGCCCAATACAAAGACGGTATTTTCGCTTGAAGGAAGACCCGAGTTTTTTACGGTAGCCGCGGGGATACTGGCGGTACTGTGCATTGCGAGCGGCGAATATATTGGCTATATTCTGTTTCAGATGATGCGTTCTCTCGAAAGAGATCCCTTCGTAGAAAAAAACGTTATCGCGCTACGGCGCATGGGATTTGCGGCGTTGTTCATCACGGCTTGTGGACTGTTGACGCTGCTGCTGCGGCCGGCACCGTTTGCGGTCATCGTTGCGCTGCCGGTGGGGATGTGCGGCTTGTTTTCATTGGTGCTGTCAGGCGTGTTCAGCAAGGCGGTTGCTTTCAAAGAAGAAAACGATCTGACGGTCTGATGGGAGGGCGGCGGCATGATTCAAATTAACCTAGATGTGATGATGGCAAAGCGGAAAATGAGTCTCAATGAGCTGGCGCAGCGCATGGATCTTTCCCTAGCAAACCTATCTATTCTGAAAAACAACAAATGCAGGGCAATCCGGTTTTCGACGCTGAATACGCTGTGCAATGTGCTGGATTGCCAGGTGGGCGATCTCATGGAATATATTTCGGATGAACAGGAGGCATAGAATGACCGTATGGAAGAAATGAAAAATGAAATCGTATCCGCAGAAGATAATGTACAGATGCAGAAGAAGAATGATTATTCGAACAGTCAGCGCTGGCTACTGCTTGCGACGCTTACGCTCGGCGTGATTTGGGACAGGGGCTGGGAGCAGTTTGGGTCGTATGCCGCATTTTGGTTGGTCTATTTGGCGCTGTTCTATACGCTGAACTGGCGGCGTGTCAACATCTCGATTGCAGAAGCGGCTAAGAGCGTTCCACTGTATACCAACAAAACCGCGTGGGCGATTGCTGCGGGGGCGGTGGCGCTGTGTGTATTTGGAAATAATAAGGCCGAAGAATTGATGATACTCAACCGAACCGTGATTCCACTGCTGCTGATGGTGCACATGGCGTTTTCCTGCTGCGAAATTCCGCTTCAACGAGAGCTTGCAGCGGTGGGCATCTGCCTGCGTGGTACGTTTATCAAGCCGTTTTCCGCGATTCCACGGATGTTTGGCGCAGTGGGCAGCCTGTTTTCCAGACAGAGGAAAAGCGCAGCTCAGGGCGTTTGGATCGGTCTGGCAGTGGGGATTCCACTCACGGCAGTGGTGCTGTGGCTGCTGGCTTCTGCGGACGCTGTGATGGGGGAATTGCTGCAAGATATTTTCTCTCATGCTGCGTTTGGAGATTACCTCTGGCATGCGTTTGTTATCGCGGTTGTCTGCATGCTGTTTTATTCATTTTTATATAATGTCACCTGGGGGAAAACGGAAATATCCGCGGCTGCGGGCAAAAAGAACTGGCCGACGTCTTCGTTTGCGGTGGTCACGGGGCTGTTACTCGCGGTATATGCCGTATTCACATATGTGCAGTTTACTTACCTATTCGGTGGGCGGTTACCACAGGAACTGACCTATTCGGAATATGCCCGGCAAGGCTTTGGACAATTGATCGTTGTTGCATTGATCAATTTTACGGTGATAGGTGCATATTTTATAAAATCCAAACGCAGCCCAAGCCAGAATATACTCATGCTGCTGCTGTTGAGCGCAACCGTGCTCCTGCTAGGCTCGGCAGGTAAGCGCCTACTGTTGTATATTGGTGCCTACGGGCTGACGATGATGCGCATCTTGCCGCTGTGGTTCATGCTTTTTCTTGTAGTGCAGACCATTTTATGCGCCATTCGGCTATACAAAGAAAAAATTCCGCTGATGCGAATTGCTGCATTGACGTTGATTTATTGGTATGTGGCATTCAATCTGCTTCCTTGGACGAAGATGATTCTTCAGTACAATAGCGCGCTTTAATCTTGGCAAAGCTTGTCTCACTGATGACGTGCTCAATGCGGCAGGCATCCTGTGCGGCAATACTCTCTGGAATTTGGAGCGTATCCATCAGATATTGCGTGATCAGGCAGTGACGCTCGTAGATGCGCGCTGCCTTTTCCCGTCCGGTCTCTGTCAATTCGATATGTCCGTCCCATATGACGATGTACCCATTTTCACGCAGGATGCTCATTGCGCGGGAAACGCTTGGTTTGCTGTAGCCAAGCGCACCCGCAATGTCGATGCTGCGAACCGGCCCGTTTATTCCAAGGGTCAGGATGGTTTCCAGATAGGTTTCACCGGATTCTTGCATGGCGGATCACTCCTCTTTACTTAGCGAAAGGGCACGTGCATATACTTGCTTCTTGGGAAGATGCAGCGCGGTGGTAACGAGGGCGGCCGCGTCCCGCACACTTTGACCGGAGGAAAATGCGGTCCGGAGCGCGCCATCCAGATCAGCTTCGGTTGCGGTAGCCTGCTCATGCTTGCAGTAGATCGCAAGAACACATTCTCCACGGGGTGGAACTTCATAGAAGGTGCTCAGTTGGGATAACGTTCCTCGCTGTACGTCCTCAAATTTTTTAGTTAGCTCACGCAACACTGCACCTTGACAGTCACCGCAGACATTTTGCAGAGCTAAGAGCGTCTTTTGCACTCGCTGAGGACTTTCATAGAGAATTGCCAGGTGACCGCAGGACGCGATCTGGGCAAGGACAACTTTTGCATCCTGCGTTTCCCTAGGCAGAAAGCCAAAGAAGGTGAAGGGCTGCGACGGAAGTCCACTGAGTACTGCGGCAGTCAGCACTGCGCTGGCGCCCGGCAGCACTGTGAAAGGAAGTTTTCGAGCGATACACATCTCCAACAGCACCGCACCGGGATCGGAAATGCCGGGCATTCCCGCATCAGAGACGTATACGACGTTTTTTCCATCGGATAAAAGCGTGGCAACTTCGTCTGCACGCGCACGTTCATTGTGCTGATGGCAGGAAATCAGCGGTTTTTTTATCTCCAGATGGTTGAGGAGGCCGAGTGTATGGCGTGTGTCCTCGCAGTAGACAGCGTCGCATGTCCGCAGGGTGTCGATCACGCGGAGCGTGATGTCGCCAAGATTGCCAATGGGGGTTGCGCAGAGATACAGCATTCGGTCACATCCTTAGATTTTCGCCGGAGAGCCGTAGGGCGGTGGTGGTGGTGCGGTCGCAAAGACGGCTCATGACGCGCTCGCCATAGCGAGTCTGAAGCTCCGAAAGAGAAAAATTGGTCAGGTAGACCGTCGGATTTTGGTTGAGCATTCGTTCGTTAATGACGGCGAACAACCATTCCCGTGAAACATTGGGAATATCCGGTTCACTGCCAAGATCATCCAGCGTCAGCAACGTTACGTTTGTATAGCGGTGCGCAAAGCTTGTATGTTCACGGATGTCGGAGAGCATGTCCTGTAAAAAACGGTATGCGGTCACACGGCACGCATCGATGCCCTGCGAGATGGCTTCATAACAGATGGCATTGCCGAGAAAAGATTTTCCTAGCCCCGACATGCCTAAAATCAAAAGATTTGGTTTTTCTGGGCTTGGTAATGCGGCGGCATAGGCTTGACAGAGCAGCTTGGCCTTCTCCGTGCGTTTTGCCTGCGCTTCGTCCCGGTAAATCGCCATCGAAAAATTCAAAAAAGTTTCCCGGCTGTTGATGCCGGTTTCCCCGGTAAGCAGTTCTCGCTTTTGCAGTCGGCAGGCGCAGGGACGACGGTTTGCCGTGCCAAGATAGCCGGTATCACGGCAGGCTACACAACGATAGTGCAGGGAAAGCTCATCCTCCGGCAGATTCAGCATGCGTAAAATCGACCGTTCCTCTCCGGTAATGTCGTTTAGCCTTTGAATACTCTCCGCAGCGGTCAGCCTACGCGCGCCCACTTCAGAGAGTAGCTGCGTGCGCAGATCGTCGAGTTCATTTAGCCGCGGCGCGCGGGCGTACGCGGATGAAACCCGCTTTTTCAATGCATCCTGCTCCTCAGCGCGGATGCGGCTGTAGATGCTTTCCAGTGCGTCGAACATATCGGTTACAGCTCCTTATCCAGATCGACCAACAGCGCGTCCAGCTGTTCATCGGTCAGCTCGTGCTGCGTATAGCCGACGGTGCGGGCTTTTGCTGCTTGCGGGAGTGCGGCAGGGGACCGGGTTCGTAGCGCAGCTGTCGCTTTTTCGATGGTATCGATACCGGCTTCGTGCCAGTCATTCCAGATTTTTTTCATGAGGCCAAAGGGTTCGTTTGCACCGCGGCATTGTTCTGCACCAAACAGCAACAGTTCGCGCGGCATGGAAAAGTCTTTTGCGTACATGGCGATCTGCGCACGCTGTGTTTTGGTGGCAGGCTCCAGCTTGCCAGCGCGCTCAAATACAAGCCGGGCAAACGCGCGTTCCTCGGCATCTTTTATATCCCCAGTGGCAATATCGGAAGCGGCAGTTTGGTTTGTGCGGTGCAATTGTTCAAGCTGCTCGTCCAGATAGATAAAATTCGGGGTGCCGGACACGGAAAGCCGTGGCAGTACCGACTGAATCGCCTCATCGGTAAATCCCCATTCTCCGATCCATTTATCGTAGAGCGCCATTTCGGCTTTGGTAGGCTTGCGGCGTTTGTTCCATTCCCGCAGAATGGTGCTTGCGCCGTGCTTTCGGAGGTCATAGTTTTCCACGTTTTGCAGGGCATCCGCACGGGTGTGGATGCCGCTCTCCGCCCAGGACTGAGCCACAGCACTGATATAATTGATGGAGACGCGCCTGCCTTTGATGCTCATGCAGTGGGAAACCAATTCCAGCACCGCGTCCTCGTCGAGTTGAAACACCTCAATCCAGTCATAGACATGTTTTAACTCCCGCAGATCCAGCATGCGCGGGGCAGTCAGCGAATTGAGGGCGGAAACGAGCTTTGCGTATTTTGCAGGCGAGGGTTGTTCCGCGCTGGCAGCGGCTTCAAAGCCAAGGTATTCAACGGTCAGCGGCTTCTCGCAGCGAATGAGGACAAGCCCTTGCGTTTGCCAGTAAGCGTAAGCGTCCAGCACCGCGTTGTCGGACAGACCCATCGCATCGGCAACGGAGGTTTCACTTGTGGAAGAATGAAAGCACTGCATCAGTCCATACAAATAGACCTGAACCGCAAGGCCGGTGGCATGCGGCAGGTATTCCAGAATAAATCGATTGTCGACGGGCGTTAGTTCATGCCGCGCCGCATCGGTTGAAAAGCGTACGATCATGCCGCGTCCTTTGTGAAGGCGAACAGAGGATAGATCTGCGTATTGAACCAAGTGTATCCGAGATCATAGGCCGGGATGAGGTGAGCATCCATCAAAATCCCCACAAGGATCCAGATAAATAAGAGCGAAAGCAGCAGAATCAACAATACATTCATCACGTTTCCACGACGGCGGGGCGGGGCAGAGCGGATGATGGCGCGCGCATGTTCCTGTCGTTCCGGCATGGGGACACCAGCAGGTGCGGGCTTGGAAGGCTGCGGAGAAGCGGATGCAGACGAAAGTACGGATGCAGACGAGGGCGGTAACACGTCGCTGCGCTGCGGTGCGGGGACAAATGCCGATTGATCGGGCACGGTGGCGGTTGTGTTGAAGCCTGGCTGCGTTTTCCATACATTGGAGGCGCGTTGCTCTTGACCGGCCGCTATGGTTTGATACGTGCGGCGGGCGGAGATGGCGCTGTTTGTGAGCTGCAGCAGACGGGATTCCACATCTATCGGGCCAGGTGCTTCGAGCAATTCCTGATGGATGGAGATGAATACTTTTTTAACAACTTCACGCGCATCGGTCTGATTGGTAAACACATTTAGTGCACACAGATAGATATCCTTGGCGTAGGCAGCATACAATTGCTTAAATGCCTCACGGTCGCCGGAATGAATATGAAATTGCAGGTCGTCCGTTATCATGCAATGAAACGTCCTTTCGCCATGATTTTCTTCATTGTAGCATGCAATGAAGAAAAAGAAAATAGATATGCATTGACGGAAGGGATGTGAGCATTGCAATGCGCGTTCGCTGGGGGCGGGTACTGCTGCTGGCCGTACTGACATCAGTATTGGTGCTGCTGATTCGCGGCTGCGTAATTGTACGCTGCGGCGGGGAAAAACAAACGGAGGCAGACGGGGAAATTGCCATACGTGTGTTTGACCATCGGGAGGACATCGAAAAGCGTATTCCGCTGGAAATTTATCTCACGGGTGTGGTGGCTGCGGAGATGCCGGTCGCCTTTCCGGAGGAGGCGCTCAAGGCACAGGCGGTCGCAGCGCGAACATATACGATGTACCATATGCTCCATGGCGGATGCCAAAAGCATGGAACGGACGTATGCACGGATAGTGGATGCTGTCAGGCGTATTGTTCAGACGAACGCATGCGGGAAAAATGGAACGGAACTTACAAAGAAAACAGAAGAAAGGTGCTGGCCGCGGTTTTAGGCACGGCGGGGGAGGTGCTGCTCTATGACGGGGTACCCATTGACGCCCTGTATCACAGCGCATCCGGCGGGCAGACGGAGAACGTGGAGGACGTGTATGCCGCAGCACTGCCATATTTAAGATCGGTCATGAGCACGGCTGAAGCGGGAAGTCCACGAATTGCAGGTGAGAAGTCCCTCTCGCGCCGGGCGTTTTGCCGCGCGGCAAATGGGAAATGGCCAGGGGCAAATTTAAAAGAAGCAACGTTGGAAAAGAACGTGATCATCACAAAAACAACACCGACAGGCCGGGTGCAGCACATAAGGCTGGGTGGATACACCGCCACAGGCCGGGAGGTGCGCGCACTGTTTGCGCTCGACAGCACCATATTTACGCTCTCGTTTACGCAGGACACGGCGATGTTTTCAACAAAGGGATATGGACATGGCGTGGGCATGAGCCAGACAGGTGCAAATGCGATGGCGTTGGGTGGCCGCATCTACCAGGAAATACTGTTTTATTATTATACGGGTACGGATTTGGCAAAAATTTCTGTCAAGTGAGTGGAACGCGCCGAACCAACATTTTGGCAAGTAACCCTGTACAGATGCCTGCCGGGATACTGAGCAGACCCATCCAGGGGAAATAGACGGTCATGGCTGTGCCAACCACGAAAATTCCAACCAATAGCTGTCCAACATTGAATAGAAAAGCGCCAAGCACACTGATGCCCACCGCACCTACGGCATCTTTATGATATAGCGGCAGGAGGAGCAGCATCCCCAAATAACCCAGCAGACTCCCAACCACAGCATAGGCTAACCCGGAGATATTGCCGGTAATCAATGGGTATAGCAGGCAGCGTAGTAGCGAAACAAACGCTGCGTCAGCCTTGTGGCCTGTCAACAAGGCAAACAGCACAAATAGATTAGCCAGCCCGATGCGCACAGGAATGCCCGGCACGATGGGCGGCAGCAACGACTCGAAGTATTGCACCGCCAGCGCCATGGCGGAAAGCATGGCGACGGTTGCTATGCGTTTTGCATCAATACGAGATCCCGTCAAGCTCCGGCGCCTCCTCTCCAGTAATGGTCACGATGACCTCGTTGGGTAGACAGACGATCGGATGCGCACTGGTGGCCGGGCCGCCCTGCATGCAGGTTTTATCAGGGCAGTCTGCCGAAGTCATGGTGACAATTGCATCTTTGATGGTAATGACGTTACCATCCAGCGTGATGGTTGCGTCCTTTTCCAACGAGCCGGAATAGACGGTTTCTCCGTGCTGCGAGATCAAGACCGTATCGGCGCTCGGTTTGCTGAAAAACCAGAGCAGCGGCAACAGAGATAGCACCGCAACCGCAAGAATGATCCAATAATCTGCCTTTTTCATGCTCTCTAGTATAACACAATCGTGCGAAGTCACAAAATGTTTACGTGTTTTGTGCCGCGGGTTATTGCGTGTGCTGAAAGAAGGACATATACTGTGGATCATGCGAAATATGGCATTTTTTAAACAAATAGCGAGATTCGGCTGCGTCCTGGGCATAGTTGCGATTGGCATTGGTTGCGTTCAGCGGACGGCGCCAGTGGAGCGTACGCCTACGATGGCAGTGCAGACCAGCACACCGGAATCCATCGGCGCGATGATACCCGTGCGTGTATCCTACTATCCGGATAATTACGATGCACTGTATACACGCCTTGTGGAGGAAGAAATTTCGATCTTCGAAATCCAACAGGATGTGCAGAATGGCTGCTACAGTTATGAGGATTTGACCCGTTTCTACATCGACCGTATCGAGGAATGCGAAAACGTGCATGCCATTCTCTCAATTTTACCGAATGCCATCCTCCGTGCACAGGACTGTGATAAAAATCCCGGCGCGGGATCACCTCTGTATGGGATTCCGGTGATTTTGACCGATAGTATTGATGCGGCAGGCGCGGCATCCACAAGTGGTGCATACCTTCTGCGGGCACGTGTGCCAGAGAAGGACGCTTTCTGCCTGCAGATGCTGGAGGTGGCTGGCGCAATCCCGATTGCCAAGGCCAACCTGGACGAGCTGAACGGTTTTGTAATCCATTACAATGACGGCAAGGCTAGACACGGCTCAGCCCTTGGCGGCGAACCTGTCAGTCCGTATGGAAACGAGCGCGACGTGGGCGGATCCGACTTTGGCTGCGCAATGGCTGTGACGTTGAATTTGGCACCGCTGGCGATCGGTACGGACACGCTTGGCTCCGTGCTTTCGCCGGCATACTGCAACAGTATTGTTGGAATTCGACCGTCTCATGCACTGGTATCGCGCACTGGGCTGATTCCGGGTTGCGTGTCCTATGATGTGGCAGGGCCGATGGCAAAAACGGTTATGGAGGCTGCGTGTGCGTTGTATGCCATGCAAGGTTCGGACGTAGAGGATCCATTTCAGAGCAGCTATCAGCCCATTGATGATCCCCTTGAGTTTTTGCCGATGGCAGGGGAAGGCGCGTTGATCGATAAACGCATCTACATTGGTACAGGTGCCGACCTGCTGCCGGATGGGGTGAAAATTGCGCTGGAGACGGCGGGAGCGACCTTGGTCACCGGGCTGTCCTACGAACCATATCAGGACGATCCGACCATGCAAAAATTGGGCAGTGTGCCGTATCAATATGGCGTACGGGACAGCATCAACGTATTTTTGTCAACGGCGGCAGTGGAGGGGGTGACATCCGTTCCGTTGCTGGTGAGCTATAACGAGAAGCATGCGGCCGAAGCGATTCCATATGGGCAGTCCCATCTACTGCACCTAGCGTTACTGGCACCGATGACCTATGAAACCGTAGACACGGTGGATCAGTATCTGCGTGTCCACAGCATTGATAGCTTCATGGCGAAAAACAATCTAAACCTCATTTTAAGCAGCAATGCAAGCATCACTGCTTATGGAGATACGCCCTTGAATCCCTCCGTTTCACTGCCTATGGGACAGCGTGAGATCGATGGGAAAACATCCTTCGTTTCCGCTGTGCTGACCGCACGGCTCAATGAAGACGAAACCGCCATCACGGCGGCATATGTGCTGGAGATGCTGCTTGGCAGTAATCGAGTCAAGCCATAAGGTGCGTTATGATACGAAACGATGATCTGCAATATAATGGTCTTCGAATTTTACAGGATACCGAAGCGGCATGTTTTTCCGAGGATGCGGTGTTGCTGACCGACTTTCTGCGTGTTAAGCCGGAGGAAAGGATTGTCGATTTGGGCGCAGGCAACGGAATCATTTCCATACTGGGGCAGGCTAAGACCGGTGCGGCGTTTGTCGGCGTGGAAAAGCAGGAGTCGCTGTGCAGCCTTGCGCGGCAGTCCGCTGCGTTGAACGGGCAAGAGATTCCATTCTATTGCATGGATGTGCTGGACGCGCCCACGAAGCTCGGCAGGGGCATATTCTCCGTGGCGGTGATGAACCCGCCGTATTTTTCCGCAGGCAATACCAACATCAATGCTTCCCGCGCGCTTGCACGGCACGTGGAAACCGGTGGATTAAATGATTTTCTGCTGGCCGCGTTTCATCTGCTTAAAAACGGGGGCAAGCTATTTCTGTGTTATCCGGCAGACCGACTTGCCGACATTGTATGTGCCCTGCGCGCGCACCGATTGGAACCAAAGCATCTGCGTCCCGCGCTGCCGGATAAGCACGGGCGTCCTCAGCGGGTGCTTATTCAGGCAAAGAAGGATGGAAGCCCCGGGTTGGTCTGGGAGAGCAAGGAATTTTGATTTCAGCAGCGTACATGTGCTAGCGGTATAAAACTTAACTCCGAAGGAAAATGATTGACAGCGTTCGCAATAAGAGCAGTCTTTGCTGCGGAGATAGCCAACAAAATAATCGATTTGAAAATATTACCATTCGCATAGCCATTCAACGAAAACCGCATACTATCCTCACAGACCCGAATGCCGAATGAAAAACGGCAACCGGAAGGAGGATAATAACAAATGTTCAAAAAAATCGTATTGTTTGCGGCCGTATTGGCAATGATTGCTTCCCTGTCGGGGTGCAGTTGCGGTGCGACGGCAACACCGACCCCCACTCCCTCACTGAAACCCGTGGCGACCACCGCACCGATGGTGGAAACGACCCCGGAAGTGGTGATTTCACCGGAAGCTTCCAAGAGTCCGGAAGCAATGGCAACTCCTGGTGCAAGTGCAGGAAAAATCGAGAACTTTAAAGAGGGTACCGAGGTAAAGGCGGCTGATGTGCCAGAGGTTAAAAAGGCGATCGAGAAAAAGTATGAAAAAGCGCAGATCAAAACCATCAAGCACGCCATGCAAAACGGTGAACAGGTGTACGCCGTGGAGATTACGACTGGTACCACCACGGAAACGGTTTATGTTTCAGCAAACGGAACCATAATGGACAAGAAAGCCTGACAAAGCAATCAAGTGGTAAACAGACTGAGCGCACGCAATCCGTGCGCTTTTGTCTGTGCAAGAGTCATGAGGCTGATCATGGTGTACCCTGCAGCTAAACCTGCCGATTCCGGCTTGGATGGTTGATAAGGCGAAGCGGATCGCCCAATTTCAACAGCTTCTTTATCCATTATGACGGACGTATTGCTTGCAGTACAGGTCAAACGCAGTTATTGTCAGCAACAATCAGTTTTTTAACGATCTGAAGTGCACACAATCCGCGTGCCATTTACTATGCGGATCAAAATTGACTTTATAAAGGGCATGCGTTATCATATATAACACTATATTGACTGCGGGGGACGCAAATACATGAAGAAAAAAGGAATCGCATTGTTCCTTGCCATCTTCCTGATGTACGCATCGCTGCCAATAACGTTGGCGGAGGGAGAAACAATTGCCGAGTTGGTCGTTGGTACGGTGGACGCAACTGCGGATAGCGAGGTGACCGTGCCGGTGACCATTCGAAACTGCGAGATGGTGGATTCGTTGCAGTTCCATCTCAATTATGATTCCACTGCGCTTTCGGTGGTGCGGGTAACGCCGGGGGACACATTTCCGGCAGAATACTGCGTGACGAACGTTGATGAGAAAAACCGGATTCGTGCGGCATGCATCTCGGCGCTTGGATTGACCGGCGAAGGTACCGTACTGAGTGTTACCTTCAAAGTTTTGACTGCGAGTGGTAGCGCAGTTACCGTTACGGATGCAGCGGCGACTCGTGTGAACGCAGATTTTCAACAGTCCAAAGCCTATCTAACTTTCACTGATGGCGGCGTAACGGTGGCGTCCGTGGCACTGCCTGCACCCGTGGTGACACCTTGGATTGCGGAAACCCCAGTGCCAACTCCATCGCCGGAGCCAACCCCAACGCCGATGGGCACACCAGCGGTGATTGAGAATGAAACCATTCAAACACCGGCGGGGGATTCGGCTATGACAGCCGGCAGCCCCAAAACACTGTTGATTGTTCTGATCATTGTGGCTGTGATGTTGATTGCCGCAGCGCTAGTGATCGTATTGACCGAAAAAAGAAATCAAAAGAAGAAACGTCGCAAGCCAGGAAAATAATCCCGTGCTTGCGGCTGCGGAAAGGGTGGTGTATTTTATGAAAAATAAAAATAAAAGCTTGTCTTTGGTCATTTGCGCGTTGCTGTCTGCGTTGCTGGTTGGCTGCGCAATGGTCGCCGGAAACTCGGAAGAAGCCATCGCGGCTGTGGAATCTACCGTACCGGATACCATTGAGGCAACGCCGGTAAGCATCGTTGAGACCACGCCGGAGCCAACGCCTTCACCTTCGCCTGAACCGAAGAATCGATCGCAAACATCAGGCCGTGAAATTCCAGAGGGAACGCCCAGCCGACCAGTGATCATGTCCATTGAGAATACCGATGGTGCAAAGCCACAAACGGGTCTCATGCAAGCCGACATCATCTATGAGTTCATGGTGGAGAGCATGATCACTCGTTTACAGGTGCTTTATAACGATCAGTACCCCATCTATGCAGGCCCATTCCGTAGCGCAAGATATTATTTCGTCGATTTGGCGCAAGAGTGGGATGGTATGTACCTACATCTTGGCTACGGACCGCCAGGGGGAAAGTATCACTATAGTGACAGCGAGATTGCTGAAAAAGTGGGCGTCTATCCTCGAGATGGAGAAAAGGCGTTCTATGGCTATGCCACAGCTTTCAACCGCAAAAAAGGTCCCTATAACGATTATGAAATAAAAAACGGATACCGCTTCCGCACGAAGGATCGCCCTTCGCCCCATAACCTCTATGTGATGGTGGATAAAACGGCGCAGAAGTTTTATGGAGAACACTTGGCGGCTGTTCATGAACGATTTCGCTTTATAGAAAATGCAAAGTACGAAAACGGACAGAAATTCACAACCGTTTCACTGCCGTATATGAACACGGATAATCCCAACTGGGTGCAATTTGTCTATGATTCGTCAAAAAACCGTCTGCTTCGCAAAGAGAGCGGCGCCGATTTCATGGTGCGCACCCCATCAGCGGATGGCGAAGCGTTGACCGAGGAGCAGATGAACGTGCAGAACCTCATTGTTCAGTACGTGTCATACGGGAAGATGCCGGACGATGACAAAGGTCGCCGTACCTGCGAATTGGTGGGCTCGGGAAAATGTGATTATTTCATCAACGGCCAGCACGTAACCGGAACATGGTCGCGCCCATCACTGGATGACTTTACCACGTATCTGCTGGATGATGGCAGCACGGTTATGTTGGAGCCGGGCAATACCTGGGTTGCCGTACATCCAAACGATGTGCACATTACCATTCAGTGATTTCGGAGCGGATGTTGAAAGAAGATCGTCCCACGAGAAGAAAAGAATGCACCAATGCGCGGCGGTTCGTTGTGAGTGGACAATGGATCGTTGCGTGCTGGTGTCTGGTGTTCGCACTGCTTTGCTACGGCTATGGTTGTGCTGAAACGACGGAGCTTTCTGCCGCTGTGCCGACCGCAGCACCAATTGTGATGATTGATGCCAAAGTGACGGATACGCCAGCCAATAAAGCGGAGGCAAAGTCTTCGCAGGAGCAGCAACCGATGCCGACGGTAGTTCCGACCGCAATGCCCACGGCGACGCCGCGTTCTGTCAGCTTAACAACTGGCAAACGGCTTACTGAGGGGAGCGTTTATCAACCGGTGCTGGTGGTAATTGGCAACGCACCGCAGACACGACCCCAGACGGGACTGATGCAGGCGGACATCATCTACGAGTTTGCGATGGACCGCACAGATAATACAACGCGTTTGGTCGCCGTGTTTTCCGACCAATATCCCCAGCGTGTGGGACCGGTGCAGGATGCACGGATTTATTTTACGGATTTGCAGCGTGAATGGGACGGAATGTTTATATACAATGGCTATCCGGACGAGCCGACGTATCCCGCGATTGACGAAGGATACATTGCAATTCCTGTGAACTACAAGACGGATAACCAGCAGTTTTTTGTGCAGGATCGCACCGTCAGCGATTTGCCAGAGAATGCGGTTTTTTGTGCACTTTCCGAGATGACCGATGCACTATATGGAAAATATAGTCCGGCGGCGGAGCAACGGTTCGTTTTTGCACCAAATCATCAATATGCTGGTAGCAAGCCGATTGAAAAGGTCGGTCTGCCGTTTATGAGCTCGGATGTGTCGAGGATTGAGTTTATCTACAAAAAGGAAGATAATCGCCTCTACCGTTATGAACACAACTCGAAGGACGCATTGGTGGAGAGCAAAACGTTGACTGCCAATGCCGACGGTCTGACGTTTACCAGCGAACCCGTGTCCGTTCAAAACCTCATTGTGCAGTACGTAAAGTATACGAATGCCAGTGGAACTTATCGGGATGCGAAGTTGACCGGCACTGGCAAGTGTGATTACTTTATCAATGGGCAATATGTTTGTGGCACATGGAAACGGAAATCCCTCTCAGAGCCGACAACCTACCTGACAAAGGACGGTAACCCACTGATTCTGGAACCGGGCAACACCTGGATCGCACTGCAGACAGGCCTTAAGGATATCAAAATTCGGAGATTATCAACTGAATGATTGCATACGCAATATTGAAAACAACCGCGTGGTTATTTGCGCGGTTGTTTTTGCGTTTCATGCGTGCAGCGCGTCTGTCTAAACCGGAAAACATGCGGCAACTATGCGCTGCGTTCCGCAGACTGCTTCGTAAGCCCTGCCACTGCTGACAGGAAGAGAAACAGGTATGGCGTTGAGATTGGCTGGGCGATATTCACGGTGGCCTGCATGACATAGCACAGAAGACCTACGCAGAAACCCAGTAGGAGCGGAGAACTGGCGCAAGAACGCCAGCTTGTATAAACAGCGCAAACAAGCATGCCAAGATAGCTGGCAACTCCAGTGATGCCGATGGTTAATAGGTATTGCAGGTATTCATTATGCGCGCTGTCCAACGCGGCATCGCCAAAGAGAGCGCCGTTGGAATCTAGATAGAACAGGCAGCCGGGGCCGCCGCCGAAAAGCTGGTGTGTGAGGTCGAAACGGGAAAATGCTGAGATACAATAGGACCAGATCTTTCCCCGATCCGTGCCCCAACTGGCGTTCCACTTTAAAAATCGATCCAATAAACCAAATGAATGCTCTGCATACACGGTATTGACGAGAATCAGGCAAAAACCAGCCAGCAAAAGCAGAACACAGAGAACGAAAATATAACCTTTTCGATAGCGGCAGAGCCATGCCGCATCCTTGGAGCGCAACGCCAACAGCAGCAATGCGCAGATGCAGACAATTCCACCAGACACGGGGATGCGTAAGAGTAAGCGGACGGAGAAGGAAACATATTGGCGGATGCCGATAAATAGAGAAAAGCAATGCAACAGCTGCATTGCGGCAACAAGCATCAGCAATGCCATAAGAAATCGACGCATCACTCGTGGATTGTTGAACAGGAAGAACGGCATCAGGAGGATCATCGTGAAAAAGGCCAGCAGGAAACTTTCGCTTCCGGTGGACAGAATCCCAAATGCACCGCATAGTATGCCGGCCGCGCTGCATATCTGCCAGAGTCGTTGCCTGGCAAAACACCACAGCGCCAGTATAAACGGAAAGAGAATACCAAGATAACTACTGTAAAAGTTGATGTTGCCGAGTGTGGACACATACCGGCGTTGATCGACGGCAGAGAGCTGGTGGATGATCCCGAGTGGATCCCAACCCAGACCATTTGCGGTGGCGATCAAACAGACGATGCAGAAGCCCGCAAGGAGCGCGAACGCATTCAAACGCGTAAAACAGAAATTGCGCGAAAGAAACCAGTAGACTGCTGCGTATACCAGCACCGTCAAAAAACCTTGATAACGGTTGTTTTGCCCGATTAAGGCATCCTCGGGATGAAAGGAGAGCAGGCAGGCAACAGAGAAACTCAGAAAAAATGCAAGCACCCAAACGTCCAGAGCCGTAATGTACCGACTTTGGGGCTTTGTTGCGGCGCACGGTTTTAAGAAGGCCGTCAGGATGGAAAGTATCGTTGCAGCAAAAAGATAGACGATGCTGATCATCATGAAGAAAAGATGCTTGACCTCCGTAATATCCGAATATCCGTTGTGCAGCACCAATGGAAGCCCCAAAAACAAGATGAACAGATATACGGATGCTAGCAACTGCCCACCGTTACTTGGTCTACAAAACAGCCTGTCTCTGCTGGAAACGGGCATTTCCGATGGGGGGAAGGAGACCACAGAGGATAATTTAGATTGTTCCATATAAAAAATAATATCACATTATTTATAATTTTTGTTGACATTTGTTGGAATTCCAATTAATATATACGTGTACTAATACGAATAGTACGGTAGGTACACAGGATTGATAGAAACGAGAGGAGACGAAGAACATGAAGAAAGTAACGATTACATTGATCATGCTGTTGCTTTGCATAGCGCTCTTTTCAGCATGCACACCGGGATCGCTGTTGGATCTGCTTGCAGGTGTTGGCGGCAGCCGCGTATCATCCGGCAATGCATATTATTCAACGTCGGGTAATGCAATTTCGATTGTGACATCGGGGAATGGCTGAAAAAGGGCGGCTGCGGACATGCCGCAGCTGAGCAAATGAACATATGATTGAGAACGAAAGCGGAATTGCGCTGAATTTGGTTCAGGGCAGTTCCGCTTTCTATAATCGTTGATGCATGGCATTTCTTTTGACGGGTTAGGATGCGTTTCCCAATTGTTCTAAAATCGTTTTCGGGATCTATGCTGTTTTTCTACGTGCATAAGCCGAAAGTTATCTCCAACGCTTGCAAATTCCACTTTTAGAAATATAACCTAAATGATCGGCGTCAAAAAACCACCGCCGGGCAGCTGCAAAGAATTGCTATTCAGGTAACTGTTTTCTTCAATGCTGGAATCATAAGTAATTGAATAGCCATTGGATACAATGTTTGCAAATGCCGCATTTCCGTTTGTGATGCCGGACACGGCGGTATCGGCCGAAAGAGCCCACGTGCTGCATTCGTCCAGCGTGACAAAGGCAGATTGCGGATAATCGGTGAGAAAGGTGCCGGTAAAGGCCGCACCATTGGTGAGCATCAGTCGAACGGATGCGCCTTCTGCGATAGAGATATCGCATTCGAGCGCTTGCCCAGCCACATGGATGGTTAGAAGGCCGCCAGATACTTTCAGCAATCCTTCGGAAGCAAATCCGTAGGCAACATCTTCACCCGACTTTTCAAAGGACAGGCTGCTCTGCGGCGCGGGGCTTCCGCTTGGAACGACAGCTGGCATTTTCACTTCTCCACCGCTTGCGGATACGCTGGAAACGACAGAGGTGTCTGCTCCGGTATTTTCAGCAGGGACTGGCGCACTTTTTGCGGCGGTTTTACAACCACATAACAGCAGCAGACACATCATCGACAGAAGGAAACGTATTTTCAAAGAAATTCACTCCCTTTATTGAAGCAGATTTTGGGATTCCGTCGATCAGCTTACGATATCTTTGTGACATCGAAATGGCGGGTATGTAGCATTCCTGCACGGTTTTTATAAGTGGAATTGTTTCTTAAAAAACAATGCGGCCATCGTTCCAAGGAGAACCTGACAAATAATCGGAGCAGTGAATCACTGATTCCCCATTATGGGTAATGAAAGGGGAACGAGATTCGTGATGCCTTGTATGGGGGTTGTTGCTTTGTATTACAGCAGCTTTTCGAGACGGCTGCGGATCTCACGTAAAAAGATGAGGCTGGAGACTGCCGTAGTTTTCCCGCCTTCCACAAGTCCAATAAGATCCTTGGTCATGATGCCATCATTTAATGCTTGGAGAGATGCTTTTTCAAGTTTCGCGGCAAAGCAGACAAGTGCAGGCAGATTGTCCAATTCACCGCGTTTCCGGAGCGCACCACTCCAGGCAAAGATCGTTGCCATGGGGTTGGTGCTGGTTTCTTCTCCGTCCAGATATCGATAATAGTGGCGGGTAACCGTGCCGTGGGCTGCTTCATATTCAAACTTGCCGTCAGGGGAGACCAGAACAGAGGTCATCATGGCCAGCGAGCCAAACGCCGTGGATACCATGTCGCTCATCACGTCGCCGTCATAGTTTTTGCACGCCCAGATAAATCCACCTTCGCTGCGGATGACGCGCGCCACCGCATCGTCGATGAGCGTATAAAAATACGTCAGCCCCAGCTCGGAGAATAAGCGTTGATAGGTGGATTGGAAAAGGTCAGCAAAAATATCTTTGAAGGTATGGTCGTATTGCTTGCTGATGGTATCTTTGGTGGAAAACCACAGGTCCTGCTGCGTCGCGATGGCATATTGGAAGCAGCTATGCGCAAAGGATATGATGGAAGAATCCTTGTTATACAGCCCCTGCAATACGCCGGGACATTCAAAGTCATAGATTGTCTTGCGGAAGGTTGCGCCGCTTTCCCCAGTGAACAGAAGCTCCGCCTTGCCCTTCTCCAGCACGCGGAATTCGGTGCCCTTGTACACATCGCCATAGGCGTGGCGTGCGATGGTGATGGGCTTTTTCCAGTTCTTAACCACGGGATGGATGCTGTCAATCAGGATGGGTGTGCGGAAAACTGTGCCATCAAGAATGGAGCGAATGGTTCCATTGGGGCTTTTCCACATCTCTGTCAGATGGTATTCGTCCATGCGCTGCGCGTTTGGCGTGATGGTCGCGCATTTAACACCAACGCCGTATTGCTGGATGGCCTTGGCAGCATCGGTTGTGATCCGGTCATGGGTTTCATCCCGCTTTTGCAGACCGAGATCATAATATTCCGTTTTAAGCGAAACGAATGGATGAATGAGTTCATCCTTAATCCACTTCCAGAGGATGCGCGTCATTTCATCCCCGTCCATTTCGACGAGGGGCGTGGTCATAGCAATTTTTTCCATTAAAAAACCTCGCTTATTGTTTAGTGATGTTGGCGTAATAATTCATTAAGCAACCATCCAAAATGATCTGCCGCTCATCAGCGGTCAGACCCTTGACAAAAAGCGCGATGTCCTGCACCGTGCCGTTCTGACGGATGATCTTCGCGGGGAAGCGTTCCTCACCTTGCAAAATGGCTTGACGGATGCCGGGAACGAATACATAGTCCCCCACTTCATATGGGAATGACGCACCGTCAGCCAGTGTAAACGGCAGGATACCCCAGTTGATGCAGTTGGAGCGATAGCGCTTTGTGGCAAACTCATAGCAAATATTGGCCAGCCCGCCAAGAACCTTCTGGCAGGAGGCCGCCTGCTCTCTTGCACTGCCGTCGCCGGGCTTGTTGGCAAACAGACCGCTACCAAACTGCGTATCGGGGAGCAAAGCTTCCGCACTGCCAACCTTGCTGAGCCGTATGGTCAGCTGATCCGGGCTGCCACCGTTCAGCCGCGCCTGTTCAATGGCGGCAATTGCTTTTGCGCGCCCGACATAGTCTGGTACGCGGCGGGAGAGCGTAAATTCCGCAAGCCGCAGGGGATTGCTGCGATAACTGCTGGTTTCACCGGAGGGAATCAGCTCGTCCGTTGTGGTTACCGGGTCGCGAATGATCGCGGCAAGTTCCAACAGCAGGTTTTCACCCAGCGGCTGCATCTTCGGCCAATCAGTGATATTCGGCCCAAAGATCAGTTCTGCCGTTGGGTCGGCCTTGCCGAAGCCATTGTAGCAACGCTTTTCATAGATGTGCCGATCAAAGTGATAATCGAAGGGGCGGTCGTGGTAATCCACATCCGTAGCTGCCGTAATGGCGCCGCCGTTTCTCGCTGTGGCTGCGATGCTGCGCGCATCCATGAGAGCAACGGCCGCGATCTGCCCATCGCCGGGCTTGGAACCTTCGCGATTGGGGAAATTGCGCGTGGTGTGGCGAATGGATAGGCCGGAGTTGGCGGGCACATCGCCTGCGCCAAAGCAGGGTCCGCAGAAGGAAGGTTTGAGAACCGCACCGGCTTCCAGAAGCGTCTCCACGGCGCCAACACGCGTCAATTCCAGACTGACCGGAACGCTGGTTGGGTAGATGTTCAAAGAAAAATAGCCGTCGCCAGTGCTGTGGCCGCGTAAAATATCGGATGCTTCGACAATATTATCAAACAACCCGCCGGAGCAACCCGCAATGATACCTTGATCGGCATAGACATGCCCATGTTGTATTTTACTGTGCAGATTCAGCTTTGCCTTGGGAAACCGTTCGGCAGCCTCCCGCTCCACACCCGCAAGCAAATCGTCGGCGTTGGCTAAAAACTCCAAAATGGGATAGGCGTTGCTGGGGTGGAAAGGCAGCGCGATCATGCACGTTACCTGATCCAGCGCAATGGTGATCATGCTGTCATAGTACGCGCCGTTGCCCGGGGTGAGTCGCCGATAATCATCCGGCCGACCATGGGCATGGTAATAATGACGGATTTCATCATCCGTTTCCCAGACGGAGCTTAGGCAGGTGGTTTCCGTGGTCATCACATCGATGCCGTTGCGAAAATCTACCGGCAGATGCGCAAGTCCCGGGCCGACAAATTCTAAGATCTTATTTTTGACAAGACCGCTTGCAAACGTCGCCTTCACCAGTGCAAGCGCAATGTCGTGTGGACCGATGCCATGATTTGGTTTTCCGGTGACATAGCAGAGCACAACCTCCGGCGCGTTGATCTCGTATGGATTCTTAAGTAACTGCTTGACCAGCTCGGGTCCGCCTTCACCAACGCCCATGGCACCCAGCGCACCGTAGCGTGTGTGGCTGTCCGAACCGAGGATCATGCCGCCGCATTTGGTAAGCGTTTCTCTGGCGTAGCTATGGATGACGCTCTGGTTGGCGGGCACATAGATGCCGCCGTATTTCTTTGCGGCGGATAGGCCGAAAACATGGTCATCTTCATTGATCGTACCGCCGACAGCACAGAGACTGTTGTGGCAGTTTGTCATGGCATAGGGGATGGGAAACTCGGTCATGCCGGAAGCGCGTGCTGTCTGGATGATGCCCACATAGGTGATGTCATGGGAGACGAGCGCATCGAATTTAATGTTGAATTTATCAAGATCCGCCGTTACGCTGTGCGCACGCAGAATTTGATAGGCTATGGTTTTTTCCCGATCCGCGGCGGAATTGCAGATGCCCGGTTGCGGCTTGCCGTCCACGAGAATGACTCCATGGTTGTGGTACTGAATCATGATTGCCTCCTTGCTGATTCGCTGGCAAATATATTATCATCTCCATTCTATCATAGCGAATCGGGTACCGCCAATAGAAAAACATGCTTTCTCACCATTTTAACGGCCAACGCGGGAGAAAGGAATGGCGCATTTCTTGACAGCACTGCGGCAACATGATACTTTAATTATGAATACAACTTGGAGGCAAACAGCCATGATTTTGATTGCGGGCGCAACCGGCTATATCGGAAGATATTTGGCGGTAGATTTAAAAAAAAGAGGCAAGGATGTGCTGGCGCTGGGACGTAACCCGAAGGTTGCAGCCTTCTTTGGGGAGCAGGGCATTCCTTTTTTGCCGTTCGATCTGCTGAATGATGCGGATTATGATCAACTGCCCACGGACGGGATTGAGGCAATTGTGAATCTGGCCGTCTGCCTGCCGGAGCATGAAGCGCCTATGGAACGCTTCTTTGATGTGAATACAAAGGGAAACTACAAGCTACTGGAATTTGCGCGCAAGCATCGCGTGACCCGCTTTATCATGGCCAGCACGCACAAAGTGTACTATGACGTTTATAAACCGCTCATTACCGAGCAGGAACTGCCTAATTTTATCGGACCGCACTCACCGTACGTCATCAGCAAGCTTGCCGCTGAGAACTTCATGCAGTATTACGGCAAGGATTTTGGAATGGACACCATTGTACTGCGCTTTACCGGAGTTCATGGCTATGGCGCATTGATGGGCTTTCTGAAAAAAGACGGTAGCTACAGCCGCACCGCTAGCGAATGGTTTATCGAAAAAGCGGTGAAGGGCGAACCCATCGAGGTCTGGGGCGACCAGTCGATCCGGCGTGACCATGTGTATATCAAGGATGTGGTGAGCGCCATCGAAGCTTCTATCAATGCGCCCATGGGTACGAAAGGAATTTACAATGTGGCAAGCGGCATTGCGCATAACCAGTATGAGGATGCAGTTGCTATAAGCAAAGCGTTTGCGACCGACCAGGGCATGAGCGAGATCATTCTCCGACCCGATAAGCCCGGGCTGACGCGCGGCTATTGCTACAGCATCGCGAAGATGAAGCAGGACATGAATTGGACACCGACGTATACCGATCTGGGCAAGCTCTATGCCGATTATAAACAGGAGTGGCAGAAAAAAACGTTCCACAATTATCACTATATCAAACCGCAGGATAAACCAATCAGCTTTGACTAAGCAAAAAACTCCCCGAACAGAGAGAAAAAGCGAAATCAGCATTGTTTTTTGGTTTATTTTCTGATAATTGAAAATAGTTGTTGCATTCTGGTAGGAACGCGGTATATAATGCATATTGGTATCCGTGTATCGGGTTTGTGGTTGAAAATCGATGCCAGTCGCAGGCGAAACGATCCACGTAAGCGGGTAAAACATCCGTGAGCATGGTGCGGTCTAGTAGTAAGTCCAACCGGGGCAACCCGAGAGAAGCAGTAGTGGGCGGCATTTGCCTAGTAGCGAGACTTCCTGTTGGCGGGTGTGGGGGCAAAAACCAGGTCAACCGACGCACGGGGTATCAAAAAAATCAAATCACCGAAAAGGGGAAAATCACACATGTTCGAAGACAAGACACTGGTATGCAAGGATTGTGGCGCGGAGTTCGTATTCACAACGGGCGAGCAGGAATTTTATGCGGAGAAGGGCTTCCAAAACGAACCCGTTCGTTGCAAAGATTGCCGTAGCAACCGCAAAAATTCTCGCAGCACGGAGCGCGAAATGTACGATGCGGTTTGCGCAGAGTGCGGCGCCCCCACGAAGATTCCCTTCGTACCGAGAAATGACCGTCCCATCTACTGCAGCGCTTGCTTCCAGAACCACAAGAACCACTAACTCGCTCCCCTTTTGTTCCGTGCGGTGCATGGACATAAATCGGAAGACAAGTTAAAACCGACCAAAAATGCATCCTGTGCAAACAGGATGCATTTTTTGATGTCAATCGCTTAATTCGTCTGGGTGGGGTCACTGATAAAAATCGTATACGGCGTTTACAACACGATCCACGTTATTGCGGGACAGTCCGTAGTACATGGGAAGCCGGAGGAGCCGCTCACTTTCTTTTGTGGTGTAGACATCCTCGCCATGAAAACGGCCGAACCGCTGTCCGGCAGGTGAGGAGTGCAACGGAATATAGTGGAACACAGCGCCAATATCAACATGTGATAGATGACTGATCAGCGCACTGCGTTCCTCGATGTCCCGCGTTTTAATATAGAACATGTGCGCGTTGTGCATACATCCCTGCGGGACGAAGGGCAGTTCGATTTTCTCTTCGTTGGCCAGCGCCATAAACGATTCGTGATAATGATTCCAGTTGGCAAGACGATCGTTGTTGATCTCATCCGCATGATCCAGTTGAGCCAACAGATAGGCTGCGTTCAGCTCGCTGGGCAGGCAGGAAGAGCCAACGTCCACCCAGGTGTATTTATCCACTTGTCCACGCAAAAATCTGGACCGATCCGTACCTTTTTCACGGATGATTTCTGCACGTTCGATCAACGACTGATCATTGATAAGAATGGCGCCGCCCTCGCCCATGGAGTAATTTTTTGTTTCGTGAAAACTGAACGCGCCCAGCTCACCCATGCTACCCAGTGCGTGTCCCTGATAGCTACTCATCACGCCCTGGGCAGCATCCTCAACGAGAGGAAGCCGATACTGCGCAGCAAGCGCCAAAATTGTGTCCATGTCGCAGGAAACCCCCGCATAGTGCATGGGAACGATGGCTTTCGTTCGTTTCGTAATCGCAGCTTCGATTTGCGTTTCATCAAGATTCATGGTGTCCGGGCGGATATCTACAAACACGATGGTTGCTCCACGCAGCACAAATGCATTGGCTGTAGAGGAAAAGGTGAAACTGGGCATGATCACTTCATCGCCGGGCTGAATATCCAGAAGCATCGCGGACATATCAAGCGCAGTCGTGCCAGATAACGTCAGCAGCGCCTTGGGCGTACCGGTTCTTTCCTCAATCCAGCGGTTGCATTTTTGGGTCATCGGTCCATCACCGCAAATTTTGTGGGAAGCGATTGCCGCGGTAAGATAGCTTTCCTCCGTGCCATAATACGGGGGAACGTTAAACGGTACGTGCGCCATGAAGCATGTCCTCGATTCTGAACAGAATGATCGCATTATAACATGTGAGCTACATTTCTTCAAGGCAAGCGCGCCGCTTGCGGCGGGGGGCATAGCGCGTAATATCGGCGGTTAATGAAAGACTGCCAAGGCGGTACGCAACATTCGAAAGCAATAAGCTCCCGAATAATGCGCCAATAACGATGTTGATTACAAAGATAGAAACAATTAAAAATCAACTGATTCGTTCCAAAAAGCAATCGTGTAAATCAGCACAGTTTCTATAATAAAGTTATTATATGATAAATATCTACAACCATGTAACAATATATCATGAATATGATATAATTGCAAAATGTAAGCCGATGTGATATTCTTATTCAACATTCTGGCGTTGTGAAATCGATCACCTAACCCCATTTGGGGACATGAAAGCAGAGGGATTTATCATTTGATCATCATAAAAGAAGCGCTCACAAAGCGTGAGTTTGTCGCATTTATGGAATTCCCACTGGATTTATACAGGGATTGCCCATACTATGTGCCGGATATTCTCGCAAGTCAGGTTGCGGATATGCTGCGGGATAAGAACCCAGCGTTTGCTTATTGTGACGCAAAGTGTTTTCTTGCCATGCGTGATGGCAAAATCGTTGGCCGCATCTGCGGGATATTGAATAATAAGGCCAACGATAAGTTCCGTCGAAAATATTTAAATTTTTCGCATGTTGATTTCATCGATGAAAACGAGGTTGTTGATGCGCTCTTTGATGCGGTGGAAGGATGGGCGCACATGCTTGGATGTGAAGCGATACATGGGCCGCTCGGCTTTTCGGATATGGATCGCGAGGGAATGCTTGTGGAAGGCTTCGACCGCATGAGCTTATTCTACACCTACTATAACTATCCATACTATCTGCAGCAGATGGAACGGCGCGGATATATAAAAGAGGTCGACTGGATAGAATTTCGGCTGAAGCTTCCGCAGAAGCTCAACCCTAAGATTACGCAACTGAGCGATTACATCAAAACCAAGAAAAAACTACATGTGGTTGAGCTGAATGAAAAACCGCTCAAAACCATTATGCATGACGTGTTCGGCCTGTATAATGAAACGTACCGTGTCCTCTTTGGTGTGGTTCCCATGAGTGATGCGCAGATGCGGAAGTATACAAATGAATTCCGACCCATGATTTGCAGCAAGACCGCGTGCTTTATTTACAACGAAGCAGATGAACTTATGGCCTTTGGCATTACGTGTCCAGCGCTGGATCGTGCAATGATTAAGATCCAGGGCCGCACTATCCCATTTGGCTGGATTGAACTGCTCAAGGCATTAAAAGGCAGGAATGACACGGTCGATATGTTGCTTATCGCCGTTCATCCCGATATGCAGGGCATGGGCGTAAATGCGATTATTCTGGACGAGATGCAGAAAAAAGCAATTGCATCGGGATTTCGGTATGCGGAGACGGGGCCTATGCTGGAAATGAACCATAATATTTTGACCCAATGGGAGCGATACGAATATGAGCAGCACAAGCGCCGCCGCTGCTTTGTCAAGGAACTATAGCTCTTTTGCGCAGATGGCTGATTCCATACAACTTTCGAGGCGGCAATAGCCCCGTGCATCCGCGGGTGCCAATCACAAAGCGGTGGTTGACACCCTATGCAGATCAATCGTATCAAGGGCGCAAGCATGGATGCAGTTCGGCTTTTTTATAGACAGTTCTAAAATCTGACCGCGGAATTGATGCAATGGCTATGAAAAACCGGGTGGGTTGTGCCTCTATTAATTTAGGGAATCCACTTCCCGATTATTTTCCCGGTGTATTTGCAGCCATGTCTTGACACGATGCTTTCCCCACACTATAATATAACTTGCGTCTGAATGGTGGGCGCAAAAAGGATCTATGGCGGCGTAGCTCAGTTGGCTAGAGCATTCGGTTCATACCCGGAGTGTCATCCGTTCAAGTCGGATCGCCGCTACCAATAAAAAGTCCCTAAAATAGGGACTTTTTCTTTGCTTTAAACTGGCGCAAGCCTCCTGCTTTGCTTCGCTTGTCAACCGATTGTCCCTGCTTTGTTCCTTACGCGTGCAAACGATTGCCGATACGACCCCACAGAGCATGTAACACCATGGCTTTCGCGGACGTGGGTAAAAAAAGGATTTAATGAGGTCTCATGCTATTGTTTGTCTTGAATAAAGTGACAGACACTGATTTTTTTTGTTCATGATTGAGCCTGTTATACAGCGGTATCCTCCGCTTCAAATCTCTGATGCGTCCGAAAGCATGTTTCAACATGTTTCCAAGCACACTTTGCATCATCCGTCTAATCAATTAATTTCAGCAATTGAGCTGTTCCCGATTCAATGGTATACTAAATTTAGCAAACGAATCAAAACAGTAAAAGGAGTCCAATTCATGTGCGACACAATCGGATTCATTTCCGCAGATAAAGCCATTTTCGGCAAAAACAGCGACAGGAGTCCCAATGAACCGCAGGTATTGGAGTTGCATCCGCCACGTGCCGCAAGCAGCGGTGCGAAGCTGCATGTTACCTATATGGATATCTTTGAAGCAAGCCGAGACGTGCACGCAACACTGCTGTCCCGCCCTGCTTGGATGTGGGGTGCTGAAATTGGTGTGAACGACATTGGCGTATGCATCGGCAATGAGGCAGTGTTTACAAAGGGCGCCTATGGTAAGACTGGGCTGACAGGCATGGATTTGGTACGGCTTGGTTTGGAGCGTGGCGACAGCGCCATGGGTGCCATGGAGACCATCATCGCCTTGTTGGAAACATATGGGCAGGGTGGCAACTGTGGATTTGACCATGAATTCTACTATGATAATTCATTTCTCATCATGGACCAGTCAAATTTGTTTATTTTGGAAACGGCGGGCAAGAAATGGGTCTATCGAAAATGTAACCGTTGCAGTATCAGCAACCGTGTTTCCATCGGCAAAGACGGTGCGAAGTACAGTGATGATATTGCTTGCGATTTTGCAAAGCAACATCTGGAGCCATTATACTCTACATTTTCCGGTTCCAAGATACGACGCACACAGACCCAATGCGGCCTTGCTGACGCACGGACGGTAACAAATATCATGACCATCTTGCGTACCCATGCGCCCCATGTGAAAAATCCTTTTGCGAAAGGCAGCGTCAGCAGCACCTGCATGCACGCCGGTGGCATCATTGGCGATCATACCACCTCCAGCATGATTGTAGAAATCGGTGGTAGTGCGCCTGTGCTATGGGTAACGGGAGGTTCAGCACCGTGCATCTCGCTATTTAAGCCGTATCTCTTTGGCAATGCGCCAACCGCCCCGATCTTTGCACCAAATGACCCTGCAGCGCAGGAATACTGGCTGTCCCATGAACGATTCGCACGAAGCATCCTGGGCAGGGAGCTACCAAAGGAATACTATGCTGAGCGTGATGGTCTGGAAGCCAATTGGCTTGCGACCGTACAGGAAGCCGATACGGCCGGGCTGTTGGCACTTTCCATTCGGGCTTGTGCAGAAGAAGCAGCTTTCTACGAAAAATGGGCAAAGCAGCTGCCAAAGGGTATATGCGGCTCGCGGCGGTTCTTTCAATATTGGAATAAAAAGAGTGCAGTGCTTGGAGCCGTGAAATAAACAACGTTGTACAATTCGTAAAAAATGAAAATATGGTACGTAGGAGAACACGATGAAAATCACAGTGATTACTGGAAGCCCACATAAAAAAGGCACTTCGGCATTGTTGGCAGATGCGTTTATCGGCGGCGCAAAAGAGGCCGGCCATGATGTATTCCGTTTTGATGCGGCGTTTGAAAAACTTGCTCCGTGTCTTGCCTGTGATAAGTGCAGCGGCGGTCAGGATTGCGTACAAAAGGATGGCATGGAGAAGCTGAATCCAGAGCTGCTCACCTCCGATCTGGTTGCATTCGTGACCCCACTTTATTATTATTCCCTGTCGGCACAGTTGAAGGCTGTGATCGACCGTTTTTACGCGCAGAATGATCGTTTGCTTGGTGGCGGTAAAAAAGCAGTCCTGATCGCCACGGCAAATGACAGCGCTGCTGATACGTTTGATGCACTACATGCGCATTACCGCCAGATCATTCATTATTTGCAGTGGTCAGATGCCGGTACGCTGTTTGCCTACGGCTGCGGTACGCGCAAGGAGATTGAGGCTACCCAATATCCTGCGCAAGCATTTGCGTTCGGAAAGCAGTTATAACATCCAAGCCAATGGATCGGAAAGATGAGGATAGAATTATGAAATTAGCTGAAGCGCTCTTGCAGCGCGCCGATTTGCAAAAGCGGCTCATGCAACTCAGAAGCCGCCTGATTTTGAATGCCAAGGTTCAAGAGGGTGAGAAACCTGCCGAACCACCCGTGCTGCTGCTCAAGGAACTAGCCGAGATGACTGCACAGCTGGAAACGCTGATTACAAAAATCAACCTGACCAATGCCATTGCACTGGACGATGGTTCGAGCATGACCGCTTTGCTTGCGCGGCGTGATTGTCTGCGCATGAAAGCGGAGTCAATGCGTGATTTTCTGGATGCCGCCAGCGAAACTGTGATGCGTAGCACCAAAACAGAAGTCATTGTGAGAAGCACGGTCGAAGTGCCCGAACTGCGGAGGCAGACGGATGCGCTTTCCAAAGAATTGCGAGATCTTGATCTACGAATTCAGGCGCTCAATTGGACAACGGAACTAATCTGATTGTTTGGTGTAGCTGATACTGATGAGACTCCTTTCTGTAATTAAAGCGGCGTGAAACTCTTCTTCAGACGGAGCCGGAAAATACAAACGCAGCAATGCTGCGATGAAATTTTCTGACTTTGCCAAAGGAAGAATCCCCCGCATGATTGCATTCGGATTTTGAATTGGTGTCAAACGGGTGGACGCTCTCGGCGGCAGAGTGGAGCCGCAAATTGAATGGCATGTGTAGGAGCGCGCATGGGGTTCGAATCCCCTTTTACAAATATGCTCAGCATACAGTACATGCGCATATTCACATTTTATGTTTACTACCATAGCGTCGACGTTTTTGCGAGGGTGGGTTTGGGGAAACAAACAATCGTGCTATAGGAAGCCAAGGGGATTAGAAATTACTTTATTCAGATTTGTAAGGGAACAGGGCAATGTCATCTGCCGTCACGCTACCTTCACTACTGCTACAAGCCAGGGTTTCGCAGCTAAAGCCGGAACCCTTGTCCTTAATTCATCTCGATGTCGAACCGGTGCGGATTCGACTTATGAAATGTTTCCGCGTCCAACCTGAACAAGATACCATCCGTGTTCTGGACAATTTTGGAATTATCCAGCAACGCACTGCGTTCTGATTTCAAACGGTGTGATGATTCAAGTTGAAATCATCTGCGAGAACCGCGGACTGCAAGCGATTACTTCAATACAGATGGGTCATATTGGTGGTGCGGGGTGTAAGCGGCACACGCCTAATTCGCATTGCGGCGCACAGTTATTTGTGAAAAACAGGTCGGCATAAACCTCATTTTGTTTGATGCCTCCATTTTGCTTTCCGCAGGAGCAATCGTTATTCTGGTGCCGGCTGTAACAAACGAAACAAATTTAGCTTTGTTATACATTTCTTTTTGCTTGCGCTAGGTGTTGACCTTGATGTTGAGCTCTGGAAGACGGGCGTTTAATATGCCTGAGACTGTTTGGTATTCATTGTCATCCGTAGCGGGCTGTACATGCTCATCCGCTACGTAATGATATCTTGGTGCTCGTTTGATTACGGATTCTTCTTGGAAAAATGGTTGGGACCATCCGCGAAATGCCGGGGGTACATCATTCACTTCATCAATAGGTAATTACAGCGTTTCCTGTTTTGTTACTTTATGCTGCATTGATAAACTGACGGATATTACGCAACAGCTGTTTTATCTGAAAATCATATTCATGGAGCAGCCCAATATATTTGGGTTGCTCAGGCATGAAGACGATATCTACACCTATGGAATATGCATCCATACTAATCGCAGGAGCGAGCTGCATAACACTAGTAATTGTTAAATATTACTTTCGTATGCATCTCAACACGGAGCTGTTGATTGCGAGTTCGGCAATCCCTGTTCTGAGCATTCCGTATACATTGTCGCACATGCATCGCTATTTCTATATGGCGGATGTTCTCGCGGTGCAGTACGCTTTTAGGTTAAAAAAACATGGGTATGTTCACGTTGTGGTCGGCGTGACATCGCTGCTGCGCTACATGCCCTGCTTCATTGGTCGGGCATACATCATGCCCATCGGGCTTCCGCTATTCAGTGCTGCGATGCTAGCCGTCATTGGCTTCGTTCTCCATGAAACAATTTTAATAGTAATCAATGGACAATAGTAACCGATTTCGACTCATTTATAGAACTCCTATATGCAATTATAAAACTTGATCATAAAACTGCTTGACAACCCATAAGATTTGTCGTACTATACAGAAAACAAATTGTATACATGCATGCATGCATGTATATCTCGAGGGGGGTACACCGTGAATAATATCGTATTTGATGATCATTCCAACCTACTACGCGAAAACTGTTATGAGTATTCGGTGCAGGATGTACCGGAAGCGAATTTGTTTCCGGAGATGTTTTCCTTTGATCAGATTCCAAAGGTGGCGTTCAACCAACGACTTGTACCGATGCGCATGCCTCGAGAAATATGGATTACGGATACGACCTTCCGTGATGGTCAACAGTCACGGGCGCCGTTTACAAGCGCACAGATTCTCAAGCTGTTTGATTTGATGCATGATTTAGGCGGCCCACATGGTCTGATCAGGCAGAGCGAATTTTTTGTCTATAGTGAACAGGACCGCCAAGCGCTGGAAATGTGTCGCACCCGTGGTTATCGGTTTCCGGAGATTACCACTTGGATTCGAGCAACCGAAAATGACTTTGACTTGGTCAAGGAGCTTGGTATCCATGAAACGGGGATTTTGGTATCCTGTTCGGATTTCCACATCTTCAATAAGATGCATATGACCCGTTCCGCTGCGATGGAGCAATACCTCAAGATCGTGAAGATGGCGCTGGAGCGTGGCATTCAGCCCCGTTGCCATTTCGAGGATATTACACGGGCTGATTATTATGGCTTTGTGGTGCCCTTTGCTTCTGCATTGACCAAGCTCAGCGCGGAATCCGGTGTTCCCATCAAGATTCGTTGCTGCGATACGATGGGGCTTGGGGTATCATATCCTGGTGCCTCTCTGCCGCGGAGTGTGCAGGGGATCATCTATGGCTTACGCCATTATGCCCATGTACCTAGCTCCCTGATCGAGTGGCATGGCCATAACGATTTCTACAAAGTTGTCACCAATGCTGCAACCGCTTGGCTCTACGGTGCCAGTTCGGTGAACTGCTCCCTGCTGGGAATTGGTGAGCGAACGGGGAACTGCCCGCTTGAGGCAATGGTTATGGAATACTGTTCGCTGCGTGGGCGTATGGATGGCATGAATCTGCCGGTGTTGACGGAGATTGCCAATTATTTTGAAAAAGAGATCGGCTATCGCATTCCACCCCAGACGCCGTTTATGGGTGCTTCCTTTAATACGACCCGTGCGGGCATTCATGCCGATGGGTTGCTTAAGGATGAGCGGATCTATAGCATCTTTGATGCCAAGACGATTCTCAATCGTCCCGCCGAGGTGATGGTGGATGCGCACAGCGGTCTTGCGGGGATCGCTTTCTGGATGAACTCCCACATGGGCTTGCAGATGGATAAAAAAGATGCAGTTGTCAAGCAGCTTAAGGAAGCCGTTGATGAACTATATGCGGCGGGGCGCACTACGGCCATGAGCAACGATGAACTGATGAAGCTCGCAAACGTGGCGCTCGGTAGCGCGGAAAAGAATGTCTAAATAGGAAGTTATTTGCAATTTTCAGACGTTTTTCCGTTTTTTGCGAAGGAAAAGTATGATATAATGCCGATATGGGCATCAGGATGGAACAATCTAAAAAAACAAGCGGAACGGTGCTGTGCGTAGCCGTTCTGCTTTTGTTGTTTATTATGTTGTGTGTGCGCGCGCCGTACGGATTCGACTTGACGGATGAACCGTATTACAGCGTTTTGCCATACCGGTTAGTGCTGGGTGACCGCATCCTTGTGGATATGTGGGAGGTGCATCAGCTATCCGGCCTTGTTGTGCTACCGTTTCTTCGCGGATTTTTGCTGATAACCGGCGGAGATATGACAGGCGTCATGCTGTATTTTCGTTATGTGCTGATTGTGGTACAGATGCTTGTTGCACTATATGCTTATTTTGTACTACGCCGCAAAAGCGGTCAGATCGCAGCACTGTTGGTTGCCGGGTTTACGCTGATGCACGCACACTACGGACTCAATGGGTTTTCATATAACATGCTTGGCCCGTTGCTGGTTCTGCTGACCGCACTGACCTGCTTTGATGCGCTTGATGGTACCCGCATGCCGCTAAAAATGGTGTTGTCCGGCGCGTGTTATGCGCTTAGCGTACTGGTGTATCCATATTTTATCATCAGCTTACCGGTATGGATTGTATTTTGGCCAGTGCTGCTGAAAAAACACAGGGCGGAACGTGGATTTATGCGTATGCTGTGCTGGTGGTTTGCGGGATTGGCTGCAGTAACGGCGCTGTTTCTCACCTATGTCCTTGTAAAATCCTCAGGTGCGGATCTACTTGCTAATCTCAGGGGGATTATCAGCGATCCAGATCATGAGCGCGTGAATGCGCTGCGGGTACTGGGGAGCTATGCCAATGCAACCCGTGTGCTGTTCGGTCCAGTGTTTCTGGGGGCGGTGGCGCTGCTGGTGTGGGGCGTAATAACCTGCTTTGTCAAGAATATGGAGCGGCAAAGACTGTTTCGGCGTATGGGCTTTCTGGGTGCGGCCGCGCTGCTTGCCGCGGCGGTTGTATGGCTTATTACCTATGATTATCCGGATTTTCATAAGATAAATTTGACGGCGATGACAATCGCGCTCGTTGCGCCGGGACTCTATTTTTTGACAGGACGTAAGGGTAACCGGGCAATATTGCTGTTTTTCCTTGGCTGTGCGCTGTCAATTGCTGTGCAGCTTGGTTCAAACACACGCATCCGTGCCTCTTCCGGCGCACTGCTGCCCGCATCGCTAGGCGCTGCGCTATATCTATTTGACGGCGCGCGCATGTTGCAGATGAACGATAAACAGAGCCGTGTGTTCCGCGCACTTGCGACGGTTGCCTGCGCCGCGTTGCTGATGATAACGGCAGGGCTACGGCTGACGAGCGTATATCGCGACGAACCCTTGCCATTCTTGAATAAAACCATTTCCACCGGGCCAGCCAAGGGAATTATAACAACGGAAAAACGGGCTGGCCAGTACGAAATTCTGCGCACGGAAATCATGGAGAACGCGCCAGAGAGCGGCCATATTTTGATTACCAGACTCATGCCTATCGGGTATCTTTTTACCGGATTAAGCCCCGCGACTCCGTCAACGTTTGGTATGACCATGGACTCACAATGGCTGAGCATGTATCTCGCGCAACATCCGGAACGGACGCCGGACTATATCTTTGCCGTTGGCACGGATTATGGGGTAAGCAACGAACTTGCGCTGGAGGGGGTCGCGCAGTATAAGAATGATCCAGCCTATGAAACAAGATCAATTTTGGGTGGAACGGTGCTGATTCGCACGGCAGATTGACAGATGATTTGTCAAATCCTATACTGAACATAGACCATTCCGTCTTGGGCGTGTTTCCAGATTCTACCAAATCGTGTTTTCGGTATCATTTTGCCATTTTCGCGCTTCTTATGCAAGATTAACCGTCAGTAAACTTGCTCAACCTTCGCATGAACTGACAAAAAACGCTCGAAAACGGAAATTTCTCTTTAAGAAATAGATTTTACTGGATAATGTGATGGGCATAAAAGGCGGTTGATTCGGTTCCACGAGAGACACCGTCGGTTCTCTTTATACTGCAAGCAATGTTCAGCATGGGAAGCAGTACAGACTGCTTTCACAATCTACAATCCACATGAAATTAAACAGATGGAGGAACACCAATGGAATTTTCCGATGAATTGGTCGGCCGGTTACTGAGCAGTGACGCGTTAAAAACACTAGCTAAGACTTCAGGTGCTAAGAAGAACGACGTGCAGGAGGTGCTATCCGTTGGATTGCCCGTTTTACTCCATGGCATGCAGCAAAATGCCGGCACGGAGGATGGCGAGACGGCGCTGAATCGGGCTGTGAACGATCATGCAGAGGACGATACTTCCGATGTAACCACATTCCTCAAAAATGTCGATACGGACGATGGTGCAAAGATCTTACAGCACGTGCTTGGCAGCGACAGCACGAAGGTGCAGAAAGCAATCGCTCAAAAAACGGGGGTAGCACCGGCACAGACGGGGCAAATTCTAGCTGCAGCCGCGCCGTTGATCCTTTCTCTACTTGGTCAGCAGCATCAGGCTTCAGGCGGCGGCGTCGGTGGGCTTCTTGGATCACTGCTCGGTGGTGGGGAGAATGGTTCTTTGGGCGGTGTATTGGGTTCGCTGCTCGGCAGTGGCGGATCAGGCGGGGTTCTAAGCTCGCTGCTTGGCGGTGGCGGGTCTTCCTCGGGCGGCGTATTGGGTTCGTTGCTTGGCGGCGGGGGCAATGGCTCGGGCGGCGTATTGGGCAACCTGCTGGGGGGTGGCGGCAGTTCCGGTGGCATTGGCGGGCAACTGCTTGGCGCACTGCTGGGAGGAGAAGACGAGGATAGCAGCGGCAACCAAGGCGAAAGCTTGGGTAGCGAGTTGCTTGGTAATCTGCTTGGCGGTTCGGACAGCGGCGGAATTGGCGGAGAGCTGCTTGGCGCACTGATGGGAGACGATGCAAAGAAGCCGTCTTCTACGGCAAAGAAAAAGAAAAAGGCGGGTAGCGCTTCCACCACGGGAAAAAAGAAGAAGAGCGGAGCATCGTCTACGGCAAAGAAAAAGTCAACCGGCAGCAAGAAACAGCAGCAGGATTTAGCGGGTGATTTGCTTGGCGCACTGGGTAAATTTCTGAAATAAGTACCGTATTCGAGCGAATGAAACAATCTTATGCAATCATTCTGAGAAAAATGTCAAGTATAATTGCGATAAATGATTAAAAAAAATTTTATTACGTTAAACTTGAGCTGTGACGCCGGGGGACTTTCCTCGGCGTCACGCCGTCCTTGATAACGTCCATGTGCTTCTCAAACTGCTCCTGCGACGTATGGTAGTTGAACTGTTTGCGCGGGTAATTGTTCATCCAGTCCTCGGCAAATTTGATTTGCTTTACGGTGATGCGCCGAAAGTCTGTACCTTTCGGGAAATGCCGCCGGAACATTCGGTTCTGATTCTCGTTACTGCCACGTTCACTGGCGCAGTATGGATGGCAGCAATATACCTTTGTTCGCTGCCCGCCATATATTGACCGCTCCATGCCAGCGCAGTCCGCAAATTCAGAGCCATTGTCCACGGTGATGCTCTCGAACACACGCGGGAACATGCGCCCATACTTGCGTTCGAGCCTGTCCAGTGCGGCCACGACGGACGCAGACGTTTGGTTTCGCATGGGTATGACGATCTCCTTGCGCGTCTTTCGCTCCGTCAACATGAGCAGGGTGCGCTTCGTACTTTTCTTTCCCTCGACGCAGTCCATTTCCCAATGCCCGAACACGCTGCGGGCATTTATGCTTTCCGGGCGATGCTCAATGCTTTTGCCCCTTGGAGCGCGGGCAGCGCGTCGGACATGGTTGTACTTTCTCTTGCGACATCCCTTTACGGGCAAGTTCCTATTGGACAGGCGCAAGAATACGCCCTTGTCTATGTAGCTGTAAAGCGTGGCCGGGCAGATGGTGACAGAGAACGTCAAGCCCTTTGCCGCGATCTCTCCCAGCACAGCCGCCGGAGAATACCGATCTTGAACGATCCGTTCCTCAATGTACGCTGCCAATGCGTAGTCAGAGCCGATCTTTAGCGGTGCGCCTTTTGCCGCAAGGTTCTCGTCGCATCGACGCTGCGCAATGTCCGGGCTGTATCGCTCATCCGTGGTAAGGTCGCTGTTCATATGCGTGTATCTGCCGCGCTTGATCTCGCGGTAGATCGTGCTTTTGTGGACGTGAAGAATGTCCGCTATCTCGCTTGGCGTTCGACCGACATTTAGGTTTGCTTCTATGCGCAAACGGTCTGTGTGTGTAAGCTGGTGCCAATGTCTCCTCATGGCGCAATCCCCCTTAATTTGTGCGCATCATATCGCCGCATGGGCGCCCCTTTGCAGTGGCGTCCTGCGCAAGCAGGGAAAAACAATACCAGCTAACCGTGACGGCGGTGTTGCAACTGATTGCAACAGCCCTATTTGCGTTTGCGAGGGTAGCGCTTCTCGAAAGCAGTGACGATGCGTATTAAATCTTCGTCCAAATATGCCAAGGCGGACATTCCAAACCCTTGCGGGATACCATAAAACGCCTCGGCTACGCCGCCAGTGATAGCGGCAATGGTGTCACTGTCTCCGCCGATGGAGACGGCGTTGCGTATCGCGTCCTCGAATCCAGTTGATTCAAAAAACGCCTCCAGCGCTTGCGGCACGGTGTTCATACAGGTCTCGTTGAACATGTACGTTTCGCGTATCTCGTCCAGCGTAAAGTCGATGGTGTAGTAGTTCTCGCAGATATACCGCTTGATCTCGTCGATGCTCTTGCCATTCCGGGCTAGCCATACCGCGATGGCGGTGGCTTCCGCGCCCTTGATGCCCTCCGGGTGATTGTGTGTGACCGCTGTAACGATGCGGGATAGGTCTTTCGCCTCCTGCATGCTGCTTGCGGCGAACCCGCACGGGCTTACCCGCATGGCTGCGCCGTTGCCGAGGCTGTTGTATGGCTGCGGTTTATCGCTCATAATCCACTCGCCGAACATGCCGCCGTATCCTGCAAACGGATAGCGAAGGCCAATCTCCTGCATGCTGCGGACGGCACGGGAGCCTAGCCGCTTCCAGTCGCCCCTGCATTGCAGGATCGCCCATGCAATGGCGATGCTCATTGCGGAATCGTCTGTAAACTCGCACTCAGCGTCAAACAGGGTAAAGTCCTTTGACCGGCAGTTATCCCACTCGAATCGGCTTCCGGCAATGTCTCCGATGATTGCTCCTAACATGCGTCTATCTCCTTTATGCGTAATGTGTGCAGGGGCAAGGACATACCCGCCCCTACATGGCATCTGTGTCACCAAGGCATGCCAGGAACTGTCCCGTACACGTCTGCGATCAAGTCCTGCGAGGTGCCGTAGCAGTCGCAATGCGCCGCGAACTTCGCGTTGAACGTAACCTTACCAATGATCGAGTGATCCTTGGAGCGGAATGCGCAGCCGGTTTCCCAATCCATCTCATACAGTCGTCCTCTTGTGTCTATTGCGAAATCGTATGCATCGACCAGATCGCCGGTGCTGTTCTGTTTGATCGTGGTGTCCGTGCCGCCGTCACTCACAAGCATGAGCGGCTTTACTGTGGCGATAGCCCTTCGCCGCGCTCCTGTGCTTCTGCACCCGCCCTCTCCGAGCAGATAGGTGTCGTAGTACGAGAACGAAACACGCGGTTCGTAGCTGCTATTTGAGTATAACACACCTTCATGATCTTGAAACGACCCTATAGTGGTTATGGTGCCGTCCGCAGCGAGAAACACCATCTTGCTATGGACTGCGTTCTCAATCAGTTTCATGCAGTTCTTGTTCAGATAAAACTGCTTGCAGTAGCGCTTGATGTAGGCAAGCTGGGTGACGATATATTCCATCGTGTCGCTGATTTTCGGACGCGGCGTTATCGGGATGATTCCATTGTGCGCTACGCCTATGTCCGTAGGCATGGACGGCTTTTGCAGC
>JAVVXB010000024.1:0-49177 GCA_036651815.1 Clostridia bacterium
TAGGATGCTATGAATTGCGATGCTTGATTTCATTAGCGAGTACCTATTGATCCTCCTTTTCCAAGGTGGTTTCCACTATGAAAGTTACTTTAGGAATCCACTTGCGCTTTTAGAAATGCGGCAATCTATGGAATTTACTTGTATGCATTTGAACCACATGCTATAATATTGTATCTACATGTGGGCGTATGCTCTATGGAGGAATATTTTGCGGATAATTGCCGGAACGGCGAACGGGAGGCGATTTGATTCGCCGAAGGGCATGGACACACGCCCGACGCTAGATCGCGTAAAGGAGTCCATGTTTGGCATGTTGCAGTTCGACATCCCAGGTAGCGATGTGCTGGATTTATTTTCCGGGTCTGGCAATCTGGGACTGGAAGCAGCTTCTCGTGGGGCGGCTAGCGTGGTTTGCAACGATTGCGCCCGTATTTGTGCAGAACAAATACGGAAAAACGCACAACTGCTGAAGCTCGATTCCACCGTGTCGGTTATGCAATACGACTATGCTTCCTGCATTCAGCGTTTGATGGAACAAGGCAAAACATTTGATATTGTGTTTTTAGATGCACCTTATGCGGACGGCACGGCTGAAAAGGCCGCTGAACTGTTGATTCGATGTGGAAGGTTGAAAACGGAAGGCAGAATTATGCTTGAGCATGCTCGTAAGTTGCCGCCGAAACTAGACGCTTCGATTGCGGAGACCGTACAGACAAGAAATTACGGAATTTGCGCGGTTACCATCTTGAAAGGGACAGGTAAATCATGAAAACAGGTGTTTATCCTGGCAGCTTTGATCCGTTTACAATCGGGCATTACGATGTGCTTTGTAACGCGGCGGCTTTGTTTGATACGATTTATGTGAGTGTATTGAATAATTCTGCGAAATCTCCAATATTTTCTGTACAAGAGCGTGTCGAGATGATTCAGTGTGTGGTTGATAGTGAACACATGAAGAATGTGCGTGTAACAAGCTTTGACGGGTTGACCGTAAACTATGCACGGTCGATCCAATCAGCGTATATCATCCGCGGACTTCGAGCGATTACGGATTTTGAATATGAATTTCAGTTGGATGCCCTCAATCGGCATTTGGCAGATGATATTCGAACGATATATTTTATGGCAAGTCCCGAGCACTCCTTTCTCAGCTCCAGTGCGATCAGGGAGATAGGCACGATGGACGGTAGCATTGTGGGACTTGTTCCCAGTAGCATTCAAAATATCATTGCAGAAAGGTTGGCAAAACCATGAGCAGCGCGCAGACCATGAAAATCTTTTCCATCATTAACCGCATTAAGCAGGAGTTGGAGGAGAGTCCCAAAACAAAATTCGGAACACCCAACAAACGGGTTGTTGAAATTGATCGGCTTCTGGATCTTTTGGAAGATCTCAAGGTTGTGATTCCAGAAGATATTCGCCGTGCAACCGGTATCATTGCGGAAGCGGAGAACACCGTACGTGATGCCAAGGAAACTTCGGAAGAGATTATCGATGCAGCTCATAGCGAAGCCGAAACCATTACGCAGCAGGCGCAGGCTTCTGCAAGCAATCTATATGAACAGGCAAAGGTCGAATTCGAATCTCGTGTCAACGATTCTGAGGTCTATAAGGAAGCGTTTACGCGCGCGAGCAAGGTTTCATCGGAAGCGGAAGAAAATGCAAATGCAATTTATAACGGTGCGCGCCGTTACGCGGATGAAGTGCTTGGCGATTTACAGCGGTATCTTGCGGAGTATCATCGTATGATCGACCAGAATCGCATGGAATTAGGCGTTGGGACAGAAGCGGAACAACAACCTGCGCCCAAACCGCAGCCCGTTCCACAACAACAACAACAATATGCCGCGCCAGCACCTGTTTATCAACAACAACAACAATATTACGAGCAGCCCCCACAACGGACTTCCGCGCCACGTCCAAGCGCGGATGACCGCCATGCAATCGAGGAAGATCCAATGACAACGCGTCAGTTTGATCGTCCTGTTGAGCGCCATTCTTACAGGGATGAAGAACCGGATCAGCCTCGCCGCAGAACTACTCGCGATGATGAAGAGGCACCTCAACCGAAAAAGAAAGGGCTGTTTCAACGCATCTTAGCGGCGGATGACGACGAAGAATTCGAAGATGACGGTTTTGAAGAAGAGCCGGAACCCAAAAAAACTGCCAAGTCTGCAAAGAAACCGCATAAACGACTCATTGAGTTCATCGAAGATGATGACGATGAGGATGATGAAAACTATTAACAAACGAATCTACCGGGCATAGAATGCTGATGGATTTTGATACGGTATTATCAAAAGCGCATACCCCAATATGAGGTATGCGTTTTTTGAATGAAGCTAGGTTGTTATTGTTTTGGTTTTTCCTCGAAACCTGCAGAAATTTCAATCGGGGTTAATGGCTCCGACTTTGGAGTGGTTGGCTTTTTCCCAAAGCCCAGATAGATTTTCTGCAGGAAATATCCAAGTGTATAGACCATGCAGACAAATCGCAGTAGTCCGCCAAGATAAGGTATGATCACAATCAGCGAACAGATGGAAACGCCAATGATGGAGGCAAGCAACCCGTGCAGTTTCGAAAACACCAATTGACCTGCTGCACAACCGACAAAACTGACGGAGAACGCGAGAACCAACGCATATAAACACAGCACCAGTGCGCCTGCAGGAATTCCGACATAGGTGATCAGCAGAATGAGTGCAGCAGTTGGCGTGGCAATCAACGCGATAAAGCCGCAGACCGGCATGGCGACGGGACGGGTTTTGGCCATGTCCGCAGCGCCTTTGATGGCAGAACCAAGGACGAAGAATAACAGCACAGCGAGCAGAATACGGCCCGGTAGCATCATGACCAAACTTTTCAGCTTGGTTAAAATGGGACTGATCACTTTCACCGTTTCAGCTGGCTCGGAGTCTGCCATCTGTTCAAATTCCAAATTAGAAACCGAAGCGCCCGATGCAATGCTTGGCTCCGCAGAGGAATTTACATGCAACGTGCCCTTAATGACCGCTGCACTTTCAACAATAACGCGTTCGGCATAAATATAAGCATCACCGTTGATTGTGCCAAGGATGGTTACAGTCTGTCCGGTTACATTCAGCGTATCGCATATGCCTGCATAGCGGATGGTACTGGCTGCGGCATAGATACCCTTCGCGGAAAATTGACTGCCGAGATCGATAGAGTAGCCAGCCATTGTGGCATTTGCAAATACGTTTGTGTCATTGGCGTACAGCGTATAACCTGCCGCACGCAGACTGCCACCAATACTTGTGCCGGTTACATGCACTTCCTGACCGGCAAGAAGTGCCGATTGTTCAATGGAACATTCAGAAACTTGAACGTTCTGCCCGACGGCATACAGATCCAGTTGGATTATTTGGTTTGCAACATCGTTTTCAGTGGTAAAGACGTTGCCTGCGTCATCTGCAGCAGCTGCAAACGCGATCGCTGGCGCCAGACAGAGACACAGGACAACAAGCAGCAAGATTCCACTTTTTAAATTTTTCTGCAAATTTATTTTCCCCCCAAATATTGACGATATATGTTGTCTGTAAAGATGGCTGCAAGACTATTGACCCAACCCGATATCGATCAGTGAGCCGGCTTGGCCGGTGACCTTTGGAAGCTGACCATCCCACTTTTGCAACGTTTCATAACGAATCAGAGGATCGCTTAGCGACTCTGTGAGAAGCCGGTTGCTTTCTGATTTTGCTTGTGCGAGAACCTTAATTTCATTGGCTTCTGCTTCTGCGGCAATCACGCGCTTTTGCGCCTCCGTATTGGCCACCACCAACGCTTGTTCCTGCTCGGTGCGTGTTTTAATCAGGTTTTGCTCCGCCACTTGCTTGGCTTCAACGGCATTGATATATTCTTCCGAGAAATTCCAACTAATGATATTCAGCTCATCCACATAGACACCATAATCATTTAGCTTGCCATTGAGTCCTTCATCTAGCAATACGGATACTTCGCTGCGGCTGCCAACCAGCTCTTGCGCAGTGTATTTCGCTGTGACTGCTTTGAGGACTTCATTGACGGAGGGGGTGACGAGAACGTCTTCGAACCCAAGACCAACTTCTTTATAGATCGCTTGACTCATATTTTTATTGATATGGTAGTTGACAGATACAACGGTGGAAATCGTTTGCAAATCTTTGCTAAATGCTTCGGTTGAAACCTCCAGCTTGACGATGCGGTTATTGATGGCAACTACTTGCTGGATAAATGGAACTTTCAGATGCATGCCTTCCTGTAATACGGTTTCGTTCACCTTGCCAAAGGTCAACACCACTCCAGTCTGCCCAGCATTGACAACCACAAAGCTCCCGCCGATTAGGGCGAGAACCAACAATAACAAAACGCAAGACAGGACGATTTTAAGGATGGATAGATTCCCTGCTTTATCACGAAACATAACAATTCTCCTTTATTTATGCGTACAAAATTTATTGTAGCATACCATAAAAACAGCTTGGGTGCAAAACAAACAGCACATCTGTTTGAAAACGCTATTTATGGGAGAATCAGATGGATCGCTTGATTTAATCATATGCTATTTTTTGCTGTAAGCAGTGTTCTCCAACGGGAGCTTTGTACGAAATACTTGATCACGATTGTAGTAGGCCAACTGCACAGCCGGGGCTGTTGGAATGGCGCAGATTTCACCAACGCCCTTTGCACCACATGCAAGACCACCGGGTAGAATTTTTCCAACAGTTATTGGGACAACCTTTGGTACGGTGGTGGACTTAAATAATCCTAACGTACCAAATTTTTTCGTTGGTTTCCCGTCGACCAGCGGAAAATCTTCAGTGAGCGCATAGCCAAGGCTCATGACAACGCCACCTTCAATTTGACCTTCTAAGGCGATGGGGTTCACAGCCTGTCCGACATCATGCGCTGCGGTGACGCAGGTGACGCGTCCGCTCTCATCCAATTCAACAACATGGGTTGCGTAACCATAAGCGATGTGGGAAACAGGATGCTCTTTAGTTGAGTTGATTTTATCGGTCTCGCCCGAATACTCGGCGTAGAAACTCTGCCCGTTGAGCGCTGACAATGAGCCGGAAGTGCGGATGGCATCACGCACAAGTTTTGCGGCACGTACGGCGGCTTCTCCCGTAAACAGCGTTTGCCGAGATGCCGTTGTGTTGCCGGAATCAGGAGATTCGGCGGTATCCGGCGTACAATAGTGGATGTCTTCCGGGTTGACGCCGGTAATTTCATGTACCATTTGTATCTGCACTGTGCCCATGCCCTGGCCAATACAGGCTGCGGAAGAGTGCAGGTACAATTGACAGTCCTTGACCTCAATTCGTATGCGTCCAATATCGGGTACACCGACGCCGAGGCCGCTGTTTTTCATAGCGCATGCAATGCCGGCGCTTGGGTTGCGCTCCAGAATGGGCTTGACTGCATCAAGCGTCTCGACGAGGGCGGTTGTGTCGTCTGCAATCTGTCCATTGGGTAGCGTTTGGCCGGGACGGATGGCATTGATATAACGAATTTCAAATGGCGAGATGCCAACGAGTTCGGCTAACTGGTTTAGATTGCATTCGGTTGCAAAGCAGCTCTGCGTCACGCCAAAGCCGCGAAATGCACCGCCCGGCGGATTGTTTGTATAATAGGCTTTGCCGTCAATATCCACATCCTGATAGTGATAAGGGCCGGCTGCATGCGTGCAAGCACGTTGCAAAACGGGGCCACCTAAGGAAGCATACGCGCCCGTATCCGCAATTAGTGTTGCGCGCATACCGGTGAGATAGCCGTGCGCATCGCAGGCGGTTGTAAACTCCATTTCCATGGCATGACGCTTTGGATGAATGAGGATGCTTTCTGCACGGGTGAGTTGTACCTTGACAGGACATTTCGTAATCCATGCAGCCAGCGATGCATGATGCTGTACGCTCATGTCTTCCTTGCCACCAAAGCCACCCCCGACCATCATGGCCGAGACGCGCACCCGCTCTTTTGGTAATCCCAACATGGCTGCGCATTCTTTCTGAGTTTGATAGATACCTTGATCGCCACTGAGTATTCGAATTCCATCTTTCTCAGGGTATGCAACGGCGCACTCAGTTTCTAAAAATGCATGCTCCGTGAATGGCACGCTGTAATGGTTTGTAACCACGTAAGGTGAGCTTTGGATGGCTTTATCGGCGTTACCGCGCTGCACGCGCTGGTGGAAGAGAAGATTGTCATGCCCTGCATGAACCTGCGGCGCATTTTCAGCCATTGAGGCCTCAGGAGATAAGATGGGGGACAATTTCTCGTATTCAACCTGAACAAGCGCCTTGCCTATTTCCAGTGCTTCTTTGTTTTTAGCAACAACCAATGCAATGGCATCCCCGAGAAAATGTGTGACGCCGCCAATGGGGATCATGACATCATAATCCTGTATCAAATGGCCGATGACCTTTTGCCCAGGCACATCCTCGCTTGTTAGAACAGCAACTACATCTTTTGCGGCCTTGGCTTGTTCGGTATGGATCGAAAGCACGCGTGCACGAGGATAAGCGCTGCGCACTGCGGATGCATAAAGCATACCGTCCAGATAGACATCGTCCGCATATTTGGCAGTGCCAAGCGTTTTGGCAGGAGCATCAATACGAGGCATGCTCCTGCCGACCGAACCTGCAATTTCTCCATGGGGAACCGGCACGTTCTCTCGCAGCAGTTTCGCCGCCAACAGAACGGCATCCTCAATTTTATGATAGCCGGTGCAGCGGCAGATATTGTTCTTCAATGCTTCCTTGACCTGTTCACGGGTTGGACTCGGTGTTGTATCAAGGAGACATTTTGCGCTGATGACCATGCCGGGTGTACAAAATCCGCACTGTACGGCGCCTGCTGCTGTAAATGCATAGGCGTATACATCACGTTCCCGCGTGGTGAACCCTTCGATGGTGACCACCGATTTGCCATCCAGACGGTCGGTTTGTTGCACGCAGGATTTCACAGCCTTGCCATCGATCAGCACCATGCAGGTGCCGCACGCGCCCTCTGCGCAACCATTTTTCACACTCGTGATGTGCAGCGTATCCCGCAGATAAAAAAGAAGCTTTTGGTTCTGTGTAACTGTTATGGCTTTTCCGTTGACTGAGAATGTTGACATTGATGACAGATCCTTTCTGATATGAATCTGGGTTTTGAATATGCCTTATGGGTGTTGGCATGTGTTACTTGTGCAAGCTGGTGTATAAAACCTAGTGGGTAGTTTGCCAGATGATTCGAAAATTTTAGTTTATGATGATGTATTATATCAAAATTCAATATTTTCGTCAAACGTTCAGAATAATATTCTGTTGGTCGAATCAAAAATATTTAGGCGTTTCCGCGCTCACCGATATCGCCGCGCGCTTCCAGTTCACCGACAATTTTCCGATACAGAGTACTGTCAATTTTATACTTTGCCCGATAGACCAGGTAACCAGCTACGATTGCGAGTAGCGGCAACACCAGCATGGAGATTTTTAATATGAACAAGCCGGCTGCTGTGACGGTTTCAGGTGTTGCTTCATTAATGCCGGAGATGACCAACGTATAACCAACGATGCCCGTACCGATTGCTCCACCGATCTTGTTGATGAATGGCTGCACGGAGAAGGTGATGGATTCATTCCGCATGCCAAGCTTCCATTGACCATATTCGATGGTATCGGCAAGGAACATGAGCATCAAGAGTTGAATAAACGCCTGCCCGACAAAAATCAGAATACCAGCGATGCTGATATAGATCATGCTCATGGGCGAAAAGAAAAATACCACATACCCGATAACCACGGAGATGGTTGCAGCAGTATAGAGCGTTTTTCGGGAAAACCGCTTGGAAAACAGCGGGAAGAGCGCCAGTGCGCCAAGCTGCGATATGGCAAGAATCATGGCAAATACGGAATACATCGCTTCGTTTTTATATGCATATTTGAAGTAGTACACTCCAAAACTTGTAGTTGTGCAGTAACCGATCATAAACAGTGCCATGGCGATGGCGGTGTAAAGCAGTTGATCGTTATGAAAAAGTGCTTTAAACATGTCGCGCAGGGTGGTTTTCTCCTCTTGCTTAAAAGTAATGGTATTACCTTTAACGCCAAATAGTGTGATTGCCTGAAAACCAAGCATCAGAAATACAACAACACATGCAAAAACAAACCATCCGGTTTTGGCGCTGTCGAACGCATTGCCTAGCATACCGGTCAAGGGGAGGATAAGTACAACGACGGCGAACATGCCGATATTGGCACAGATGCGGGCAAAGGAGCCAATTTTTTCACGTTTTTTTTGATCGAGCGTCAGTGATGGCAGCATTGACCAGTAGGCGATATCGTTCAGACCATAGGTGATATCCCACATAAGATAGCAGACTGCCATGAGTAATACATAGGGTACGCCTGTGAGACCAAAGTCACTGAACATTAGCAGCATAAAGATACCGCCGAGTACCGCGCCTACCACGATCCAAGGCTTGAATTTACCAAAGCGACTCCGGGTATTATCAACGATCACACCCATAAACGGGTCATTTACCGCATCAAAGATCCGCATGACGAGAAGCATGGTGGTCATCATGAACAGTGTTTTGTCCGGAAGCTGCAGCACCTCGGTCAGGTATGTCATAAGAAACATGCTGACGGTGGTATAGAACATGTCCCGTCCGATGGTTCCGAGACCAAAGCAGGTTTGATTATGATTGTTTGTGTGTTTCATGATTTGCTTTCCTCCGCTTGTATAATAGTGTATAGATTAGAACCAAAATCACCGAGCATACGAATCTGATTTGTGTAGCCGGTGCCGAGAAATGGACAGTTGAGTCGCACGCCTTGCATCAATTGACTACCCGAGGCACAATAGGTCTCCACGCAGTCCATCAGGGCAAAGTATCGGTTTGCTATGCGAAGAAGTATGCCATCTGGCGGCAGCTCCACGGGCAAAATATGCTTGAGCAGACCACCAAAACGACGGATGAAAACACGTTGCGGACGAGTTTTAAATTGATATCGTTCAGAGGCGTGAAGCCCGGTAAGCTGCAGAATATCGTTTCCCTGTGCGGCAGACGTCTGCTGCTGAAAAAATCCCGCGATGGATTGCTTCTGGTCGGGGGATACGCATTGCCATATACAAGGCTTTCCATCCTGCTTGTTTGCACGGTAGAATCGTCCATACTGAAGTGTGCTGCGGCAATGTTTATAAAAAATGATCTGGTCTTGAATTTCCTTTTTCTCGATAGGCGTGAGGTATTTAAGATCAAGCTCATACCCGAGACAGCCGAATGAGGCTACGTTAAAACGAGTGGATAGCGGCGTATCCCGGAGCGTTTGCTGGTGCGGTGCAGCGGAAACGTGTGCGCCCATGGCAGACAAAGGATATAAATAGGATAAGCCGCCCTGTATGGCAAGGCGTTCGATCGGGTCCGTATTGTCAGAAGACCAGACCTGCGGTGAAAAACACAACATGCCAAGATCGAAACGATTGCCGCCGCTGGAGCAGGATTCCAGCAAAATCTGCGGACGAGGCCGAAAGATACGTGTTAGCACATCATACAGGCCAAGGATGTAACGATGAAAAAATTCGCCCTGATTGGCGAGATAGGAAGAATAGGCATCGCTGATGGATCGGTTCATGTCCCACTTGACATAATCGATTTGAGCGTCATCCAAGATGAAACCTACCTTGGAAACAATGTAGTCGCGTACTGTAGGATTACATAGGTCAAGCACGAGTTGATTGCGCCCGAAGGTTGGCTTGCGGCCTGGAGAAACAATAGCGTATTCTGGATGCGCACGATAAAGATCGCTGTCCGGGTTGACCATTTCCGGTTCGAACCAAAGACCAAATTGCATGCCAAGTTGATGAATCTGCCCGGAAAAGTGCTTCATACCCCGGGGTAATTTCTTTTGGTTAATTGTGTAATCACCCAGACCAGCGGTATCGGAATTGCGTGCGCCGAACCAGCCATCATCCAACACAAACAGCTCAATGCCAAGCTTTTTTGCCTGCCGGGCAAGACGAAGTAGTTTCCTCCGTGTGAATTGAAAAAAATAGGCTTCCCAATGATTGATCAGCACCGGCCGTTCCTTGCCTTTCCAATCGCCGCGCACAATATGCCGATTGATAAAGTCATGAAAGTGCGCACTCATGCCGTTGAATCCGCCATCGGAGCAGGTCATGATAGCCTCCGGCGTCTCAAACCGTTCTCCCTGATGCAAACACCATTCGAAACAATGCGGATGGATGCCGAGTTGTATGCGTACCAAGTTTGTACCGGAAAGCTCCGCATGACTCATGTGATTACCGCTATAAATGAGATTAAAACCGTATACAAGTCCGTGATCCTCTGTGGCATTGCCGGCATAAAGCAGAAAACCGGGGTTGTTTCGATTGCTGGAAGCACCGGTAATCGAGCCGCTGATAAAAGTACCATATTGCAGCTTTCGGTCGTGTCGGTGTGTTTCATGTATCCAGCCACCGTCGAAGGTGACAAGGGAAAAGTCTTGATTTTCCATATCCAATTGCATACTCATGAAACGTCGGATGATCAGTGACTGTTCGTTGTTATTTTCCAGAATTGCTCGCCGTGTGATGATGTCCGTTTCATCATAGGTGGTGTATAGCAGGTGTAGCAACACATCGTTGACTTGATCGCGAAGCGTTACAGTCAACGTACTGCACGCTTGGTTCTCCCCATAAGCACCAGGCAGTGCTTCCGGTGCGAAAAATCCGTCTCGTAGGGTATGCGTTTCATAAATGAAGTCGCTCGAAAACGAACCGTCCGGCATTTTGGCTTCCAAAGGTGGCTGCCGGTAATCCCCGCAACCGATGCCGGACCATTCGAAACACAGCGTATCAAGACTGTAATTTTCCGTAGAATTGTCACCATAAGCAACCGTGCTTCCAATAGGTGCCGTATGCTTCAGCACGAGGGAATCTACATTGTCCCGGGGGATGCGCATGCCATAATACACATGTTCCAACTGCCCGTGTGGCGTAATTCGAAAAACATAGCTTGTATGAGCAGTATCCAGCCAAAAACACGGGGGATTGCAGACGATCATTTTGCAAAATCCTTTCGTTGTATACACGGGTACGCTTGCCTATCAACGTAGTGAGCGTACATTTCCTCGGTGACGCCATTGTTTTGGATGATCTCCTGATAGAAACGGCCGCTGTCCTTGAGTGTACGCGTTTGCGTAGGGTAGTCAACCTTTACAAGGCCAAAGCGTGCGCTTTCGCCTTCGAGCCACTCAAAGTTATCGAGGAAGCACCAGTGGTAGTAGCGCTTGATTGGCAGAGGGGAAGCGGCAATGGCTTGCAGATGGTCGAATAGATAACGGCAACGGAATAAATCTTGGTTGTCACACGTACCATTTTCTGTAATATAGATTGGCAGTGGACGTATCCGGTACATTTTTTCGGCGACCTCCACAATTCCACTTGGATAGATTTCCCAACCAAGATCATTTTTGGGAACGTTCAATAAGAAACCGTCGGAAAAGCCGGAAACAGCATGGCGCGCATAATAGTTTACGCCGTGAAAATCTACAAACTGCGTTCCGACCACATGGGTTATACATTTGAGTGGCCATGTGCAGCGGCCTGTCGTCATTGCCAGAGAAAGACTGCCCTGAAAGAAGCGTTCCATTAGGGAAGTTGTTATGCAGTGAATTGGATTTTTGGGATTTGCAGGGACGAATATACAGAGATGATTGGCAAATCCTACCTTTGTTTCAGCAAGCCCCAATTCGCTTCGGATACGATGGATCAACTTATACGCCTGTAAATGAGTGGAGACGAGCACGGACATGACTTGAACGGTCCTGTTAAAGGAACGTTTTCCCGGCGGCCAATCGCCGAAGAAAAAACCATTGACGGCATAGACGTTCGGTTCGTTGATGGTGATGTACTCGTTGACCAGTCCGCCAAATGATCGAACAATGTGTTCAACGAAGCGCAGAAACAGGGGTATGTTGTCCTGCGTTTCAAATCCGCCAAGGGCTTCAAACCAAAGTGGATTTGTGAAATGGTGCAGCGTTACGAGCGGCGTGATGCCATGTGCTCGCAGCAAGGCCAGTTCTGCCAAATAGTGCGAAATGGCTTGTTCGCTGAACGTACCTTCTTCCGGTTCGATGCGCGCCCACTCAACGCCGAACCGATAGATGGGAATATCCATCCGGGCAAGAAGCTCAGTGTCCTCACGCCACAGGTGATAATGATCATCTGCCCGCTCAGGTGAGGTATTATCTTTGATATGCCCGTCGTCTGCCCATGAAATCCAAGAGCTATCCATTTTGCCGCCCTCAATTTGCGTGGCGGCTGTTGCAACGCCAAGCTGAAAATTTCCGGAAAAGGAAAAGGAAGCCATAGAAACCTCCCGACATGTTTTCTTCTATTGTAAAGCGTCACATTGGGCTACGTCAATGTGACATTTTGTTGAATAGAATATGTCGATTGTCTATAAAATTATATATCATCAGTTGACAAACGCACCTAGACTTGATATAAAGATATGTACGCATATTATAAAGGGGGCAATATTTTATGGAAACAAAGATGAAAGAAAAATACGGACTATTTACTGCAATTTCAATGGTTGTCGGCATTGTAATTGGATCCGGCATCTTTTTTAAAGCGGGCAAGGTGCTCAACAATACCGGCGGAAACATGCTGCAGACGCTAGTTGTTGTTGCGATCGTCGGCCTTGTCATGATCATTTGTTCGTTGATTTTCGCTTCGCTTGCCACTCGTTATGAGAAGGTCAATGGCATCGTTGATTATGCGGAAGTCATGGTAGGGCCAAAATACGGATACTTCGTTGCCTGGTTTATGACGACTATTTACTATCCGTCACTGACCTCCTGCCTTGCGTGGGTATCCGCTCAGTACACTTGCGCGCTGTTTGGCTTTGATGTTGCGGGGAGCGCTCATGTTGCAATTGGTGCATTTTATCTGGTTGCAATTTATGCCATGAATGCCCTTAGCCCCAAAATTGGTGGAAAATTTCAAGTTTCCACAACTGTGATTAAGTTGATTCCGTTGGTGCTGATGGCCGTCGTCGGTACGATTGCTGGTCTTGTCAATGGATTGACGGTAGATGCGTTTGTGCAGACAACCCAGCAGATTGCCCAATCTGGTAGTGGAGGAATGCTTGGCGCAATTGTTGCCTTTGCGTTTGCCTATGAAGGCTGGATCATTGCAACGTCAATCAATGCGGAACTGAAAAACTCCAAAAAAAATCTGCCGAAAGCACTCATTATTGGAGCTATCATCGTAATTGCCGTGTATCTGTGCTACTTCCTTGGTCTGACTGGCTCCATGGGCGTTTCGGATATGATTAATGCTGGCGACAACCTGCCGGGGATTGCATTCACCAATGTCTTTGGTCGCTTTGTGGGCAGCATCATCTATGTACTAATCGTTATCTCCTGCCTTGGCACAACCAATGGTCTGATGATGGGCAGCATCCGCGGCGCGTACTCCATTGCAGCGCGTAGGCGCGGTATTGCACCGGACTCCCTTTCAGAGATTGATCCACATTCCAATGCCCCCACGAATTCGGCAATTGTCGGTTTGCTTATTTGTACCCTGTGGTTCTTCTATTGGCAGATTTGTTTCTTCCAAGGCCGTGTGCTTGGAACCATTGCCCTGCCTGCGTTCATGACCTGGGAGCCGGATGAATTGCCGATTATTACGCTGTATGGAAGCTATATTCCGATCTTTATCAGCATGATGATCAAAGAGAAGAACCTGAGCAAATTCCAGCGTGTCTTCATGCCGTTGCTCGGGGTAATTGCTTGTGGTTTCATGGTCTTCTGTGCCTTCTATGCATATGGCATAGACAGTCTGTACTATCTTGCTTTGTTTGCAATTGTGATGGTGATTGGTGCGTTCTTCATGAAAGAAAAGAAAATGATTCAGGCGAAGAAGTAATTCGTATTTGGTACAAATAGAAACGTCCAATCAGGACGCATGGTTTAATGAATTAAAACCCCCATGGCTTAAATGAAGCATGGGGGTTTTGCTTGTTAACGCTGAGAAAAAATATGCTTCTACCTTTGAAATCGTGACGAAATCTTGACGCTATGAGTTTGTATATGAACACTGCATTGACACGTATTATGCTATATTGCAAGTAGTAAACAGCAATTGGGGGAGAATCATGAATTGGATTCTATTACAGGACGTTGTATCGATCGTGGTACTGGTGGTGTTATCCGTGCCGCTAGGAATCTATACATATCGCGTCATGATGGGTGAACGGGTGTTTCTATCGGGAGTGATTGGACCGGTTGAGCGGTGTATTCTACGGTTTATGGATGTACCGGGAGATGACGAAATGAGTGCGAAAAAATATATCCGTTCGGTACTGCTGTTCAGCTTTGTGGGCTTCCTACTGCTGATGGCACTGCTGATGGCGCAGGGATGGTTGCCACTCAATCCGCAGAAATTTCCCGGTGTTCCGGTGGATTTGGCGTTTAATATTTCTGCGAGCTTTGTGACCAATACCAACTGGCAAGCGTATGCAGGGCAAACGACACTATCGAATTTGACACAGCTGATGGGATTAACTGTGCAGAACTTCGTTTCTGCAGCAACTGGGATGAGTGTTGTATTTGCGTTGATTCGGGGATTTATCAGAAAACAGATGCGTACACTTGGAAGCTTTTGGGTGGATCTTGTGCGGAGCGTTCTATACGTGATGCTGCCACTTTCTGTCCTGGTCGCATTGCTGCTCGTTTCACAGGGCGTGGTTCAGTCCTTTGATGCATTTGGACAGTATGCAGCCTATGAAAGCGGTGCGTTGCAAACGTTGCCTCTGGGGCCGGCTGCAAGTCAAATTGCAATCAAGCAGTTGGGGACGAACGGCGGTGGCTTTTTCGGCGCAAATTCCGCATATCCATTGGAAAACCCAACAGCGCTTTCCAACTGGATTCAGCTCTTAAGCATACTGCTGATTCCTGCATCGCTGTGCGTTGCATTTGGGCATGCAGTGAACGATAAGCGGCAGGGTAGAACCTTATATGTTGTGATGCTTGTACTGTTTGTCGGTGCGCTTGCGGCAACAACTCTGTGCGAATTACATGCTGCGCCGGAATATGCGGGTGTTGTGGTTTCAGGCAATCTGGAGGGCAAGGAAGTTCTGCATGGGATTGGTGGATCCACGTTGTGGGCAACGGCAACCACCGCTGCGTCCAATGGATCGGTGAATGCTTCGTTGGATAGTTTCACACCGCTGGGTGGATTGGTACCAATGTTTCTCATGCAGTTGGGCGAAATTGTATTTGGTGGGATCGGCAGTGGTCTTTATGGCATGCTGGCGTTTGTACTGCTCACGGTATTCATAGCGGGACTAATGGTTGGCCGCACGCCGGAATATCTTGGGAAGAAGGTAGAACCCTTTGATATGAAAATGGTGTGCTTGATTGTACTTATTCCACCGGTACTGACATTGCTTGGCACAGCCGTTGCGGTGATGATGCCAGAAGCGCAAACTTGGCTTGGCAACAGTGGGGCACATGGATTTTCCGAAATTCTTTATGCGTTTACGTCTATGGGTAACAACAATGGCAGCGCATTTGCTGGTTTTGTTGCCGATACCTCATTTGCGAACCTGATCGGTGGCATGATGATGCTGCTGGGGCGCTTCGTACCGCTGATAGCGGTGCTGTATCTCGCTGGCAACATGGCCGGAAAAAAAGCAGTTGCGTCTGGCGATGGCACGTTGTCAACTGCGAACCTGATGTTTGCGGGGTTGTTACTGGGTGTGATTCTGATCATTGCGGCGTTGAGCTTTTTACCTGCGTTGGCGCTTGGACCTATGGCAGATCACTTTAACATGCGATAATGGAGATAACAAAATGAAATATACCACTGGTTCCCATGTGTTTTTCGATGCGCTTCGACAATCCTTTATCAAGCTCAATCCTCGTGTGCAGATCAAAAATCCAGTGATGATGGTCGTCTATGTGGGCGCGATCGTCACGACGGTTCTGGCTGTATTGTCTTATGCTGGAATTGGTAATGAGGGGCGCGGTTATGTTGTAACGATCGCGTTGATCCTATGGTTTACGGTGCTGTTTGCAAACTTTGCAGAGGCAATTGCGGAGGGACGTGGACGTGCGCAGGCCGATAGCCTGAGAAGCGCACGCAAGGATGTTAAGGCAAAAAAACTAAAAAATCCTGCAGACCAAACAAATTATAGTGAAGTGTTGTCCAATAGCCTCAAACGCGGAGATGTGGTGCTTGTAAAAGCAGGTGAGCAAATTCCAATGGATGGAGAAGTTATAGAGGGTGCGGCTTCGGTGGATGAGAGCGCAATTACTGGCGAATCCGCCCCCGTCATCCGGGAGTCAGGCGGCGACCGCAGTGCAGTTACCGGTGGCACGACACTACTGTCGGACTGGATCATTGTCCGTGTAACGGCAGAGGCAGGAGAAAGTTTCCTGGACAAGATGATTGCGATGGTGGAGGGAGCGTCCCGCAAAAAAACACCAAATGAAATTGCACTTCAAATTCTGTTGGTTACGCTGACGATCATCTTTGTTATCGTGACAGCGACACTGATGCCATTTTCTGCGTTTGCTAGTAAGCAGGCGGGAGTTGGGCAAGCAATTTCATTGACAAATGTGATTGCACTCTTGGTCTGTCTTGCACCGACGACGATTGGCGCGCTTTTGTCTTCTATCGGTATTGCCGGCATGAGCCGGCTCAACCGTGCAAATGTACTTGCCATGAGTGGACGTGCAATTGAAGCTGCGGGCGATGTTGATGTACTGCTGCTGGATAAAACGGGCACGATTACGCTCGGCAATCGTCAAGCAAGCGAGTTTTTGCCAGTTGCGGGCGTGACAGAACGAACGTTGGCTGATGCGGCACAATTGGCATCCATTGCGGACGAGACGGCCGAAGGCCGCAGTATCGTTGTATTGGCTAAGGATAAATTCCATATACGTGGGCGCGATTTGACAGAGCTGAATGCGACCTTTGTGCAGTTTTCTGCCAAGACCCGTATGAGTGGAATCGATTTTAAAGGTAATGAAATTCGAAAAGGCGCTGCGGATGCGGTGAGAACCTATGTCCTGCAAAACGGGGGCACGTATCCTGATGAATGTGAACAACTGGTTCGGAAAATTGCGGGGATGGGAGGGACGCCATTAGTGGTGGCAGAAAATCATGAGATATTAGGCGTAATCTATCTCAAGGATATTGTAAAGAACGGAGTAAAGGAGCGTTTTGAGGATCTGCGCAAGATGGGAATCAAGACGGTGATGATCACGGGTGATAACCCAATGACTGCGGCTGCCATTGCAGCGGAAGCGGGGGTGGACGATTTTTTGGCCGAAGCTACGCCGGATGCAAAGCTGGAGCTGATCCGTGATTATCAAGCCAAGGGCCATCTTGTTGCGATGACGGGTGATGGGACGAACGACGCGCCCGCTTTGGCACAGGCGGACGTTGCAGTGGCGATGAACACGGGTACGCAAGCCGCCAAGGAAGCGGGGAATATGGTTGATCTAGATTCCAGTCCAACAAAGCTGATTGACATTGTACGCATTGGGAAGCAGTTGCTGATGACACGCGGTGCGTTGACTACTTTCAGCGTGGCAAACGATGTGGCGAAATACTTTGCAATCATCCCGGTGCTGTTTTTTTCCATCTATCCGCAACTAGAAGCATTGAACTTTCTTGGCTTTGGTAGCACGCACAGCGCAATTTTATCCGCAATACTGTATAATGCGCTGATCATTGTGGCGCTCATTCCGCTTTCACTCAAGGGGGTGAAATACCGGGAACTGCCGGCTGCTAAACTCATCCGTCGAAATGTACTATTATATGGCTTGGGTGGCGTGGTGGTTCCGTTTGTTGCGATTAAACTGATCGATATGGGGCTGGTCGCCTGTGGCGTTATGTAAGGAGAAATTATTATATGAAAGCACTTATGAATACATTGAAGCCGGCGCTTGTCGCGTTGCTTGTGATGACGATACTGTGCGGAATACTCTATACGGCAGCAGTAACGGGGGTAGCGCAGCTATTATTTCAAAGTAAGGCCGATGGTAGCCGCATCATGATTGACCAAGCCGATGGAACGGCAAAGGAATATGGCTCAGAGTTGATTGGCCAGAGCTTTACTCAGCCGCAGTATTTGATTGGCAGGCCAATGGGGGTGAGCAATCTATCTCCTGTTTGTGAAGAGCAGAGAACGTTGGTGGCTGAGCGAGTGGACTGGTGGCACGCGTTGGATCCCAACAACACATCCGAAATCCCAATGGAACTGGTCACCACCTCTGGTAGCGGCGTGGACCCGTATCTTTCCCCTGAGGCGGCCGCGTATCAAGTGTCCCGCATTGCCCGCGAACGTAAAATGGATGAGGAAACGGTGCGCGCGCTGATTACGACCTATACTACTGGCAGATTTCTTGGCGTTCTTGGGGAACCAGTGGTACACGTACTCAAAGTTAATTTAGCGCTGGATGGATTACTATAAGCTTGATTTGTGATAAAATATGGATAAGGACGGTATACACGTGATGGAACGTATGGACGGAAGACCGGATCCCGATGCTTTGTTGGATGCGCTTGGCCATAAAGCGGATACAACGGGCAAGCTTTGCATTTACTTTGGCTACGCGGCGGGCGTCGGAAAGACCTATGCCATGCTGGACGATGCGCAGGAACAGTACAAATGCGGTGTCCGAGTTCTTGTCGGCTATGTGGAACCCCACACTCGCCCGGAGACCATGCATTTGATGGATGGTCTGCCGGCGTTACCGCCCAAGATGATTGCATACCGGGGAATTCAACTCAAAGAATTTGATCTTGATGAAGCGTTGAAACGTAAGCCGTCGGTGATTCTTGTGGACGAGTTGGCGCATACCAATGCGCCGGGAACTCGAAATCGAAAGCGTTATCAGGATGTAGAAGAGCTGCTCAACGCTGGGATTGATGTGTACACAACGGTCAATGTTCAACATATTGAAAGCCTGAACGATGTGGTTTACGATATGACCGGTGTCCGGGTGCAGGAGACTGTGCCCGATTATCTGTTCGATAGAGCAGATAAGATAAAACTAATCGATATTGAACCGGAAGCGCTGCTGATTCGTTTATCGGAAGGAAAGGTATACCGTTCGGAACAAGCGGCAACAGCCATGCAAAACTTTTTTGTGCGGGATAACCTCAAGCTGTTGCGTGAGGTTACCCTACGCAAGACCGCAGATAAAATTAGCAACGAAAATCAGAATGAACGTCATTTGGCTGCAAAGATGGCAAGTCCGAAGCTGCTAGTATGTTTTGGTTCATCGCCCTCCTCGGCAAAGTGCATTCGTTGGACGGCTCGTAGTGCAGAAGCATTTCACGCGCATTGGATCGCCGTTTATATTGAACATGTCCAAAGCGAAAATCTGACGCTGGATCAGCAGAAAAATATTCGTGCCAATATGGGCCTTGCGGAGCGGTTGGGTGCAGAAGTTGTAACGCTGCAGGGCAATGATATTGCATTAACCGTGGCCGAGTATGCAAAGCTCTGCGGAATTACAAACATTGTAATTGGGAAAAGCCGGGACAAACCGTCTTTTAAAACTTTTTTTGAAAGCGACCTTGAAGATAAATTAATTGCCCTACTTCCGAATATCGAAGTACATATCATTCCAGACAACGCGGGGCATCGCTTTTTTCGGCCGCCTCAGAAGCCGGTCGCCAGAAGGCCACTGAATCTCTCTTGGCATGATACGGCCAAGATGGCGGCACTGTTGGCGATTTCAACGTTATTATCATTGCTGCTGCATTTGGCTGGCTTGGACGGGCAAACGCTCATGCTTCCGTACATCCTGTCGGTACTGATTATATCCCGCATAACCAACGGATATGTTTATGGTGTGGCAGCTTCCGTGATTGCAACGTTGATGGTTGATTTTCTATTCACCGCGCCTAAGTATTCGTTTAAAATTAACGATCCGGAATATCCGATTGCCATGGTGGCCATGCTGTTGACAGCACTGATTACTAGTGCAATGACCGTGCGTGTCAAGACACAGATGAAACTTGCGGTTGCGAGGGAACATCGAACCGAAGTGTTGCATGAGATCAACAAAAAACTGCTGATAACCCGAGGAACAGAGCAGATTTGTGAGCTGATCAATGCGTATATTGTGCAGCTTTTCGGACGCTCCACAATCTTTTATACCGAGGATCCGGACAGTGGAAAGGACGGAAGTTTTGCACAGGCTACGGATGATGTGGATCTGTCAATGATGGCTGCTGAGAATGAGCGGGCCGTCGCTCATTGGACATTTATCAACCAAAAACGGGCGGGTGCTGGTACAGATACGCTGATGGGCGCCAAGGCGTTTTACCTTCCTGTCATTTCGCAGGGGCATGCGCTTGCTGCACTGGGTATTTCCTGCAACAAGGGAACCCTCACCCACGATGAACGTATGTTCCTTGGAATGATTGCATCCCAAGTGGCCATGGCACTGGAAAGGCAGCGACTATCGGATGAACAGCAAAAGATAATGATTACGTCGGAAAACGAAAAGATGCGGAGCAATCTGCTGCGCGCCATTTCCCACGATCTGCGTACACCGCTTACCGGTATCTTGGGCGCATGTTCTGCTGTTCGCGACAGCGCGGAGAAGTTGGATTCGGAAACCGAGGACAAAATGCTAGCCAGCATTCAGGATGAGGCGCAATGGCTGATTCGCATGGTTGAGAATTTGCTTTCTGTGACCCGGATCAGCGAAGGCGCAGCGAGTATCCATAAAACAATGGAAGCTGTGGAGGAAGTGATTGGCGCTGCGGTATGCCGTGTGAAAAAACGCTTCTCAAGCCGTCAAATCCGCGTTACTGTGCCAGAAAAATTCATCGAAGTACCGATGGATGCAACGCTCATCGAACAGGTGATTATTAATTTGCTGGAAAATGCGATTCGATTTTCGCCGGAAGAAACAGTGGTTGAAATACGCCTTCGTGAAGAAGGGATGTCTGCAGTATTGGAAGTACTCGACAATGGTCATGGCGTTGCTGATGAGGATTTGCCCAATCTCTTCGACCCGCTGCTGCATGGAAAAAGTAAAACTGCAGATTCATCTCGTGGGATGGGCATTGGGTTGTCCCTATGTATGTCCATCATACAGGCGCATGGAGGAAAACTGGAAGCGGAAAACCGTCGTGAAGGGGGCGCGGTCTTTCGGTTCACTCTTCCAATGGAGAGGAGAGATGAAGAACGATGTCAACAAAGGCTTTGATTCTCGTTGTGGAGGACGACGCAACCATCAGCGGTTTTATTTCCACGGTTTTGATGTCCAATGGATATCGGGTGATTACTGCCGGCACGGGGGAAGAGGCGTTGTCATTAACGGCATCTCACGTACCTGATCTGATCCTGTTGGATCTGGGACTGCCCGATATGGACGGTACAGCGGTACTAAAACAAATACGTCAGTGGTTTAAAATACCGATTGTTGTGGTCTCTGCCCGTGGACATGAACGGGAAAAAGTGGAGGCACTGGATCTTGGCGCGGATGATTACATGGTAAAGCCATTCGGAACAGGCGAACTGCTTGCACGCATGCGGACAGAGCTTCGTCATAGTACGTCCGGAATGACGAATTATGCGGGCAATGAACCTTTTTCCGTTGGTGAGCTTACAGTGGATTATGAGAAGAGAAATGTTACACTCGCGGGAGAATTGTTGCACCTGACACCGACGGAATACAAGATTCTGGTGCTGCTATCAAAGAATGCGGGCAAGGTACTGACTCACGATTATATCATCAAAGATATTTGGGGGCTTTATGCCAACGAAAGCCATACATTGCGTGTCAACATGGCAAATTTACGAAGAAAGATTGAGAAAAATCCTGGAGAACCACAATATATTCAGACGGAAACAGGTGTTGGATACCGCCTGACGGATGAGATGCGATGATTTGTTGCAATATATAAACGATTGGGATTGATTACTTGCGTATGATCAACGGTTCAAGTAGTATATTAGTATATTGTGAAACGATAAATTCCAATTTTGAGGGAGTGGGAACAAATGAACGGGAAAGATATAACCGCCAAGCTGAAAGACTGGGGATGCGACACGAAATCTGCGCTGGAGCGGTTTGTAGGCGATCAATCGCTCTATGAGGAGTGTACATTGATCTTCTATCGAGATAAGGATTTTTCTGCGCTGGCTGAGCATCTCAAAAATGAGGATGTAAAAGCTGCTTTTAACAGTGCACATACGCTAAAAGGAGTTGCAGCAAACTTGGGACTGACGCCGATCTGTCAGATCATCAACAAGATTGTTGAATTGCTGCGCAATGGTTCTATAGATGAAGTCATGCCATATTATACAGAGTTAATGCTTATGCGCGAGACGTATGCACGTTTGATTGGTGTAAAAGAATAGTTTCTCCTCCTACTAAATGAAGGCGTATTAGGGCGTATTAAAAAGAGACTGCCACTTGATAGGCAGCCTTTTTTTTAATTAAAAACTTCGTTTAGCAAAGAGATTTACGGGTTGAGTTTGATTTGTTCAACCGGCAAAAAAAACGTTTTTACGTCCCAAACAAAATCCATCATGCGGACGTCAATATCGGTGCTGATTTCCGCGTAGATAGAATTTGTACCAGTCTCAAGCTGTGTGGAACCACTTGCGTTATGAATGGTGCCTTGACCACAAATTTTTCCGGTATCCGTATAATACACAATGTCCACACGACCATCTAACGCTGTAGGATACGCATTGACACACACACCGTCCAAAAATGTGCCGTCATCATATTCATAGACGCGTAAGTCGCCAAAGGAAAGAAATTGAAAATAATGGTTTTCAGAGTAGATAACATTCCCAAGTAGATCTGTCGGCTGTGGTTCGGCCGTGATTTCAGCATGAAACGCATCCGGTAATGGTGTAGGGGATGCGGATGGCGTTGGGGTTCCGGTGACTTGCGGTACTGCGTTGTCACAACCGATAAAGGCCAGAAGCAGTAGCAAAATCGCAGCGCAGCTCAAAATGAGGAATGCTTTTTTCATTTACGATCTCCTAATAGCGAATGGATGAGTTCATCCTTCAACTGGTACAATTCATCCGATAGGTCGACTTTATAGGTATGGGGCATCTGAAAACGCTTATATTCATCCCACATAGAGGCATTTTCCGCACGTGCATAAGCCTGAATTTGCTTGACATCCGGTGATGTATAGACTTGCTTGCCATTCTTAAAGACGGGTACAAGCAATTCACGCACGGTAAAATCGGTTAGCACCATCTGCTTGTAGGTTTGGATCGGATCAAAAATGCGCAACGGCTTTGTTTGATCAATGACCTCATGATCTAGCGCAATCATATCGGCAATGGCCATCCCTTGCTGATCGTAGAGCCGGAAAACCTTTTTATAGCCGGGGTTTGTAACCTTAGCAGCGTTGTCGCTGAGTTTAATTTTGGGAAATATTTTACCATTTATAATCTCCGCGGACATTTTGTACACGCCGCCTAAAGCCGGGTTATCCTGACTCGTAATCAAGCGTGTACCGACGCCCCAGACGGTAATGGTGCTTCCCTGTGTTTTGAGGTCGCGAATGACATATTCATCCAGATCACTGGATGCAGCGATCTTAGCATTGGGATAGCCCGCGTCATCGAGCATTTTGCGTGCTTTTTTGCTAAGATACGCGAGGTCGCCACTATCTAAACGAATGCCAACGGGTTCATGACCAGCTGCCCGCAGTTCATCAAACACCTGAATGGCATTGGGCACGCCGCTTCGGATGGTATCATAGGTATCCACAAGCAACAGGCAGGTATCCGGGAATATCTTTGCGTAGGCGCGGAAAGAAGATATTTCGTCAGGAAAGCTCATGACCCAGCTGTGCGCATGTGTGCCAGAGACCGGCACGTCAAACATTTGGCCGGTCAATACATTGCTGGTTGCATTGCATCCGCCAATGATGGCAGCGCGTGCGCCATAGATTCCAGCATCGGCACCTTGCGCGCGGCGCAGGCCAAACTCCAGTACGGAATCCCCACTGGCTGCATAACAAATGCGGCTGGCTTTTGTAGCAATCAGCGTTTGATGATTGACAAATGTAAGCAGTGCCGTCTCTACCAACTGAGCCTGCATGATCGGCGCCCGTACGCGCAGCAAAGGCTCATACGGAAACACAATCGTGCCCTCAGGCATGCCGTAAATATCTCCAGTAAACTTCAATTGTCCAAGATAGGTCAGAAAATCCTCATCAAACAGGTTCAAAGAACGCAGGTATGCAAGATCGTATTCATCAAAGTGCAGTTGATTGATATAGTTGATGACGCTGTCTAAGCCAGCCATCACCTCGTATACAATTTCCTCTTTGGGTCGGAAGAACAGATCGAAAACGGCTTCGTTTTCCTGCATGTTTTCCTTGAAATAGCCATACATCATGGTCAATTGATATAAATCGGTCAGCATAGTCAGATTGCGCATCTCTTTTTCCTCCGTACAACGCTGTGTAATTGTTTCCATCCTTAATTGGTTTCCTTTCCATTGTGTTCTTCAGTTTCTTCCACATCCACTTCATTGTGGTTTAAAGCGGTAGAGAGAGACATTTGTGTGTCGGGCGACTGATCCGCAGCAGGAACCTTTGCCAAAATGGACAATGGTTCGATAGATTCAGCCGTAGGAATTTGCTTCTTTTTAGCCAGCTTTACAATCATCAACGCTACTGCAAATAGAATGAGCAACAAACAAACCAACTGCGATGCACGCACATTGCCATACAGACAAGGAACATCCGTACGTAAGAACTCAAATACCCCATGTCCAAACCCAAAAAGCAGGAGATAACTCGAAAAAACAATTCCATCCTGCTTGACCCGTTTCCGCATGAAAAACCAGAGGAAGGAAAACATGAATAGATACCAGATGCACTCATAGAAGAACGTCGCATAATGAATGGTATCAAAGCGTTCGATGAGTACCGAAAATGGGAACCATTGTAGGGCATCGTTCATAACTTGCGGACCATATCCCTGCTGCTGGAAGAAATCACCCCATATGACAATTCCTTGCGCGAGGGCAAGTCCTGGCACGATGGTATCTGCAAGTCGAAAAAACGGGATTTTTTGCTTATGTGCATAAAGTATCAAGCCGACGAGAACAAACAGCACAGCCCCATAAACCGATAGCCCGCCATCCCAGATATAGAGCATGCTGATAGGATTGCTTTGAAAGGCGGACAAGTTCATTGCAATATACAACAACCGTGCACCGATTAACCCACAGGGAATACTGATCAAACACAGATCGACCGAAGTATCCGAAGCGAGGTGTTTGCGCGCTGCTTCTACGTGTGCAAACGCAATGGTGACCAGTATTCCAACTGCAAGCAAAATACCGTACCAAAAGACAGAAAGATCTCCGATACGGAAAGCGACATCGCTTGGGAGCTTCATAGCTGCCAGTGATAGGATAGAACCATATGCAGACATATTTCCACCTCCACCGGATTGTAATTAAATCAATTATACAGCAATCTGTCCGTGAAGAAAAGGATGGGAATGGAACAGGTTTGTAAATTAACAAAGGATCTTCATTTGAGACGAACAGAAACAGGGATTTTTTCAGACTGCCATGAAAGGAAAACGAGAATTTGACGGATGCGCCCTATGGGAAACATCCCGTGCAGGGTGAAACGGTTGCTTTGCTCCGTTTTTACACATTGTAAAAGCCTCGAGGCATGCGCTGCAATCGAGGCTTTTCAAACTGAATGTGCCGTTATTTGGGGTGGAACAAGCAGCTTGTTTTGCAAAAGCAAAGGGATTGCTGCCATTTTGGGATATTCACTGAGCAGTCACAGATTCACGCAACCGTTTACAAAATCAGATGAACCCTGTTTAGCCGAAAGACTCCGCGTTTGCAGTGATCACCGGATCTGCGGTGATGATCGGATTGGGGTTTGATGGAATACCACCTGGATCCGGCGTATGCGATGGTGGTGCTGGCGTATATACAGGCTCTTGCGTAGGGGTATACTGTGGCTCAGGGGAAGGGCTTGGACCAATCCAAATTTCGCCCGAAAACGCTTTGTAAGTGGAGAGCGCCAAGGGTTCGCTCCGCACGAGCTTACCATCTTTATAATAGTTTTTGTAGGATTGATACTGGTAACCTTTACGTGCGGAAACCTTAACTACACTTTCGCCTGGCGCAATTGTGCCGTCAATAACAAGCACCTCGACGGGTAAGCCGTCCGGTTCATAGACGGCGGTCTGTTTGCTGGAGAGCTTGATCTCATCATATTCGTTTGTTGCGAATGGAACGCCCCATATTTCGAACGTAAGCTTTTTATTGTCCACCGTGTAGCCAAAGATTACAAGGTCGCTTGTGGTGTTGTTTTTAAACTTAAAGTCTATGATGTTGCCGACGGAGTTGATGGTCGCGTCCAATCCCTTTTCAATGTAGCCCACAGGCATGCTGTGATTGCGACGGAAAACAATTTCTAAATCGGCTTTGAGCACGGCATTATAGAGCGTTGTTGAGAGCTGGCAGACACCGCCGCCGGCCTGTGGAACGACTGCACCGCTTTCATATGCGTTGGCTGTTTTCCATCCGTTGGCGGTTGTACGCGTGCCAAGGGCATCGTTTGTAGAGAAAACTTCATCGGGCTTGAGTATCGTGCCGTTGATCATGCCGGCACCTTTGCGGACGTTGTATTTGCGGTCGGATGTACTATCGGCAAAATTGGTTGTGAAACTGGCACGTTTGACATATTTGCCAGTGAGCATGTCCTTTGTCACAATTGGATTTGTTTCCAAGACGGGAATTGCAATCGGGGCGAAGTTTTTATTCAAAATTGCATTCGTGATGGTCTGCATCAGTATATCCTGTTGTACGGTTACGCCGATAACCTCGTTTCCAAACACGATGGTGTGCGCTTCGGTATCTACACTGGATACGGAGGCGTCCTTGGCGGGCGTATCGACCAACGCTGCGATTTCGGCTACCCGTGTGCTGAGCGAGGATAAGTCAAAACTGGCCGTTAGGGAAAAGGTACGACCATTGGTTTTGATATCTTCCGATTCGGTTTTCATGGCAGTATAATCGCCGGTTTTACCGAGACGGTATGCATCCGCAAGCACGGTTTCTAAATTATTGGATGTGGCGATCGGGCTTAGATCAATGGAATAAAGTTTGTCGCGATAGGTAAGCTGAAGTTCGCCCAGCGCATGGGCGGATTGAACGGCTGGCTGAAGCGCGGCGCGTGCCTGCTCCATGTTCATGCCGCCAATGGAAATGCCATCAACCGTGATTCCATCGACAAACACAGTAGAGTTAGCCATTGCTTCAAATTCAGCTTTTTCCTGCTCTTGTTGCAGACGGATTGCTTCCTCTTGTGCAATTTGGGCTGCAATTTCCGCAGCCTGTCTTTTCTGATTGGATACAAAAAAATACACAAGAATAATGGTTGCAACTGCGATGACGCAGCAAAACAACACAATGATGGCTGATTTACGTTGCTTTTCCTTGCGGTTAAACAGCGGCTCATCGTCCGGAATGTCATCGAATCCGGGATCCTCAATGGGCTCGAGGTAGACTTCCGGGTACGTATCCTCGTCCCGCCGTGCAGAACGTTGGATGTTCCGCTTATGATCCTTCATGCAGAGCTCCTCCTTGAATCGTTACAGTGAACATTGTACTTGATTATGGGTTTGATTGCATCTTTTTCCGCACCCAAGCTGATAATTGTTACAAAATGTTCATCAGATATTTTCACATCAGACGAAAAAAATAGTGGTAAAAACAAGGAAAAACATGAAATTGAGTTTTGCATAGTTTTTGTGTTATCATAGAGTCATGAAAAGATTGATTCGCAAAAAGCCGCCGAAGGCTGTGCCGTCCGCCGGTTCGCCCATGGATGCGGCGCTCCATTTTCTGACGCATTGTGCCCGCACGGTGCGTGAGGTGGAGCGTTATCTGGATGATTGCCAGTATGGCGAGGTTGAAGTCTATGAGACGGTGGAACGACTCAAGGTGCTGAATTTGCTCAACGACAGAGAATACGCGGAAGAATTTGTGCGTACGCGTCTGGCAACAAAGCCTCTGAGCCGCGCACACCTGCGTGAACAACTCTGCCTACATGAGATTGGCGCGGAGGATATTGACGCAGTGCTGACGGAAGTGGACGATGAGAAGGAATTGTTCAATGCCGGAGTGGTCATTGAAAAATACAGCCGTCAATTTGCCGATCTGCCGGACGAAGAACGTTATGAACGGGTGCTGAAGCGCATTTTGTCACGAGGATATTCTTTTGATACGGCGCGTGCCGCCATGGAACGATCTGTTGCAAAAGAAATTGGGGAGTAGCGGAGGAGCCATGGAGCAGACTGATCGCCAGATTTCTGTTGTGCAGACAGATTGGGTACAATCGCTGCTGCCGCCGAGACCGGCGGACAGTCATAAGGGCATGTTTGGTCGCGCATTGCTCTGCGTTGGCAGCAAGCAGTATACTGGAGCGGCACTGCTTTCCGCTGCTGCGGCGCTACGTGTTGGCTGTGGATTGTTAGAGGTGGCTGTTCCGGGCACGGTCAAGCAGGCATTTTGTGCGTTGCCGGAAGCCTGCTGTACAGTGGTAAATCAAGGCGACGGCTGGGATGAGACGGCCAACCAAAATGCCGTTCGGCTACTGCCGGGCAAGCAAGCAGTTGGCATCGGCTGTGGGATGGGTGAAGCAACCGATACGCACCTTCTCTATGCGGCTTTGCAAGCTAATATTCCATTGGTCTTAGATGCGGACGCATTGAATCTTCTCGCGAAAAAAAGCGAATTGAAGTACTATCTCCATCAGAATGTCATCCTTACGCCGCATGCAGGGGAAATGGCACGCCTGTTGGGCTGTTCGATTACGGATGTAACGCAAAATTCGATTGACATTGCGATTAAAACCGCAAAACGCTGGAACTGCGTGGTGCTGCTAAAAGGTGCGACGACGGTCATTGCTTCGCCGACGAATGCTGCGCTGAATAAAACCGGCAATCCTGGGCTGAGTAAGGGGGGCAGCGGGGACGTACTCACTGGATTGTTGACGGGGTTGCTTGCGCAGGGGCTCTCATCTTTTGATGCAGCTTGTACGGGCGCATATCTGCTTGGGTTGTCAGCCGATCAGGCACTGATGATTTTAGGTAACCGCATGTTGATGGCTAGCGACGTGGTTGGCGCAGTGGAAATGACGCTCGGACAATTGACTGCCATAAAAACAGCCGGATCGCAGGAATGATCCGACTGCATCGATGAACTGATTATATAAACATCCATCATAGCAGCACGTGTAGAAAACATGCTGCTATTTTGTTTACGTTAGATTGAATCCGTTGTGGATGGCTCAGCCAACAAATACGCGCGGGACACGATCGGAAATACACAGCAGAATTTCATAGCTGATGGTATCTGCCCAAACGGCCATTTCGTCGGCGGTGATGGTATCTTGTCCTTGAGAACCGATCAACACGGCGTCGTCACCAACAATCGCGTCCGGAATATCCGTCACATCGACCATCATCTGATCCATACAGATGGTTCCGATTTGAGGTGCACGCTTACCGTGGATAAGTACGGATGCTTTTCCGGATAGGCAGCGTTTGTAGCCATCCCCGTAGCCTACGGGTAGGGTTGCAATCTGCATGGGGTGTTCGGCCACAAATTTCAGCCCGTAGCTGACGGCCTCGCCAGGTTGAATTTCTTTCAGGTGGACGATGGCAGTCTGCCAGCAAAGCACCGGCTTCAGATTCACGCCTTCTACGGGATGACCAACGGGATGATACCCGTACATGGCGATACCGCCGCGCACCATATCGAATTGCAACTCGGGGAAACGCAATGCGCCGCCACTGTTGGAAGCATGCAGCAGTGGATGATATCCGTGTTCATGCGCAAGTGCAACATATTCGCCAAAGAGCGCGCCCTGCTTCAGAGTAAAGGAAGGATCTTCAATTTCGGAAACGGCAAAGTGCGTAAACATACCGCTGAAATCCAGGTTGGGGCTTTGCTTCAAAGCTTCTAATGTTTCCAAGAACGCTTGCTTTGATTTAAAACCGATCCGATTCATTCCAGTATCAATTTTAATATGGAAATGACATATTTTCTTTTTACGTGCCGCGTGCTGTTGCAGTTCCTGCAGCGTATCGAGCGTGAATATGGTCGGAATCAAATCATAATCCAGTACGCTGTCCATGCGGGATTCATCTGTTGCACCCAGCAGAAGAATCGGGCAGGTAAAGCCGGCGTCCCGCAGACGCACACCTTCTTCGGCAAAGGCAACGGCCAGATAGGCAGCGCCGTGTTCAAGCGCAGCGCGGGATACCGCTTCCATGCCGTGACCATAGGCATTGGCTTTTACAACCGCCAGATATTTCGTTTCCGGCTTAATATTTTGGCGGATGACATCCATATTGTACTTGAGATTTCCAAGCGAAATGATTGCAAAGTTATTGCGCATCAAAATTATGCCTCCATTTGCTGATATACAATTTCTCCGTTGATGACCGTCATCACGCAGTGCGCACGGAAATCAAACGGGTGCGCGTCAAATATGGCGATATCCGCATCCTTGCCGGGTGTGATTGATCCGACACGATCGCCAAGACCAACAATTTTTGCAGCAGTGCTGGTGATGGATGCAAGTGCCGTCATTTCATCCAGACCGTTGCGCACAGCAAGCCCCGCGCAGATTGGCAGATATTGAATCGGAATGACGGGGTGATCGGTCATCATGGCAAATTCCACGCCCTTTTCGTGCAGAATGCGCGGTGCATTGTAAGACTGGTTGCGCAGTTCGATTTTACTGCGGTCGCAGAGCAACGGGCCAATGATGATGCCGACATTCTGCTGCAAAATGCGCTGCTTCAACACATCGGCAATCAGGTAGCCTTCCGTGCAGTGATCAATGGTTGCACGAATACCAAATTCCTTGGCTAGGCGCAGCGCAGTGAGAATATCGTCTGCACGGTGTGCATGAAATTTCATCGGTAGATCGCCATGCAGTACAGGTAGCAATGCTTCAAGTGCAATATCGCGGTCTGGTTTTTTGGACGGGTCTTTTTCCTTCTCTGCTTCGCGAAGCAAATTTTCATATTCCTGTGCATCGGTCATGGCTTTGCGAAATAGAGAGGCGATCGCCATGCGCGTGTAAGGTGCGGCTTTTTGGTCGGTGTAGACTCGCTTTGGGTTTTCACCTAAGGCCGCTTTCATGGCAATAGGGTCTTTGATGAGCATACTCTCCAGACTGTCCCCATATGTTTTCAAGGCAACAAACTGTCCACCGATAACATTTGCACTGCCCGGGCCGGTAACCACGGTGGTCACGCCCGCTTCCCGTGCTTCTTTGAAACAAGGATCAAAGGGATTGAGACCATCCGCAGCGCGCATCTCTGGTGTGATGGGATCGGAGTATTCATTTCCGTCTGCACCTTCTTCGCCCATGCCATCTTCCCACATACCGATATGACAGTGTGCATCGACAAAGCCTGGCAACACATATTTTCCAGTGGCATCGATGATGACGGCATCGTCCGCGCACAGATTAACGCCAATCCTGCTTATTTTTTCGCCCTCGATGAGCACGTCTCCTACAAAAGCTTCGCCCTGCATTGTAAAAACCAGGCCGTTTTTGAATAACAACATCATGAAGTACCCCTTTCAATTGCATCTTATCATACTAGAAACGCGTATATTTTTCAAATGGTATTCCATACATCTAAACGGCATAGATTGGTTGCAGGAGGGTGAAGTATGCAAAGAGATGATTTAAACCTATCCCCGTTTTCCGCATCCGAACCCCGGCAACAGTATCATACGCACTATGAGGGGGAGGCGTTCCGCGCGTGGAAAAGGCGGCGTAGTGGCTTCAAAAACCGTACCGGCAGCATGCTTGCTAAGATAGGAATCTGCATGGCGATTTTGGGTTGCGTTGTATTGATTCAGGTGTTTTTACTGAGAAATCAAGCGTCTGAAGATGTGGTTGAAACCGCTGGGAACGATACCACGGGTGGGGGCACGGAAAACGACGATGTGTTAGGACGTCTACGCTTTGTTAGCGCGGGGGGGATTAAAAGCGTTTTTTCCGTGTCACAGCGTTGGGATATGCCGGTGGCCAATGCCAAAGCTGCGCTCTTGGACAACGATACCATGTTGTGCCTGACAGCGATTGCAGGCGATCCGGTTTCCGTGGCCGCATCTGGCGAGGTACGTAGCGTAGCGCATGACGAAACGTTCGGTGACTATGTGCGTATTAATCATGGAAGTGAACTTGAGAGCATCTACTATAATTTGAACGATATCCGCGTGGAGGAGGGACAGCCGTTACTGGCGAAGGATACGCTGGGGCTTGTAGACGCTGACGGTAAACTATATGTCGAGATTTTGCGCACGGGAGATAAACAAAATCCCGCTGCTTACCTTAACGTGGAGTAGTAATATATGCGTATTTGTACGATTCGGGGTACGGAAATACGACTGCATCCGCTGATGATCGTTGTTGTAGCAGGCGCCTGTGTACTAGGCAAGCTATATGATTTGCTACAGATTTTTTTCGCCTTGTCGCTGCATGAAGCCGGCCACATCATGGCGGCAGCGGCATTCGGCTGCCGGATCAACAGCATCGAATTGCAGCCGTTCGGTGGCGTGGCGAGGCTGTCAAACTCCACGCTTTCATCCCATGCGGACTGGTGCATCGCAGCTACTGGCCCGGTGACCAGCTTTATTCTTGCAGGAGCGACAGCAACGGTTTGCTATCTCTCTCCCATGACGGGTGCGCGGATGCAGGCTTTTTTGATGTTCAATCTTACACTTGGGATCATCAATCTTTTACCCGCGTTGCCGCTGGATGGCGGACGCATAGTCAAGTGTGCGCTGCAGTGCCGTACGGGGATGCCATTTGCCGTTAAAACAACCGCCTGGACAGGCATTGCGCTTGGTGTCGGCATGCTGGTTGCGGCGGGGGCAGCGGCGTTCTACGATCGATACAATCTCACACTGCCGGTCATGGGCATTTTTATATTGATTGCGGCCATTCATGAATTAAGGTTGTTGCCGGATAAGAAATTGGCTACCGTCTGGCAACATCAAACGGAGATTCAACAGGGAGGCTTGGACGTGCATATGATTGCAGCTCGGGAGGGCATGCGCGGCATGGAGGCACTGCGACTTCTCAAGGAAAATCGTTTTAATATTATTCGTGTTCTGGATGAACATCTCAGCTATGCTGGAGAACTGGATGAGCGGCGGCTCGTGCTCGGAATTGCACGTTTAGGCACGGGTGCTAGTGTTGGGGAAATCCTGTTGTTTGACCGAACGAACAGGTTGTGTTAATATTAATTCGATATCATAAGAGTGCCGTACCGTTTCCACTCTCAGAGTATCAGAAACGGCAGTATTTTCTTTTGGTTCTATTCTTTTCAGAAAGAAAAGAGCAGGAGGGAACCTTTGGACACTGCAACACTGGACAAACTTCTTAAAAACGTCGAAAAACCCGCGCGGTATATTGGCGAGGAACTGAACATTATCAAAAAACCGAATGCGAACATCAACTTTGCACTCTGTTTCCCAGATGTGTATGAGATCGGAATGTCACATCTTGGTTCGCGTATTCTCTATCATGCGATTAACCAAGTGGATGGGGTAGCGTGTGAACGAGCGTTTACACCTTGGCCCGATATGGAACAAGTGCTGAGGGACGCGAACGAACCGCTGTTTTCGCTGGAAACAAAGCGTCCATTGGGTACGTTTGATATCGTGGGCTTCTCGCTACTGTACGAGATGTGCTATACAAATATTCTGACGATGCTGGATCTGTCCGGGATTCCATTTTACGCAAAGGATCGCGGGGCAGATATGCCGTTGGTCATTGCAGGCGGTCCTTGTTGCTGCAATCCAGAGCCGGTTGCTCCGTATTTTGACGCAATCTTAATTGGCGATGGCGAGGAGCTTGTGCTGGATGTGATCAAGGCTGTCGGTGCGGCCCAAAATGCCGGTACACCGAAAGCAGAACTGCTTCAGCAGTTGAAAACTATGCGCGGCATTTATGTGCCAATGCTGCACCAGCCTGGTGAACGGGTTGTGCGGCGCATTGTGCAGGATCTCGACCAAACAACGTTTACGGGTAAGCCGGTTGTACCGTACCTTAGCATCATTCATGACCGCGTTGCGCTAGAGGTTATGCGTGGCTGCACACGCGGTTGCCGCTTTTGCCAGGCAGGATATATCTATCGGCCCGTGCGGGAGCGTAAACGGGAAACCATTATGAAGCAGGCCAGAGAACAGATTGCCTGCACGGGCTATGATGAGATTTCCCTACTTTCTTTGAGTACTGGTGATTATTCAGAAGTACATACGTTGGTTCCCGAGATTATCCATGAAATGGAGGCTAACAAGGTTTCGGTATCGTTACCATCACTTCGCGTGGATGCACAGTTGAAAGAAGATTTTTCCGTCATGCAGAGCGTACGCAAGGCGGGGCTGACCTTTGCCCCGGAAGCTGGCACCCAGAGACTGCGCGACGTGATCAATAAAAATGTCAGCCAAGAGGATATCCTTCGCGCAACTGACGATGCGTTCACCTCTGGCTGGAATAACGTAAAGTTGTATTTCATGCTAGGATTACCGACCGAAACAGATGAAGATATTTTGGGTATTGCGGCTTTATCCAGAATGGTCAGCAAACAGTTTTATGAGTTACCCAAGGAACAACGGGGGAAGGGCTTGCGCATGTCTGTGAGCGTGAGTACGTTTGTACCGAAGCCGTTTTCTGCGTTTCAATGGTGTGCTCAGAATACACTGGATGAAATCCGGCGCAAGCAGGATCTACTGAAAGCGGCAATGAAAGGCATTCGCGGTGCAGAGCTGCATATGCATCTGTCCAAACTTTCCGTGTTGGAGGCCGCATTTTCGCGCGGAGATCGAAAGCTTGCGGAAGTGCTGCGGAAAGCGTATGTCAGCGGATGCCGGTTTGATTCTTGGTCGGAACATTTCAAACCTGCTCTGTGGGAGGCTGCATTTGCGGACTGTGGCTGTACGGCAGAGGAATACGCACAACGTGCCTATGGATTGAACGAGGTTTTACCTTGGGCAAATGTGGACATGCTGGTAACAGAAAACTATTTGAAAGCGGAATATGGCCGTGCATTTGAGGGCAAGACGACGGACGATTGCCGAAACGGATGCAATGGCTGCTTTGGTGCAGAACATGCGGATGATTGCAGTTTATCATAAGGGTAAAAATTTAAAGAATATTTCCCATTTGGATGTGCAGAGGACGTTGCAGCGTGCTTTTCGACGGGCGTGCTTGCCGTTGCTGTTCAGCAATGGCTTTAATCCACATCCACAGCTTTCATTTGCCTCTGCGTTGGCTACTGGAACATCCAGCGATGCGGAGTGGTTCGACGTTGAACTGGCGGAAAATATGGAACCGCAAAGGTTTATAGATTGTGTGAACGTTGTTATGCCGGAAGGATTCTGGTTGTCGGATGCATTTATCGCACCGGATAGTTTTGGATCACTTTCATCTAAGACGCGTGCGGCGCTATATGATGTGCACGTGGCGTTTGATCGCCCTATTTCGGGGCAAACCATGGAAGATAGCATTGAAGCGCTTCTTTCTGGTGAAATTATGATCAATAAAAGGACGAAGGGCGGGATGAAATCCGTAGATCTTCGTCCACAAATCCAAAAGGTCTCCGTGACGGGGATTGAGGGAACGATGTGTTCCCTTCGCGTTCTCGGCAGATTGCAAGCCGATGGCGGATTGCGGGTTGAGCATTTGCTCGACGTACTGTCCGACCGTTTGGATGCGCAGTATACGGCCGATGTGCATCGTGTCGCACTGTATTTTGCCGATGATGGTCTCTTGCCGCGCTTGCCCCAGGATTAGAAAGTGAAGGGGAAAAATGAATAAGGAAATTTTGGTGGACGCAAGCGGACTGAGTACCCGCGTTGCGGTTGTGGAAGATGGCTCTCCTGTTGAACTATATGTCGAGCAAGAGGGGGCTGAACGGCTCGTTGGAAACATCTATCAAGGCAAAGTACAAAACGTGTTACCTGGCATGCAGGCGGCTTTTATCGATATCGGGCTTGAACGCAACGCGTTTTTGTATGCTGGGGATATTGTCCTTTCCGATGATCCGGATGATGAAATCGAACAGTTTCCAGAGTCACGCAATATTCGCGACCTGCTCAAACCTGGGCAGATTATTATGGTGCAGGTGGCAAAAGACCCTGTAGGGACGAAGGGTGCGCGAGTAACGACACATATTACGTTGGCCGGACGGTCGCTTGTCCTGATGCCTACGATGGATTATGTTGGGGTTTCTCGTCGCATCGACAAGGACGATGAGCGTCAGCGCCTGCGTAAAATTCTGAATGAAATTAAACCGCAGGGGATGGGCGTGATTGTACGCACCGCTTCTGCGGGAAAGACGAAAGAAATGTTTCAGGAGGACCTGGAGAGCATCCTGAATTTATACCGCGATATTGAAAAACGCGCAAAGATAGCCAAGGCACCTTCAATTCTACATGCTGAGCAGTCGCTGCTTTTTCGCACTGCGCGTGACCTACTGATGAAAGAGGTTGATCGTGTATTTGTCAACGATGAGGGAAAGTATAACGAACTGCGCAACATTGCGGATGTGATGGCGCCAAAACTGAAAGCACGCATTCTGCTAAAGCAGAGCGAGGCATTGTTTGACCGCTATGAAACGGAAGCAAAAATTGATAAAGCGCTTGCCCGTAAGGTATGGCTTAAGAGCGGCGGCTACGTGATCATTGATCGAACAGAAGCGTTGACTTGCATCGATGTGAACACCGGTAAATTTGTTGGCAAGGATAATCTGGAGAAAACGATCACTGCAACCAATTGCGAGGCAGCAAAGGAAATTGCCCGCCAACTGAGATTGCGGGATATTGGTGGAATTATCATCATCGATTTCATCGATATGGAGAAGGAAAACAACCGAAAGCTTGTACTGGAGACGTTAAAGAGCATGCTGAAAGACGATCACACGCGTTCGCATGTTTTTGGGTTTACACATCTTGGCCTTGTTGAGATGACGCGTAAGAAAACCGGCCGTTCGATTGGCGATACCTTGCAGGTGGTTTGCCCATATTGCAATGGCGATTCCCGTGTGCTGGCACCGGAGACCATGGTTGGTAAGATCAGAAAACAGACGTTGCAGGTGTTGAAGGGAAGCAATAATAAACGAATGCTCATTGAGACCCATCCGGAGGTTGTGACGGCACTTGAGCATGCGGAAAAGAAGCACGGCGGCGTTTTTCCCGCGGAAGCCGGCGGCACTTACTTTGTGCGTTCCAATCCAGAACTTCATATTGAAAAATTTTCCGTGCGTCCATTGGCAGATAAAAAAGTTCAAGAAGCGAAAAAAGACTGCAAGATTCTTCATTAAAACTTGCTGCGCTTGTGATGTATGCAAGATATGAGAAGAATTCATTTTATATAGAATAATGCATCTAACGGCTCGCTGATAAACGTGTAATGCACCTAGCGGCTCACTGGCGAAAGCGCACGCTCCATAGCGCAAATAGAGCATTCGTGAAGTAAGCAGCAGCTTTATCGATCCTCATTGACGGGCGGTCCCGTTTTCACTTGAATAATAGGGCCGGATCAATGCAATCCATTCTTCCCATGGAACCATCTTGTTCAGCTCGCTCTTTAAATCCGACTCGTTCAATCATACCATCTTATCCATGGGAACCCTCTTTTGCAGTTTGCGATGGTTATTCACTTTCAGCATACTAGTTTTGGGTTCCCTTTTCAATTGTGCGAAATTTATTTTACCTTATCGATATTTAGTTGTTCAGCAGGCACTACTTAAGCAAGCTGATCAACATTGCCGGATCAAGGCCGCCGCCCGTTCCATTTCCACCAGTACCCTTGCCCATGTTCTGCATCAGCTTGATCAATTGTTCCGGAGATAGATTGCCGGCACTTTTATTCTCGCGTTTGGGCGGCGGGGAAGGCGATGGCGGATCGTCAACCGGCAGCGGTGGCAGGGGTGGAGGAACTTCCGTATTCAATCGTTTGGCAACCTGAACTATGAGCCCGTGCGGCACGAGTGCCGCCAGCACCTGCACATAGCGGTGTACGCCTTCACGACCGTGCTCGGAACGGATAAACTCGCCTAGCGTGACGGCAGCAATCAAAGGACCTTGTGCATCATTTTCCATCAATATCTCCTTTTGATAGTTGCCGCTGGGTAATTGTATGGAACTATATCGCCGCATGTTATCACTCCTGTTTCCATAATATGTTCCAGTATCGAATTTCGCTACCGTTGCATAAGATGTTTTGAGGTGATCTTTTTGAAGAATTCTGATAAGGAAAGCGTGTACACGCCAGATGAGGCGGATTTGGCCGACGCAATCTCGGAATTGAGCGCTAAAAGCGAAGCGGAACTGTTTGACGTGCTGAGAGCAACCACCGATCAGGAACGTGCTGCGGGTAACATGGATAATACGCGTATGGATGAGATTTATCAAAAGCTATCGCCCATGTTGACGGATACGCAGCGAAAAAAAATGCAGCAGGTATTAGATCGTCTGAAGGAGTAGCGATTTCAATGCCTGTTGCAGGCTGAACCAGTTGATAAAAAGAATTCTATCAGTCATCAGTGCTTACCATCGGCGTATGCTGATCATTTCGCGCTGGATCAATTCTGCGAAAGACAAGATCTCCTGTTGCGACTCTATTCTACAACAGGAGATCCATTTCGGCATTTGTTATGAGTGATGTCATTTGGGCGTTCTGCTTAAAACAATTCGGTTTCCGGACTTGCGGTTGCACTTTGATGTCAGTCTTTTACTTTTAATCCAGCTTGTTCAATTGCATTAACAATCGGAATATATCCGGTACAGCGGCATAGATTTCCGGATACCGCCTCGCGAATTTGTTCTCGGGTAGGATGGTGATTCTTTTGCAGCAATGCGTAAGCGCTCATGATAAAACCCGGTGTGCAAAAGCCACATTGCACCGCATCCCCTTCGACAAAACAATCCTGCAAAATCTTGCCAATCTGTGTTTCGCTCATTCCCTCAATGGTCAAAATGTCCGCATTTTGCATCTGACCCGCGAGAACTAGACAGCTTGTGACGGCTTCACCGTTGAGTACGACCGTACATGCACCACATTCGCCAACGCCGCAGCCTTCCTTGGTTCCTGTCAGGTTCAGATCATTGCGAAGCACATCGACCATGCGCCGGTTAGGCATGGTTTCGAGTGTGTAGGGCTTGCCATTTAAACGAAAAGAAAGCGTAATTTTATGCATGTTGTTCACCTCCGAGCAATTGATGCAATATGCGCACGCATAGCTTGCGGCATACTGGTTGCTTATAAATCGTAGAAGGCCGAATGCCAGCAATCTCTGGAATTTTGTCGGATAATGCAAGGGATACCATTTGGATATCGTCCTCGGTTGGACGCTTATTTAGGAGCATTGCGTTGATTTCCGGAAAGACCATCGGACGAGGAAAGGTTGCGCCCATCGTCATGCAAAAATGTCGCACAACGCCATCTGAATCCGATTGCAGCACCGTCGCGATGGTCATTCGTGAAATGGATAAGGCTTTCCTACGGCCAAGCTTGTAAAACTGATACCGACAACCGGCGGGCAACTTTGGAATGAGGATGCATGTAATCAGATCGTGGCTGTTGAGCTTTGTACGGTTTGGACGTTCGATGACATCAAATATGGATACCTGCCGCAGTTCTCCATGACAGCGAATTTCAAGTGCTGCATCCAATACAGCAAGTGCCGCAAGTGTATCCGCTGCAGGCGAAGCGTTGGCGATGTTGCCGCCAATAGTTGCGTGGTTTCTGATCTGCGGAGAACCTATCGTATTGCAAGCATCTGCCAATATGCCCGCGTATTGCTGGACGAGGGGTGATGCGGTAATTTCCGCATGCGTGATGCCTGCACCAATGCGGAGCGTGGTCGCAGTTTCGGTGATCTGCGACAGCCCGGGAATGCCATAGATGTCGATAAACGTATAATCTTTGTAGGGGTCACCATCGCGTGCCTGAACGAGCACATCCGTGCCGCCCGCAATCAGTTTGACCGGGCCGGTGGCGGTATGGAGCGCGGTTTCCACCTCCTCAATGGAGGTCGGCTTTTGATACTCTAAAAATTCCATATGCCTACTTCCTTTCAAGACGATTGGCTGCCTGGAACACACGGTCAAGATCAGCAGGCAGTTCATGGATCAAACCTGCTTTTCCAAGCGCATGGTTGACGGCGCATAGCAGCGCGGCAACGCCTGGCTCGGTGGCTGGTTCGCCCATGGAGTGCCCACCAAAGGCGGAACGTGGATCAGGATGCTCATCAAGCAATGCAACATTGCCATCTGGCACATCCAGCACGGTGGGCAGCAGATAATCTTCAAAGTTTAAATTTTTGAGCGCTGACGTGACGTTGCTATGGCCGAGATCTTCTATCAGCCCCATACCTTGCGCCATGGCAAGACCGCCGTAGATCTGCCCTTTGACCATAGCCGGGTTCATAGCCCGTCCCATGTCATGGCAACCAACCATTTTCATCACGGTGACCGTTCCGGTGTCGAGATCGACCTCGACCTCTGCTGCGTGACAGGAATAGGTGTATGAATAGAATGGCTCACCAAAGCCTTTTTTTGAGTCCCATGGCAATATGGGGATGACATAAGTACCGACTGCCACCGGTGTCATGCAAAGGCTATAACAGGCGTGTACCGCATCCTCAAAAGAAATATTCATACCGTTGAAAAGGACACGGTCGTTTTCAAACACGATGTCAGTCACAGGCTTATTATAAGTACGGCGAATGGCTTCAGCTAGTATAGAATGTACTTTTTTGCAGGCATCCGAAATGGCTGCGCCGCCCATAAGCGTACCGCGCGATGCAATACATGCACCTGTAACAGGGGAGCGGGAAGTATCCGTTTCGCCCAATGTGATCCGTTCAAACGCAACGCCCATGCCTTCGGCGGCCATCTGAGACTGACAGGTGCGAAGCCCCTGTCCCAGCTCGGTAAGGCCGATATTTACGTGTACGCTTGCGTCCTCCATGACTTCGATCAGCGCGCGGCTGACATCAAATCCATTGCCATCGGCGCCGATGCTTGCGCCACGCATACTGCATGCGATGCCAACGCCGCGCCGGATGCGTCGGCCGTCATTGTTTTCTTGAGAATACCGTTGGAACTTCTCGTCAAACGACAGCGCTGCCGCGGCTTTCTCCATGACCGAACGAATACTGACTTCCTGGAAATCCAATTTATGTCCGCAGGGGCTGATGTCACCGTTTTTCAATAAATTGATGCGGCGGATCTCGGTCGGCGTCATGTTGAGCTTTTCGGCCAGTTCATCCATGGCATTTTCCATGGCAAAGATTGCCTGCGGGGTTCCGAAGCCGCGCATGGAACCTGTGTGAACATTGTTTGTCAGTACGCTGGTTGCATTGTAGTCCACATTTTCAACCTGATAAGGCCCGGGGCCAAGCGTTGCCGTCTTGTACATTACGGGCGGAGACATATTGATGTAAGCGCCAGCATCGCCAACCGCCTCGACTTGCATGGATTGGAGCTGGCCCGCTTTAGTTGCGCTTAGCCGAATATCGAACTCGATGGGATGGCGCTTGTAACTTTCAAGAATGGATTCTTCGCGTGTCAAGGTGTACTGCACTGGACGGCCGGTCTTGAGCGCAATGAGTCCCGCGCGGACGGCCATCGATTCAACCGATTCAATTTTACCGCCGAATGAGCCGCCTATGACACTTGGACGAAGAATAATTTGCGAGGCGGGGAGACCAAGCGTCCGGTGCATAGACACACGCACATTATAGGGAGCCTGCATGGAACCCAGTACGGTCAATTCCTGTCGCATAGGACTCGGAATGACGGTGATGGACTCCGGTTCGATATAGGCATGCTCAACAAAACCCGTTTGATAATGCGTTTCAAGTAACACATCCGCTTTTTCTAATCCCTTGGTGGCATCTCCCTTGCGGACATGCACATTGCCGCAGATATTGTCCGGGTAATCCGGGTTGATACAGACAGCGCTTCCCATTGCCGCTTTGGGCGTAGCCAGGACTGGTAGCTCCTCATAGTCTGCGGTAACCAGCTTAGCGGCCGTATCCGCCTGCGCTTGCGTTTCTGCGGCGACAACAGCAATTACATCGCCTAAAAAACGTGCCTTGTCATAGACAAGGGGGTATTGGTCAATAAAGATCTCACCGATCATTTTTTCTCCGGGAATGTCTGCTCCGGTGATAACGCAAACAACGCCCGGCGCATGCCTGGCTGCTTCGGCGTGAACCTCAAGCAACCGTGCATGCGCATATTTTGTATGGACACCTTTACAATAGAGCGTGCCGGGCACGCGCACATCCGCGCCGAACGTCGCGCGACCCGTTACCTTTGCACGGGCATCGATTCGTTCGAGCGATTTTCCAACCGTGTGCATTTCCATGGCGATCCCCCTTCTGACATGCAGTCTGTGGAAACAGTACAATAACCACAAATCGATTGTAACTAATTTCATCCAAATTGTCCACATGAATCTGATAACATTTAAAAGTAATTTACAGGTTTAAAATTTGATCAACTGCTTGTTTATCAACGTTTTTAATCTGGTTGATTTCGCTTATCGTGTATGTTAATATAAATTTAAGCGCCAAGTAGGCGGAGGACATTCCCAGTTTCTTCGTAACCGTTTACAAAATTAATTGAGGAGGATACGATTATGCAGCTTGTAGTGCAAAATGCGAAACTGCGCAGCCGGGATACGCTTGTCGACATTGCCATCGATGGTGGGCAGATTGTTCGGATATCAGAAAAGCTTCCGGCAGAGGCCGATACGGTGATCGACGTCAAGGGCGCGCTGGTTACCCCCAGCCTGATTGATCCGCACATCCATTTGGACAAGGTCAACATTTTCGACGTTGTCCGCAAAAATGAATCTGGCACACTAAAAGAAGCAATTGAAATTATCTGGGATAAGAAGAAGGTCTATACCACCGACGATATCGTGACCCGCAGTGAGGACGTACTCAAAAAGGCATTGAAAAACGGCACTTTGAATATGCGTTCCCATGTGGACGTGGATACCATTGGCGGACTGAAGCCACTGGAAGGCGTCGTGGCGCTGCGCGATAAATATCGGCATGTTATGGATCTCCAGATCGTCGCGTTTCCGCAGGAGGGTATCGTAAAAGATCCGGGTTGCGATAAGCTGATGTGGGCAGCCATGGAAAACGGCGCGGATATTGTGGGCGGGATGCCTGCCAATGAAAATTGCCCAGACGACAGCTTGGCCCACGTTAAACTATGCTTTGACATCGCCGAAAAGTATGATGCCGATATCGATATGCATGTGGATGAAACGGATGATCCGTTCTATAGAACACTGGAGATGATTGCGGACGAAGCACTAAAGCGTGGTTGGATTGGACGTGTAACGGCAGGACACACCTGCGCGTTGGCCGCATATGATGACCATTATGCCGCCTATGTGATTGACAAGGTGGCAAAAGCAGGGATGCATATTATTACAAATCCCGCAACAAACCTGATGCTCCAAGGACGATTGGATAAGCAACCAATTCGCCGCGGCATCACGCGTGTAAAGCAACTGCTGGAAGCGGGTGTGAATGTCAGCTTTGGGCAGGATTGCGTGAAGGATACCTTTTATCCATTTGGCAGTGCGGATATGCTGCAGGTAGCGAACCTAACGGCGCACGCCGCACAAATGAGCCTACCGCCTGAAATCGAGAAGGTGTACGATATGATTACGGATAGCGCAGCTAAAATCTTGCATCTGGAAGGCTACGGAATGGAAGTCGGGAGCAAGGCCAACTTGGTTGTGGTCAATGCGCAGGATGCGCGCGATGCCATCCGCTTAACACCGGAACGCTTATTTGTGATCCGTGAAGGAAAGATTATTGCGAAAACGACGGTTGAAACCGAGCTTGCTATTTAAAACCTGTTTTTCCATTGCATCATCGTGCTGAGCTTCGCATTTTTAAGGCTACTGGGTGGTAAGCACTTGAAACAGTGTGACTGTTTCATTAGTAATACGCTTTGAATTGGCGGAAAGCACAAGCATGTAGCTTTCAATTCGCTTACAAAATGTCCCTAAATAGCAAATGGATATATGCGCAGTAAAACTGATTGACCGGCGGCAATTGCCGCCGGTCAATCAGTTTTAGAAGATTACGCCCATTCTAGTTTAATTCTATTTTTCGGACATCTCGCCACGCATAGACCACAGCCGGAGCATCGCTTTTGATCGATCACGATACCGGTTCCCGTGTGAGTGACCGCGTCATACAAGCAACCGCTACAGCATAATTCACAATCGTCGTTGCAAGGAGCAAGCAGATGCGCTGTCAGGGGACGCGGCTTGATATCCTCAAATGGATGTAGCGTTGGCAGTGCGGCGCCGCGGATTTCGGAAACATCCATATAGCCGTGTGCATCCAGCCACGTATTGAGATCGTTTATGATCTTGGTGATGATGCCGTAGCCGGAGAGTTGAATCGCAGATGCCAGCTGCACTGCAGTTGCGCCAAGCATGAGAAACTCCAGCATGTGCTCATGATTTGTAATGCCCCCTACGCTGCAAATTTGCATGGGTGTGTACTGGCGCAGCTGTGCAGTTGTAGCCAATGAAACAGGCCGTATGTCGCGACCGGTATAGCCGCCGTAGGAAGCCATTTCAGCCCGCATGGTTTCGATATTGACCCCCATCAGTCCCTTGAGCGCATCAATGGCGCTGACTGCACTGGCTCCGGCCTCCTGAATGGCACGCAGAAAATCGGGAGATACGGCAGCTTCGTAGGAAAGTTTCACCATAACGGGGATCTGCACGGCCTTGACGGCTGCTTGCACGAACCGATAGATATCCTTTGAATGGTTGCAGATATGCTGATTCCGCGTACCGATGGGCGCGGAAATGCTGATTTCGATCGCATCGGCTCCCATTCGTTCCACCTTTGACGCAAGATAGGAAATTTCCGATTCCGAGGAACCCCAGATGCTACAAAATAGTTTGCTGTCGCGTTTTTTGATGGTTTCTAATGCTGCTTCCCATTGTTCTAACTGCAATTCCGAATACAACATGGTGTTGAAAAGACGGCTTCCATCGGAAAACAGACGCGGACAAATGCGACGCCGGGCTTCCAGTGTGATGGTCTCCGTGATCACGGCTGCCGCGCCGGCATCGATGCAACGTTGAATGGATGCGGCGTCTCTTGCCCATGGACCAGATGCCACCAGGACCGGGTTTTTGAGTTGGAGACCCATTAGATCAATTGAATTGGACATACGGATGCTCCTTTTTGCTTTAATCGAACAGTTCGTATATATATTCCGTGTTACCACAGGATTTGCAGATTATCAGCTTCGGGTGGAAATGCATCTGTTGTTATTTCAACTTAAGGCAGAAACGTATTCGTCGATTTAGTCAAAGAGCTCATAGATATATTTTGTATTGCCACAGGATTTTCGAATTTTCAATTTGGGTTGTAAAATCATCTCTTGTGGAACGCCAAGTTCTAGTTCCTTGTTTTCAATATTATCCAGCAAGAGGCGCGCGGCTGCCATCCCTAATTTAACCGCGGGATGCTCAAGACAAGTCAACGGCGGAGATACAATGGAGCACATGGGCGAATCGGTCATGCTTGCCAATGCCAACTGTTGTGGAATCAATAGGCCGGTATCCTGCGCCGCTTTCATTACGCCAAGCGCCTGTTCATCACTTGCGGTGACCAGCGCGTCCGGAAAATCATCCTGCTGTACCATCCGCTGTCCAGCGATATAGCCGCCTTGCACACTGCTTTCTCCGAAAGATTGCTTGCACTTGATTCTTTTACCGCTTTCGCGTTGTGCTCTACGGAATCCGGCTTCGATTTGTGCGGTTTCATTTGTTTGTAGATTGTCCAGCAGCAGGTCAATTCGCTGATGACCGAGTCCGATCAGATGCCGTATCAGCCGATAGGTTCCTTCCTCAAAATCAATATAGCACAGTGTCTCACAGCCGCTGATGCGGTTTTTTCCAATATGGATGCTTGGAATCTTTGTATTTTGCAGATGCAGTGCTTGCTGCTCATCCAGATGGGAGGAAACTAAAACGATGCCGTCAATGCGGCGCGCCGCCACCATTTTAATGAAATCAAATTCAATTTGGGGATTGCCATGCGTATTGCAAAAGAACACGGCATAGTCTTTACTTCTTACCACGGTTTCGATGCCCGAGATTACCTTTTGATAGAAATCCGATTCAATGCTGGGGATGAGCAACGCAATCGTATTGGTTTTACTGAGGTTAAGACTGCGCGCAAAAAAATTAGGCGTGTAGTTGAGCTGTTTCATCATACTGAGTACGTGCTCGCGCGTTTCGGGCAACACCTGCTCGGGATGATTTAGTACGCGGGAAATGGTAGCGACCGATACACCGGCCATCTCCGCGACTTTGCGAATGTTCATAATTGTACCACCTGTTATTATTCTTGATAGTATACCACGTACTAAAGGGTTGCTTCAAGCAGGGATGGATGTAAATAGTTTCTTCTGACAATTGAATAATAATTAATTACACATTTTTTTGCGCTGTTTACGAGGTGAAAACCGCCGTACACAAGCATATTCGTGGAAGATCGTAGTATTACATACAAAAAAAGTACATTATTACGGTGATATTTCTATAATTTGGTTGACAACGGCGCAATGAATGAGTAAATTATAATTAGCGGATGTAAATGGTTACATCCAGCAATTTCAATTGGAGGTAGTATCATGGAGAATCCAAAAAAACAACGCGTAGATGTTGATTATTCGTTGGAAGCGGTTCCTCAATCTGCCAGAAAAGGATTCATGGCTATGTTTGCCATCATGCTAGGCTTTACGTTTTTTTCAGCCAGTATGAGCGTCGGTGCAAAGATGGGCAACGGTCTTGATCTGAGCGGATTTATCTGGGCGGTTCTTATTGGAGGCATCATCCTTGGAGCTTACACGGGCGGCCTTGCGTATATTGGCTGCAACACCGGACTTAGTCTCGACTTGCTTGCGCACCATTCCTTTGGTACCATTGGTTCATACCTCCCCTCGGCATTGATCAGCTTTACGCAGATTGGATGGTTTGGCGTTGGTGCGGCTATGTTTGCCATTCCAGCTGCCGAATTATTGGGGATAAGCCCGTGGATACTGGTGGTTATTGCCGGCGCGTGCATGACAACATCTGCATATTTCGGCATCAAGGGCATTGAAATCGTAAGCTACATTTCTGTGCCGCTGATTGCCATTCTGGGTATTTATTCCATGGTCACGGCAACGACTGCAGGCGGTGGACTGACCGCAATCTTTGGAAAATCTGCCGGCAGCGTTTCACTCTTTGCGGCGGTCGGAATGGTCATCGGATCGTTCGTTTCTGGTGGTACGGCAACACCAAACTTCGTACGATTTGCGAAGAATAACAAAATTGCTGTCATTTCTACAGTTATCGCGTTCTTCCTTGGCAACACGCTGATGTTTGCATTCGGTGCAGTTGGTGGAGCATTCACGGGAAAAGACGATATTTTCTATGTCATGATTGCACAAGGGCTGGCAATTCCGGCGCTGATCGTACTGGGTGCCAACATCTGGACAACAAATGATAACGCGTTGTACACCTCTGGTTTGGGACTTTCAAATATCACCAAGGTTCGGAAACGTCCGATGGTACTCATTGCCGGTCTTGTTGGTACAGTGACCGCGATCTGGCTATACAACAACTTCGTTGGATGGCTTTCGTTCCTCAACGCCACATTGCCGCCGATCGGTGCAATAATTATGCTTGATTACTTCCTGCATAAGGAAAATTACATGAAAGCGAATGCACCGATTAAAAAGGTGAATTGGTGCGCGATCGCAGGTGTTGTTGCAGGCGCGTTGGTTGGTAACTTTGTCAAATGGGGCATTGCGGCGATCAATGCGATGGTCATTGCTTGCGTAATCTATTATGTTGGTTCGAAAATCTTCTACAAAATAGAAAAAGCAGAAGCAACTAAGGTTCAAGCTTAAAAAATTAGTGCGCTTCACACACGTGCTGACGTGGCCATGCAATGTAAACAATCGAAACACTGTAAGAAGTCAAATTGCTATTGTACGTAATACATCGTTATACAGACTTAACGAGGAATGAATACAGGTGACAAGCCTTTGCCAATGTAGCGGAGGCTTGTCACTTTTCTTGACGCAATGTCATTCGTCTGCTAAAAGAATCGACTTAATGCCAATCATTGGGGCATGAGCCTTAGATGAAGCAACAGCGGAAGCCATTTGTGAATGGGTGTAGCGTTTAAGTTGCAATAAAAACGGTTCTTCGTCAATCGTTGGGGTAAGCGTCAGTAGATAAAGTCACAGAAGAGGCCACTTTGAAGAAGCGAATGGCTTCTTAACGTTGAGCGCGAACAGGATACGACGATGGATATTGTGGCTCAATAATTAATCCGTCTGCGGGGAAAGCGGATTCAGAAAGCAATTATCCGATGGGTGTAGCAATTCAAGTTATAATTTATAAAACAAGTTGACACGAACAATTCTCATTGACAAAACACGGGAAAATTGCTATACTCTACAAAGAAATTGACTGGAGAGATGTCCGAGTGGTTTATGGAGCCGGTCTTGAAAACCGGTGATGCTGAGAGGCACCGGGGGTTCAAATCCCTCTCTCTCCGCCAGCATCTAATTTTGTTTTGGAGAAGTACCCAAGTGGCTATAAGGGGCTCCCCTGCTAAGGGAGTAGACTGGGGTAACCGGTGCGTGGGTTCAAATCCCACCTTCTCCGCCATCTGATTGAAATCCGAACCCTTTCTTTTTTATAGGAGAGGCGTTCGGATTTGTTGTTTATTTTAACAAAACATATAATATTTCAAATAATCTGTAACGAATTGTGAGGCTGAAATACCACGTTAGAGCTGTTATTTATGATAGAAATAAAGAAGTAATGCTTTCTATCTAATTGGCTTAAAATGCATTCCAAAGTGTTACATTTGATTGATTGTCCAAGAGACATTTATTTATCATTAACAAATTCCAAATACTCCTTTATCGGATATACTTTTAATATGCTGCTTTAACATCATGGAGGTAATGCTATGCCTGAAGAAAAAGTTCGGCTTTCAGATGCGGAGTGGCGG